>DIKO01000047.1 GCA_002423615.1 Desulfobacteraceae bacterium UBA5616
GTTATTGGCCCTGTGAACGGTTACCTAAAGAAAATTGGCACTTGCTGCGTTTCCCCAGTATCGTCTTGGAGTGATGCGGGGCTTTTTGTTTCAGGGGAGAAGCATTAATTTGGTTCAGATTGTGGGGCATAGTGTGGGGCAAACCTTTTCCAGGCAATAAAAAAAGGACTCAAAATTTCTTCCAAGTCCTTGTTTTTATTATGGAGGCGGCAATCAGATTCGAACTGATGGATAACGGCTTTGCAGGCCGCTGCCTTACCACTTGGCTATGCCGCCAAAGGGGATGGAGCGGGAAACGGGATTTGAACCCGCGACTTCGACCTTGGCAAGGTCGCACTCTACCACTGAGTTATTCCCGCTCAAAATGAAAGTGGATTACTACTTAATCGCGCTGGTTTTGTCAATTAAAATTTCACACATTCAGCAAACTTCTGAACCGGATAAAATAGTCCGCGCCGGACCAAACGGTGAAAGCCAGCGCCCCCCACATGAAAAACATGCCGATGGCATGAAGGTTCACGCCGAAATAGGAAAAATGAAAGGTCAGGGGAATGATGGCGGCGATCTGAAAGCCGGTTTTATATTTACCCAGGCTGGATGCGGAAATATCCTTGCCGTTTTCCACCAGGATGTTCCGGAGACCCGTAACTGCGAGTTCCCGGCCGATAATCACGCACACGACCCAGGCGGGGATCCATCCCAGAGAGGTCAGCATGATAAAGGAAGAAGAGACCAGGAGCTTGTCTGCCAGTGGATCCATCATTTTCCCGAAACTGGAGATCAGGCCCTTGGTCCGTGCATAATACCCGTCCAGGTAATCGGTGATGGCGGCGGCGCTGAAAATAAGGGCTGCCATAAATGTGCAGAGCCGGTTGGGAAACAGCAACAGCACCACGATGGCAGGGGTTGCGGCGATCCTTAACAGCGTCAGGTAATTGGGGTGACTCAGGATGTTGTTGATCTTTTTCAGGTTTATCATATTATTCTGTTATTTCTTCATTTTTTCCCAGTCTGCCAGAAATGCCGCAAGCCCCTTGTCTGTCAGAGGATGGGCCGCCAGTTTAGAAAGAACATTAAACGGAATAGTGGCGATGTCCGCCCCCATCAATGCTGAAGACAGGACGTGAAGGGGGTTCCGGACGCTGGCCACGATGATTTCCGTTTCAAAGGCGTAATTGCTGTAGATGTCCACGATCTGTTCCACCAGCGTCATCCCTTCCTGGGAAATATCGTCCAGGCGACCCACAAAAGGGCTCACATAGGAAGCGCCCGCTTTTGCCGCCATAAGGGCCTGGAGCGGTGAAAAAACCAGGGTGACGTTGGTTCTGATCCCCTCCTGGGAAAGGGTACGGACGGCCTTCAGTCCATCGATGGTCATGGGGATCTTGACGACGATATTTTCGTGAAGACCTGCCAGATGCCGGGCTTCCTTCAGCATTCCCTGGGTATCCGTGCTGATGACCTCGGCGCTGACCGGGCCGTCAACCACTGCACAGATTTCCTTAATTACTTCCTCGAAATCCCGCCCTTCCTTGGCGATCAGTGTGGGGTTGGTGGTCACGCCGTCCACCATGCCCATGTCGTTGGCCTCTTTAATCTCCTGAATATTGGCGGTATCAATAAAAAATTTCATTAACCATCCTCCTGATTTTTGTTTTCAATTCGGTTATTCCGGGTAATCCGCCCGAGAATTGCAACTTTTCACGAACTCTTTTCGTTTTGTTTCAAATACGTATCTTTGCATTCCGGGGAACAGAAATACATGTCCCTTCCCTCATGCTTTAAATAGACCCCGTCCCGCATGGGAAAATACACACCGCAGACGGGGTCCTGGATCATCACGTCGTCAATCCTGCCGACCCCGCCGCCCTGCTCCGATTCTCTTCTGGACGGTGTTCTTCCCATAAGGGTGCGGACAACCCTGAACCCCACATAAAACAGGAGCATATAAACGAGAAGCCGGATCATGGCAGCTCCACCACCTTTCCTTCGTTTTCATCCAAATGGTCCATCAGTACCCGAACCTTTTTCCCCATGACCGGATGAACGATATCCGGGTTTATATCACATAACGGCTTTAACACAAACCTTCTTTCCTGCATACGGGGATGGGGAATGGTGAGGCCATCCGCCTCCATCACCAGATCATCATAGAAAATGATGTCCAGATCCAGAATCCTGGGGCCGAAACGGATTTGGCCCTGTTTCCGGCCGGCATTTTCCTGTATGCCCTTCAGGGTTTTCAACAGGCCGGAAGGCGAAAGATCCGTTTCAATCCGGACAACGGCATTGATGAACCAGTCCTGGTCCTTGAAATCCATGGGCTCGGTTTTGTAAAACAGGGAGGCGTCCACCAGGCGGGTGCAGGGCG
The DNA here is from genome assembly GCA_002423615.1 of Desulfobacteraceae bacterium UBA5616. Taxonomy (GTDB): domain Bacteria; phylum Desulfobacterota; class Desulfobacteria; order Desulfobacterales; family UBA5616; genus UBA5616. The sequence continues at coordinate 2,372 of DIKO01000047.1, forward strand.
TTGCGGCCGAAAGCGCGTTAATACCCACCCGGCAATTGGCCAGTTTGTCCCCCATGTTCGAACCTACCGAAATGTATGCCGTGTGTAAATTCATCCCGCCGCTAATGGACCTGATCAGCCATACCCTTTAATCCGCATATTGCCAGGCGTCTTTGCCGAGTATTCCGGTGTAAATGATCCGGGCGTCTCCTTCCAGAAATACGTCTGAAAACCCGTTCCCCTTCAATATGAAATAGACCGTCAGCATCCCTCCGCTTTTCGTTCTGAGCGACAAAGGCGGCTTCCGGCCGGTTTTTCGGGAAACCACCATGGCACCGGCCACGGCACCCGTTCCACAGGCCAGGGTCTCATCTTCAACCCCCCGCTCATAGGTCCTGATGTCGATAGCGCCGTCATCCCTGAAACCGACGAAATTCACGTTGGTTCCAGCCGGCGCAAACCTTTCGTGAAACCGAATTTCACGGGACACGGGGATGATATCCAGGCCATGAATGTCCTGGTTGAATATCACGACATGGGGGACACCGGTGTTGACAAAGCTCATCGCCACAGCCACTTCACCGGTCTTAAGTATAATATCTTCCTGGATTTCAGACGGATCCGTCATTCTGATCCGGACCCGGTCACCTAACACCTCGGCATGGATAACCCCCGCATCGGTTTCAAAGCTCATTTTTTCCCCGGCGATGCCGTTTTCACGGGCGAAGCGTGCCGCGCACCGGGCACCGTTACCGCACATTTCCGCAAGGCTGCCATCGGAGTTGTAAAAGCGCCATTTGAAATCCGCATTTTTGGAATTTTCAATCAGCATCAGACCGTCCGCACCCACGGACATTCTTCTCCGGCAGACCTTTTTCACCAAGTCGGGGATATTGTCCACATCGACAATGTTCTTCCGGTTGTCAATGAAGATAAAATCATTCCCGCAGCCGCTCATTTTAAAAAATTTAATGGATTTCAATTGCCTTGCCCATGGCCTTAAAGGGATATTTTGGAATGGGGTCACCTTTTTTGCCGCAGCCGTGCAGGAGCAGGGATGTTGCCATGAGGGCAAAGAGAATGCAGGGTATCCAGTATTTAGTGTGTTTCTTCATTCGCTAATTCCCTCGCGGCCTGTTCAATGGCTTTTTTGACGTTTTCCGTTGCCGTACCCCCGTAGGAGATTCTTCTGTCGATCATCCGCCCAGGCGTGAGGGCGTCGAAAATATCTTGTTCAATAACGGGAGAAAACCCCTTTAATTCACTAAGAGACAGTTCGTCGAGTTCCCTTCGCCCCTCGAGGGCAAACGCGACGGCGGCGCCGGCAATGTGATGGGCCGTTCTGAAGGGGACCCCCCTGGCCGCCAGATAATCCGCCAGATCCGTGGCATTGAGATACCCTTTCATCGCTGCCGCGAACATGGCCTCCTTGTTGACCGCAATGCGGGGAATCATTTCGGCGTAAATGTCGATACAGGCTGAAAGGGTGTCCACGGCGTCAAAAAGGGGTTCCTTGTCCTCCTGCATGTCCCGGTTATAGGTCATGGGCAGGGATTTCATCAGTGTTAGAAGGGCGGTCAGGCTTCCAAAAACCCGCCCGGTTTTACCCCTGACCAGTTCACAGACATCGGGGTTTTTCTTCTGGGGCATGATGGAACTGCCGGTGGTAAATGCGTCCGGCAATTCCACGAAACCGAACTCCCTGCCGGACCAGAGGATCAGTTCCTCGGACAAGCGGCTGAAATGGACCATGGCGATGGATGCTGCGGATAAAAATTCAAGGACAAAATCCCGGTCCGAAACCGAATCCATGCTGTTTCTCGACACTTCGGGAAATTCCAGGATTTCAGCCGTATAGGCCCGGTCGATGGGGAAGGTGGTCCCGGCCAGGGCAGCGCTGCCCAGGGGCATGACGTTGATCCGTCTCAATGAATCGGCAAAACGCCCGGTGTCCCGGGTGAACATCTCGTAATACGCCATGAAATGGTGGGCCAGCAGTACCGGCTGGGCCCGCTGCATGTGCGTATACCCCGGCAAAATGACGTTCAGGTGCTTTTCGGCAACATAAACGACGGCTTTTCTGAGATCGCCCATCCCGGCGATTATCCGCCGGACATGGTCCCTTAAATACAGCCTCACATCCAGTGCTATCTGATCATTCCGGCTCCGGGCCGTATGGAGCTTCCGGGCCACATCGCCGATGTCCCTGGTCAGGCGGTCCTCGATGTGCATGTGGATGTCTTCCAGTCTGTGGGAATATTCAAACCGGCCCTCATCGATATCCTGCCGGATCTTTTCCAGGCCGTTAACAATGGCGTCGGCTTCCCGGCGGGTGATAATCCCGACCTTGGCCAGCATCCGGCAATGGGCGATGCTTCCCATGATATCGTAGGCGTAAAGCCTTTTGTCGAATGCGATGGAAGACGTGAACAGTTCCACGCTTTGGGCAGTCTTTTCGGAGAACCTCCCCCCCCAGGCCTTTTCAGACATACATTTTTCCCCTATTCCCCATAACCTATCGCCTATTACCTATCACCTATCGCCAATCGCCTATTACCTATCACCTATCGCCAATCGCCTATCGCCTATCGCCTATCGCCTATTACCTATTTTTCCAGCAGCTTCTGAATCCTGAGCCGAAGGGCATTCAACCGGATAAAGCCTTCGGCGTCCTTCTGCCGGTAAACGGTATCGTCTTCAAATGTCGCAAAATCCACACTGTAAATGGAGTGATCTGATTTCCGTCCCAGGACCCGGCAGCTTCCCTTGTACAATTCCAGCCGAACCACGCCGGAAACATTGGCCTGGGTGCTGTCGATCATCTGCTGCAGCATCCGCATTTCAGGCGAAAACCAGAACCCGTTGTAAATGATCCCCGCGTACCGGGGAATCAAGGAATCCCGGATGTGCATCACTTCCCTGTCCATGGTGATGGATTCAATGGCCATGTGAGCCATGCGGAGGATGGTTCCTCCCGGGGTCTCGTAGACCCCCCTGGATTTCATACCCACAAACCGGTTTTCCACAATATCCACCCGTCCGATGCCGTTGCGTCCCCCGGCCAGATTGAGGGTTTTCAGAAGAGACGCCGGCGATAGACTTTCATTGTTGACGGACACGGGATTGCCGTTTTCAAAGGAGATCTCGATTATCTCGGCCTCGTCCGGAGCCTTTTTGGGAGAAACTGAAAGGGTGTACATGTCTTCCGGCGGTGAGGCCCAGGGATCCTCCAGAATTCCACCCTCGTAACTGATATGGAGAAGGTTTCTGTCCGTACTGTAGGGCTTCTTCTGGGTCGTGGGAACAGGTATCCCGTGTTTCCGGGCAAAGTCCATAAGCGCCGTCCTGGAATTCAAATCCCATTCCCTCCAGGGGGCGACGATGTTGATGCCCGGATCGATGGCCATGTAGGTCAACTCAAACCGTACCTGGTCGTTTCCTTTTCCGGTGGCCCCGTGGCTGACCGTGTCGGCGTTTTCCAACCCGGCGATTTCCATCTGGCGCTTGGCGATAAGCGGCCGTGCCAGGGAAGTCCCCAGAAGGTATTTCCCCTCATAAATGGCATTGGCCCGGAATGCGGGGAACACGTAATCCCGGACGAATTCCTCTCTCAGGTCATCAATGTACACCTTTGCGGCCCCGGTGGCCACGGCCTTATCCTCCAGGTGATTCAGTTCTTCCTCCTGCCCGATATCCGCGGAGAAGGTGATGACCTCACAGCCATAAGTTTCGATGAGCCATTTTAGGATCACCGACGTATCCAGTCCCCCCGAATACGCCAGTACGACTTTTTTAATGTTTTTCTTCACGTTTTTCTTCCTTGTGCGTAAAAAATTATGAAACCACGCCGGGTATGGAAACCCGGCTTACCGGTTTTTCCCCGGGACATGAATCGACATCTCTAATCGGATAAAAAGTCTTCCAGTATGGCCTTGTTCATGTGCATCTTGTTTTCGGACTGATCCCAGACCACCGATCTTTTGCCTTCCAGGACTTCCTCACTGATTTCCTCCCCACGGTGAGCAGGGAGACAGTGCATGACGATGGCATCGGGGGAAGCCTTATCCACCAGGGCCTGGTTGACTTCAAAGGGCTGAAAAACCCGTTTCCGCTTGGCGTGCTCACTTTCCCGGCCCATGCTGGCCCATACATCGGTGTAAACCACATCGGCATTTTTCACGGCCTCGCACGGGTTGGATGTCAGGGTGATATTGCCGGTTTCCCGGGACAGGGCTCGATTCAGGATTTCCGGGTCCGGCGCATATCCGGGCGGGCAGGCCAGGGTGAGGTTCAGGCCCAGAATGGCCGCGGCATTGATCCAGGAATGGGCCACATTGTTGCCGTCTCCGACCCAGGCGATTTTTAACCCTTTATAATCCCCCTTATATTCGATCACCGTCATGATGTCGCTTAAGACCTGAGTGGGATGGTAGAGATCGGTCAGGGCGTTGATCACGGGAATTTCGGCAAACTGAGCGAATTCTTTTAAAAATTCCTGGGAGTAGGTCCGGATCACCAATCCGTCGATATACCGGCTCAGGACCCTGGCCGTATCCCTGACCGGCTCGTCGCGGGCGATCTGGGTATCCTTGGAGCTGATAAAAATAGGAGTTCCACCCAGTTGAATCATCGCCGTCTCAAAAGATATCCGGGTCCGGGTTGAAGGCTTGTCAAAAATCAGGCCGATGGTCTTTCCCGTCAATGCCCGGATGATCTGCCCTTCCTTATGGCTTTTTTTAAGCTTAAGCGACCGGTTGAACAGCCTGTCAAAATCTTCCTTGTCCAGTTCAAGCAATGTCAATAGATCTTTTTTCACCCGCACCTCCTGCCGTCGCCCGTTACAAAATGTCGTCCAGGCAATCGATCAAGGCATCGATTTCTTTTTCCGTAATGATCAGGGGGGGAACAAATCTCAAGATCCTGCCCTGTATGCAGTTGATAAGAAAACCTTTTTCAATGCAGGCTCTCACAACGGCATCACCGTCGGCCTCAAGCTCCATGCCGAGCATCAATCCCTTGCCCCGCACATCCACAATCTGGGTGTGCCGGTCTTTTAACCACAGGAGCCGGTTCGTAAAATACCGGCCCATGGCCCGGCAATGGGAAAGAATTTCGTCGGTCTTCACCCGGTTTAAGACAGCAAGGGAGGCCGCGGTAACGATGGGCGTTCCACCGAAGGTGCTCGCGTGTGCGCCCGGCCCGAAGGCTTCGGCAACGGCTTCCGTTGCCAGCATGGCGCCGATGGGCAGTCCGTTGGCCAGGGCTTTGGCCAGGGTCATGATATCCGGGACCACGCCGAAATGCTCATGGGCGAACAGTTTCCCGGTGCGGCCCATGCCCGTCTGGATCTCATCAAAAATCAACAGGATGTCCTCTTTGTAACACAACTCCCGGACCGCTTTCAGATAGCCCTCGTCCGGGCAGTTCACCCCGCCCTCTCCCTGGATAGGCTCCAGCAGGATCGCACAGGTCTGCTCGTCAATTTTTTCGATAAGCGCCTCAACATCATTGAAGGGAACAAAATCAAATCCCTCGAGAATGGGATCGAAACCTTTTTTGATTTTATCCTGGCCCGTGGCCGAGAGGGTCGCCATGGTCCTTCCATGGAAACTCTGTTTCATCGAGATGATGCGGTACCGCTCATTCTGGCCCTTGTCCTTGAAATATTTCCGGGCCAGCTTGATGGCGGCCTCATTGGCCTCGGCACCGCTGTTGCAGAAAAATACGCGATCGGCAAAGCTGCTCTCGACCAGGGCCTTTGCAAGGTTGACCTGGGGGATGGTGTAATACAGGTTGGACACGTGGAAAAGCGCCTTCGCCTGTTCCGTCAGGGCTGACACAACTTCCGGATGCGCATGACCCAGATTGCACACGGCGATGCCGGCCAGAAAATCCAGGTAGGATTTCCCCTGTGTGTCCCACAGCCTGCATCCCTCTCCTTTTTCCAGCACAATGGGAAACCGGTTGTAAGTATTGGCGATGACCTGATCCGCAATTTTCATGATATCTTGTTTCATTGAACGACTTCCGTTCCTATTCCCTTATCGGTGAAAAGTTCCAGCAGCACGGCATGCCGCTTTATCCCGTTGATCAACTGCACTTTTTCCACGCCGTTGGCAATGGCGTCCATGGCATATTCGATTTTGGGGATCATGCCTCCCGTGATAACCCGGTCTTTGATCATATGCCGGACGTCTCCGGCGCTTATGGAAGAGATCAGCTTTCCATCCGCATCCAGGACGCCATCCACATCGGTCAGAAAAATCAACCGTCCGGCACCCAGCGCGATGGCGACCTTTCCGGCCACCAGGTCGGCGTTGATGTTGAAGGTTTCCCCATTGTCGCCCGTGCCCACCGGAGCAATGATCGGAATGAAGCCATGACGCGCCAGGGTGTTGATCAGATCGGGGTTGATGTGGGTGACTTCCCCCACCAACCCGGGATCGATGATCTCCGGAGGTTTGGCATCGTCTTCCTGATGAACGATGTGAAGCTTTCGGGCCCGGATGAGTTCGCCGTCCTTGCCGCTCAACCCTACGGCTTTTCCCCCCTGCCGGCTGATGCCCGCGACGATTTCCTTGTTCACTTTTCCGCCCAGGACCATTTCCACAACGTCCATGGTCTCCTGGTCGGTAAGCCGCATTCCCCGCACAAACTGGGGCCGGATGCCCATGCGATCCAGAGTTTGGTTGATCTGAGGTCCTCCGCCATGGACAACCACGGGATTCAACCCCACAAATTTCATCAGTGTGATGTCCCTGGCGAAATCCTTTTTGAGGTCTTCGTCCACCATGGCGTGCCCCCCGTATTTCACCACAACGGTCATCCCGGAAAATTTCCGGATATAAGGCAACGCCTCGATCAATATGTCCGCAACATTGGGATTCATCTCCCCTCCCCTATCACCCATCGCCTATCGCCTATTGCCTAAAGCCTATCGCCTACAATATATACCGGCTCAAATCCTCGTCTTCCTTGATATCCTTGAGTTTTTCGCGGACATGGGTCTGATCGATGACGATGTGGCTTTCCGCCGTATCCGGCGCGTCAAACAAAACATCCTCCAGCAGGCATTCCATCAGGGTATGCAGGCGTCTGGCGCCTATGTTTTCCGTCATTTCATTGACTTCCTGGGCGATCTTGGCGATTTCCGTGACTGCCTCGTCGGTAAAGGCGATATCCACGCCCTCGGTCCGTAACAGGGCGATATACTGAAGCACCAGCGAGTTTTTCGGTTCCACCAGGATACGCCTGAATTCTTCATGGCCCAGGGCATTGAGCTCCACCCGGATGGGGAACCTCCCCTGGAGTTCGGGAATCAGGTCCGATGGTTTAACCGTGTGAAACGCGCCGGACGCCACAAAAAGTACATGGTCTGTTTTGACCGGACCGTATTTGGTCATGACGGTGCATCCCTCCACCAGGGGAAGGAGATCCCGCTGCACGCCTTCCCGGGAAACATCCGGCCCGTGCCCTCCGTCTTTTCCCACAATTTTATCGATCTCATCCAGAAAAACGATGCCGGATTGCTCCACCCGTTCAACGGCAGTCTTGACCACCTTTTCCATGTCGACCAGTGCCTGGGCTTCTTCCTGGACGAGAATATCGAGCGCCTCGGAGACTTTGAGTTTGCGCCTTTTGGTATTTTTCGGCATGAGGCCGCCCAGCATATCCTTCAGATTGATCCCCAGCTCTTCCATGCCCACATTTGAGAAAACCTCAATAACCGGCATGTTCCGGTCCGAAACTTCCATGTCCACCGTCCGGTCGTTCAGCTTGTTTTCCCGAAGCATTTTTCTGAGCTTCTCCCGGGTGGTGGATGAGGCAGGCGCATCCACAACCGTCTGGCCGTCGGCTATGGCATTCAATTCCCCGCCTGTTGGGAAAGAGACCGATTGGGGCAGCAGAAGATCAAGAAGCTTTTCCTCGGCCATTTCCCCGGCCTTGCCCCTGACTGCTTCCTGTTCGTCTGATTTCACCTTATTGACCGTTAATTCCAGAAGGTCCCGGATCATGGATTCGACATCCCGGCCAACGTAGCCGACTTCCGTGAATTTCGAAGCTTCCACCTTGATGAAGGGTGAATGGGTCAGTTTGGAAAGCCGGCGGGCGATCTCCGTTTTTCCCACGCCCGTAGGTCCGATAAGGATGATGTTTTTCGGGGCGATCTCATCGCGCAGGCCCTCGGGGACATTTCGCCTTCGCCATCGGTTTCTCAGGGCGATGGCGACAAAGCGCTTGGCCTTGTGCTGACCGACAATGTATTTATCCAGTTCTTTTACGATTTCAGACGGTTTCAAATCAGACATGGGGTATGCTCTATCCTCGGCCGGGAATCATCGCCTTTAAAGTTGTTCAATGGTAATGCTCGAATTGGTGTATACGCAAAGAGATGCCGCGATCTTCATGGCGGCCTCCACGATTTCTCCGGCTTCCATTCCGGTGTATTCGAACAGGGCCATCGCAGCGGCTTGGGCACCCACGCCTCCCGACCCGATGCCCATAACCCCGTTATCAGGTTCCATGACATCGCCGTTACCTGAAATAAGATACATGTGGCTTTCATCCACGGCGATCATGACGGCTTCAAGCCTTCTCAAATACTTGTCCGTCCGCCAGTCTTTGGCCAACTCCACGGCCGAGCGGGTGAGATTTCCGTTAAACCGCTCCAGTTTGGCTTCCAGGCGCTCTGAAAGATTCATGGCATCCGCTGTGGCCCCGGCAAATCCGACGATGATTTTATCATTGTAGATTCTTCGCACTTTTTTGGCCATATGCTTGACCACCGTATTGTTCAAGGTAACCTGGCCGTCCCCTGCGACAGCTGTTTTTCCGTTTCGCCTGACCGCCAAAATGGTTGTCCCGTGAAAATCCATGGCATTGCTCCAGCTCATCCGCTCACCTTCTGGGATGGGACTTGTCATAAACCCGCATGATTTGGTCAATACTGACATGGGTATATTTCTGGGTCGTTGACAGGCTTTCATGGCCCAGAAGCTCCTGCACCACCCGGAGGTCCGCACCGGCATCCAGCATGTGGGTGGCGAAGGAGTGCCGGAAAGCATGGGGAGAAACCGGAACGGTCATTCCACACGCAGCAGCAAGCTGATCCAAAATTCTTGCGATGGACCGGGTGGAAAGCCGGGTTCCTGTTTTGTTCAGAAACATGGGACCCTGTTCTCCGAATTCCCCGTCTGCAGCAGATTTCTTCAACCAGCTGCGGTACACCGACAGGGTTTCGATTGCTTTTTTGCCGATGGGGATAATGCGTTCCTTGTTCCCTTTTCCCCTGACCCGGATAATTCCCCGTGACATATCCACATCGGCCACATTCATCCCGGACAATTCCGACACCCGCATCCCGGTTGAATACATCACCTCAAAAACCGCCCTGTTCCGGATCGATAGGAGCGTATCCCCCTGAATGGAATCCAGCAGACGAAACATATCGTCAACCGTAAGGTATGCGGGGATGTTCCGATCCTGCTTGGGTGAATGGATCATATCCGCCGGATTGCTGCTTATCACGCCATGTTTGACCAGGAATTGAAAAAACATCCGAATGGCGGAAAGCTTCCGGGCGATCGTGGATCTGGCGTTCTTTTTTTTGTAGAGATACCCCAAAAATCCCCTGATGGCCAGGCCATCCACCGTTTCAACGTTGACCCGGCCTTCTTCCCCATAAGCCGAAGCATCATACCCGGCCAGGAACGCGGCAAACTCTCCGATATCCTTTCCATAGGCCCGGCAGGTGTTTCCCGAATATCCCTTCTCCGCTGCAAGAGCATCCACAAAAGACGCGACCAGCACATCAATGGAGGTTGATTTCATATTCCCCCTCCCGGGAATATCCCGACCGGCTGTTCCCCGGTTATCTGTAACCGGCGTCATGCGCAGCGTATCAGGCCGCCACCCGACGGGTTTTCTTTTTCAGCCGGATGATCCGTTTCCGATAAATGGCAGCCATTTTCTCATCTTCGGATTTCAGAGCCGATTCCCTGACGGATTTCAGTTTTCTGATCTTCTCCTTGAGTTCCCTGGCGGAGTCCCCTTTTGGCCTGGGAGTTTCATCCGCAATTCCTCTGGACAATTTAATCTGGCTGATCAATTCGGCTTTGTTCATGCCATGAACACCTGAAATTTCCGGTATCTTCATGGCCATTTCCCTCAAGTCCTTTGACGTCATCTTTTCCAGGGGTTTTTCTTTGCCTTCTTTTTTCTTTCCGCCCATTTCTATAAACATCTCCTTTTTTATCTTTTTTACCTTCGCCACATTACCGGTTGGAAACACGAACGGAGGCCAACAGACCTCCGTCCTCAAACCACGGAATTCAGTTTGATAAAACGCTCCTGCGTGTCTTAACGCGCCGGCAGATTAAAAAAAAATTATTAACCTATTCGTTATTGGAATGTCAATAGCCTGCCCCTCTTCCGGGTTTGTTTTGCTTGATTTTTTCCGAAATCCGTCAGGATTGTTCTTCCTTCTTCCCGGCCCGGGCAAAAAAAGGTTTAAACAAATCCATGGGTATGGGGAAGATGGTGTTGGTATTGCTCTCCGTGGACATCTCATTGATCGTCTGCAAGTAACGGAGCTGAAGGGCGATGGGATGATCCTGGATGACGGCGGCGGCCTCGGCGAGCTTGGCGGAAGCCTGAAATTCTCCTTCCGCGTTGATTACCTTTGCCCGCCTTTCGCGTTCCGCTTCAGCCTGTTTGGCCATGGCCCTCTGCATTTCCTGGGGAAGGTCGATATGTTTAAGCTCTACCGTGGCCACTTTAATACCCCAGGGATCGGTATGGGCGTCGAGAATTTCCTGAAGCTCCAGGTTGAGCTTTTCCCGTTCGGCCAGGAGATCATCCAGTTCGGCCTGTCCGCATACGCTCCGGATGGTGGTCTGGGCCAGCTGGGACATGGCATAACTGTAGTCCTCCACTTCAACAATGGCCTTGGTGGGATCGATGACCCGGAAATAGATCACTGCGTTCACCTTCACAGACACGTTATCGCGGGTGATCACGTCCTGGGGATCGACATCCATGGTCACGAGCCGCAAACTGACCTTCACCATCTTGTCCACCACCGGTATCAGGATAATCAATCCCGGTCCCTTTGCCGCGATGACCCTCCCCAGTCGAAATATAACCCCTCGTTCATATTCATTTAAAATTTTGATGGCAGAGGTCAGAAAAAAAATCAAAATAACCAGTATGGCGATAATTTGAAAAATCATATGCATCTCCCTTCCGCGTCAATGACCCGCATTTTGATAGTTCAGCGCTTACCCTTGTTTATCCCTTCACAACCGGAGGGGTTTCGGGTTCCACCTCCAGCCTCAGATTATCCACCTTCACCACTCTGACTTTGGCGCCCTCTTCAACGGCCTGACTTGCCGTCGCGTTCCAGATCTCTCCATGAACAAAAACCTTGCCTTCGGGATTCAATCTCTTTTTGACGATGCCGATTTCTCCCACAAGCCCCCTTTGGCCGGTCATGGGGCGGGACCTCTGTGTCCTGAACACCAGCCCGGCAACGACCACGAAAAATCCGCTTACCAGAACCAGGGTCGGCAAGAGCACCTGCCAGGAAATCTCGACTTCCGGGCTTCCGCCTTCAAAAAGCATCAATGATCCCAAAAGAAAACTCACAACCCCGGCAAGGCTTAAAAGCCCGTAACTGGCCACCTTCATTTCCAGGATGAAAAAAATAATGGCCAGCACAATCAAAAGAATGCCCGCATAATTCACCGGAAGGGTCTGAAAGGCGAAAAATGCGAGGATAATGCAGATACCGCCGACCACGCCGGGGAAAATAGCACCCGGATGGGCCAGTTCAAAATACAGCCCGGACATGCCGATCATCATCAAAATATAGGCTATGTTGGGATTGCCGATGGTCTTTAAGATTTTGGTCCTTATCCCCTCTTCGATGACCTTGACCACGGCATTGTCCAGTTCGAGTTTGCCCTTTCCCTCAATTTCAATTCCTTTGATTTTGGAAATCAACTCGTCCCGGTCTTTTGCGATGAATTCGATGACGTTGTTCTTCAGAGCCTCGGTCTCCGTAGCCGAAGCGCTTTCCCGGATGGCCTTTTCCACCCAGCCCGCATTTCTCCCTTTTTTCTGGGCAATGCTTCTGGAGCGGGCCACCATGTCATTGACGATTTTTTCATTCATGGTCCGGCTGATTTCATTTCCGCCCGTTCCCACCGGGTGAGCGGCCCCGATGTTGGTACCCGGCGCCATGGCCGCGATATCCGCCGCCATGGTAATCATCACGCCTGCGGATGCGGCTCTGGCACCACTGGGGGAGACATATACCACAATGGGGATCTGGCTGGCCAGAATACTCATCACAATGTCGTCCATGGAATCGGCCAGGCCGCCTGGAGTGTCCAATTCAATGATCAGACAGGAGGCTTTTTCCCTGGAGGCTTTCCGGATTCCACTGCCGATAAAATCGGCGACGCCGGGGCTGATGGCGTCGGAAACCGTGATCACATAAATCAGGTTTTCTTTTGCCGGGGCACCTGCGGGATTCAGTAAACAACAGGCCAAGAGACATAAAGACAGGAATCCGTATTTCATGGCATTTTCCTTTGGATTTATTTATAAAGCGACGGCTTGCCCCTTTGGGCCTGATTTTTGAGTCTTACCTGGCCGGCGGTTCGATGCCCATGGCCTTCATGAGAAGTTTCATGTCCTCCCAAACATCCCGTTTTTTATCAGGATTTCGCAGCAGGTAGGACGGGTGGTAGGTCGGCAACAACCGAATGCCGTTAAAATCGTAGAACCGGCCCCGTAATTTGGAAATGGGCAAATCGCTTTTCAGAAGAGTTCTCGCGGCCACACTTCCCAGGGCGCAAATGAAACCCGGCTTGACGGCGTCAATCTGCTGCTTTAAAAACGGAACGCAGGCGGCGACTTCATCGGGTTCGGGATTCCGGTTGTGGGGAGGACGGCATTTGACGATGTTGCAGATATAAACCCTGTCCCGGGTCAGCCCCATGGCCTCTATGATCCGGGTCAGCAAAATACCCGCAGGGCCCACAAAGGGCTCTCCGGTCTCATCCTCCTCTACCCCCGGCCCTTCACCGATAAAAACCAGTTTTGCATGGGAGTCACCGGTTCCGAATACGATATTTTTTCTGGTTCCGTGGAGTTTGCACCGCCGGCAGTTCACCAAGCCGGAACGGATGGCAATCAGGTCTCCGGGGATCTTTTGAATCGGATGTTCCCACTCCTTAAGGGTCGCAAACGCCTTCTCCGAAGCGTCGAACCCGGTTATCCCCAGCTTTTTAAGAAAAACCAGATAGTCCCGGATTTCATCGATAACAGCAGGCGGGTTTTGATCCCGGGTCATTCAGCCTCCCATGATATCGGAGATGCGATCCAGGAGAATTTGCGCGACCTCTTCTTTTTCCATGACAGGCAGGTCCTCCTGGGTCCCGTTCCTGAAAAACAGGGTCACCTTGTTGGTGTCGGTCTGGAACCCCGAAGCCGGGATGTTGACCAGATTGCCGACGATGATGTCCAGATTTTTCTTTTCCAGCTTTTCCCCCGCATGCTTTTCCAGAGACTGGGTTTCGGCGGCAAAACCCACCAGGATCTGGTTTGTTTTCCGTCGTCCCAGTTCCTTTAGTATATCTTGGTTTTTAACCAGCTTGAGAATCAGTTCTTCCTCCCCTTTTTTGATTTTCTGGGGGGCCGTGGTATGGGGCCGGTAATCGGAAACGGCGGCGGTTTTGACAATAACGTCGGCGTTATCGAACCGTTGAAAAACAGCATCGGCCATCTCTGCCGCGGTACGGACCCTTATCACTTCGACCTTATAGGGTTTTGGCAGGTTCACCGGACCTGCGATCAAGGTGACGTCTGCTCCCCTGTGTTCGGCGATCCTGGCGATGGCATACCCCATCTTGCCCGAAGACGGGTTGCTGATAAACCTTACCGGATCAAGGGGTTCCTGGGTGGGACCGGCGGTCACCAGAATCCGTTTACCCTCAAAATCCCTGGGTGACAGGGAGGCCTTCAACCGATCCAGAATCACATCGGGATCCGGAAGTCTTCCGGGGCCATGAGTGCCGCATGCCAGATCCCCTGAATCCGGGTCGAAAATCAAAAGTCCGTCTTCGGCAAGGGTCCTGAGGTTCCGCTGCAGGGGAGGGCTCAAGTACATGTTGGTGTTCATTGAAGGACAAATCAGAACGGTTGAAGTAACCGCCAGCATGAATGTGGAAAGGGCGTCATCGGCAATACCGTTGGCGATTTTACCGATGAAGTTGGCGGTCGCCGGGGCGATGACGACGGCATGGGCTTCCTCGGCCCAGGAGATGTGCCCGATAGCGGCATCGTCGTTATGGTCAAACAGGTTGGAACAGACCGGCCGCCCCGACAGGGCCTCGAAAGTGCCGGGGCCCACAAACCATTTGGCATTGTCCGTCATGAGTACCCTGACTTTCGCCCCTTCTTTGGTTAAAAGCCTTAGCAGTTCGACGCTCTTATATGCCGCAATGCCCCCGCATACGCCCAGTACGATGTTTTTCCCCTTCAATTCAGTCCCCATGGGTGTATAATGCTCCGTAAAATACGTTTGTCATAGAAACCGGCTTTTAGTTTAATACTCCCGACCCATCCGCCTGGGAGCCGGGCGCCACCCCGATTTCCACATGAGTTGTGAATCGTTTGTTCTGAATACCGATAACGCACCACCGGTCGGCTTTTCTGAACAGCAAAAAACTGTTCGTCCGGGGGGATTTAAAAACCGTAATGACCTCCCAGTTATCCTTCGCCATGTTCGACTGGAAAAAGGAAACCAGGGAATCCCGTTCCACACGGCCGTTTAAGACCAGTATGCCTGTCGTTAATCCGGACATCTGAACCACATAGGTTGACCGGGTATCTACTTTCAGCTCGCCGGGAATCAGGACATCAACGAATTCGTGATACCGGGGAGCGTTTTTATCGGCCCGGTTCGAATCAGAGGAAAGAGAAGATCCTCCGGATTTATTCAGACGCTTTCCGCAACCGGAAAAACAAATCATGGATAGACTGATGAGGATGATGATCAGACTTCTTTTTGTTACAACTCCGTTCATGGATTTATCTCCTTTACAGCCATCTTTTTTCAATACCGGGTTTCCGGTTTTGGGTTTTTGATCAGGCATTGACCCCACTTATTCGGAGCCCGTCCCTTTGTTCAATGCCAGGCATATCCATTGCCGATAAAGCGCGCTGAGATCTCTTGCCCCATTCCCCTGAGGAGCATTGAGCCTTGATTTCAGGGCGACGATTTCGGCCAGGATATCCCTTCGCTCCGGGTTCTTCCGGATAAGATGGGCGTAGATATCGAACGCCTCCTTCAGTCTGCCCTGTTCAGCCAGTATGCGGGCCATGGTCCTGGTTTTGAACGTATCGTCCAGTTTCATCTGGATTTCCTTGCCGGATCTTCATTGAGTTTGATGATCACTTCGTCTTTGCGGATCATCCCCAATTCCCGTCTGGCGATATTTTCGATGTAATTCATATCATTTTTCAGTCGGTCGATTTCCCTGCACAACGCACGGTTTTCATGCTCCAGAGACAGATTCCGTTCCACCAGCCGGCTGTTTTCCCGTTTCAGGCGTCTCAAATCAAAAAAACCGCTTTCGCTTTCAAGAATAAATAAGAAGATAAAAAACATCAATAAAATTAACAACGAAAACAGTGTTTTTCCTTTTAAGGTCAAGATTCCGCCTTTCCCCCTGCGGAGCGATTAAAAATCATTTTCAGTTCCGGATGACGGGTTATAACTGCATAGAGAACGTAAGTCAAAATCCCGAAGACAATCCCCCCCGCCACCCCAAGGGCCGATTGAAGGGTTGACGCGGTTTTCGCTGGTATCCATGTTTCAGCGGCATAATGGACAGCCAGGCCCATGATGACGGCGCCCCCGGTGGTTTTCGCCAATGACCGCCCGATGGGCTGCCAGTTGAATCCACCCAGTAAGTTCTTTAATTTTTTACTCAACAGAAAAAAATTCACCATGGAGGACAAGGAAGCGGCCAATGCAATCCCCCCGTGCCCCATATACCGCATCAAAAC
Source organism: Desulfobacteraceae bacterium UBA5616 (assembly GCA_002423615.1). Classification (GTDB taxonomy): domain Bacteria; phylum Desulfobacterota; class Desulfobacteria; order Desulfobacterales; family UBA5616; genus UBA5616. Next base: position 18,431 of record DIKO01000047.1, read on the forward strand.
AGCGCCCAGGACGATGTTTGCGGCGACGGATAAAACGGCGATTCTGACGGGAGTCACCGTGTCCTCCAGTGCGTAATATACCGATACAACCACACGGATGGCTGAAAAAGCCCATATCCCGAGGCTGTAATGCAAAAGGGCATATGCCGTCATGCTGAGCGCCCGGGCGTCGAAAGCCCCTCTTTCGAACAAGAGGGCGACAATGGGTTCCCGCAAGGCCACAAGGCCTGCCATAGCGGGAACCGTGATAAATAAAACCATCCGCAAGGCATGTTCGAACGTCGACCTGACCGCGCTGATATCGTTTTCCATTGCCTGTCGGGTCAGGGAGGGCAGCACCACCGTAGATGCCGCTGCGGCGAATATCCCCAGGGGAAACTGGACCACACGGTCCGCATAATACAAATACGATACGCTTCCCTCGGGTAAAAAAGACGCCAGAAATGTTCCTGCCAGAACATTGATCTGGTAAACCGCCGCACCCAATACCATGGTCGGCATCAGGGTCGCCACCTGTTTAACGCCGGGATGGTAAAATTTGGCCTGTTTAAACAGGGGAACATCTTTTTTTATCAAAAAGGGGACCTGTAAGGCAAGCTGTAAAACGCCTCCGATGACCACCCCGATGGCCAACCCGAGAATGGGTCTGTTCAGAAGGGGGGATATCCACCACAGAGAACCGATCATGGCCAGGTTCAATAAAACAGGCGCCAGCGCGGGAGAAGCGAAGTGACCGAGGGCATTGAGGATGCCCATGCATACGGCCACCAGCCCGATAAAAAGGATGTAGGGGAACATCATCCGGGTCAGCAGAATGGTCAGAGATAATTTTTCAGGGTCATCGGAAAATCCGGGCGCCACAATCCGGACAAGGACCGGAGAAAGGAGAATTCCGGCAATTGCTGCCAGCACCAGAAAAACCGAAACTGTTTTCAAGGCGGCTCCGGCCATTTGGAACGCTTCTTCCCTGCCTTTACGGACCATTAATCCGGTGAAGACGGAAACAAAGGACATGCTTAAAGTACCTTCGGCAAAAAGCCGGCGCAGGAGTTCGGGAATCCGAAACGCGGCAAAAAAGGCGTCGGTATTAAAACCGGCGCCGAAAAACCAGGCAATGGCCATGTCCCGCACAAACCCGAGCACTCGACTCGCAAGGGTCAGCGAGCCCACCAAGCCTGCTGCATTTTTCAGGGAGGACGGCGTCGGAGGCATCAGTTCAAGCGTTCACGATTCAATGTTTTCTGCATGATAATTCATCCTCATGTAAAAGGACATATTTTTATTTTTAAGGCTTCCCCGGTCCCTTATTTTGCTGCAAACCGTTGATAATTATTGCTTGACAAGATATTTTTGGATATATATACAAACAGGATTTCTTACACAATATGAAAGGAGTTAATTAATTGGCTAATCATAAATCCGCATTAAAACGAGCTCGTCAGAATGATCTCAGACGACTGAGGAATAAAACGGTGAAAACCCGCATGAAGTCGGTAGTAAAGGACACCCGCTTGGCCATCGATGAGAATTCGGTAGAAGTTGCGGCCGGAAAGCTTGACATTGCAAAGTCCGTTATCGACAAGGCGGCGAAAAGAGGGGTAATCCACAAGAAAACCGCCTCCCGCAAGGTTTCCCGTCTTGCCAAACAAATCAACAAAATCAACGCTTAGATTGGATTTGCCGATATCCTGAAAACGGTGTTTTCCTGCCGGAGCATGCCGTTTTCAGAGGAAAAAACCAGCCGGCTCATTGTTCCCAGGCCAAGCGCTGGTAAACCTGCTGGGCGATGATTTTTGAAATTTCCTTGATGGCGACCCGCCGGTTTTGTTCCGTCTCCAGCTTGTTCTGTGTGGCCAGATATTTTTTTGCGACCGCCATGTTATCCGCAGACCACAAGATCTTTCCGCCGGAATCCTTTAATCTCAGGTCAACGCCGATTTCAACCTTTCGTTCAAGAGAGATATATTTCTCTTTCCGGGCGACGGTTTCAATGTCCATATATTTAATCACGCCGGTAAGTACTGCATCGGCACGCTGTTTTTCAGCAATGGCCATGCGACCGTCCCGGCTCAGTTCATCAATCAAATCATTGGCGAAAATGCTTTCCGCGCCGGTTTCCAGGGTCCGGTTTTCAAACATTTCAACGTTTATCCGGCTGATTCCGAAAGGTGTTCCGGCTTCTCCGGAAAATTTATAGGTGCAGGCAAAAACAGACCCCATCATCCACAGGAAAACCGCCGTGGTTATTGCCGCTTCGCTTTTTCTCATGGTGTCCTTTTTTCGGCTTCCCGGATTAAACAACGATATTGACCAGTTTATGTTTGACGACGATGACTTTCTGAACGGGTTTATTCCCGATAAATTTCAGAACATGTTCATTGGAAAGCGCCAGCTTTTTTATTTCTTCATCATCGGCATCCACGGCGACATTGAAACGGCCGCGAAGTTTTCCATTGACCTGGACCACGATGGTCAGTTCATCCTTTTCCAGGGCGTCCTCCCGATATCCAGGCCACCCGGCCAACAGGACGCTGGCATTGTTTCCCATGATACGCCACAGTTCCTCGGCAATATGGGGCACGATGGGCGATAAAAGAATGATGACGGTATCAAGGGCATTCCGGACCACGCCCCGCTCCCGGTCCGCCGCATCGTGGATCTGAATACCGTAGGCCAGATTGACCAGTTCCATCACCGCGCTGATGGCGGTATTGAAATGAAATCGATCTTCAATATCCCGGGTGACCCGGTAGACGGTCTCATGTGTTTTTTTATAAAGCTCGCGAAAGACGCCGTCAACATCACCGGGAGGCCCTGCAAATGATTCCGTGTCCTTTACGGCTTCTACAAGACGGGCGGCCAGTCGCCAGATACGGTTTAAAAAGCGGTAACTCCCGTCAACGCCCTGTTCGCTCCATTCCAGATCCCGTTCAGGGGGGGCGGCGAACAGGCAAAACAACCGCGTGGTGTCGGCGCCGTAGCGTTTGAGGAGATAATTGGGATCGATAACATTTTTCTTGGATTTGGACATTTTTTCGACCCGTCCCACGGCAACGGAATTCCCGCACCGGGAGCAGGTCAGTCCTGATTCGGTCCGGATCACCTCTTCCGGAAACAGAAATCCATGGGCAGGGCAGGACGTGGTCTCCTTGCAGACCATACCCTGGGTCAGCAACCGGGTAAAGGGTTCCTTATAACCGACCATCCCGAGCGTATGCAGAACCCGGGTATAATACCGGGAATACAGCAGATGAAGGATGGCATGTTCAACGCCGCCGATATACTGGTCCACGGGCATCCAATAGTCCACGTCTTTCCGGTCGAACATTCCCTGATCGAATTTGGGGCTGCAGTAACGTTCAAAATACCAGCTTGACTCCACAAAGGTATCCATGGTGTCGGTTTCGCGGCGGGCATCTTCCCGCCCGCACCCGGGGCAGGAAACCCGCTTGAATTCTTCTATCTCCGGCAAGGGTGATTGCCCTCCGGGAAGCAGGTTGACGTTCTCGGGAAGAAGGATGGGCAGGTCACTTTCCGGGACCGGAACCACCCCGCATGCCTTGCAGTGGATCATCGGAATGGGCGCTCCCCAGTACCGTTGCCGGGAGATGCCCCAGTCTCTCAAGCGAAAACTGACGGCCCTTCTGCCCAGATTTTCTTTTTCCAAACGGGTGCAGATGGCGTCCTTGGCCGAATTGTTGCTCATCCCGTCGAACTCACCGGAATTGACCATGACACCCTCATCCACATAGGCTTCGGTCAGGGTCTCCCCATCCAGGGGCCTGTTTCCGGGATTCACCACGACGATAATGTCAAGTCCGTATTTTTTGGCGAAATCAAAGTCCCGCTGATCGTGGGCCGGCACGGACATCACCGCCCCGGTGCCGTATTCCATCAAGGCGAAATTGGCCGTATAAATGGGAATTTTACGGCCCGTAAGGGGATTGACGCAGTATTTCCCCAAAAACATACCTACTTTTTCATAATTTTCCATGGCCCGAAGGAACCGGTCCTGGAATGAAATGCCTTCCACAAAGTCCGCCACCGCTTTTTCCCGGGAAGTCCCGCTGCAAAGCTTCGGGACCAGGGGGTGCTCCGGTGCAAGACACATGAACGTGGCACCGAACACGGTGTCCGGACGGGTGGTAAAAACGGGAATTGCCGGGTCCACGCCGTCCGGCGGGTTTTCGATGGGAAACCGGATTTCCGCGCCGATGCTTTTGCCGATCCAGTTTTTTTGCATGGAAATGACTTTTTCAGGCCATCCGGGCAATTCATCACAACAGGCCAGAAGATCCTCTGCATAATCGGTAATGCGGAAAAACCACTGCCATAAAATTTTCTGACGCACTTCCTTCCCACACCGCCAGCAAAGGCCCGCTTCCACCTGTTCATTGGCCAGAACGGTCTGACAGGTTTCACACCAGTTGACGAAGGATTCTTTCCGATAAGCCATCCCCTTTTCATACATCTTTAAGAAAAGCCATTGCTCCCATTTGTAATATTCAGGCAGACAGGTGGCGATCTCACGATCCCAGTCATAGGAGAAGCCGAGCTCCTTCAGTTGTGACCGCATGGCGTCGATATTGTCATAGGTCCATTTGGCGGGATGGGTATTGTTGGATATGGCCGCGTTTTCAGCCGGCATGCCGAAGGCGTCCCACCCCATGGGGTGAAGGACATTGAGCCCCTGCATGGCTTTATACCGTGCGATAACGTCGCCGATGGTGTAATTCCGCACGTGTCCCATATGGATTTTCCCCGAAGGATAGGGAAACATTTCCATCAAATAATATTTTTCCTTCTCTTTGTCCGTATCCACCTTGAACAAATTCTTTTCTTCCCAATATTTCTGCCATTTCGGCTCTATTTCTTTTGGATTGTATTTTTCATCCATCTTAACCGCGGACCTCCGTTGACAAGATCAAAATAAAAGCATTATCTTTATTAGTCTTTAGTGGCCCCTCATGACATATTATGCTATAAATATCAAGAACGACTATCTCCCGGGCATCCGCCCGCAATACCCGCGCCGGGTAAAAACCGTTTGACTTGCACCCGACAATCCCTTATTTAATCACGAAAAAATGGGGGGCGGTCGCTACCTCGTTTATTTTTTTAACAATATGGGAAATCCAAATGGGAAACAAAATACTGATCAACGCCATCGATCCGGAAGAATCACGGATTGCGAAGGTTCAGGACAACAAGCTGGAGGAATTTCACATTGAGTCCTCTGCAAGGGAAATCACCCACGGCAATATATATAAAGGTACCATTATCAGGATCGAGCCTGCTCTCCAGGCCGTGTTCGTGGATTACGGCGCTGAACGAAACGGATTTCTGCAAAAAAACGAAATCCACCCCGACTATTTTCAGGACACCGCATCCCCGGACCAGCCCATTCAACACCTGGTAAAACGCGGACAGGAACTCCTGGTTCAGGTGACCAAAGACCCCGTCATGAAAAAAGGCGCCATGCTCACCACTTATATTTCTCTTGCCGGAAGGTTCGTGGTTCTCATGCCGGGAAGCGAGAATCGGGGCATATCGCGGAAAATCGAAAATGAAGACGAACGAAAAGCCTTTAAAGAAATCCTGAGCAAAATCGACATTCCCGAAGGATATGGCATTATCATCCGAACGGCGGGAAAAGAATGCACCAAGACCCAGATCCTCAAGGATTTGCGATACCTCATGCGACTGTGGAAAACCATCAAGGGTAACGTGGTGAACGATCCGGCCCCGGTGCTGCTGCACAAGGAACAGAATTTCGTGCTGAGATCCCTCCGGGATTATTTCACGCCGGACGTGGACGAAATCCTCATTGACGACGCCGCGATTTACCGCGAGACCAGGGATTTCGTCAATATCATCTCTCCCAAACAATCCAAAGCGGTCAAACAATACAAGGGCGACAAGCCGATATTTTCAAAATACCAGCTGGAACAACAGATTGCGTCCATTTATGAAAGCAAGGTGAATTTAAAGTCCGGGGGCTCCATCGTTATCGAGCAGACCGAAGCCCTGGTTTCCATCGATGTCAACTCGGGAAAGGCCACCCAGCAGAAATCCATCGAAGAAACGGCATTTCAGACCAACATCGAAGCAGCGGAGGAAGCAGCCCGGCAGCTTCGACTCCGGGACCTGGGTGGCATCATCGTCATCGATTTTATCGACCTGAAAGATTCCAAACATAAGGCCGCCCTGGAAAAGGCACTCAGGGGTTATGTCAAAAGCGACAAGGCCAAAACCAAAATCGGAAAACTTTCCCAATTCGGGCTCATCGAAATGTCCCGGCAAAGGATCAGGCCTTCCATCGAGTACGGCGGTTACATTCTCTGCGAACATTGCGGCGGTAAGGGAACTCGGCCCTCGGTGGAAACCCTGGGCATCCGGTTTCTCAGAAAGCTTCATCTGGAAACATCAAGGGAAGACATCACTGCGGTAAAATGCGTTGTCCCGGATGAAGTGGCCCATTATCTATTAAACCGGAAACGCAAGGAGATCGCCGAACTTGAACTTCGTCGCAATATCGGCATTTCCATCACCCCCGACAGCCGCATGCTGCCCGAAGACAGCCAGATTTCCCATGAAAAATAAATCCGGACGGCGAGAGGACCTGGAATGATCAAAAGATACACCCGAAAAGAAATGGCGGATATCTGGACCGATGAAAACAAATACCGCACCTGGCTTGAGGTCGAAGTCCTGGCCTGTGAAGCCATGGCCGAGGCCGGCAGAATTCCAAAACAAGCCGCTGAGGTGATCCGGCAAAAAGCCCGGTTCTCCATTGACAGGATTGAAGAAATCGAGGCTGAGACCAAGCACGACGTCATCGCCTTTCTCACCAATGTCGCCGAGTACGTGGGCCCCGAAGCACGCTATATCCACATGGGACTGACCTCTTCCGATGTTCTGGACACCTCCATGGCCTGCCTCCTTCAAAAGGCCGGCCAGATCATTCTGAAAGACCTGGACAACCTCCTTGAGGTCATTAAGAACAAGGCCCTGGAACACAAAAATACGGTAATGATCGGACGGTCCCACGGCATCCATGCAGAGCCCATCACCTTCGGGCTGAAACTGGCCGTTTGGTACGATGAAATGCGCCGGAACCGGAAGCGGGTGGAGCGTGGCGTGGAATCGGTGAGCTACGGCAAAATATCCGGCGCCGTCGGCACCTTCGCCAACATTCCTCCGGAAATCGAAGCTTATGTCTGCGAACATCTGGGAATTAAACCCGCTCCCGCATCCACCCAGATCATCCAGCGCGACCGCTATGCGGAATTCTTTGCAGCCCTTGCCGTCACGGCATCTTCCATCGAAAAGATGGCCGTTGAAATCAGGCATCTGCAGCGAACTGAAGTACTGGAAGCCGAGGAATTTTTTTCAAAGGGGCAAAAGGGATCGTCGGCCATGCCCCACAAACGGAACCCCATCGGTTCGGAAAACATGAGCGGCCTTGCCCGTATTATCAGAGCAAACGCCCTTGCGGCCCTTGAAAATATTCCCCTGTGGCATGAACGGGACATCAGCCATTCCTCGGTAGAGCGGGTCATTATCCCGGACAGCACTATTCTGATGAATTATATGCTGAACCGGTTTTCCGGCATTATTGAACACCTGATGGTCTATCCAGCCAATATGATGAAAAATCTTAACAAACTCAACGGATTGATTTTCTCGCAACAGGTCCTTCTGGCCCTTGCCGAATCCGGCGCCAGCAGGGAAGACGCCTACGGAAGGGTCCAGGCCCTGGCAATGCGGGTGTGGGAGGAAAACCAGGATTTCAAGATGTTGATCTTAAATGACGATGCCATCAGAGCGCACCTTACCGCGGAAAAAATTGAAGAAATATTTGACCTGAAATATCATTTGAAGTATACCAGCGCCATTTTTGATCGCGTATTCAAACCTTAAAGGAGATACCATGTTTGACAATTTAGCCCATGCCATGGGACAAAGCGGAGCCGCCGGACAGGGAGCAGGCGGATTCACGGCCTTTATCCCCCTGATCCTCATGTTTGTGATTTTTTATTTTCTGTTGATCCGTCCCCAGCAGAAAAAGGCCAGGGAGCATCGCGATATGATCGGAAATCTGAAAAAAGGAGACCGAATCCTCACCAGCGGCGGTCTTTACGGCAGAATAACGGGAATTGAAGATGCCACCCTCACCGTCGAAATTTCGGACAAGGTCCGGGTTAAAATCGCAAGGGGTAATGTGGCGTCCGTTGTCGGGCCGTCAGCCCCACAGCCGCAACCAACGGAAAAAGCCGACAAACCGGTCGAAAAAAAATAACCGGCCAACCAAGCGAAACGCTTCCTCGGCGGTCTTTTCGGAATCTCTCCCATATGGACGACGCACCAAGTCGGTTTTTCAAGCTGTTCCGGGTTGTCCTGAAAAACGTTGCAGAACACCCGATTCGGCTTTTTTTAAACCTGACATTTTGTCAACTTTTAAATTATGAAACCGAAAGGAATCAATAATTGAAGACGCTTTCATGGAGAACAGTCGCCAGCCTAGTGGTTCTGATGATCACAATTGTGTATCTTCTTCCGAGCATTAAACCCACATTGTGGCCCCACAAAAAAATTAACCTGGGGCTGGATCTGCAGGGCGGCATGCATCTGATCCTGGAAGTCGATGTTGAAAAAGCCATTGAGAACACAATGGAACGCATCAGTCAGGAAATCCGGGCACAGCTCAAGCAGAAACGGATTCGCTATCAGAGCGTTGAACGCACCAAGGACAATCAGGTTCTTGTATCCCTTCAGGGACAGGACCAGGTTGACGCTTTCAACAAAATCCTCGACGAAGAGTACCGGGATCTTAAGATAATAAACAGTTCTGCAACGGAAGAGGGATACAAGGCTTTTCTCGCCATGCCCGATGAAGAAGTGGAACACACCAAAAAGATGTCCGTCGACCAGGCACTGGAAACCATTCGAAACCGCATCGACCAGTTCGGGGTCAGTGAACCGGATATCCGGCGACAGGGGGAAAACCGTATTTTAATTCAGCTTCCCGGCGTTAAGGACACCCAGAGGGCCAAGGACCTTATCGGGAAAACAGCGATTTTGGAATTCAAGCTCGTGGACGAAGGCCACGATGTCGACAGCGCCCTTAAAGAAAATCCGCCCCCCGGCACGGAAATCCTCTACCAGATAGAAACCGACCCGGCAACGGGACGGAGCCTAAAGACCCCGTTTCTCCTTAAAAAACGGACCTTGTTGACCGGCGCCCATCTCACCGACGCCAAGGTCCAGTTTGATTCCCAGTACAACGAACCCTATGTGAGCATTGAATTTGACCGCAAGGGGGCCAGGATATTCGAAGACATTACCGGAGAGAACATTCAAAAGCGCCTGGCCATCGTGCTGGACAACAAGGTCTACTCGGCCCCGGTGATCCAGGACAGGATCGCCGGCGGACAGGCCCGCATCACCGGGAATTTCACCCATGAGGATGCCAGAGATCTGGCCATTGTGCTCAGGGCCGGGGCCCTGCCGGCGCCGGTCACCATTCTTGAGGAAAGGACCGTTGGACCCTCCCTGGGCGCGGATTCCATCAACAAGGGGTTCTTCGCCATGTGCATCGGCGGCATCCTGGTAGTGCTCTTCATGGGGGCATATTACAAGACTTCGGGTCTCATCGCCGATTTCGCCCTGATCCTCAATATCTTTATGATCGCAGCCGGTCTCGCCGCTTTTCAGGCCACCCTCACCCTTCCGGGTATGGCGGGCATCGTCCTGACCATCGGTATGGCGGTGGATGCCAACGTCCTTATTTTCGAACGGATCAGGGAAGAAATGGAACTTGGGAAAACCCCACTGGCCGCCGTTGATGCGGGTTTCGACCGGGCTGCCCTCACCATTCTCGATGCCAATATCACCACCCTGATCGCGGCTCTGGTGTTGTTCCAGTTCGGAACGGGCCCGGTCAAGGGATTCGCCGTAACCTTGAGCCTCGGGGTGATCTCCAGCGTATTTACGGCCCTGGTTCTGACCCGCCAGATTTTTGATTTTCTGTTGATCAACCGACGGGTCAAGCAATTGAGCATTTGAGAACCTGTTTTTAAATTCAACAAAAAGGATAAAGCCATGCGATTTATCAAACCGGATATAAATATCGATTTTATCGGCAAACGAAACATCGCCTTCCTGATTTCAGGCCTGTTGATCCTGATAAGCCTGGCCTCCCTGGCAATCCATAAAGGGCCCCGGTACGGCATTGATTTTTCAGGTGGAACTCTGATCCAGGTCAAATTCCTCTCCGATGTCAAGATTTCGGATATTAAAACCGGTCTCGGCCAACTGAATTTCGGCGCTGCCTCCGTTCAGACATTCGGAGAACACGGAACCCATGAATACCTGATCCGTACGGACATTCCCAAGGAAACCGGGGATAATTTCACGGAAAAACTCCGGAAAATGCTCTTCGATGCCACGGGCAAGGAAGTCGAAATCCGACGCGTGGAAATGGTGGGACCCCAGGTAGGGAAAGACTTGCAGGAAAAAGCCCTTCTGGCCATTTATTACTGCCTTCTCTTGATCGCCATTTACATTTCAGGACGGTTTGAATTCAAGTGGATGGTCAGCGGGGTAATGGCCGCGACATTGATGGGCCTGGTTTATTTCCTGTCGCTTTTTAACGTGAGTACCGCCATTCTCATCAGCGTTGCCCTGTTGATCACCATCGTGCTGTTCTGGTTTCTTAAACTCCCCTACGCCATGGGGGCCATCGTGGCTATTGTCCACGACGTGGCCATTACCGTTGGACTTTTCTCGTTGTTCGACAAGGAGTTCACGCTGCCCATTATTGCGGCCCTTTTGACCATCATCGGATATTCCCTGAATGACACCATCATTGTTTTCGACCGTATCCGGGAAAATCAGAAAAAATTGTCCCGTCTGTCCTATGAAAGCATGATCAATAAAAGCATCAACGAAACACTGAGCCGCACGGTTTTAACGTCCGGTACCACCCTCGTCGTCGTGGGGGCGCTCTTTTTCCTTGGGGGGGATATTATCCATGATTTTGCTTTTGCCATTATAGCCGGCATTGCCGTGGGGACCTACTCTTCCATTTATGTTGCAAGCCCCATGCTGCTGGTCTTTGCGAACAGGGAAAAAAGCTGATATCCGGCGATGGAACATCTACCGCCATGGTTTGAATTGAAGAAGGTTCCCGGCATCGGGAACCTTCTTTATAAACGGCTGATCGACACCTTCAAATCCCCGGAGCACGTGTTCGGTGCTTCTGCTGCCGAGCTCACCCGGGTGGACGGCATCACCTCCACGCTTGCCGAAGCCATCCTTCATCGGCCCTTTTCCGACGGGATCCGGCATTATATCGACCGGGTCCGTGAAAAAGGATTCGACATCGTCACCCTGACGGATCGTGGTTATCCGCCCCTGCTGCGTGAAATTCCCGATCCGCCTCCCTATCTTTACGTTTTTGGAAGCTGGACTCCGGGCATTGCCAATATCGCCGTCGTCGGATCTCGAAATGCGACGGCCTACGGGCTGGCCGCCACTCAAAAACTATGCCGGGAACTTGCGGCCCGGAATATCGCCGTTGTCAGCGGAATGGCCAGGGGTATCGACACAGCCGCCCATCTCGGGGCCATAGCGGAAAACGGAATAACCGTCGCCGTCCTGGGCAGCAGCCTGGACCGAATTTATCCCAGGGAAAATACCAAACTGTTTCACAAAATCGCCGAAAATGGAGCGGTGATCACGGAATTTGATCTTGAAACCGATCCCGAGCCTCATCATTTCCCCTTAAGAAACCGGATTATCAGCGGCATGTCTCTGGGAACCGTGGTAGTGGAGGCCGCCAAAAAAAGCGGCTCCCTGATCACGGCCCGATTGTCGGCGGAACAGAACCGGGAGGTTTTCGCCGTTCCGGGAAGCATCGATTCCGGAAAAAGTGAGGGGACTCATGCGTTGATCAAACAAGGCGCCAAGCTGGTTCAGAGTATCGACGATATTTTAGATGAATTTTCTTATCTTTTCCGGAATGATCCTGTCCCCGGCAAACCCAAAAAATCAGAAATTAAACATAAATTTTCAGATGAAGAGCACATGGTGATCAGGGCCATGGGGCCATACCCCCTGCATATCGACGACATCATTCGAAAAACGGCCCTTTCCCCGGGGAAGCTGTCGAGTATTCTGCTTCAGTTGGAATTGTCCGGAGTCATCCGGCAGACACCCGGAAAATACTTTTGCCTGGCAGGCGATGAAAATATTTAAAAATTGAATTTTCCGTAAAGGAATCCCGGAGGCATATCAGTGGCAAAACCCTTGGTTGTGGTGGAATCGCCCACCAAAGTGAAAACCCTTAAAAAATACATCGGAAATGATTTTAATGTGGTCGCCACGGTGGGTCATATCAGGGACCTGCCGCTCAAGCAACTGGGAATCGACATCGAACACGGTTTTCAACCCGAATACATCACCATCGCCGGAAAACAGAAGGTCGTTGCATCGCTTAAAAAAGCGGCACAGGGTGTTGACGAAATTTACCTGGCCCCCGACCCCGACCGTGAAGGCGAAGCCATCGCGTTTCATACGGCGGAGGTTCTGAAAAAAAAAGGAAGAATATTCCGCAGGGTTTTATTCCATGAATTAACGAAAAAAGCCATCCTGGAAGCCATTCTCTCTCCCAGAGATCTGGACCGGAACAAATACGAAGCCCAACAGGCACGCCGAATTCTGGACCGCCTGGTGGGGTACCAGATCTCACCCCTGTTGTGGAGAAAGGTCAAGGGGGGATTAAGCGCCGGCCGGGTGCAATCCGTATCCCTGCGCATCATCTGCGACCGGGAACGGGAGATTTACCGCTTCAACCCCGAAGAATACTGGTCCCTGACGGCTTTTCTGCAAAGCGACACCCCTCCGGAATTCCAGGCGAAACTGGTTAAAAAAAACGACCGGAAAATCAAGATTCCGGATCAGGCCGCATCAGACGCCGTTCTTTCCGAACTCTCCGGACAATCTTTTGTGATAGAGGGCATTCTGAAAAAAACCATCAGAAGGAATCCACAGCCCCCTTTCATTACCAGCAAACTCCAGCAGGAAGCCATCCGAAAACTCCGGTTTACGGCAAAAAAAACCATGGCGGTCGCCCAGCAGCTTTATGAGGGAATTGAACTCGGACCCGGTGAACCCGTGGGGTTGATCACTTACATGAGAACCGACTCCACCCGTATTGCCGTTGAAGCCGCCACGGAAGCCATTGAATTTGTCCGAAACCATTTCGGAGAAGCCTACGCCATCGAAAAACCCCGGTTTTTTCAAAACAAAAACAAAGCCCAGGACGCCCACGAAGCCATCCGGCCGACTTCGGTCCTAAACGAACCGAATAAAATCGCCGTTCATCTCTCAAAGGATCAGTTGTCCCTTTACCGTCTCATATGGGAAAGATTTGTGGCGTCCCAGATGCAGCAGGCACTGATCGACCAGAGTTCCGTCTCGATCAGAGCCGGGGCGTTCACGTTTAATGCCAGCGGATCCACCATCAGGTTCCCCGGTTTTCTGGCCCTGTATAAAACCGCCGATGATGAAATGGAAAACCAGGACGCGCAAAGTTCTCACAAGCTTCCGGAACTCGTGGAAGGCAAGGTCTTAACCCTGAACAAACTGGAACCCAGACAGCACTTTACCATGCCCCCTCCCCGTTTTTCCGAAGCCTCCCTGGTCAAGGAACTCGAAGAAAACGGCATCGGCAGGCCCAGCACCTATGCCGCGATCCTCTCCACCATCCGGGACAAGGGATATGTGGAGATGATCAAAGGATATTTCAGGCCCAGCGAATTGGGGTTCATCGTCAATGACCTTCTGGTGGAGAATTTTCCCGACCTGATCAATGTGGATTTTACCGCCAGGATGGAAGAAGATCTGGACGGAATCGAAACCGACAAAGTCAATTCCCTGGAAATCCTCTCCCGTTTTTACGACCCCTTTAAAAAAGAGCTGGACAAAGCCCTATCGGGCATGTTGAGCGTCAAGGGCGTAGGCCTTTTAACGGGCCTTTCGTGCCCTCAATGCGGGAAGACCCTTTATATCAAGGTCGGCAAGAACGGCCCGTTTCTGGCCTGCAGCGGGTATCCGGATTGCACCTTTACCCGGGACTACATCCGGAATGATAAAGGCGAGGTGCAGCCTGTGGAATCGGCCAGTGGAGAAATGACCGATAAAATCTGCGAGAAATGCAAGAGTCCCATGATGACCCGTCATGGGAAATTCGGTGATTTTCTGGCCTGCAGCAGATACCCGGAATGCAGGAACACCAAGTCCGTGAACGCCAACGGGCAGGGAAAAAATCTGGGAGTCCCCTGTCCTGAAAATGGATGCTCCGGTGAAATTGTGGAAAAGCAATCCAAGCGGGGAAAGATCTTTTACGGTTGCAACCGTTATCCGGATTGCACTTTTGCCATATGGGACAAACCCGTCGCCAAGGCATGCCCCGTCTGCGGATCCAAATTTTTGGTTGAAAAAATGAGCAAAAAAGACGGCGTGTTTCTGATCTGCCCGCAGAAAGACTGCGGGCACAGGGAATAAACCGTTTTTTCTCAACACCATCGCCGAAGGAGATGAATTGAATTCAGACAACACCTTGAAACCCTTTTTCGCACCCGTGGGAATCGCCGTCATCGGAGCCCGAAGCACACCCGGGTTCGGTTACATGCTGCCCTCCAATTTAAAGGAAAACGGGTGGGGAGACCGCACCTATCTCGTCAATCCCAAAGGCGGTAGATTGCACGGAATGCCGGTGTATAAAACACTGACGGAAATTCCCGGAAAAGTCGACCTGGCCGTCGTCATCGTTCCGGCGCCCGCGGTTCCGGGCGTTCTGACCGATATCGGCGAGGCCGGCATCCGGCAGGTGATCCTCATGAGTGCCGGGTTTGCCGAAACCGGACCGGAGGGTGCGGCCCTTCAGGATGAATCATCAGCCATCGCAAATCAGTATGGTCTTAAAATCATCGGCCCCAATTGTGTCGGGGTGGTGAACACGAAAAATCGTTTTGCCACCACCGAATTGATGCCCGAAGCCTTTACGCCCGGTACTCTGGCTGTCCTGGCCCAGAGCGGTGTTTTCGGTCATAATCTTCTGGAGCGGTTCAACGAATACGGGATCGCCGTGTCAAAAGCCGTCACACTGGGAAACCGGGTGGTCGTCAATGAAATCGATGCCTTGAATTTCTTCCACCAGGACCCTGAAACCCGCACCATCGTCATGTACATCGAAGGGTCTGCGGATGGCAGGCGATTAAGAAAAACCCTGACGAAAATTTCGCAGGACAAACCGGTCATTGTCCTGAAAAGCGGCCGGACCGAACAGGGGAAGACGGCCACCGCCTCTCATACCGGGTCCTTATCCGGCGAGGATGAACTTTATGAGGGCATGTTTGCCCAAACCGGCACTGTAAGGGCCAAAACGCTGGATGATTTAACCGTTCTGGCCCGGGTGTTTGATACCCAGCCCCCGCCCCGGGGAAACCACCTGGGAATTATCACCGGAAGCGGCAGTATGGGCGCCCTGGCCACGGATTCCGCCATTGATCACGGGCTTGTCATCCCTGAATTGTCCGAACGGATAATCAACAATGTGAAAAACGGTGCGCCGGGGTGGATAAATGTGAAAAATCCCCTGGACGTAGGACCGTCCGGACAATTCCCGGCAGCTTTTCAGGCCATGATGGAAGACCGGGACATCCATATGATACTTGCCGTCATTGCCATTCCCTATGCCGCCTACCAAAGGATGGAAATGTCAACCACAGTCGATGAATTCTTTTTCGGCTCAAAAAAACCCATAAAGGATCAATTATGGCCCAAACCCTTTGTCATCTCGGTGGTCAGTCACGAGAAACTGGCGAACCTGTTTAAACAATCCTGTGAACCCCGGGTTCCCGTATTTGCTTCACCTGAGACCGCGACCAGGGCACTGGCCGCTTTGTGGCGCTACCGGCGATGGTTGAACGGCAATCATTAGGGCTTTTTGATATTGTCGGGGGGAATCCGGGCCGGGTCGTAACTGTTTTGATGACCAGGTCATAACGCAACTATAATACCTTTGTTGGTGGGATTGGGACGAAACTACGATTGATCGATTTTTACCCTTGATACGGGGACCTGACATCAAAAAAATACTTTGCGAAGTGAAAAAATTTACGGGTGGTCCATAGGACTTTATTTTTCCCTTATTTGGACCACTTAAAGCCCATCAGCACAAGGGTTTTTTCATTCTGTTTCCATCGGATTTGAAATAGATTCCCCAGCAGGGATTTTCGTTTTTCCCTGAAGGTCCGGTATCTTCTGTATCCCTCGAAATCCCCCTTTTGGACAAACTCCAGAAGTTTTTTCTTGCTGCCGCTGTAGTAACCTTGGTAGCGGGTTAAAGGAATATCCCTGATCCGCAGATGGGCTTCCATGAAAAATTCCTTTTCCCATTGCTCATGGACCGTCTTCAGGTTTACCAGAATATCCTTGAGAACACGTCCCATATACTGTTTTTCGAACTTTTCCAGACATTTTTTCTCTTCCATGAAACGCCTGAGGAGATCATGGGCTTTGAAGGCGTCAAAAATCTTTCGGTCTAATTTACGCGTGGCATTTTCTCGATGCTTGACATGAAAATACAAAGGTGCATCGACAAACAAAATTGACCGGGCGCAAATCATGGCCTTGAATGAGAACAAAACATCCTCCTCCCAGAGCAGATCATCAAAGCGGATGTCATTGCTCCTGAGAAAATCGGCACGGTAGATTTTTCTCCAGACCTGAACCTGATCGACCAGATAGTCTTTGTCCACTTCGATGTTGACCCTTTGAAACTTAATCCCGGGGCGTCGGCTCAGGTCTAATTTTCCCAATCGGCTTTCGCCGAGGGTCTCATATCGGCATTCCGCCACATCGGCGTTCTCTATTTCCGCCGCCTTAAAAAGGGTCTCATACATAAATCCATTTAAAACATCGTCATGATCCACAAAGGCCACGTACAATCCCCGGGCATCCTCGAGGCCGGCATTTCTCGCCGAACTCTGCCCGCCGTTTGTTTTCCGGATCAGCCGGATCCGGGAATCCCCGGAAAGAGAGCCCTCGAGGATTTCAAGGGTCAAAGGATCATCCGACCCATCATCTACCAGAATGATTTCCAGGTCCTTGAGCGTCTGCCGTGATATCGAATCAAGGCAGGCCCGTAAAAGCTCTCCCGTATTATAAACAGGCACGATCACGGAAACGGACGGGAACTGTTTATCCATTGGGGTTTACTCGGGTGGGGTTCACTCGGGACAATATAGTCAGGCCATTGCTGTGGGCCGAGTGCTCGATCAACCATCCTTCAAGGCAGTCAATGAAGGGTACCGTTTCATCATAAGACCGGCCGATCTTTTCCTCGATGGCCCGGATGACGCCCCGGTTATTGTCTTTCCCTTTGACGATGGTGCCGTCCTTGCGTTTGAAATAGGGCCCCATGTTGGTGTCATGAAAAATGGCTTTTCCTTTTTCCGACAACAAGGGAAACCAGGCTTCGATCTCGCGCCGTGTATGGTCGTATTCATGACTGGTATCGATGAACAGAACGTCAATGGATGAAGGAAGACGGTTTTTTTCGCACCAGTCTTTGAATTCGCCGGCGAAAACCACATCATCCGCCTGAACGAAACGCCAGATGCTTCGGTATTTTGACTCGTACACGACTTTACTGCAATCATCTATGTCCACACTGAGCATATGTGATCCGGCAATGTGCGCGGCCCCTAAAATGGCCTTGGTGCTGTCTCCCCCACGGGTCCCCAGTTCGACAACCAGGGCAGGCCGTGCTTTCAGGATTTCGCAAAACAATGTCGGAAGATGATCCGTGATATCGGATGGCGGGAGTTCCTCAAACAAACCATTAATTCGAATGGAGCGAGTCGCCGGCGTCAGCAAGCGCGCCACCGGCGGGGCAATCAACGCATTCAGACTCAACCCCAGACCGTTGACGATGCGCTTACGATAAATATGTTTTACCAGGCCTTTGAAGTCTCCGGCCTGCATCAATGAAATGGTTTTTCCTTTCATGACATCTCCTTATCCATCGGCTATTGACTACAGCCGCCATGCATAACGCAACGCAATTGAATGCCTAAGAAGGTCCGGATCTCAACATCGCTCGTTTTTTCTTTTCCCTTCGCTGATTGCGGGCGAGGTCCTCCGGATATAAATGGGGATAATGGCGTTTCCACCTTTTGTGAAACCAGAACCATTGACAGGGATAAGCCCTGACAATTTTTTCAACCTCATCGGTCATCTTCTGGGTATTGATCCGGATATCCGACTTGGCATCCCGGGTTTTGACCATCGGCAGGGGAGGCCGTACCACCAACAAAAGTTGCCCGGTTTTTTCCTCCCGCACGCAGAAAACCGGTAACACCGGGCAATCGTATCGTCTTGCCAGAAGCGCTGCAGAAGGAGTGGCATTGACCTTTTTATCGAAAAACATCACTTCAACAGCTTCGGAGGGCCTGGTTTCCTGGTCGATTAAAAGGCCGACGCCTTTTTTATCCCTCAAAGCCCGGGCCATGTGGTGCAATGCCCCTTTTTTATATAATATCCGGTTTCCGAACTTGGATCGCAGACGGTTGATGAAATGATCGAGGCTGTTGAATTTCAAGGGCTTCGCCACCAGCACCAGTTCCATATCAATGTAAGCCGACGTAAAAAGATGGGCAATTTCCCAGTTTCCGATATGAGCGGAAAAAAAAATAAACCCCTTCCCCGGCTTTACGGCTTTTTCCAGGTTATCCTGGCCGATGACCCTGACCACACCGAGAAGGTCCTCCCGGGTTAGAAAGGCCAGCTTTATCAGTTCCACCAGGGTAAGGCCGAACTGCCCGTAGATGTTCCGGCAGAGACTGGTGAGGTCATGACGCGGCATGTCCGGAAAGGCAAAATCAAGATTTCGGTGTACGATGCGTTTATACCGGGGATCCAGTGCATGAATCAGCCCGCCGATCATGTGCCCGAACTTGATGTCCCCTGGTCTTAAAAGCGGGCTAACCGGGTGCGATTTATCCTTTTCCTGCAAAATCAAACCTTTTCGTTGTTTTTGAGCTGCATCAGTTTCAAAAATCTCAGGAAAACCGAATATCCTGAAAATACGGAGATCACAAAACCGGTTTTACCGTCCAGTACGCCCATACGAAGGATGTAGTGGTTGAAAAAACGATACAGGGGTTTTACCGCCAGATGGAACAAGGTCACTTTTTTGATTTTATGAATCCTGTCATACGCGCTCCAGGTGGTATACTGATCTATTTTCGCCAGGTAGGTTTTAAGGTCCTTATAGGTATGGTGTTCCATCCGGTTTTTTAATTTCCCGATCTTCCCCTGGGTTTTAATTTCCGCATGGACGTGTTTGTCTTCGTACCGGCACGCATCCCTTTTAAACAGCCTGATAACGCAATCGTTCTGCCATCCGCTGAATTTTACCGGCTTTCCCATGAAATAATTCCGGCGGTAAATCCAGAAGGCGGATTTATCCGTGCCGCTTTCCAGAACGCGCCTGATTTCCAATGCCAATTCAGGGGTTATCCGTTCATCGGCATCCACCAGCAAAATCCACGGATTCGATGCCTGGGGAATGGCCCAGTTCTTCTGTGAGGCTGAGTATTGATATTCCCTCTGAAGAATAAAATCCGTATATTTTCCGGCAAGCTCGACTGTTTTATCCGTGCTGAAGGAATCCACCACCATGATTTCATCGGCGAATGCAACAGATTGCAGAACAGCTTCTATATTATGCTCTTCGTTTTTGGTCGGAATGATGGCGGTTAATTTTTCCATGATCTCTTCTTCAGTGTCCATCCGGGGTTGTATCTGCCCGGATCAAATAGAAAACGCACATTTGGGGTAGCTTTTTTTCTGCTGAAGGTAGTATCGGAAATTTAGCCAACATACTAAAATATTTACAAAAGCATGAAATTGTCCCCACACAAAATGCACGAAAAAGCCAAAGGCAAATACCGCTTAACGAACTTGAAACAGCCGGTTCTCAACAGGCGGAGCTTGAAGGTATCTGCCGCATAATTGATAACACGCCTACCATTTGCGACTATGTTCTGCAAGACCTTAATCTATGTAAATTTTCAAACCCAGACAGGTGATAGCAGCATGAGCACCCATCAATTTCTGAGGACTGCTGTTGTCTCATGTCTGGAAGATATAAGAAATCGCTCTCCCTTAAAAAGGCTTTCTTCCAGTCCGGGCTGCTGCCCCCTCCCAATCGGAATAAAGATATTTGCTCATATTAAGGACATCGCCCCAATCTCGCCGGGCTCGTCCTGCCACAGGATAAGATCGTGTTTCGCTCTGCTCTCACGATCTATCCTTATTACTATTCTTGCTGAAAAAAAAATTGCCTACTCTAGTGAAAAAATTCCTCCACCCCATTTTAGAACCTGATCTGATTAATTCAACTTGTCGACTTAGATTACCGTAATTCGTTGCAATTTGCTCGGCTGTTGCTGCAAACACCTTAAATGGGTCGGAAGTTGAAGCCGGAACATATTTAATAGTAAAATCGGATAGACTGTCTTCTATTGGATCTCTAACAACATGTTGTCCTTCGTCGGATTTTATGGGTTCACCCAAATAATTAACTGCGGCTCTTTCGAGATCCAAAAAAGCTTCCTCTTTGTTTTCGATAATTCTATCGAATAGATTTTTCCAATGGTAACTCTTGCCTCCAGTATGTCGGGAACTGGATAGCGTCGAGAGCCATCCAACCAATATTTTGGTTGATATCTGTACTCTGGAACGTACCGGGAAGTGCGCCAAAACCATCCCGGAGGGAGGTTCCTGGCATTTCACCCTCTTTTTACCTATGCGAATGTCGTGATTTCCCATTGTAATCAGAACATTTTTGTTCTTTCCAATTTTTACCGGAACCATAACCTTGTAGATTTGTTTTACTTCTTTTTGCAGTCGATGTGAAACACGTTTTAATACATTAGGCTCGCCAGGATCATTTATAGTGGGTACATAAGTAACCCAAGGAACTTTAAGTGTTTGATTTTGATTCAATTCGATAAAAATATCGCGAAGTGTTTCTCCCATGGGGGGGATTAAAAATTCATCAGCATCCAGTAACAGGACCCAGTCAGCCTCTAAATCATAAAAGGCGTGGTTCATCATTATTTCCATACGTTCCTGCTGCAAATGCCCTGGCCGGTTGTCTCTTATTAGCGATATGGGCAACCCTTCATCTGCAAGCTTTAGTACAAGATCGTCTGAACCGTCCATGCTTAAATTATCCGTAATTAGGATGTGGTCCGCTACCCTGTAATAGTATCTAATCCAGGATTCAATTATATCCGCTTCGTTCCGCATGGTCATTACGGCTACAATTTTCATTGCTTACCCTCTTTCGGAAATTCGCGCCGAACAAATTTATAAAGCTGGCGACTGTTCCCTTGCCTAACATGCCGATTAGAATGGAGCGATGTTTTTTCTGTGTAGATTATTGCATCCGTTAACTCTGGATTGCCGAAGAACAAGGCAAATAGATACAGTTAAACTCGTGCGCATGAGGGAATCTGTCGTCTATCGGATATAAACCGCTTACATCAAAACCTCTTGACTTAAACAATTTCAATGAGTCACTTAACAACGGCATATTTTTATAGATTGGTGTAACAGAGGCTTCTGTTTGCACCCCATAAATCATATCGATACATCCTAAACATCCTTCGAAAATATCCAAATCAAACCCTTGTGTGTCGAGTTTAAGAAATACATTTCTAAAAGAATAATGTTCACTCAGCTCTGGAAGAACTTCATCAAGCCTTTTTACACAAACATGAATTTTATCTATAATCGAATTATCTTCTTCATATTGTTTCGTGAAAGAATTATCCGGCTCCAAAAAGGAGTTGAATACACTGTTTTTCATTATATTAAGGCATAGACCGGAGTTCTTTTTCCCCAAAGCATAGTCCTGGATTATCCATTTCTTATCGAATTTACAAGCATCCTTAAGAGAAAGAACATTACTAGGGTCTGGCTCAAAAGAAATTATTAAATCTCGATATTCCACATCGGATCGTAGAAAATTACGATATTGTCCAATGTTTGCACCAACATCAATAATGCAATCAATTTGATATTTAGTGATTATTCTTTGCATTCTTCTAACTAGCTGTAGATCCTTAAGTTTTGATTTAGGGATAACCTCTATACCGATCTTTCCAGTCAGCCTGCGCATTATTTTTTTTATTGAGTGTTTCAAGAGCATTCCTTTCTTCTTTGTCGTCTCTTCGATATATATGGTTACCCCCGAAATCCAGACAAAAAAACGAGTAATGCGGTGGACAATCATTCAAGAGAGTCGATATATTCGCAAAAACTTCGAGTGGTGATTTCAATATCAAAAAAGTTCTCCGCACTTGTTTTTCCCTCGAACCCCATTTTTTCCCTTAACGATTTATTTTGGGACAACAATTCAATTTTTTCCACAAATGCATCAATATCCATTTCCTTAATCAAAAAGCCGGTTTGCCCGTTTTGAATGATTTCCGGATTGCTGCTGACGTCAAACGCGATGACCGGCCTTTCGGCAGCCATGGCCTCGACGATGACATAGCCGAACCCCTCCCATAACGAGGGCAACAGAAAGATATCGATCGTCTCCATGAAACGGTGGATATCCTGGACAAACCCCAAAAACAGGACTTCATTGACTACATCGTGCATCAGAACGAGTTGTTTCAACTCGTCGAGGCATTTGCCATCACCGGCTATGAGCAATTTAAATTTCAGGTGTCTTTGCTTGAGCCTTCGGGCGATTTCAATGAGATATTTCTGCCCTTTTTGCGCCACCAGCCGCCCTGCATTTCCAAGAACAATTTCACCCGGGTGCCTTTCATAAAGCGGAGGTGCCTTCAACAGGCAAGGATTTTCAATCGATATACCGTTATAGATCACCCGGATCTTATCCTCTGGGAAAAGCTGGGGATTGTTTTGAAGGATCGTATGCCGGGTCTGTTGGGAATTGGCAATGATGCCTGTCAGAATCCATTTAAACAGCAGGCGGTTCAATAAACTATTTTTGATGGGGATGGCGCTTCCCCTCCGGTAGATGATGTTTTTGACGCCGGCAAGCTTGGCGGCCGGTCCGGCTGCCTTAACATCTTCGGAAAGGTTCAGGATAATGGTATGGATCCGTTCACGTTTCAGCAGGGTATAAATGCGATACATTTTGAACGGGTTCAGAAAACTGAGGTTGGAAACCTTCACCGTATCAAAAGGAATGCCGGTTGCTTTTAACCGGGAGGAAAGCTCACTGTTCTTTCCTGAAATGACAAAGGGTTTAAATTTATCCGGATCGAGCCGAAGGGCCATGTCATAATGCCATTTTTCCCCTCCGCCCCAGGCGATGCTGCTGTTGAAAAAACAGATGTTTTTTTTGGACATGGCCTATCTTTCAACCCGGATGGGATCTTTCTGCGATTCCGGCCATTGGAGCCTGTTCTTTAATTTATCGACATTTCGGTTGATTTTATGTTTCGCCCAGGTCTTGCTGAGATTCGCGATGGGGATAAAATCGGAATTGCCGATTCCGTCGATCATGTAAATGCGAAAACCACCGTTTTTTTTAAGGATCAGATTCCTGCCGTGCAGGTCCCGGGTGATGATGTGGTTGTTCCGCAGAAACGAAAAAAAGTCCTCCATCGCCTTCATGAGGTCCCCTGTCAAGCCATGGATTCGAATATATTCATTAACCGTCGGCGCCAAGGAACCATCGCCCGACCTGATCAATTCCAGACATATGGCATCCCCCAGATCCGTTTCCATCATGCCGAAACATTTTGGAAAATGCCGCCAGACACCCTCACCCCTCTGTGCCAGATTTTTAAACGCCTTCAATTCTTTCAAATTATCATCAAATGAATTCAGAGTCCGGAATTTTTTATACAGCGGCGCTGTTTTACGTTTGGCTTCAGGTAGTTTCTCCGGACTCAATACCTTTAAAATTTTATTGTCATCGTCCGGGTGAAGATAGCATATACGGTTGCCCCCTTTGAACAATATTTTCCTGTCCTTTAATTTTATCTTCATCCTCTTACCCCGGACCCGCTTTTTCAACGGCTCGAAATTTTTGACCGTTCGGTGCGCGGATGATCAACTTTCCGATGGCCGGACCCTCTTTCAGGAAATCGCTATAATATAACTCATTTGAGAATGCAAGGCGCATACGGACGGGAGTCAACGGCCCTCGTCGGCCGTTTTTCGGTTTTAATTTAACCATATCATATCATTACATATTATATCCTTGCGACATCATCAGCGGGTCATATCGATTAAGATTTGTTTTTGACTCTCACCTGTGTTAGGGAGATTGCCGAACGCATTCATTCGGAGTGGCCTTTATGTTTTTTCGCAGAAATTTAACTCCTGAGCAAAGAGAAAGACTCGATGGATTGAGCCCTGTTATCCTGATGGGAAGAGGGCATTCCGGCACCCGGGTATTTGCATGGGCATGTCAAACTTTAGGGATCAGACTCGGCATATCCGCATCGAAACTGTCCGGGGATGCTGAGGATCTTAAATTTACCAGTGAAATCAAAAAAATCGCAATCAACTGTTTCCATTACCAAACCCCTGAAGACCCGACGAATCGGGAACTGGAACGGTTGCGCCAAGCCATCTGGAAATATTATCAAAAACTTGGATCTCCCCAGGGACTTTGGGGATGGAAATTCCCGGAAACCTGCCTGATTACGCCGATGCTCTTCAAGGTTTTGCCCCGGGCCAGATTTATCCATATTGTCAGAGACGGGCGCGACATCGCATTTAAACGTCATTTAACCGACGACCCCAAGCGCACCCTGGGGAAAAAAATATTAAAGCACCTGAATGCACTGAACCTTCCTCATCATGTTCAGGCCGCTTTATCATGGGCCTATCAGGTTGACCTGTTTGATCGCCTGAAATCAACCCTTCCTCCCGGTCATCTGCTGGAAATCAAATTTGAGTCCATGTGCCTGAATCCATTTTCAGAAACGCAAAAGATCTGCCGGTTCTTAAACATCCCCATGACACCGGAGTGCGAACACTACCTTGCCCATAAGATAAATCCCAAAAAAGTCGCCCAATATAAGGAACATGATGCCGGTGAGGTTGCTGAAGTCGAAAAACACATCGGCCCTCTGCTGAAACGGCATGGATATACCCCATGAAGGCGCTCTCCTTATCAAATCATTTTCCGTCCTGAATACCGATCCTTGAGAGCTTTTCCCTGTTTTTACGGATCTTTTCATCCCTCCAGGCGATGAACCGCTCTGTTTTCCCCGAAAGGTCCTTCAGATCTTTCAAAAGGTCGACACAGGACTGAATATCATCGTAAATATAGTGGGCGTCTTCGTTCAGAGACCAGGCTTTCGCGTTTTCACGGGAAATCACCATGGGTTTGCCATAAGCCGCGGCATGTGAAAGCGTTGCCGTCGTTTTATCACTGAAATACCGTTTCTGATCCGGGCCCAGAAGCGGCATGAGCAGATCACAACCCTCTATCTCATTGTAGAAGGACCTGTCGTCCAGTGATTCATGAAGCCGGAAATAGCTTTCCAGGTCATGTTCCCGGATCAAATCCCGAAGTTTTTTGCCGTCCTTATGGTTGTTGGCGCCGATAATGTTGATTAAGACGCCTTCTGTTTTCAATTCCTTAAGCTTCCTGCAGACCTCGATCAGGAACCCGTAATCCCTGCGCTTGAAATTTACCCATCCCTGAATACCGATAATGACCGGGGAGGACATTTTCACTTTCCCACGGGTCGGATAGGGTTTGAAAAAAGGAAGCAAAAACCCGTCCAGCGGCAGTCTTTCTCTGAATGCTTCAAAAACGGTTTCACTCAAGACAAAATAATGTTCATTCTTTTCTTTCTGTAATGCAAACTTCCTGGGGTTATGTATAACCGCAATTTTCCTTTCAGCAGTAAGGCCTTTAAATATTTTTTGATTTCTGTGCGGTTCAATGGAGTTCAATACCACCGCATCCGCATCGAGGCTATGAATGAGTTTCTGGATTTTTCTCCTGAATACCGGAATTCGCAACCCCAGGTTCTGGATCAGGAAATAGCCCGGCCGACTGATAACGCATTCAACATGTTCATACACTTCCGCCAGTTCCTTCTGCACGCCCGGAAGACAATAATAATGGAACCGTAAAACATCGGGCTTAAACAAAAAGGGAAGCAGATTCTCGTATATGGGAAAAATTTCCGTGTGGTATTTATTGAGTTCGATAACAAGCACATTCATTTTACAGGCCCGTTCACTTCAGGAATAATCCGCATATTCTTTTTCCTCGACCAGTTCCGAACCATGGGAGAGGTTCAATTTCCGCTTTATTGCCGCCCGCTCGTCGTTGTTGATATAAACACTGCGTGCGAGCTGGATAAATTCCGCGTCGAATTCTTTTTCGGCTTCTTTTCGCCGGATTTTATCCTCAATATCCCACAGTTTCAGATTAACTGTTTCAAGTTCCCGGTAATATTTTGGATCAACAACGATTCCCGCCCGGTCCAGCGAGGATTTCAACATGCCGTATTCCCTGCGGATGTTGCCGAGTTTCTCCAGATTCTTAATTTTTCGCAGTTTAATGGATAAAATGGTGATTTTATCAACTATTTCGCCGATGGAAACTTCAATTAACATGGTTGCCGCCTGTTTTTCTTTCCAGGTGTTTCAATTAATCTCCGGCCGATTATTGTCGCATTTTTATAAAAAGCGCCTGTAAATGTAAATCTATTTCTCACGTTCAGCGAGATTTCAGCAAACGGCATCAACTATATTTTTAACGCATTGATCTTTATGGCATTGAAAAATACTCTCCGAGTGTGCTATGCAGAAAGATGATATTTTTGATGAAGGCCTGTATCCATGGTTTAAATCCGGATGAGGACCAAGCGGAGAGGAGGGCGTGATGAAAAAAATAATACCATTGATATTTTTATTCATACTCCTGATATCCCCACAACTCGAAGCTGTTTTTTTCGACAGCCACAATGGAGAAGTCGTGGAGGGATATGCCTTTGACAAAGGGTTAAGCGACGGCGTCATTACCTCCGGGTTAAGGGAAGCCCTGACGATTTCAACGCAAAAGGCCGTCGACAGCCTTTCCGTGGAGAATGGATATTTTGATAATCCCGCGGTTAAAATAAGAGTTCCTGAAAAAGTGCGGACCATTGCTGAAGATTTACGGAAAATCGGGTTTTATAAAACCGTTGATGAATTTGAACGAAGTATGAACCGGGCGGTTGAGATGGCGGCTCCCATGGCAACACCCATATTCATCAGCAGCATCAAGGAAATGGCATTCGACGACGCCAGGAAAATCTTAAACGGCGGAGACTTCGCCGCAACGGAATATTTCAGAAAAAAAGCGTCTCATCGATTGTATGAAACCTTTAAGCCCATGGTTTCCGAAACCCTGAACCAGGTCAAAGCCGCCAAAAAATATAAAAAAATGATCGAAAATTATGCCGCACTGATTCCCTTCCCGGAAACCCAGATCATTGACCTGGACCGGTATGTTGCGGAAAAGGGCATTGACGGTTTTTTCCTGATGATGGCTGAAGAAGAAAAAAAGATCAGAACCGACCCCGTTGCCCGAACGACGAATCTTCTGAAACAAGTGTTCGGCCAATCCTGAATGCCCAAAATACCGGCTAAAAGAATCTGTCTGATCCGCCTGTCCGCGCTGGGGGACGCCGTTCATGCGCTGGCCCTGGCCAATGGATTACGGCAGGGGTATCCGGACGCCCATCTCACCTGGATCATCCAGCCTCTGCCCCATGAGCTGGTCAAATACCAGCCCGCCATTGATCAGTTTATCATCGTTGAGAAGAAAGGCGGCCTCAGATTCTGGGGAAACCTCTTTCGGCAGCTCCAGGAGAAACGGTTTGACCTGGCGATCATTCCCCAGGTGAGTTTTCGGTCAAGCTTCATTGCGGCCCTGGTTCGGGCTGACATTAAGCTGGGATTTGACTTCAACCGCTCGAGGGAACTGTCATGGGCATTCACCAACCGGCATATACCCCCCGGAAAACCCGGTCATGTTCAGGACCAGTTTTTTGAATTTCTGGATTTTCTGGGCATCTCAGGCTACCGGAAAGAGTGGAAATTTGTTTTCACCCACGAGGAATTAGCCTGGCAGCGGGATTTTTTTTCCCGGATCGATCGCCCGGTCATTTCGTTTGTCGCGGCAACCTCTGACCCTGAAAAAGACTGGCATGCCGATGGATACGCCGCCGTCATGGATTATGTGGACTTTAAACTGGGGTTCCAGCCCATGATCGTGGGGGGACCCAGCAGGCGGGAAAATGAAATTGCAAAGCAGATTGTGGCAAAATGTTCCGGTTCGCCTGTTGTGGCCCTGGAAAAACCCGTCCGCAAGACAATGCTTCAGCTGGCAGGATCCTCAATGGTGGTTTCCCCGGATACGGGTCCCCTTCATGCGGCCGTCGCCCTGGATGTGCCCACCGTCGGCCTTTACGGGCCATCCGATCCCAGAAGATGCGGTCCATACCAAAAATTTCAGGATCTGTTGATCGACAAATACAGCAATCCCGGGGAAGAAAATACCGCTATCACGCGCAAACTCCGAAAAGGCCGAATGCTCGCCATCTCTCCGGAAGAAGTGATGGAAAAAATACGTTTCGGTATTGGAAAATACATCCGGCAATGAAAATACTGCTTGTCCAAACCAGTTTTCTGGGAGACACCATCCTTTCGACACCGGTCATTTCCGCCATTCACCAGGCCCACCCAGGCGCCGTTCTTTTTATGATGACGACCCCGCAATCAGCGTCCCTGGTCCGGTACGACCCGCTTCTTACCGGCATTATCCCGTTTGATAAACGAAACTCCCATGCCGGCATTCCAGGCATCATGCGGATGGCCCAACAATTGCGTTCGATGAATTTCGACATGGCCTATGTGCTTCACCGCTCCTACCGCACCGCCATCCTGATGAAACTGGCAAAGATACCGGTCCGCATCGGGTTCAGGGATGCAAAACTGAACTGCCTTTATTCGGAAACAAGGCCCCGGAACCCGGCCAGCCATGACGTATTGCGAAACCTGTCTTTAATCGAAAAAGAGCTTCCCCTGAAATTTCAGAACCCTGAACTGCGCCTTTTCCCACCGGAAAAACAGGATGTGGGTGAAAACATCCGGAAAGCGCTCGGTTCTGTCATATCCCCGGTTGTTCTGGTTCCGGGAAGTGTCTGGGCTACGAAGCGGTGGGCGTGGGAGGGATTTCGGGAAACGGCCAGGCATTTCATCCTCCGCGGACATCCGGTTCTCATCGTGGGGGGGCCGGAGGACAGGGCGCTTTCGGAAAAAATCGCCATGGGGCTGGATGTCGTGAATTTAACCGGCGAGTCCGGCATCGCCGATGTCATGCATATAATCCGGCAATCGCGTCTGGTGATCTGCAACGACAGCATGGCCATGCATATCGCCTGTGCCTTCAAAATTCCCGTGGTTGCGATTTTTTGCGCCACCACCGCATCCCTGGGGTACACCCCCTGGAAAAACAACAGCATCCTCCTCGAAAAAACGGATCTTGACTGTAAACCCTGCGGGAGGCACGGCGGGAATCGCTGTCCCACGGGAACGTATGCGTGTATCGAGGGGATTACACCGGAGCGGGTAATTGAAGCGGGAACCCGGCTGCTTGAAAAATCATGAACGACCTTCGGATCCAAAAAATCGGCCGATATACGGTCGGATATACCGAATCATGGCTTGAACCGTATATTGAAAATATCACGGAGATTATACAGGTTCCGGCCGGAAACTCCGAAAATACCCTGGGGGGAAGGCGAAAAGTCCCTGTTGTCGAACTGGCGCCGGGAACAAGAGCTGCCGTGAAGCATTACGCCAGAGGCGGGCTTTTGGGCCATTTTGTCAAAGAAACCTATCTCAAATGGGGTAAAGCACGTTCCCGGAAAGAATTTGAATGGCTGCAGCGGGTGAGGCTTCTGAATATCCGGGCGCCTGAGCCACTGGCATTTGTCTTTCAGGGAAGAAGGTTCAGTCGATGCTGGCTCCTTACCGGTGAAATCGAGGATCATGAAACCCTGGCCGATTATCATTTTTCCGGACACCAGCAGGCCGAAAACATCATGGCTGATCTGGCGTCCCAGGTGGGAGTCCTGATTTCAAACAAAATCCTCCATGTGGACCTGCATCCCGGAAACGTTTTAATCGATCCCTCCGGCCTGTGCCATATCATCGATTTTGATAAAGCCCGCTGGTTTTGGGGCGGAATAAAACGTTTATCCAGCCGATACCTTTCGAGGTGGCAAAGGGCGGTCCTCAAACACCGCCTTGATCCCATGCTGGTTCATGCCTTTGAAAAAAACCTTCATGCCGTCACCGGATCAGCTCGACGATGGCGGCCGCCAGCAGAGGGATCATGATTTCATGGTGCCCTGTTATGGAATACCCCTTGCCGCCCGGAAGGACCGGTCGCCGTACCACATTTTCATTGGGGCGGTAATGTTGAATCATATCAAAATTCGCCGTGGTGAACCGGCGGACATCATGACCGATATTCCTGGCCACGGACAGGCATTTGAGAAATACCTCGGGCAGAATCACCGCACTGCCGAAATTTATGACCACACCGCCGTTGCCCAGCCCGGACACGGTTTCCGCCAGAATGCGGAAATCCCTGAGAGAAGCTTCCCCGATGGCCGATCCGTCGGCACCGGGGTGCTGATGAACGATATCGGTCCCCAGGGCCACATGAATGGTATACGGAATGTTCAGTTCATAACAGTTGGCGATAAGCGTTCTTTTCCCAAAAGGAGCGCCTTGTTCGATGAGGCATCTCCCGATGGCCTCCCCAAACCCTTCCATTTCGGGAATGGCATTTTTAACGCCTTTGTTGATAAAATCCGCAAGGTCGGCAGCCATGCCGAAGGCCCCGGTTTCCAGCTGAATATCCACATCCTCGGAAGTTCGTCCGAAAAGGGCGAGTTCCGTATCGTGAATGGCGGCGGATCCATTGGAAGCAAAATGCGATACGAGACCCCTCCCGGCCAGGTCGATCAAAATCGGGCTGCACCCGGTTTTGATCACGTGGCCCCCCAGCATGACGATAACCGGTTTGCCGAGGTGTTTGGCTTCGACCACGGAACGGGCGATGGCTTTGAGGTCATTGGCCTTAAGGATCCCCGGCATGCGGTCTAAAAATTCCTTTACCGTCATCCCCGGATAGGGCGGTTTTCCTTCCTGGGCCGTTTCCACTTTGGATCTGCGTTCTGAAGCGGCGTAGGTATGGATCAGATCCAGATTGATTTCCCTGTATCGCGACATCAATTCTTATCCTTTATGTTAACACACCCCGAAGGTGGGCCATCAACCCGGCAAGATCCTTGAAAATCGCCGTGGGCGAAAAATTCACGCCGGTGGAGACATTGTCTGAGACCCAGTAAACCTGCCCGACACCGGCCCTTATCCCGGCCTCGATATCCCTTTCACCGTCCCCGATGAGGATGGATTCCTTCAAATTCAGATTAAATTCCTCTCCGGCCTGCAAGATCATCCCCGGAGCGGGTTTCCGACACCGGCAATCGATCCTGAATTCGCTCTTTCCCTCTGTGGGATGGTGAGGGCAATAATACACCTTGGAAATATGGATACCGTGTTCAAGGAAGATCCCCAGCATCCAGTCGTTCAACGCCTTGAACTCGTTCAGGGTGAAATACCCTCTGGCGATGCCGGACTGATTGGTGATCATAAATATTTTAAAACCGTGATCCTCCAGCATGCGGCAGAGATCGAAAATGCCCTCGCAGAAGACAAAGTCTTCCTTCAGATGCACATAGCCCCTGTCGACATTCACAATGCCGTCCCTGTCCAGAAACACCCCTTTTTGCATGATATTTTTTAGACCGGCTTCTGATGTTTCATCTGTTCGATCACACGGGTCGTGCTGAAACCTTCCACAAGCGGAAAAATGACCACCCGCCCCCCTTTTTTCTCGACGATGTCATGGCCCACTACGGTTTCCGGCGTATAGTCTCCGCCCTTTACTATCACGTCCGGCTCAAAATTCCGGATCAATTCAATGGGTGTTTCCTCTGAAAAAACCACCACCATATCCACGCATTTTAAACTGGCCAGAATGGCCGATCGCTCTGCTTCCCCCATGACAGGCCTGAACGGGCCTTTCAGTTTTTTGATGGAAGCATCCGCGTTGAGGCCGACAACGAGCTTGTCCCCTTCGGCGGCTGCGGCGTGGAGGAGCTTGATATGGCCGATATGCAGGATATCGAAACAGCCGTTGGTGAAAACAACGCTTTTTCCCTCATTACGCCACTGCTTGATTAAACCAGCGGCATCCTCCGGGCTTAAAATTTTACTCATGCCCTCCATGACATTACCCAAAAATGCCCGCCTGAGTTCTTTTTCCAGAATAGGCCGGGTTCCCACTTTACCGACAACGACGCCGGCAGCCAGGTTGGCCAATCGGGCCGCATCCTCGATTTCAATTCCGGCGGCGACGCCCAGGGCCAGAACGGCGATCACCGTATCCCCGGCCCCTGAAACATCATAAACTTCCCTTGCTTCGGAAGAGATATGACGCACCGGCCGCTCCCTGCCGAAAAGTGACATTCCATGGGCTCCTCTGGTAACCAGTAGATAAGACAGGTTGCATTGATGGATCAACCGCTGCGCCTCCTGGGAATAGGACAATTCGTCATCGGATATTCCGGGCGCTGCGAGTTTGAACTCGGCGGTATTGGGTGTTATGCAGGTTGCCCCGTTGTAACGGTCCCAGTCGACGCCCTTGGGATCGACAAAAACGGGAATCTGTTTCAAGCGGCATCTTTCAATAATCCGCCGTGACAGATCGTGCTGAAATATCCCTTTACCATAATCCGAAATAATAGCCCCCTGGACCTGGTCGAGGCGCTCATCCACGGCATCGTAAATTTTCCGATAAACCTCGTGGGTCAAGGGCCCTGTTTCTTCGTCATCCATCCGCAAAAGCTGCTGGCCCCGGCCGATGATCCGTGTTTTGGCCGTTGTTGACCGCCCGTCAACCCGGATGAATCCGGCTGTAATGCCGGTGTTCCCAAACAGTGAGATCAAAGCGTCTCCTTCACCGTCATTACCGCATACGCCGATCAGGAAACATCGGCACCCCAATCCCGCGAGGTTCAAGGCCACATTTCCGGCGCCTCCCGGGGTCTGGGTTTTTTGTCGGATGCGGACCACGGGCACCGGGGCCTCAGGAGAAATTCTATCCACCTCACCCCAGCAGTAACGGTCCAGCATCACATCTCCAATAACCAGGATCGCGGTTTTGGAAAAATCAGGATAATCCCTCATGCGGCGGCATCCCCTTCGTCATGACATATTCGATGATTTCAGCCCATAGATGAAGAATGAAGATATGGGCTTCCTGAATGCGGGCTGTTTTGGCTGCGGGTATGATAATGGATTGATCCGCCGACTGTTTCAGAACGCCCCCATTACCGCCGAGGAGCGCCACAGTATAAAGGCCGATGTCTTTTGCCTTGTCAACAGCATGGATCACATTCGGGGAGTTTCCGGATGTGGAAAGGCCGATGAGAATGTCACCCGCTTTTCCAAGGGCTTCCACCTGTCTTTCGAAAACCGATTCATACCCGTAATCATTGGCGACGGCGCTTAATATGGAGGTGTCTGTGGTTAACGCCACGGCCGGCCAGGCTTTGCGTTCCATGACAAAGCGGCCGACAATTTCAGCGGCGAAATGTTGTGCGTCTGCAGCGGAACCGCCGTTTCCGCAGATCAGGATCTTCCGGCCGTTTTTCAGAGCGGCCCCCAGGGCCGTTCCAGCTTCAAGGATAGCCGCTTTCAGGTCATTGAGCCGGCCGAAACAGCTCATGTGTTCTTCCAACGCGATTTCAAACATGATGGATATCCTCTTCTTTATTCATCAGAAACTCCAGTAAAAATGCCCTGAAATCATCCTCATCCTCCCCAAGGCTGATTTTTATCCCCATAACGCCGAATTGGGCGGGCCATTTGATGTGCCCTGGAATTTTAACGGCATCTTTCTGGGTTGTTACAATCAAATCAGCTTCCATGGCCAAGGCGGCCCGGGAAATGGCCGAAAAATCCTTCTTCCCATACGGATGATGGTCCGGAAATTCCATATACCCCCCTACCCCGCCGCAATAGTGATCAAGGGTATTCAAAAATGACCGGTTATCGGCAATTCCGGAAAATGCGAACACGCGCTTTCCTTGCAGCCGGTTAAGCCCGTCCGGATCCACGATCTGCGATGGATTCCCATCCTTTTCCATCACTCTTTCCAGAAAAGGTTCATGGCGGGCAAAAAAACACCGCTTATTGCGTGTAAGTCCTATAGCGGACAAATGTTTCTCTCTTTCTCGAGATTCCTCATCTCCGGATCTAGTAAAAACAAGAGCGTGGCTTCTCGCCAGGGCCTCCGGAGGCTCCCTTAACCGCCCTCTGGGCAGGAGGCGCCGGTTTCCCAAAGGTTTGCGATAATCCAGCAGGACCATGTCCAGATCCCTGAACAATTTCCGATGCTGAAAACCGTCATCCAGAAGGACGACATCAGGGGCAAATCGCCTAACGGCCTTCATCCCGGCGCCGAAGCGGTCCCTTCCAACGATAACGGGTGTTTCTTTCAACAACCCCGCCATCATGAAAGGCTCATCCCCGGCTTCATTCACGTCCATAAGGATAGTCCCGCCGTCTGATACAATCCCGCCGTTTTTTTCAGCCCTGCCTTTATATCCCCGGCTGATGATGCAGACCTTGTACCCCATGTTCTTTAAAAGTTCCGCCGTGTAAAGGGTCGTGGGGGTTTTCCCCGTACCGCCCACACAGATATTGCCGATGGAAATTACCCTGCAAGGCAGTTTCCGGACCTGGAAAAAGCCGCTTTGATACAGAAAATTTCGAGTCCGGACAAGGCCTTCATAACCCCATGAAAACAGAGATAGAAGTGTTGAAAATGAAAATACGCTCGAACCCGTATTTTCATCCATGATGAGTTCTATCTTGCGCCTCACAGGATTCATAGGGCATTCACATCATCATTCGCGTTTCAACAGCACATACGCGCCCCAGCATAAAAAGACGAAATTGGTCATCCATGCTGATACCAATGGCGGGATCAGACCGCCGTATCCCAGGGAAAGGCAAAAACTGTAAAACACCCAGTAGAGAAAGGCGATGCCGATGCCGTAAGCGATGCCCACGGGAAGGCCTTCCTTCATCCCCCTTCTGACGGCGATACCGGTTCCCAAAAGGCAGAGAATGATGCATACAAAGGGAAAAGCCGTTTTGGCAAACAGATCGACGCGATACGTCGTGGCATCATATCCTTCATTTTCCACCTTTTGTATATACCCATAGAGTTCGGGGAAGCTCATTTCCTCGGGCTTCTGCGTCACCTTGTGCAAATCTTCCGGCATCAGGGCCAGTTTCTGGATTTTTTCTTCCAGGACACGAGCCTTGAAACCATCTCCATCACCGGATCGGGTCTGCTCCAGGATATCGTATAAATGCCAGCCATTTCCATCGAAAATCCCTTTATCGGCGTCGAGCCGGGTGACGAGATGAAAGGATTCGTCGAAAAAATAGAGGCTGAGCCCGAACAGAGTTTTATTCACCGGATCATAATGTTTGATATGGGTAATCAGATGGTCGCCTTTGATCCAGATATTGTGTTCCCGGGTCTTGACCATCTGCTTCTTTTTGACGTCTTCTATCCAGATCTTATTGGCTTTGGGGACGGTCATGGGAACGATGATTTCCGAAGTTCCGAACAATATCAAGGTCAAAAAAACGCCGATGAACAGGATCGGCCTTAACAGATAGACCACGCTGATGCCGCTGCTCTGAATGGCGACGATCTCATTATGTTTGTTCATCAACCCGAGGGCGATAAGGACCGCCAGCAACAGGCATATGGGGACCACATGGACAATGATAAACGGAATATTGTATAGAAAAATGGCAACTGCTTTGGATGTTTCGACCCCGGATGAGATAAAATTATCGATCTTCTCAAAAAAATCCACGAGAAGGTAAATGGAAAGCACTGAAATCAGAACTATAAAAAAAAACCGGAGGATTTCCTTGCTGATATATTTTTGAAGTATTGACATGGGTTAATTTTCCATATCCGGTTTGTTTATCCGTCCACATGAAATCCCGCGCGTCTCAACAGCCCTCTTAAGCCGTGAACACGAACCGGATTCTCCCTGGCGGTCCGGAGGAGTAAGAAAAGACCGATGCCGCCCATGATAAAATTCGGCACCCATACACCGATGGCGGGCGGATAGGTTCCGGATTCTCCCAGAACCCAGCCCATGGAAAGCAACAGATAATACATCAGAAAAAAGATAAGCCCCAATCCCAGACCGTAGGATTTCCTGCTGGATCTGGACTGAATGCCCAGGGGTACCGCCAGAATGCCCAGGGCCAGGCAGCTAAGGGGTATGGAAAAACGATTATGTAGTTCTATCAATGTCTTGTAATAGGCTGTATCCTTTTCGGGGGCAGATTTTAGGTATTTCCACAATTCGTGGACATACATTTCTTCTTCGTCTTTTTTGGAACGTTCCTTGGCCTTGTCCACCATGGGTTTGATATCCAGCCTCAGATCATAGGTTTCAAAGGTTACCGAATTGCTGACCTTTCGCCTGATATTCACCTGATTGATATTCCCGTCGTACAACCGCAGCAGGTAGGATAGCCGGTCCGGATTACTGAAGATTCTGGCTTTCGGGGCGATAATGGTGGTGACGATTTTTTCGTGACGCTGGTCCTCGATGAACACGTCCCGCATGATATTTTCCTTCAGATCAATTCTCTGGGCGTAGAGCATGACGCCGTCGAAACTGTCGTTGAACATCCTCTCCTTGAGTCCCACGTTGACATTGGATGCGGCGACATCATAAACCAGTCTTTGAAAGGACGTTTTCCCCCAGGGTGAACCGGCCATGGCCATAAATGCCGTCAACCCCCATCCTATGCAGCAAAACACCATGGTCGGGGGCAGGAGTCGGTAGAGGCTGACCCCGCCGGTTTTCAGCGCAATGATCTCATTGTCGACGGACATTCGTAAAAAGGTGAGCAGCACCGCCATCATCACGGACATGGGAATCACAAATACCAGAAAATCGGGCATCGAATAGAGCATCAGCCTGCCGACCTTTGCCATGCCGATATGGTAATTGACGATGAGGTTGGTGATGTAAAGTATTTTCGTCATGAGAAAAATAAACGAAAAAAAGACCAGATTGATGGCAAAAGGCGCGAACATCTCGCGAAAAACGTACCGGTTGATGATGGTATTGATTTTAAACATCGCCGCCACCGGGGTTATACTGCAAGTGATGGAGCTTGAAATATTCCCCTTTCAAAGTCATCAGCTCCTGGTGCATGCCGGTTTCCACAATCCTGCCGTTAACCATCATGACGATACGGTCTGCGTTGATGATGGTGGAAAGCCGATGAGCGATGACAAAGGTGGTCCTTCCCTGCATCAGGTTTTCAAGGGCCTTCTGGACCAGTTGTTCCGCTTCGGAATCCAGCGCTGAAGTGGCTTCGTCAAGAATTAAAATGGGCGCGTCTTTCAATAGCGCCCTGGCCACACAGATGCGCTGTTTTTCCCCGCCGGACAGCCGGGCGCCGAGTTCGCCGATGTTGGTCTCAAACCCATGGGGAAAGTTTTTTATAAAATCATAGGCATAGGCTGACTTTGCCGCATTTTCGATTTCCATGTCCGTTGCAGCCGCGTTTCCGTAAGCAATGTTGTTCCGGACCGTATCGTTAAACAGGATGGGCTCCTGGGTGACAATCGCGATCTGCCGGCGCAGGGAGGATATCGATACATTGCGAATGTCGAGCCCGTCGATTTCGATGACGCCACTGGAAACGTCGTAAAATCTGGGGATCAGGTTGACCAGGGTGGTTTTGCCGCCGCCGCTCATGCCCACCAAAGCCAGAACCTCTCCGGGGTTCACAGCCAGATTGATATTTTTCAGAACAAACTCTTCCTCGTATTTAAAGAAGACTTCCTTGAATTCCACCCGATGGGGACCCGTAATCAGGGACACCGGATTTTCAGCCTCCCGGATATCCGTGTCTTTTTCAATGATATCAAACACCCGGTCCACTGCAGCCAGGCCCTGCTGGATCGCGTTGTTGATTTTTGAAAAATGCTTTAACGGGGAATACAGCATGGTGACCCCTGCGATGAAGGAAAAAAAAGTACCCGGGGTGGAGTCTCCGTTGATCACCCGGGAACCGCCGTAGTAGATGATAATCGATATGGCGATATACCCGAGAAACTCCATTATGGGAGAGGAAAGTGCATGGGCTCTGACCTCTTTCATTTCGATTTTAAAGAGCTCCAGAGTTTTATTGAAGAAGCGCCCTTTTTCAAAATCTTCCATACCGAAGGCCTTGACGATCTTGTTCCCCGCAAAGGTTTCATGCAGAAAGGAACTCATGTTGCCCATGGATTCCTGGCGCCTGGTGCTGACCTTTCTGACCCGCCGCCCGATTTTGATGATGGGATAAAACGCCAGGGGTATAACAAAAAATGCGACCAGGGCCATTTTCCAGTCCTGATAAAAAATAACGCCGGTAAGACCGATAACGGTAAAAACATCTTTCAAGGAACTGGTTACCGATGACGACACCATGTTCTTTATGATCATCACGTCGTTCACCACCCGGGAAATCAAGGCTCCTGTTTTTTCCCGGTGAAAAAAGGATATGGGCATGTCCTGGATGCGGTTGTAAAGCATGTTTCTCAATTCCCGGATGATCCCCTGCCCCACATAATCCATGTAATAGGTTTGCCCGTAAGTGGTGAAGCTCTTGATCAGGGCCACGATGATGACCACAACAGGGATAAAGGCCAGCATCCGCGCATCTTTCTCGACAAAAATCCGGTCGATGACCGGTTTCACCAGGTAGGCCAAGGCGGCCGTGGTTCCGGCACCGGCAATCATGCACAGAACGGCGGAAATCAACCGGACTTGATTCTTCCGGATCAGTCCGATAATGGTTTTGTGCCGGTGTTTGAAATTAAAAAGGGGCTTTTTAGTCATCTGATCAATCAATATTATGATGATAATGGAGATCCAGTTGCCGGGTCAGGCGGTTCAATTCCCGTTCAAGCTGTTCACGGCATTCCTCTTCCAGGGTTTTGTCGGCGTCCGATGGAACATATAAGGGAGCACCGTAAGCCATGGTGCATTTTGAAAAAGGCAGGGGTAGAATAAAACGATCCCAACTTGAAAATACCTTGATCCGGCCGGCGCTGTAGGTTACCGGCACAAGGGGATACCCGGTCTTTTTCGCGCAGGTAATCACACCCGGTTTGACCTTGAACCGGGGTCCCTGGGGACCATCCGGGGTAAAACCGCCGGGCCTTTGATTTTCCTTAAGATTCTTGATCATTCCGGCCAAAGCCCGCAAGCCCCCCCGGGTGGAAGATCCCCTGACCGCTTCCTGGCCCTGAAAATTGATGATACGGCGAATGATTTCCCCGTCCCTGGACTGGCTCACCAGAACCAGGCAGTTGATGTTTTTCAGCATATAACTGGGAAGCAGAAGTCTGGAGTGCCAGAACACGAGGATGTATTTTTGTGATTTCATCACTTCTTCAACCTGTTCCCCGCCCAGGACTTCAATCCTTGATGTTAAAAAAATCGCGTCGATCAACAATTTCCCGGATATGCCGAAAAAATTCCATTTCAGCTCGGAGAGGAAGTTCTTCAACGGATTCATGACATCATTTCCAGGGCGATCCGGGCCACGCGTCCGGACGCACCCGGTTCGCCGAGAAGCCTCCGTACACCATCCAGTTCTTTTCTCATCAGCCCGTATCGGGCATCATTCGACAGGATATCCAGAACGGTCCCCGCGATATTCCGGGGCTCGGCGCTGTCCTGCAAAAGCTCCGGAACCACGTCTTTTCCGGCGATCAGGTTCACAGGGGAGGCAAATTTTACCTTCACCAGATGTTTGGCCAGGAAATAACTTAAACGAGACATTTTGTACAACACCACCATGGGGATACCGGCTATGGCCGCCTCCAGCGTCACCGTGCCCGATGCTGCCACAACGAAATCCGCGGTTTTGAATATTTCATAAACACCTTCAGGGACCAGATCAAAATCCAGGGTCGACCGATAGGGACCGACGATATGCTCAACCAGTCCTTTGTCCAGAGACGGCGCAACAGATATCCGGAATTTGAGATCCGGTTTTTCACATCTCAGAATTTTAGCGGCTTCCATCATCACCGGCAGTAGCATTAAAATTTCCTTTTCCCGGGAACCCGGCAGGAGGGCGATGGTTTTCCCGGTTTTTCCGATATTGCCCGAATCGTTGCTCAATCCCCGGAGCGGGCCGTCCAGCAACGGGTGTCCAAC
The DNA here is from genome assembly GCA_002423615.1 of Desulfobacteraceae bacterium UBA5616. Taxonomy (GTDB): domain Bacteria; phylum Desulfobacterota; class Desulfobacteria; order Desulfobacterales; family UBA5616; genus UBA5616. The sequence continues at coordinate 58,930 of DIKO01000047.1, forward strand.
ATAAGATACAGCCATGCGATGATCCCGGTAAAAGGCTTCTTCAAAAGGAAAAATCACGGCCATGCGGTCGACGCGTTTTTTAAGGGTCCTGATCCGGCCGGGCCGCCAGGCCCAGACCTTGGGGCTGATATAATAAAGAACCGGTATGCCGAGCCTGTGAGCTGTTTTAGCGACATGTAAATTGAACCCGGGGAAATCGATAAGGATTAAAAGATTGGGCCTGCGGTTTCGCAGAATACCCTTGGCGGTTTTCAAGGCCTTTAAAACCGAAGGCAATTTTCCCAGCACCTCGGTGAACCCCATCACGGAGAGCTCCCGGATATCCAGGAACAGCTGACAACCTTCTTTTCTGAGAAACGCTCCCCCGGCCCCGATAAAGGAGATCCTTTGGTCCATTTCGCGGATAGCTCTGACCAGTCCGGCCCCATGAAGATCCCCCGAGGCTTCCCCGGTGAGGATCATCACGGTTTTTCCGTTTCCGGAAAACACTTTTTTTTCCTGGCTCAACGTATTGTATTCCCGGCTCAGTGTTATTACGTCCAACCTTCCAAGGTCTCTTCATCAACAGCCACGATGGTCATCCGGAATCGATCCGCAAGGGCGACCATGTCATCCTTGTCAAAAACGACGGTTTTTCCGGCTTCAACGGCCAGCACCTTGATTCCTGCCGCCTCCATGGCCCCAATGGTGTCAACGCCGGCTGCCGGTACGTCGAATCTCATATCCTGGCAGGGCTTGCTGGTTTTTACCACTACCCCCTGTCCCCGGGAAAGAGTCCCCCCCCTTTTGATGGTGGCATCCGTTCCGTCAACGGCTTCTACCGCAAGCACCGATCCGCCCGCCACGACTACGCTCTGGCCGATGTCAAGTTCTCCAATCCGCTTGGAAACGGTGAAACCGAACTTGATGTCGGCAAGCTCATCTACCGTGGGTTTTCTTCGGGTCCAGCACCCTTTTTCGGCCAGAAGCTCGGGCAGAAAACGGGTCGAGGGTAAAATTTCGATGCCCTCCTTTTGAAGAACCCCTGCGAATGCGCGGAGAAGCGCGTCATCCTGGGTGTTGTCCATGGCCGAAACCACGGCGATGGCCAGCAAGTCCGGCTCAACATCGGCGAACATCCGCGTTTTGTTGACGGCTCCCAGCATAACGGCCTGGGTAACGGCGTTTTTCTTAAAAAACTGAATCAACCGCTGGAGTTGACCCAGATTCACCCATTCCATGGACGCCACCCGACATGAAAGGGCCGGGTCAGCTTCACCCAGCAGTCCGGCAGCATACACCGCATAGCCGTTTTGTCCTGCTTTTTGAGAAAAAATTAGGGGGAACTGACCGCTCCCCGCGATAAGGCCGATTCTCATCATCCTGTTTTTTGGCTTGATTGTTAAAACCCCTGAAAAATCAAGAAGGGGATTCCGGTTACCGGGAGACGCCTCTTTCCGACCTTTTAACAAACTCGACGAGATTGACGACTTCGGGCGTTTGTTCGACTTCCGCTTTGACCCGTTCGACGGCTTCATTTACGGTCAACCCGATTCTGAATAAAATCCGGTAGGCTTTTTTGATGAAGTTGATCTGTTCATCGGTAAATCCCCGGCGTTTCAATCCCACCTTGTTAAGCCCGTGGAGCTGGATGGTGGAGCGGTCGCCGGCGGCGATCACGTAGGGCGGTATGTCCTTGACAACAGCGGATGCTCCCCCAACATAGGCATGATCCCCGACCTGAACAAACTGATGAATGGCGGTCAGCCCTCCGATGGAGACATAGTCCCCCAATGTGATATGCCCGGCCAGGGTGGCGCAATTCGCCAGGATGGCCATATTCCCGATTTTGCAGTCATGGGCGACATGGACATAGGCCATCAGCAAGGTATTGTCTCCAACCTGGGTGATGCCGCCCCCCAGTTCCGTTCCCCGGTTAATGGTGACGAATTCCCGGACCACGGTGTTGTTTCCGATTTTGACAAAGGTCTCCTCCCCCTTGAACTTCAAGTCCTGGGGAACCCCGCCGACGGATGCGAACTGAAATATTCTGCACCCCGAACCGATTGTGACATTGGGATCAATCACCACATGAGGGCCGATCACCGTACCTTTACCGATGACCACATTTTCCCTTATAACGGTATACGGGCCGATTTCCACATTCTCGTCGATTTGGACCCGCTTATCGATAACTGCTGTTGGGTGAATCATTTTGTTACTCCTACCGTGGCCATCAACTCCGCCTCGGCCACGAGCTTGCCGTCAACAAAGGCTTTCCCCGCCATTTTGAACACCCTGGCGCGCTGCTTTAAAATCTCCAGTTCCAGGATCAGCTGATCTCCGGGAACAACCGGCTGGCGGAACCTGACCTTGTCTATCCCGGTGAAATAGATCAGTTGAGCGGCTGGGTCTTCCTGGGAGTTGGAGGCGTAGGCAAGGACCCCCCCTGCCTGTCCCATGGCTTCCACGATGAGCACCCCCGGCATGATGGGGGTCCCCGGAAAATGCCCCTGGAAAAAAGGTTCATTCATGGTCACGTTCTTAAGAGCGGTGATCTTTTTCCCCGGCTCGATTTCAACAATGCGATCGACCAGTAAAAACGGATATCGATGCGGTAAAAACCTCATGATTTCCAAAATATTATAGTTCACTCCCATAGAACGTCCCCCTTATTTCGCATCGATTTTCATCAGAATGCCTATGCCTCAAAATCCATATCTTTGAGACTTTGTATTTCATCAAGTTTCTTTTCGAGCTTTTCGATTCTTTTTTTCAGGTCCGGGAGCATGGGGAGCACCCGGTGGGTTCTAAGCCACTGTTTATGGGGCATGGCAGGGGTTCCCGACAGAACTTCGCCGGGGGTTATGGACTTGACGATGCCGGCCTGAGGGCCCACCACAGCATTGTCGCCGATTTCGATATGCCCGGAGATACCTGCCTGTCCTGCGAGTATCACATGCCTGCCGATGGTGACGCTGCCCGAAATACCTACCTGAGACACGATCAGGGTGTTTTCACCGACAACGACGTTGTGCCCGATCTGAATCAGGTTATCGGTCTTGACGCCGCTTTTGATCCATGTCCGGCCGTTTGTTGCCCGATCCACTGTGTTGCAGGCGCCGATTTCCACATCATCATCGATCCGGACGATTCCGGTATGATGAATTTTAATGTAATTTTCACCTTCCGGCTCGAATCCAAAACCGTCGCTGCCGATGACCGTACCCGGATGAATGATGACCCGATTGCCGATCTCACACCGCTCCAGGATGGTTACATTGGGAAAAATCTCCACATCATCCCCGATGACGGTGTTGTCTCCAATTACCACATGGGGATGAAGGGTCACCCGGTCCCCCACCTTGACGCCGTCTCCAACGCTGACAAAAGGGCCTATGGAAACATCTTCCCCATGAACAAAATTGGTTCCAATGTCGGCCTTTACACTGATCCCGGGTTTGGGTCTGGATCTCGGCAAAAACAATTCCGCTACACGGTTGAAGGCGATTCTGGGGTTTTTCACCAGGATCAGCGTGGTCTTCGCCTGCTCAACTCCCTCAGGAACCAGTATGGCCCCGGCATGCGTCTCTTCCAGCTGTTTCAGGTATTTGGCATTTCCGGCATAGGTGATTTGATCGGCTGCGGCTGTTTCAAACCCCGCTGAACCCCGGATTACCCGATTTTCATCCCCAATGATACGTCCATTGACCATCCGGGCGATTCTGGAAATCAAGAATTCCATTTCACTCAGCCTATTTGGATTTTTCCCTGGAATATTTTGTATTGTACAACCCGGTGACCTTTTCCGTAATGTCAATGGAGTCGGGAGAGAACATCACGCCGGCTTCTCTTTTTTCAATAACGAGGGTGTAACCTTCCTTTTTCCCCAGATCCTGAACCAGTTCCAGCACATCCTTTTGTATCTGCCCGACGAGCCGCATGTTCAGCTCACCCAGTTCCTTTTCATATTTACCTTTCACGACCTTGATATCACCCAGCTTGATCCTGAAATCCCTCTCTTTTTCATCACGTTTTTCAGGACTCATGGCCAGCCCTTTTCGCTCCAGTTCTTCCTTCAGGTCTGTGATTTCTTTTTCCTTTCTCTGCAGATCGGCCATCAGTTCCTCGCCCTTTTTGTTGATTTCCGCCTGTGCCTCTTTTCCATAATTCGATAAAGATACCACCCTCTGGATGTCGACCACGGCGATTTTGGCCGTGTCGGCTGCAAAAGCGGAAAATCCGAAAACACATACTATCATGGCCGAAAAAAGAATTATTCCTTTAATCTTCATATAAACTCCCTTTTTCCTGATTGAAATGTTTGCCTGTCAACCTGTTAGAACGCCTGGCCGACGGAAAATTCCCATCGCCCGGTACCATCATCCGTATCCTTTTTATCCAGAATGCGGCCGTATTCAATTCGCAACGGCCCCATGGGAGAATACCACCGGAACCCGAACCCCGCGGTTTCACGCATGCCGCCAAGGTCGAAATTTTCACTGGCCTTATAAACGTTGCCGGTGTCGAAAAACAGCAGGCTGACGAATCCGGCATCCTTGAATATGGGCCAGATGAGTTCCACATTGAATTGAACGTATTTATCACCGCCGACTTCGTTCCCGTCCCTGTCAAAGGAACTTACATCCCGCCAGTCGAATCCCCTCAATGAATTTATGCCGCCCAGGTAGAATTTTTCATAGTCCGGTACTTTTTTATCCGAATTTTCCTGAATATACCCCGTTTCCCCATGGGTGAAAAACACCAGATTTTTATAAAAGGGAAAATACCATCCGGTTTCCGCGGTATATTTGATATATCCGATATTGCCCCCGAGCCCGGCATATTCCGCCGTAATGCTGTGATTGCTGCCTTCCGTTGGATTAAACACCTTGTCCCGGGAATCGTAGCGCAGCGTGCTTGAAATCGTGCTGGTTGTGTTCCGCCCCTCCAGGTCCCAGATTTCATAGGAAGCGTCGTCATCAATATTTTCGATGTTGCTGATATCATACGAATAGGAAAGATAAACACGGGTAAAGTCGAATAAGGGATACCCGAACTGGACCCCTCCACCTGTGCTGTCCCGATCGTATTCATCATAATCCACGGCCCAGTTATACAGGTCAAAACCGGCGGACAGGGGAATGTCCATCAGCCAGGGTTCCGTGAAGCTTAAGGAATATCGCGTCGTGGTACCGCCCACTTCCGCCTTTAATTGAAGTTGCTGGCCCTTGCCGAACAGGTTGTTCTGGGCCAGTTGAACCATGGCAAAGACGTTTTCCGTACTGCTGTAACCGCCTCCGAAACTGAAAGAACCCGTGGGCTTTTCAACCACGGTGAGATTCAAATCCATTTTGTCCGGAGAACTACCCTTGACCGGGTCCACCTTGATGTCCGAAAAATAATCCAGGCGGTGCAGGTTCCGGACGCTCCTTTTCAACCTGCTTCCGCTGTACAATTCATTTTCATAAACGGTGAGTTCGCGGCGGATGATTTTATCCCGGGTTTTCGTGTTGCCGTTAATGTTGATTTTTTGAAAATACACCAGTTTGCCTTTGGCGATCTTATAGGTGATATCCACGGTTAACTGTTCCACATCCTGATCCAGCAGGGGAGCGATGTCGGGGTAGGCGTATCCCTCTTCGGAATAGAGATCGGTCAAGGCCGTGATGTCATCCTGAAGGACCTGACGGTTGAAAAATTCTTCTTTCCCGATTTTCAACTTACTCAAAAGCTCTTCACGGGTTTTGATGATATCTCCTGAAATATCCACCTTTCCGACTTTGAACCGCGGGCCCTCGAATATCTTGATGGTAACGAAAATCCGGTTGTCTTCAAAAACAACATCCGGATCAGCCACCCTGGCCTGGATATACCCGTTGTTCAGATAAAAAGCGTTGATCTTGGCCGAGTCCTGATTCAGATCCTCAGGAACATACTCTCCCGAAGAGGTCAGCCAGGAAAAGAATCCCTTTTCCGAAGTCTTCATAATGGCCTTGAGCTCTTTATCCGAATAGGCGCTATTGCCTTCAAAACGGATCTTTCTGATCTTCTGCTGTTCTCCTTCGTCGATGGTAAACTCGATATCCGCCTGGTTGTTTTGAAGTTCTATGAACTTATAGGTCACTTTGATATGATGATAATTTTTTTCCTTGTACAGGGATTCAATAACCTTGACATTCTGCTGGACGCGGTTGATGTTGAGGATGGAACCTGTTGTAATCGTGAGGCTCTTGTTGATCTCGTCCTCTTTGATGGCCCTGTTTCCCTTGATGGTGATTTTTCTCACCGTTGACTTTTCCACAATATTGAAAATCACCCGTTTCCCCCGAGGTCGGTCTTCAGACTCCACCTTGACATCCTCAAAATATCCCATGGCGTAAACGGCTTTTAAATCTTCGGAAAGCTTTCCCTCTGAAAATACATCCCCCGGCGCGGTCTTGATAAATCTTTTAATAGCGTCCGTCTCAATCCGGTTATTTCCCCGAACGACCACCTCATCGACCCGGACCCGTTTAAACAGGGCCATGGCGATGTTTTCCGACAAATCCTTGACCTTTCCGAAAAGGCCTTCGATATTTTCTCCTTTTTGGGAAAACGAAGACGGTGGATCGGATCCGAAGGTTTTCAACAGACGGGCATCCAACCTGTATTTCTGCCCCAGCGAAGTCAGGCTCCCCCAGATCACATAATCCGTGCCGTACCGAATCCCTGCATTACGAATTTCTTCTAAAAAATCAGGGCTTTCCATTAAAACGGACGGGATCTCCCCATCCAGGGGAATGATTTTGACGCCTTCGAATTTCAGATAATCTCCAATCATATCCGGAATTTTCGTCTTAAGGTCGGGACGCTTGTCAACGGCATGAATATCAAAAGGCAGGACCACGACGCTGACCGTATCGGCGCAAAAAATCATCTTCGGGGAAAAACACGCAACCAATACCAAAGCCACGCTCAATTTTTTTATCATTTGCCTTACCTCAACCCATTTCCACCAGTTTGCCATCAGAGATGGTCATTTTTCTTGCGGTATAAGATGCCAGCTCCAGGTTATGCGTCACGACCACCAGGGCCATGTTGAATTCTTCATTTAACGACAGGATCAGCTTGTGCAGCTTATCGCTGTTATGCTTATCCAGATTTCCCGTGGGTTCATCGGCCAGAAGCACGGCGGGATTCAACACCAGGGCCCGGGCTATGGCCACCCGCTGTTGTTCGCCGCCGGACAGCTGGGTCACCCGGTGTTCAAGCCGGTCTTTCAACCCGACCCTGACCAGTATCTGTTCGGCAAGTTCTCCGGCCTCCCGGTTTTTCATACCCTTGATGAAAGCCGGCATCATGACATTTTCCATGGCCGTAAAATCCGAAAGCAAATGGTGAAACTGGAAAACAAAGCCGATGGATTCATTTCTGAATTTTGCCAGCCTCCCGTTCTCAAATCCGAAGACATTCTGTCCCTTGAATAAAATGGCCCCTCCATCAGGACGATCAAGGGTCCCCAGAATGTGGAGGAAAGTCGATTTGCCGATTCCCGATGCTCCCACAATGGAAACCGTATCCCGCCCCTGCAGATCAAAATCAAGCCCGTTCAAGATTTCAATCTTCTTTCCGCTGCTTTCATATCCTTTGGAGAGATTACGAACCCTGATCAGAGGAACCCCTTCGGGCGAGGACTTCCGTGATGTGCTGTGCAAGGTTCCATCATCCATATCGAAAAGCCTCTGCGGGATTTAATTTTGACGCCTGATGGGCGGGATAAAGCGTTGCCACGTAACAAATAGCCATGGCGGCAAGGGCAATGAAGATCACATCCAGCATTTCGATCTGCACCGGCAGAGTCGTAATGTAATAGATCTCGCTGGGCAGCTCAATGAATTTGTACCGCTTCAGAATCGCACACAGGGAAAGCCCCAGGATTTCACCCAGAACCGTCCCGAACAGGCCGATAATCAATCCCTTATAGACAAATATCCTCCGGATATGCCGGTTGGTCGCGCCCATTGCCTTCAGGATGGCGATATCTTTGGTTTTTTCCATAACCATCATGATCAGGGCCCCGGCAATGTTAAACGCCGCAACCAGGATGATAAGGGTCAGAATGATGAACATGACCGTTTTTTCAAGTTTAAGCGCTGAAAACAGGGTCTGGTTCATTTGGGTCCAATCCCTGGCCCAGTATGAATCTCCGAGTTTCTGGACGATCTGCCGGCCCAGTTCCTTTGCCCTGTAGATATCGTTCACATAGATTTCAATCCCGGTGACGGCACCTTCCATTCGCAGCATCTTCTGGGCTTCTTCCATTTGGATATAGACAAGAGAACCGTCATAATCGTAAATACCGGATTCGAAAATACCCGCCACTTTGAATCTTTTCATGGCAGGCATATGTCCAATGGGGGAGACCATTCCGGTGGGCAGAATCAGGTACACAACCTCGCCCTGACCCACGCCAAGGGTATGGGCAAGCTCTTTCCCCAGAATAACGCCGGGGATGTTGTCAGCTCCCCCATTCGCCGGGTTTTCCGCCGACGGCCTGGCCATTCTTTCCAGCATGCCCTGATCCAGAATCTTAATGACCTGGCCTGCAGATTCAGAATCGATGCCTCTCAACATGGCTCCGGAAAGTCCCGTCTGAGACCGCAGCATGATCTGGGAATAAATAAAGGGCGTGGCGGATTCAACTCCCCGGATCTGTTTAATTTCATCAAGGGCATGGTGATAATCGGTGAAATCGCCGCCGTAACGCATCAGGACCACATGGGATTCAACGCCCAGGATCCGGGTCTTCATGTCGGATTCAAAGCCGGCCATAACGGCAATCACCACAATCAAAGCCATGACGCCGATGGCGACACCGGCAATGGAAAGCAGGGTAATAAGGGATATAAACGCCTGTTTCTGCCGGGATTTAAGATAGCGGCTGCTTATAAAAAATTCAAATGACATTCAATCGTGATCTCTTATTGAGGCGTTATTATTTTCCCCTGGGCTTCATGTGGGGAAACAGGATCACTTCCCGTATGGAAGGGGAATCCGTCAACAGCATGGCCAGGCGGTCTATCCCGATGCCCTCTCCGGCTGTGGGCGGCATGGCGTACTCCAGGGCTTCAATATAATCCTCATCCATGAAATGGGCTTCCTTGTCCCCGGCATCCCTGTCTTCAACCTGTTGGAGAAAACGGCCTTTCTGGTCCACCGGATCATTGAGTTCAGAGAATCCATTGGCGATTTCCCTGCCGGCGATGAACAGTTCGAATCTTTCCGTCATGGAGGGATCATCGTCGCTTCGCCGGGACAGGGGCGACACTTCGACGGGATACCCCGTGATGAATGTGGGTTGTATCAGATGGGGTTCCACCAGCAGGTCAAAAAGTTTGGTGATGATTTTCCCCAGCCTCCCGGTCTTTGTAATTTTAATCCCCTTCTCAGCGGCAAAATCGAGCAGTTTCGCTTTGTTGTCCAGGATTTGCGGCTCAATTCCGCCGATGGACTCGAGTGCCGCCAACAGATGGATACGCCGGAAGGGTTTTTCGAAATCGATTTCGTTTCCCTGATAGGAAATGATCGGGGATCCGATAACGCTCCTTGCCACATCCCTGAACATCATCTCGGTCAAAACCATCAGGTCCTCGAAATCGGCATATGCCTGGTAGAATTCAACCATGGTGAACTCTGGATTATGCTGGGTTGAGATGCCTTCATTCCGGAAATTCCGGTTGATTTCGAATACCCTTTCAAATCCCCCCACGACCAGTCGTTTTAAGTATAATTCCGGTGCGATGCGCAGATACAGGTCCATTCCCAGGGCATTATGGTGGGTGATAAAGGGCTCGGCTTCGGCCCCACCTGGAATGGGTTGCATCATCGGAGTTTCCACTTCCAGAAAATCACGGTCCAGGAGAAACTGACGAACGGCCTGGACGATTTTGCTCCTTTTGATAAAAATGTCTTTAACTTCCTGATTCATCATCAGGTCTATATAACGCTGCCGGTATCTTTTTTCAGGGTCCTTCAGTCCATGGAATTTCTCGGGAAGGGGCCTGGTCGATTTGCAGACCAATTGGATGTCATGGGCCAGTAGGGTCCACTCACCGGTTTTGGTGGTAAACATCACTCCGGTTAACCCGGCGAAATCGCCGATATCGAAAAGTTTGAACGCATCAAAGGCATCGGTGCCCACTTTGTCCTTCCTCACATAGGCCTGAAGCTGGCCGGTCCGGTCCGTAAGCCGGATAAAGGCGGCCTTGCCGAAGCTGTTGATGGCCATAATGCGTCCGGCAAACTTGAATAAAGGGGCCTCTTCGATTACTTTTTCCGGATCAGCCTCCACCGCATTCCGGATTTCACGGATGGTATGGGAAACCCGGAACTTATTCGGGAACAGGTTGATATTTTTATCCCGCAGTTCGTCGATTTTCTTTCTGCGGTTTTCAATTAACTCGCTTATTTTGCCGTTTTCCATTCAGCCTTGCTCGCATTTCAGTATATAGCTGTTATTATACGCATTCTTCCAATACGGGGCAAAAGATCCTATTGTATTGATTCCTAAAGATAAATTTAGTTTGCTACCCTATTTGGGATTGGGTGTCAAGACCTAGTTGGCGATAGACGGATCGACCCTTTTCAACTTAAAACGCATGATCGTTCCTCTGTTCACCTCGCTTTCCACCTCGAGGATGCTGTTGCAGGAATCCAGGAGACTATGCACGATGGACAGCCCAAGGCCGGTTCCGCTGGGCTTGGTGGTAAAAAAAGGATCAAAAATCGATGGGATGATCTCTTTTTTAATACCGCTTCCGTTATCCATGATGGAAACCTCTACCGCGTTTGGCTTAACAGGTGTTGAGGCTATTTTTATGGTCCCTTTTTTTTCAATGGCCTCAGATGCATTTAACAGCAAATTCAATGTAATCTGTCTCAAATGCAGGGGATCCATCTCCACCCAGATGTCGCTTGCAATCTCCGTTTCAATCCCGATCCTCTTTTTCAGCGTGTGGTCTTTCTCGAACAGTTCAACGGTCTCTTTCAACGCCGTCCCAAGGTTGATTTTTTCCGGGTTTCCCCTCTGTGGCCGCGCGCACAATAAAAAATTGCTGGACAAGGAGCTCAGGCGGTCAGTCTCTCTCAAAACAATCTGCATGAGTTTGTCGTGGCCGGGATCATAAACAACTTCCTCTCTGAGCAACTGGATGGAACCGGCAAGAGATGCCAGCGGGTTCTTGATTTCATGGGCCAGATTGGCTGCCATCTCCCCGAGATAGGCCATTTTCTCAACCCGTTTGATCTGTTCTTCCATTACCCGCAGTTCTTTTTTTGTTTTTCTTGCCTGTTCCGATAAAACGCTGCTGAGAAGGGCCACGGCAAAAAAGGCCATGGTGGTGATACTGATTTTATAAAAAACCTGGATGCCGGAGAAATTCACGATATCCACAGCGCTGTTTCCCGAAGCGGGATCCAGAAACCCCATATGCTCCAATTGCATCAGAACCGCGTATTGCAGGCTGCAGAGGGCCGCCATCACAAGGCTTCCCCTTCGATACAGCAAAATGCTCGAATAGATAATCACCATGATGTAAAGGAACGAAAAGAAACTGGAAAATCCCCCGGTCAGGAAGATGATCCAGGTGACGAAGCACGTATCGACGATGATCTGTCCGTAGGCCAAGGCTGTCTTTTTTACACCCAGTTTCAGCCATACAAAATAGACCGGAGAGAGAACGAAGAGAAGAAATATCAGAACGTACAGATCGGTCCTGGCCTCTGAAACGGGGCTGCCCGGATTGCTCAACTGGAAGACGACTGTCGAGACAAGCAACAGAACGGCAAACAAAAAACGGCCCGATATCAGCCATCTCATTTTCGATTTCAGGTCGTTTTCCGTGGTTGCCGAAAGAATTATCATGAAGCGGTCATCACAGGGTTACGTGATTTGTCCGGCCATGGTGAAGATGGGCAGATACATGGAAATGAGAAGCCCTCCCACCACCACGCCCAAAAACACCATCATAAACGGTTCTATCATGGCTGTCAGGTTCTCCACGGCCTGGTCCACTTCATCATCGTAAAAATCGGCTATTTTTCCCATCATGGTATCCAGGGCGCCTGTGGATTCCCCCACCGCGATCATGGAACAGACCATTGAGGGAAAGACTTCGGTTTCAGCCAAAGGATCGGCCATGGTTCTTCCCTCGGCAATGGCGGTCCGCACCGTGTAAACCGCCGATTCAATGGATTTATTGCCGGCGGTTTTAGCCACGATATCCAGGGCGCTTAAAATGGGTACGCCGCTGGTCAGCATGGTGCCCATGGTCCGGGTAAATTTGGCAACGGCGACCTTTCGCAGGAGGATACCGAATACCGGCAGTTTCAGAAGCATCCTGTCCACGACGGCCCGGCCCTTTTCTGTTTTGTAATACCTTTTAAACGCCCAGACAAACAGAATGGCACCGATTATCATATACAGAATGTTATTCTGGACAAATTCACTGACGGCGATGGTAATCAGTGTGGGCCCCGGCAAAGTCCCGCCGAGAGACGAAAACATTTCCTGGAAAACGGGAATGACGAAAACCAGAATGACGGCCGTGACCAGTATGGCGATAAAGAACACGATGATGGGATAGGTCAGGGCGCCTTTCACCTTTCCTTTGAGTTTTGCCGCCTTTTCCAGATACCCCGCAAGACGCTTTAAAATCGTGTCCAGAATACCCCCCGCCTCGCCCGCGGCGATCATGTTGACAAAAAGATCATCAAACTGTTTGGGAAATTGTTTCAGCGAGTCGGCGAAGGTGGAACCGCTCTCCACGGATTCTTTGATCTTTTTAATGACGCTTTTAAAGGTCTTGTTTTCCTGCTGGGTGTGCAGGATTTCCAGACACTGGAGGATGGGAAGTCCTGCGTCTATCATGGTGGAAAACTGCCTGGCGAAAATAATGACATCATTGGACGTTACCTTGGGCTGTAGGAAGGAGAAGTTTTCAAGCAAGTCCTTGGGTCTGGGCTTTATTTTGACCGGAAGGATCTGCATGCGGGCCAAACCGGCGCGGACGGCATCCACATTCGCAGCCTCCATTTCTCCTTTTTTCTTTTCATTTTTTCTGTTTTTCCCTTCCCACAGATAAATCGGCATGATGCATCCTCCCTTTCATTTTTCAATGTCACAAAAGGAAATACAGACCTTACTTCGGCAAGCGCCAGGGGTTATGTTGAATCCGGTATTGCATATCATAATCAATATGGCATTAGCAATTCGATTTTATTTCAAAATTACATGCGTCTGATGCACCCGGGCATTTGATTCGAATCGGCGGCGCTTGAACATCATCTTGATAATCACCTGCATCTATGCCTATTATATATTATCGGTTTTCCCTTGACACCCGTTTACATCATGGAACAGGATCTCTTTTATTTGGGCAACCATTCAGAAAAAAAGGGCATAACCCTCATCACGACACATGTCAACGCGGATTTCGACGCGCTGGCCTCCATGCTGGCGGCCCAGAAAATATATCCGGGCGCCCATATTGTTTTTCCAGGATCACAGGAAAAAAACCTGCGGAATTTTTTTATCAGCTCCATGGTCTACATGTTCAACATGGCCGACCTGAAAAACATTGATATGAATGCGGTGAAACGCCTTGTGCTGGTCGACACGCGGCAGGCCGGAAGAATCGGCGAGCTGGCGTCCCTGATCGGCAAAAATGACCTTGAAGTCCATATCTATGATCATCACCCGTCCACGGACGACGATATCAGGGGACAGGTCGAATACATCCGTCTAACCGGAGCGACGGTCACGATCCTGACGGAGATTATAAAGGAAAACAAGATCCCCATCACACCGGACGAAGCCACCATCATGTGCCTGGGCCTTTATGAAGACACCGGTTCATTTTCCTTCGCATCTACAACGGAGCAGGATTTTCTGGCGGCCGCATTCCTCCTGTCCAAAGGGGCCAACCTGAACATTGTTTCCGACGTTGTCGCAAGGGAAATCAGCCCCGAACAGATCGGCATTCTGAACGACATGATTCAGTCCGCAGTCCATTATCATATCAACGGCGTAGAAATCGTCGTCACCACCGTCACATCTGAAAACTACATCACCGATTTTGCCTTTCTCGTGCACAAACTGGTCAAAATGGAAAATATCGACGCCCTTTTCGCCCTGGCGAGAATGGCCAATAAAATTTATGTCGTGGCCAGAAGCCGGATATCGGAAGTGGATGTAGGGGCGATCCTTTCGTCTCTGGGAGGGGGCGGACATGCCTATGCGGCCGCCGCATCGGTCAAGGACAAGACCCTGGCCCAGACGGAAAATCAGCTCATGAGTTTGTTGTATCGAAAAATTCAGCCCAAAAAGCTGGCGAGGGACCTGATGTCATCTCCTCCCATCACCGTCCATTCCGATCTGTCCTGCAAGGAAGCCGGACAAATTTTAACCCGATACAATATCAATGCGCTGGTCGTCACGCAAAACCGGAGCGGGAACACCCTGCCGGTAGGATACATCAACCGTCAGGTTGTGGAAAAAACCCTGTTTCACGGATTGGGGCATGTTCCCGTTGAGGAATACATGAACCGAAGGCTGGCATGTGTCGAACTTGAGGCCGACCTTTCCGAAATTCAGGAAAAAATCATCGAAAACAAACAGCGCATTCTCCCGGTCATGGAAAACGGCATACTCAAAGGGGTAATTACACGGACCGACCTGCTCAATACCCTTGTACGGCAGACCCAGAGCACCATGGGAAATTTACAGGATCCCCATCGGGAGTCGATCCAGGCGAGAACCCGGAATATTACAAAATTCATGAGAGAAAGACTTCCCGAGAGAATCGTGAACGTCCTGAAATCCATCGGAGAAGTGGCTTCGGGCAACGGCGTGGAGGCCTATGTGGTAGGGGGATTTGTCCGGGATCTCTTTTTGTACCGCAAAAATGAGGACATGGACATCGTCATCGAGGGAGACGGCATAGGGTTTGCCAGGGATTATGCAAAAATCGCCGGGGCACGTGTCCATACCCATGAAAAATTCGGTACCGCAGTTATTATCTTCAAAGATGCATTCAAAATCGACGTGGCGTCGGCGAGAATGGAATATTACGAATTTCCGGCAGCCCTGCCGACGGTTGAAATGAGTTCCATCAAACTGGATCTTTTCCGCCGGGACTTCACCATCAACACCCTGTCCATCCACTTAAACCCCGGCAAATTCGGCACCCTCATCGATTTCTATTCGGCCCAGAGAGACCTCAAAGACAAGGTGATCCGCATTCTTCACAATCTGAGCTTTGTGGAAGACCCCACCCGGGTGTTCCGGGCCTTGCGGTTCGAGCAGCGTTTTGGATTCACCATCGGAAAATTTACTTCAGGGCTGATTGAAAATGCCGTAAAGATGGACTTTTTCAAGCGTTTAAGCGGAAAAAGGATGTTTACGGAACTCCGGCTCATCCTGGAGGAAGATGACCCTTCCCCCGCCATCGCCCGGATGAATGATTTCGACCTTTTCAAATCCATTCACCCGACATTAAAATTTGATAATGAACTCGAAGGCAAGCTGAATTCGACCAAGGATGTTCTGTCCTGGTTTGATTTGCTTTTTCTGGATGAATCCTATATGAAGTGGGCCGTTTATTTTATCGTTTTGATTCACCGCTGTGATGATGAAACGACCCGGGAGATCTGCAGCAGGCTGGAACTGCCGCCCCGGCACCGGGCACTCTTTCTGAAAGAGCGATTTGAGGCCCAGGCCTGCGTGGCCCAGTTAGAGAGGAATGCCCCCGAAAACAACAGCACGATTTATCACCGGCTTACGGGCATGAAGACCGAACTGGTCCTCTCCATCATGGCCATGACGCAAAATGAATCTGTGAAAAGATCTATTTCCTATTATTTTACGCATTTAAGATTTATCACCCCGATCATTAAGGGAAAAGATCTTATGGCCATGGGATTTAAACCCGGCCCGGTTTTCAAAGAAATACTGACGGCGGTTCATAACGAAAAACTGGATGGAAAATTGAAATCCAAAAAGGAAGAGCTGGAATTCATCCATCGCTACAAAATTGCAGGAGAAGGTTAAATGCTTGAAAAGAAGCGTATATTGAGCGGTATGCGGCCCACCGGGCCGCTTCATCTGGGGAATTACCACGGCGCCCTCGACAACTGGGTCAAGCTTCAGGATGTTTATGAATGCTTTTTTTTTATCGCAGACTGGCACGCCCTGACCAGCGACTATGAAAACACCGGCTCCATAAGGGAAAACATTACCCAGATGATGATCGACTGGCTGAGCGTGGGGCTTTCACCGGAAAAATGCACCCTTTTCGTGCAATCCCAAATCAAGGAACATGCGGAACTATTCCTCCTGCTGTCCATGATAACGCCGGTTCCCTGGCTGGAAAGAAATCCCACCTATAAAGACCAGATCGTTCAATTGAGCAACAAGGACCTCTCCACTTTCGGCTTTCTGGGATATCCCGTTCTCCAGGCCGCCGACATCATCATCTATCGGGCGGACATCGTACCGGTAGGCATCGATCAGGTCCCCCATGTGGAAATCACCCGGGAAATTGCACGGCGCTTCAATTATTTATACGGCGATGTTTTTCCGGAACCCCAGTCCCTTCTGACGGAAACGCCCAAAATTCTGGGCCTGGACCGCCGGAAGATGAGCAAAAGCTACGGCAATGCCATTTATCTTTCGGACAGCCCGGATCAGATCCGATCTAAAACCGCCGGCATGATCACCGACCCCCAGAGGGCCAGAAAGAGCGACCCGGGGAACCCGGATGTCTGCAACGTGTTCGAATTCCATAAGCTTTACAGCGACGGTCAACTGGTGTCGCGTGTTGAAGCTGAATGCAGAACAGCACGGATCGGATGTGTGGAATGCAAAAAATTAATGGCGGAAAATCTGGTGGCCGCCCTTCATCCGATCCGGGAAAAAAGAGATTATTACGAAAATCATCCCGATATGGTGAAAAACTTCATCGACGAAGGATGCAAAAGAGCAACCCGGGAAGCCCGGAAGACCATGACGGCGGTTCGTGACGCCCTCAAAATATCATTTTGATGTTTATCGGAACGGCTGCCATTGTGAGAAAATATGAATTTCCGATTGTTGGGCCGGAGCCATGACAACGGAAAACTATCAGATCAAACTGGATCATGTCTTCGAAGGGCCGATGGATCTTCTGGTCCACCTGATCCGGAAAAACGAGGTGGATATTTACGATATCCCCATCGCCCTTATAACGGACCAGTATCTGGAATACCTGGAATGGATGAAGTCTTTAAATATTGACCTGGCCGGCGATTTCCTGTTGATGGCCGCAACCCTGACTCAGGTGAAATCCAGAATGCTCCTGCCGGCCCACGAAAACGTGGAAGGTGAAGAGGAAGACCCCCGGCTGGAAATCGCAAAACCCCTGGAAGAATACCTGAAGATGAAATCCGTGGCCGAACGCCTGGCCCAGCGGGATCTTCTGGGAGAAACGACTTTCACCCGGAAGACGGTAAAAAAAGAATTCGACATCCCCGAAGACGAAGAAATTATCCAGGTGGGACTTTTTGAACTCATCAACGCCTTTCAGAAAATATTGGAAAACGCCCGGGGTATTCACCGGATCGATCTGTCCACGGAAAGGATATCGGTCCGCGACAAGATTACCCATATCGTCGACATACTGGATCAAAAAGGGTCGGTGGTCTTTAACGAACTCTTTGCGGCAGGAGCGGTGAAAAGCGAAATCATCGTCACCTTTCTGGCGATCCTGGAAATGGTCAAGCTCAACATCATCAAGATTATCCAGCATGTCCATTCGGGCGCCATCAGACTGTTTTACCTTTAATCCCTGAAGATTCATGGAACAGATCAAGAATATCATCGAAAGCATTCTGTTTGTCGCCGACGAACCCCTGTCCCTGGACCGGATTAAAAAAGTGCTGGAGACAGCGGACACCCCCGCTGTTAAAAAAGCCATTGCCGAACTCAAAGACGAATATGAAGCCCGAAATGGCGGTTTTACCCTGAGGGAGGTGGCGGGAGGTTACCAGTTCCGGACCCGGAACGAATATTCCAGGTGGATCAGAAACCTGGTTCAACCAGGTCCCCAGCGCCTCAGCAAGGCAGCCCTGGAGACCCTTGCCATCATCGCCTATAAACAACCCCTGATTAGAAGCGACATTGAATTTATCCGGGGGGTCGACTGCGGGGGAGTCTTGAAAATGCTCCTTGAAAAAAAACTCATCCGGGTACTCGGCAAGAAGGAAATCCCCGGCAGGCCCTTGATTTACGCTACAACCAAGCAGTTTCTTGAGATATTTGACCTGAAGGATCTCAGTGATTTGCCCTCTCCCAGGGAAATTCAGGAACTGGGGCACTCATCCCCGCTGGAAAACCTGCCACCCGGTGAAGAAAGCACAAACCATGATAATCTCGCTGAACCCGAATCGGTTCAGAATTACGAGGCAGATCATAAAAAGCTTGACTAAAAGCCACCTGACCCATTATATGAATTACCCGAAACAAAGCTCGAGTCGCAATGGGCGGTTAACTCAGCGGGAGAGTGCTACCTTCACACGGTAGAAGTCGTAGGTTCAAATCCTATACCGCCCACCAAGTCAATAAATTAAGCCACTTGCATAAAATTTTGCAAGTGGCTGTTTCCGTTTTTAGGGGTCCAAAAACCGGGTGAAGATGGGCTTTTTTTAGCGTTTTTAATTCAACCGGATTTTATATACAATCCCTATTTGATCCATTGAATACCTTAATTCCAAATTGATCCTTATACACTTAGTGTATGTACATCTCTGAAATTTAACCCAGTTTTTGCAAATAATCTTAAAATATTTGACATTTAGACAACTTATTGTTTATTTACAACAATCAGCTCTTTGATTAATTGTCAAAAGTTCAAATTCCAACAGGTTTCAGAGACGCGATGAAAAATGATTGGCTATCGATGGTAACAGTTGCTGCCCACCTGCCGGTTTCGGAGAAAAAGAGATGAATGTTTTACTCACCTTCACAGGGTTCCATGATCCTTATTTCAAGGGATTAATTGATCTTGAGGAACAACCCGGTCCGATACTTACCTTGCTGAGATCACGCTCATTTGATCATATTTTTCTTTTTGACACCCCTGGTACTGTTAAAATCACCAAAGAAACGAAAACAGCCATTGAAGAACTACATCCCGGAACGGTAGTCCACCTTATCGAAATCGGCATCTCTGATCCCACGCATTATCGGAAATTATTAAGCGGCATTCGGGAATATCTACCTAGAATTATGGAAGAATTTTCATCCGCTAAATTTTTCATTGCCGTGGCTTCAGGAACTCCGCAAATGCATGCATGCTGGGTGCTTTTAGCATCCTCAGGTGAAATACCTGCAAGAATTTTACATATCAGACCACCTAAATTCGTGACTAAGGAAAGTCCGATTGTAAGTGAAGTGGATCTGACACATAAGGATTTCCCAACCGTCAGATTTCAGGGCAAACCTATTTCGTTCGATGATGATGGGATAGACGCTCATGCTGTAAAAAACCAATTAGGCATTGTTGGGGATCATCCTTTAATTCTAAAATCTCTTGAGATGGGTGCAATGTTGGCTCCATCCCAATCCCCCATTCTCATCTTAGGTGAAACCGGCACAGGCAAAGAATTATTTGCCCGCTATGTTCATATTTTAAGCGAAAGGCTTCTAAAAACCTTTGAGGTGGTCAATTGTGCCGCCATACCGGCAGATCTGGTTGAAAGCCTGCTGTTTGGACATAAAAAAGGAGCATTTACAGGTGCGGTCAATGAGCAGGTTGGAAAATTTGATGCCGCAGACAAAGGAACGTTGTTTCTTGATGAACTTGGCGAACTCCCACTACCGGCGCAAGCCAAACTGTTGCGAGTCCTTCAGGACGGACTGGTAGAACCCATTGGACAAACAAAACCCCATAGTAACAGTTTAGTTCTTTGACAAAT
>DIKO01000105.1 GCA_002423615.1 Desulfobacteraceae bacterium UBA5616
TTGGCGATATAATCAAAGCAGGCATTGTCGTTGCTAAACCATTCATCAAACTCTTGGAATGTTTTAGGATAATCGATGCCGGCAACGGGGTGTCTTGGCTCCTCCATAACCGCATACTACACCATGTGGTCGGTTGAGTAAAGTGCATACCCACTTTGTTGTATTTGTTTTTCGCGCAAAGCCAAGTCCGCTATGAAAGAAATATCGAATTTCTTTTCTATCAAAACAAAAACCCTTGTTTTATTTTATTCACTCGTGTTCTCCTTCAACTTAAGAATTTCGTTATAAATTAATTGTCTCGGCACCCCTGTTTTGTCGGCGATGCTTTTGGCCAGGGCCGAGGGTTTTTCATTCGACGTCTCAAGAGCGGATTTGATTTCATCTCTGAGGGTTTCCGGGGTAATGGCTTCATCCTCCCCACCCGCGATAACAAGGGTGCACTCGCCCTTAATTTCCTCCCGCTGTTCAATTTCCGCTAAAATCTCGGCAAGGGACCCGTGGATAAATTCTTCATGAATTTTGGTCAGTTCCCGGGTCAATACCGCCTTCCGGGTTCCCATGATGTCCGTAAGCTCCGTCAGCAAAGCCACAATTCGCCGGGGGGATTCATAGAGAATAACGGTCCGCTTTTCCGATTTGATCTCACCTGCCTGTAAAGCCCGCTTTTGTTTTTTACGGTCTAAAAATCCCATAAAAACAAAGGAATCCGTCGACAACCCCGAGGCGCAAAGGGCGGTTATGGAAGCGCAGACACCGGGGATGGGGACCACGGGGATATGGTGTTCAATCGCAGCTTTGACCATGCGATATCCCGGATCGGAAACCGTCGGCGTGCCAGCATTGGAAACCAGGGCAACGGACAGGCCGTTCTTTAATTTTTCCATGATCAGCGGAATCCGCTCTTTTTCATTGTGTTCATGGCAGGACAGGGTCCGGTTGGAAATTCCGTGGAGTGAAAACAGCCTGGCCGTATGCCGAGTGTCTTCCGCAGCCACCAGGTCCACCTCCGCAAGAACGCCCAGGGCTCTTAGCGTGATGTCCTCCCGGTTGCCGATGGGGGTGGCGACGATATACAGGTGTCCGGGCTCGACATACCTCCGGGGTTTATCGGGTAACGCATTCAAAGGCATTCTTGACAATCTCAACTAGAGGCCGGTTTCCATCCTCAAGGATGGAAACCACATCAAATCTGGCACGGACGTTCATCCGGCCTGTTTTTTTCAGGTAATACAGCGCTGTCAGGGAAATTTTCCGCTTCTTATGCCAGGTAATGGCATATTTAGGATCGCCGTAACGCAGGGTTTTCCTTGCCTTGACCTCAACAAAAACCAGGGTGTCGCCGTCCCTTGCGATAATGTCGATTTCCCCTATTTTTGTCTTGAAATTGGTTTCAAGAATCTCATACCCTTGTTTTTTAAGGGAGTTAACAGCAAGTGACTCGCTCTCTTTTCCGAATTCCTGACGATTGTTCAGCATGGTGTTTGGTATTTCGACTCCTTATGAACTTCGGTCCAGAACGTGCCGATCCGGAACAACGCAGGTGAAATTCCCCTCAAACACCAATATGTCCTGGTGTTTAACCGTAACGGCGACCGCATGTTTTTTCCCGTCTTTTTTGAGAACCTGGGCGCTGGCTTCCACTTCATCCCCCACCTTGACCGGTTTCAGAAATTTAACATCCGCTGCTCCCAGAACCACATTGGGATCATTTACCGCGATCATCGCGGCATAATCAGCCAGTCCGAAAATAAAGCCGCCATGAACAAGCCCCTTTTGGTCAACGGCCATTTCCGGAATCGTCCGCAATCCGACCCGGCTCCGGTCTTTTTCAACAGACAGTACTTTTCCGCAAAGAGTGTTGTTGATCGTAAGATGTGTAAGAATCTCCATGGATGAAAAGTCTTTCGATTCCTGATTTTTTCGTGAAAATCGATATGTTAAGGCCGAATTTTCGCCTCCTGATTAATTTTATGTCCATTCTAAGTATTTCTTGACAAAATAACAACTTGAAATTAAAAAGCTTAAAATTAATCATAGGCTGCGGCACGGCCGGAAAAAGTATTTTTCAAAATAATTCGGATAGATATTAAATTAGCTGAGGAGTTGAAATCATAATGACGCTTACGAAATCTCAAATCGTCGATTCGCTGACCAACGAGCTGGGTTTTTCCAGAAAAACAAGCACGGAAACTCTTGAAACCCTCCTGGAGATTATCAAAAGTTCTCTGGAAAACGGCGAGGATGTCCTGATCAGCGGATACGGAAAATTCTGCGTAAAGGAGAAAAATTCCCGGCGTGGACGGAATCCATCCACCGGAGATGATATGATTTTGGACCAGCGGAAGGTGGTTGTTTTCCGATGCTCACATCTATTACGGGAGAAAATAAACGGGGAATAAGGAACTGATGAATTTTCCGGAAAGCGACGAAATTGCTCTGAATTTTCTGTCGATCCTGCATGACCTCACAAAAGGAGACATGGCCTCGCAGATTTCCCTGTATCAGGTCGGCGAAACGCTGGGACTTGACAGGGAATCATCCCTAAGAATTGCAGAGACCCTTATGGGAGAGGGTCTTGTGGAAATCAGAACCTTATCCGGCGGCATCGGCATCACCGAAACCGGTCAAAAGAAAGTCACACCCACTGAGGGCGGGGAAGCCGGGGAAAAAGCAGCTCTCTCCAGCTCTGCCGTGATGACCCCAGGGGACCGGAAAGCCGTTGAATCCTTGATCAACACCCTCAAACAGGCCTTCGATTCCATGGGCCTCGATTTCGATGGGCTGGCCGATCTGGCCGTGGATATCAAAACCATCGACCTTCAACTGACGTCCAAAACCCCGAAAACCGCTGTTACCAGGGAATGCTTCATCTCCATCGCATCCCGTCTGGAAAAAAGCCGATCACCCGAGCTTAAAAAACGGATCGCAGAACTTCTCGGCCCATAAAGAAATCCCCTTCCACGGATTGCCCCTCCGGATTAAGAATTCCGGCACCTCGGGCTTTTTATTTCAATGCCTTTATGCGCCGAATATCCTGGGATTTCCCCAGAATAATCAGGATATCGCTGTCCTTGATCAGAAAGCTCGCCGGCGGCACCAGGACAAAATTTTCCGGAACCAGTTCCTTAATGGCGATGATATGAACATTGTATTTGGCCCTGAGGTTCAGGTCCTTTAGATTTTTGCCGATAAACTCCCTGGGCGGGCCGACCTGAACCAGTTCGAACTCATCGGAAAGAGGAATGAAATCAAGGATATTGGGACGTGACAGGCTGCTGGATATGCGCAGGGCCATATCGCGTTCCGGGTGGATGATTTCGGTGGCGCCCACGCGTTTTAAAATTTTGCCGTGGTCATCATCCAAGGCCTTGGCCAGGATTTTTTTGACGCCGATTTCCTGCAGATAAAGACAAATGAGGATGCTGGTGCTGATCTTGGTGCCGGTGGAAACGATCACGCCGTCCATATTTTCCAGACCAAGGGTCTTCAGGGCCTCCTTGTCCGTGGAATCGAGCACCACGGCTTCGGTGCAATATGGGTCTATAGCCTGAACCCGTGTTTTGTCCGTATCAATGGCGATAACTTCATTGCCGTCTTCAAACAGGGCTTTGGCCGCGTGGAAGCCGAAATTGCCAAGACCGATCACTGCAAACCGTTTCATGCGACACCTCCGTTGGCCTATCCCACCATCAGGTTCTCTTCGGCATATTCAATCCCATTGCCGACGCCTGCTCCCACGATGATGTAAGAGAAGGTGAGTACCCCCACCCGGCCGATAATCATTACAAAAATGATGATATATTTACTGAATGGATCAAGCATGGGCGTTATCCCCATGGATAACCCCACCGTCCCGAATGCGGAAACCACTTCAAACAGAAAGGCCAGGAATGAACGCTTCGAAATCTCCGGATGGACGCCGGACGCCGTATCCCCGACCAGCAGCAGGAAGACAGTGGTCCCGATAATGCCGATGGAGATCAGGATCAGAGACATGCTGCGGGTCACGGTTTCATTGGGGATGCTTTTCCTGAAAATATTGACACGGCGTTTTCTTTTGATGCGGCTTAAGGTGAAGGCCGTGAGCAGGGCCAGTGTGGTGGTCTTCACGCCTCCGCCGCAGGAACCTGGAGATGCGCCGAAAAACATGAAGAAAATCATCATGGCAAGTGTGGCGTCCTTCAGGGATCCGATGTCCACCGTATTAAAGCCCGCAGTCCGGCAGGTGATGGACTGAAAAACCGGAGCCAGCAAACGGCTTCCGGGGGGGAGGGACCCCGTCAGCATTTGTTTTTCGAGAAAACCGAACATAACCATGCCGGCAAGAATCAGAAATAGGGTGGTCAGCAACACCGTTTTGGTTTGTATGGACAGCCGCGTCCTTTTTTTCCTCCGCATGACGAACCAGGATTGCAGGTCATAAAGCACCGGAAACCCGATACCGCCGACCACAATCAGGCCTCCTATGGTCACATTCAACAGTAGGCTTCCGCTGTAGTCCATCAGGCTGTTCGGGAAAAGGGAAAACCCGGCATTACAGAAAGCTGAAACCGAGTGAAAGACCCCTCGATAAACGGCGGTGGGTATCGGCAGTTCCCTGCCCCAGTAAATGGAAAGCACAACCGCGCCAAATGCCTCGACGCCGAATGTGAAATAGATAATGCTCTTCACCAGGCCGAAAATATCTTCCCGGGGGGTATGCGCAAACAAGTCCTGCATGGCCATTCTGTGACGGAAGGCAACGCTGCGTCCGAACCACCGAAACAGGGCCACTGATATGGTCATGACCCCCAGACCCCCGATCTGAATGAGGCACAGGATTACCCCCTGGCCGAACAGGCTGAAATAGCTTCCGGTATCCAGGACCGCAAGACCCGTGACGCAAACGGCCGATGTTGCGGTAAACAGCGCATCCGCCCAGAAAATGTGCCCGCCCATGGTGGAGAAGGGCAATTTCAGCAGGAATGTGCCCGCGAAGATCAGGGAAAGAAAGCTTCCCAGAACAAGAGCCGCCGGGTGAAGTTTAAGGACTCGACTGCGAAAGGTCATTCCCTGTCCCTCGGGTTCAGAAAATATTCACAGTACGCATGGCCGGCCGTCTCGCAGACGTGATGAAGCCTGCCGCCTCCCAGTACCATACGGTTCCGGTATGCGCCACAGGAGATCAGTTCATTTCCGTCATCCACCGGGCGATAGGTGAGGAACGGGCAGAGTTGGCCTAAAATCCGGTCTATTCTCATGGATCCATCTGCATGGGTCAAACGGTTAAAAATAAAGCCGGGGTCCACAGATCCGTTTTCTCCTTGAATATGGACAAAATCCAACCCCGCATCCGCCATCCGTCGGATCATATCCCGGTGGGGACGGTCCATAGAGGCCGTCACCCGCACTTCTTCGGACACGGGATGGCTTTTTAAACAATGACAAAGCTCAACAATGTCGTCACGCAGCGAGCGCCTGTTCCGCGTTGAAAAGCAGATGATGATCAATTCAAAGCTGGCCGTCGTAGCTGCAAAAAGGCAGCAAAGAGGCGAGCGGACCCATTGACAGTCCACCCTGTTTTCGATACGGATACGTTCATGTAACCGGCATACCAGAATTTTAGGCTGCATCGAAGACAAAACCTTGTAGTTGGGATTTCCGCCATTTACCCGGCCTGTTCGTTCAGCCCATACAGCAATTTTTATGCCTGTTATTTTATCTAATTGATTTTATATAAAAAAGCAGTTGCGCCCCAGTATTATCGCTCTGGGTAACGGCAACGAAGTTGAATCCTGCAAGGAAAAGCTCCTGCATCTTGCAAGGATTAATCCAGATTATATTTTTTTCGTTTTCGCCACAGAGTGGCCGGATCGATGCCCAGTACCCTGGCGGCCTCTTCCAGCGACGGTGTATGGGATATGACCGTCCTAATATGCTCTTTTTCAATTTCACCCAGACTTTTCAGGGAAGTGGAGGAAATGGATGAAGAATTGAAATTTGCAATGCCGGAAGACAGGTCAGCCGTCCTGATTTCGGTTTCATGAGCCATGATGACGGCCCGTTCAATGGCGTTGATCAATTCCCGGACATTCCCAGGCCAGGGATAGTTCTGCATCCTCTGCAACGCTTCGGGGATTATGCCGCGGACAGACTTGTCGTTCAAACGGGCCGATTGCTTCAGGTAATGCTCGGCCAGCAGTTGAATATCCTCAGGCCGATCCCTCAGCGGGGGAATGAAGAGTTCCAGTACATTCAGGCGAAAGTAAAGATCCTCCCTGAAGTCCCCCTGTCGGACCATTTCCTCCAAATCCCTGTTGGTGGCGGCGATAATGCGCACATCCACGGAATGGGGCCTGGGATCCCCGAGACGCTCGTATTCCCGCTCTTGTATGAAACGGAGCAATTTCCCTTGAACGGTGATGGGAATTTCCGAAACTTCATCGAGGAAAACGGTCCCCCCCTCGGCCAGTTTCAGTTTTCCCTCCTTGTCCCGCAAGGCTCCGGTAAATGCACCCTTGACATGGCCGAAAAGATCGCTTTCCAGGAGATTTTCGTGAAGCGCCGTGCAATCCACGGTCACCAGAGGACCTTTCGACCTGGGACTCCAGTCATGAATCAACCTTGCCAAAAGCCCTTTTCCAGTGCCGCTTTCGCCGCTGATCAGAACAATCGCTTCAGAATCCGCAACCTGACGAGCCGTCTGCAGAATTTTCCGCATTCTTCGGTTCCGGGTCAGGATGCCCCCCTCGGAAAAAATTCCTTTCAGAACGGCGATCTCTTTTTCCATGTGATGAATTCGATTGCGGCGCTCCATAACGAGATCCAGCTGACCGGGGACAAATGGTTTGGGCAGGTAATCAAAAGCCCCCATTTTAACGGCACTGACAGCGGTTTCAATGGAGGCGTGGGCCGTGATCATCACCACCTGGGTCTTGATGCCGCATTGTACAATTTCCTTAAGCACTTCCAGTCCATTGCCATCCGGAAGCTTCAAATCCAGCAACACAAGATCGGGGGTTTCCCTGTTAAAACATTCGAGTCCTTTTCCGCCGGAAATCGCCTTTACAACCTCAAACCCTTTTTCTTCAAGATACATTTCCAGGGTGGCCAGGATATTCTCGTCATCGTCAATGATCAGCGCTTTTTCCATTCATATCCTCCGCTTTGGATGGTATCCAGAAGGTAAAGGTTGCACCTTCCCCCATCGTGCTCCTGACATGGATATCGCCGCCATGCTGTTCGATGATGTCCTTGACGATGGCCAAACCCAGACCGATGGTGCCGCTTTTTCCGCGTTCGGAAAATTGGGTGAACCGGTCAAAAATATGCGGCAGAAAGCGGGGGTTGATGCCGCTGCCGGTATCGATGCAGTGAAAATAAAACCGCGATTGTTGTTTGTGGACCCTTAGGATGATACGCCCTCCCCGATCGGTGTAACGCAGGGCATTTCCCACCAGATTGGTGATCACCCAGGGAAAACGGAATGAATCAATGGTGACGGGAGGAAGTTTTTCCTGGACGTGAATTTCGATAAAAACTCCTTTGATTTCAGCTTCTTTCATCAGAGGCGCAAGGCTTTCCCGAATCACCACGCCGATATCCAGGGTTTCTTTGGGTCGGGGTTTGGACATGGTTTCAAGACGGGAAATGTCCACCAGTTCGTTGATCAGCACCGTCAACCGCCTGCAATCGTCATGGGCCATCTTAAGCAGTTTGCCTTTTTTTTCAGCTTCCAGACCTTCACCCCGCTCATGCAGCATGCCGATGCTCATGGACAGGGAGGTCAGGGGCGTTTTCAACTGGTGTGAAATATCGGCGATAAATCTTCCTTTTGCCTCCTCGCTGCGACGAACCTTTTCTTTTTCCTCGGCAAGAATATCATCACGATGACGATCGTATTGTTCAAGGCGGTTGAAAAGGCGTGAGAAGGACTGGGTCAGAAAACCGATCTCATCCCCGGTGCGGGTCTCCACAATGGGATAAACGCCCGTTCCTTCCCGGGTGTCTGAAAGACTTCGGGCAAGGGTCATGATCGGCCTGGCGATGCGGTAGGATAAAAAATAACTCAACGTCAGAATAGCACCGATAATGACCCCGAAAAGAATGGTTGAATGACGTTGGGCCCGGGAGGCAAAATCCCGTGTCTCCAGTTCCGCCCTTTCCATTGCTTTCTCATTAATCAAAACCAGGCTGTCCACGGTTAAAACCATTTTGGCCGTTAATGTCAGAAAGCCTGCGACACGCTGACCGGACAAGGGGTCATCAAGTGTCGGGCCAAAGGATCTCACCGGAATTTCATACTGACTGTAAAGCTCGTATAAATGATTGACCAGATCCTGCTCACCATCCTCGGTGATGTTCTCCCGGCAGACACTCAGATTGGACGATAACTTTTTTAAGGTATCCGCTGAAACGCCGGGGAACCTCATCCCCCGGGATACATGATCCAGAAGGTTGTTTTGAATTTCTTCAAGGGATTTTCGAACCTCTTGAGCAGCCTTGATGCTTTTATAATTCTTGGACAGGATCAGTTCCGCGCTTTCTCCCAGGGAACTCAGATACTGGTTGTTGACAAAGGCCGCGGCCAACAAGGCGATGGTCGGGGCCAGGCATACCAAAAATATTTTAAACCGGATGGGATGTCGGATCACAATCCCGTCTTTTGATTTCCGACGAATAATTTTCATACATCTTCATAATATTCCGTTTTCTCAGAACAAAGCAACAGTGAAATCGCCTTGTCACAGCCCGGTTCGGTAGCTGTTCTGCGACTCCATCGCGCAGAAAAATCGCGATTATGCGAACAAATCGGAACCCCCCGGCCCGGCATAGCGACAACACATTGATAATATAATACTTTAATTTTCGCTGAATATCCATTCATGGGCAGGTTTTATGCACTACATTTTCAAAATGCAAAAGAGTCGCATAAAAAATTACCCAAATTCGACAGGAGGAGCAATCTATGACGGATCGTGTGGTTAAACTCGGCGGTAAAAAAAATTCAACCTTTATGGACAAGGTTAAGAAAATTTTGCCGGAAGGCGGAAATTTAAACCTTTGCCTGACCTGCGGGGCCTGCTCTTCGGGCTGCCCGGCCACGGGCCTGGACGGGATGGACCCCCGGAAATTTTTGCGGATGGCGGCCCTGGGGATGGATGAAGAAATCGCAAAATCCGACTGGCCGTGGATGTGCACCATGTGCCAGCGCTGCATTTACGTCTGCCCAATGAAAATCGATATTCCCCAGCTCGTCTATAACGCCCGGGGACTCAGGCCTCGGGAGGAACGGCCAAGGGGTATCCTGGGCTCCTGCGACATGGCCCTGAGGAATAAAAGTACCAGCGCCATGGGAACCTCACCGGAGGATTTCGCCTTTGTGGTCGGAGATGTTCTTGAGGAGTACCGGGAGGCCCAGCCTGAATTCGCCGACATGGAGGCCCCCATCGACAAACAGGGTGCGGAATTTTTTTTAAACCAGAACTCAAGAGAACCGGTCACCGAACCGGACGAAATGGTCCCCCTGTGGAAAATTCTTCATCTGGCAGGAGTCGACTGGACTTACGGCAGCAGCGGCTGGGGCGGCGAGAACTATTGTATGTTCCTCGCGGACAACGATTCCTGGGAGCAGATCACCCGCACCACCGTAGATCAAGCCAACCAGCTGGGGGTTAAAACGTTCCTGAACACCGAGTGAGGCCACGTGACATTCTCAGTCCTGGCAGGACTGAAAAAATTCAACCTCGAACACCATTTTGAAGTCAAAAACATCTACGAGTACTACGCCAAATGGATCCGGGAAGGCAAGCTCAAGGTCAACTCCGACTGGAACAAGGATCTGAAAATCAAATTTACCGTACAAGACCCCTGTCAGATCGTTCGAAAAAGTTATGGAGACCCCATTGCCGAGGATCTCCGGTTTGTGGTGAAATCCGTGGTGGGGGAGGAAAATTTCATCGACATGACCCCCAACCGGTCCAATAATTACTGCTGCGGCGGCGGCGGGGGTTTTTTGCAATCGGGTTTCAAGGAACAGCGGCTGGAATACGGGCGATTAAAGGACCAGCAGATAAAGGCCACGGGCGCCGACTACTGCATTGCCGGCTGCCACAACTGCCATGCCCAGATCCATGAGCTCAGTGAACATTACGGCAGCGGATACCCGGTGGTGCATCTGTGGACCTTGATCTGCCTCTCCCTGGGGGTTCTGGGACCCAATGAGCGGGAGTACCTGGGGGACGATCTCAAGGAAGTCAATGTCTTCCACCCGGAGACGGCCATGTAATCAACAGAAATCGGTCATGACGGAAAATTTAACGATAACAGAACTCGAAAAACGCTGGGATCATGTTTTGTCGGCCACCCAAAGGGCTGTAAACAAAAATCCCGGCGTTTACCGCCTTCTCAAATCCCTTGCCGGGGATATTGTTGAAAATCCCCTGGATATCCATGAGTACATGCCCACGGTGGGAAGGCTTTCCGATCTGCTTGAAACCCTGGACCCCGGGGGGAACGGCAGCATATTCAGTATTTTCAACGAACGCATCAAACCCGCTTCCATCTGGCAGGTGGCCCTGTTGCGGGTGGAGTGCGGGGATCTTCTGGCCCATCTGAAGGAGTTTGATAAATGGCGGTGTTCGAGCGCCGGATTGAGACTCGTGAAGTAAAGTCGGCTGCAACCGTCTCTGATCAGCCGGCAGCACCTTCGAAAACCTTGCTGCAATTAGACCTCACCCCGTTCCTTCAAAACCGTTTCCTCAAAACCTTCGGCAAATCCATTGAATTATGCGGCACCGAAAACCGTCTTGACAGCCGGGTGCGGGCCCGGATATACTGACACGTAAATTTTATTTATCGTGTCAGTATGACATCACTCCCATCGACCAAGGAGACCGTGATGCAGTTTCAAACCGCCGGAGTCGAAGTCGCTGTCTGGGTCCCTCCCCTGGTGGCGTTCGTTATTTCCTTTTTCACATCCATGGGGGGCGTGTCGGGTGCTTTTCTGATTTTACCCTTTCAGATGTCATTTCTCGGCTACACCCACCCTTCGGTGAGCGCCACCAACCAGCTCTACAATATCGTCGCCATCCCGAGCGGCGTGTACCGTTATTGGAAAGAAGGCAGAATGGTGTGGCCCCTCACCTGGATTGTCATAACCGGCACCCTGCCCGGGGTTTTCATCGGCGCTTTTCTCAGGGTCGCTTATCTGCCGGACCCAAAAAATTTCAAACTGTTCGCAGCGGCCGTACTCCTTTATATCGGCATCCGGATGGCCGGGGACCTGGTCCGGAAAAAATCCGGCGCCAACGACAAGGTCGCCGGCGACAAACGTTTCCAGGAGATGGTGCGGCGGCGACGGGAAAAAATGGACTCCCGGGACCTCGCTAATAACGATTTACCCGCCGTGAAGGTCACTCATTTTAATTTAAAGCGTCTGGGGTACACTTTTTACGATGAGCAGTTCGATGTTCCCTTCTGGGGGATCTTTTCCTTGAGTTTTATCGTGGGAATCGTGGGCGGCATCTACGGCATCGGCGGCGGTGCGATTATCGCCCCCTTCTTTGTGACATTCTTCAGGCTGCCGGTCTATACAGTGGCCGGAGCGGCCCTCATGGGGACCTTTGTGACATCCATTGCCGGCGTGGCTTTCTTCCAGGCCTTGGCGCCGTTTTATCCGAACATGTCCGTAGCTCCGGACTGGCTGCTGGGCGCTTTGTTCGGTTTGGGCGGCATGGCCGGAATGTATCTCGGTGCGCGTTGCCAGAAATTCGTACCGGCCAGGGCCATCAAATGGATGCTGGCCGGCATTCTCCTTTTTACGGCATTCAAATACATCGCTGAATTTTTGGGGTATTGATGCAGGACAAACCGCCGCCCGATCAGAAAATCAGGATTGTCCGTTCATCATCCAGCCGTTCATCAGCGTCCATGCACCCACCGCGACAAAGGCGATCCCGGCGCCGATTTTGATATACTGCTCCGGGACCCAGCGGCTTATCAGGTCCCCGAGCAAAACAGCCATGAGAGTGCATGCAATCAACGCTCCGGCTGACCCGATAAATACCGAGACCTTGGATTTGCTCCCCGCCGCCAGCATGAGAGTGGCCAGTTGGGTTTTATCGCCGACTTCGGCCAGAAACACCAGACCGAAGGTGGTCAACAGGATCTTCAGATTCATTCCGCTTTCCTTCCGCGCTACGCCCTTTTGTTAACCATGGCCAGGGCTTTTTCCGCAATGTTCGCGGCGGTGAAACCGAATTTTTCCAAAACGGTTTTTCCGGGGGCCGAAGCGCCATATCCTTCTATGCCTATTATTGCGCCCTCTGATCCCACATATTTTTCCCATCCCATGGGGATACCCGCCTCAACCGCCAGGCGGGTTTTCACTTCGGGCAACAGGACCCGGTCCCGGTAGGGTTGAGGCGTCTTGTCGAACAATTCCCAGCTCGGCATGCTCACCACCCTGGCAGAAACGCCTTTTTCGGCCAGAATATCTTTTGCCCCCAGGCAGACATGAACCTCTGAACCGGTGGCGATCAGAATGATATCGGGTTTTCCCGGAGCATCCGACAGCACATAGGCCCCTTTGCTCAGGCCGTTTTCCCCATTGCTGTTTTCCAGGATGGGCAGTTTCTGCCGGCTCAGGAGCAGAGCCACGGGACCGTTGTTGGTTTTCAGGGCCTGGCGCCAGGCTTGGGCCGTTTCAATGGCGTCGGCCGGGCGAATCACCGTGAGATTGGGAATGGCCCTCAATGCCGCCGTATGTTCAACCGGCTGATGGGTGGGCCCGTCTTCTCCCACGGCGATGCTGTCGTGGGTAAACACATAAATAACCGGCAGATTCATGATAGCCGCCACCCGGATGGCGGGGCGCATGTAGTCGGAAAAAACCAGGAAGGTCCCGCCATAAGGCCTGATCCCGTTATGGAGGAACATTCCGGACATGACGGCCCCCATGGCGTGCTCCCGGACACCGAACCGGATGTTCCTTCCTTCATAGCATCCCTTTTGAAATTCGGCCGTCCCGTCCAGATAGGTCTTGTTGGAAGGAGCCAGATCCGAGGAACCGCCCATCAGCGTCGGAAGGTTTTTCGCGATGGCATTGAGCACCTTGCCCGAGGCCGCACGGGTTGCCATGGGTGGATCCCCTGCCTTGAACCGGGGGATTTCAGCATCCCACCCATCGCTCAGGTACCCGCTGAACGCATCGGCCCATTTCCCGGCCAGGTCCGGCTGGGCCTTGGTGTAGGCGGAAAATTTCGTCTGCCAGTTGTTTTCTGCGGCCGCTCCCTTGTCAATAGCCTTCCGGAATACGGCCAGTGCATCCTCGGGAATATAAAACGCCATTTTTTCAGGCCAGCCCAGATTTTTTTTGGTAAGCCGAACCTCTTCCTCACCCAGAGGAGACCCGTGGGCGTCGGCCGTGCCCTGTTTGTTGGGACTGCCGAAAGCGATCTGCGTTTTTATTTTGATCAGAGAAGGCTTTTTC
The DNA here is from genome assembly GCA_002423615.1 of Desulfobacteraceae bacterium UBA5616. Classification (GTDB taxonomy): domain Bacteria; phylum Desulfobacterota; class Desulfobacteria; order Desulfobacterales; family UBA5616; genus UBA5616. Next base: position 13,472 of record DIKO01000105.1, read on the forward strand.
GTCTCGGCCCGGGCGGATTCGACGGCCTTTGCAATGGCCGATACGTCATTCCCATCCCCCACTTCCTGAACATGCCATCCGTAAGCCTCGAACCGCCTGCCCACATCTTCGGTAAATGCGATATCCGTGGAACCTTCGATGGAAATATCATTGTCGTCATAAAGGCAAATCAATTTTGAAAGACCCAGATGGCCCGCCATGGATGCGGCTTCAGATGCCACTCCCTCCATCATGTCCCCGTCCCCGCACATCACATACGTGTAATGGTCCACAATGTCATGACCCGGCCAGTTGAAACAGGCGGCAAGATGCCGCTCGGCCATGGCCATGCCGACGGCGTTGGCCATACCCTGCCCCAGGGGTCCGGTGGTGGTTTCCACTCCCGGGGTGTGCCCGAATTCGGGATGGCCGGGGGTGTTACTTCCCCACTGGCGAAAATTTTTCAGGTCCTCGAGGCTCACGGCGTAGCCGGTAAGATGCAACAGACTATAGAGAAGGGCGGATGCATGCCCGCAGGAAAGGATGAAACGATCCCGGTCCAGCCATGCCGGATTTTTCGGATTGTGATTCAAAAACTTCGTCCACAGAACATAGGCTGCGGGGGCCAGGCCCATAGGAGCGCCGGGGTGCCCCGAGTTGGCTTTTTCCACGGCATCCATGGATAACGTCCGGATGGTATTGATGCAAAGGGTGTCGATATCGGCCATGCCTTTCGGCAATCCCTCACTCATGGTCTGTCTCTCCTTATTATACGATTTTTTAATTGCTTAGCGGCTTAAATGTCCGGTTTGATACAATCCTTTAACCTTGGAAGCAAGGATTTTTTATGAAAAGCGGCATGAACTTTTGCTGGATAAACCGGTCTAATAAATGACCCCGGTTTCCTTAAGCCGGGCGATGTCCTCCCAGGTGCAGCCGTTTTCCAGGAGAATCTCCTCGGTATGCTGGCTGAATTCAGGGGCCGGCATCCGGACTTTTTCCGGATAACCGGATAAATGGATGGGGTTGGCCACCCCTTCAATGGTGCCGTGTTCGGGGTGCTCATAGGAAATAAAAAACCCATTGGCCCGGGCCTGGGGATCGTTGACCACTTCCAGATGGGTCTGGACGGGAGAGTATGGGATGTCCGCCTGATTCAACAGATCCTTCCACTCCTCCAGGGTTTTTTCTTTGAAAGCGGCTTTCAGCAGATCGGTCAGGGCGAGCTTGTTTTCCATTATTTTTTCCGCGGTTTCGAACCTCGGATCGGATATCAGATCCTTACGGCCGATACCGGTAAAAAACCGGGCTGCATACCGTTCCAGATTAAGGACCGAAAACAGGAGCCACCGGTTGTCCTTTGCCTGATACTGCCCATATAGCGGGTGGGGCACGTCTTTTTCCGGCGATATTGAGACGCAATCCTCGCCGGTGACGATGGAACCGGAAAGGTCGAAGGCCGGGGTGTTCTTCTCGGGTCCCTCTTTTCCAAAGCCGTTTAAATTCCCGCAAACGAGCCTTTCGTTTATGTTACGGAGCTCTTCATATTCCAGATGTAATTGATGTTCGACTGAATGCCGGTTTTCATGCCGGCCAGAACCCAGCGGAAAAGATCCCCGGTGATGGTATTCTCCACATGAATTACTTCCGCGCCGAAATCCGCCAGAATTCTCGCCGTCATGGGGACGGCGGCGACCTGGGACACATCCACGATTTTGATGCCATTCAGAGGCAGCATGAGATTCCTCCAATATTTGACGATTTGACCGTCAGAAAAATCCGTGAGTTTTGATCAGTAGGTTTTGACGATTCTGCCGAAGCCCAGTTCCATGTGGGAAACCCGGTAATTGGCCCCCAATACCTGTTTGACCCGCAACTTGTGCCAGGGATCCAGGGTGGAATCGGCGTGAAACCTGACCCACCCGGGTCCGGAAAACGATTCCACCACCGTGACGTTTTGAGGGACTTCAATCAGTTCCATGAGGGACGGAGGGGCATCTTTTTCAGGGCTGGGAATTACCCTCAGGCTCAATACGCCGATGCCGGATTCCGCTTCTTCAACCGGCGTTTCCGGTCTCATCCCCGCAGAACAGATCAGGTTCCCCTTGGGACGCTCCATTTTTCCGACAACCATGTCGAATTCTTTTGAAATCGTGACATCGGCGATTTTTTTGGGATACCCCCAGATCTCTCTTCCGGCGGCCTGAGGGATATCATTGTTGACGACGATATGGGGGATGTAGATTTTCAGCTCGCCGTTAAAGAGGCAGGGGATGCAGAGGATGGTTTCTTCATATTGGCCCAGGGTGCTGAAGGGGTATTTGACGAATATCAGGGCTGCGGTGGCCGGTTCGGGCAAAATCAGGCCCTCGGGCAGAAGTTTGGCGGCTTCATCAGGATCCGTCTCATAGCTGATGGTGATCGCTTCGGCAAACCGGTAGTGAATGGGGGGCCTGGCATATAATGGTGCATCCCCCGGCATGTCGTATCCCATGTTCGCTTTGTTCAATTTTCCTGTCAGTGTCATGATAGCCTCCTTGATTTTAATGTTAAAATATCGTGGACGATGAACGGTTCAGGGACATGAGTTTAAGGTTGAGAGCGGAACGATTAAGGGTGTTGAAGGATAAAGATGTCTTGATATTTACCCCGACGAAAGGGTGGCCGTCAATAAAAAGAAAATGCGGTTACAAAGCCCGCATCCACTCCGGCCTTAACCGCACCCGGCCTTCAAGGGCCAGATCGATGAGCCGCAGGGTTTCTTCCTTTTCCCTGGGAAATTTCGCTTTGATCGGCAGATAATTGGAGGCGTGGTTGGCGGTGAACAAACCACGGGAGAGCTCGGTATGGGCGATCATGGTCCTTAATTCGCTGAGCATTTCCAGCGAATTCAGCAAGGGAAACCGCCCGGCTTCATGGTCTTCGAAAAGAGGAGTACCGGGGATGAGCATCAGGCTTAAGGCCCCCACGAATTCCGGATCAATGGCCGAAATCACCCGGCCGGTTTCCCTGGCGTGGATCTCTGAACGCTCCTTTCCGGCGATCCCCAGCAGCACGGTGAGAGAAAGCTTGAAGCCGGCTTCCCGGGCTTTTTTACCCATTTCGATCATGCGCTGGGAATCGGCGCCTTTCCGGACGGCCTTCAAAGTCACATCGTCCCCGGACTCAAGGCCCATGTAAACGATACCGAGGCCGTATTCCTTAAGCTCCTTCAATTCATCAAGGGATTTCATGGAAAGGGCCTTGGTGTTGGCATAGGTCCCGACCCGGGTAACCCAGGGGACCTGTTTTTTAATTTCCTTTAAAATGTTCAAAAGTCTTTTCCGGGGAACAATCAAGGCATCCCTGTCGCAGAGAAAAACCCTCCGCTGGCGTTTGCAATAAGCGGCGGCGAACTCGATATCCGCCATGACGATCTCATCCGGCTTGATTTTAAAAGGCGCCCTCCCGTTGGCTCTGCAGAAGGTGCACTTGTTGTGGGAACACCCCACGGTGATCTGCAGCAGTATACTGTCGGCCTCACTGGGGGGCCGGATAATGTCTCCTTCGTAATGCATGACTAATGCCTGATCCTGTCTTTTAATTCCCGGATAAGGGCCGTGCATAATTGGCCCGCATCCGCAACTATAGCCACATCGGCCATCTTCATCATGGCGGCGTTGGCGTTTTTGTTCACGGCGATGATAAAATCAGCCTCGCTCAAGGCCGCGGTATGCTGAATGGCGCCGCTGACGCCGAAGGAAAACAGAACTTCCGGCGCCACTTGTTTTCCGGCCTGGCCCACCAGGGCCTCTTCATCCACCCATTTGGAATAAACCACGGGTCGGGTGGCCCCCACTTCTCCACCAAGGAGTTCCGCCAGTTCAAACAGTTTTTTATATTTCGCCCTGCTTCCCATGCCCCGGCCCCCGCAGACCACGACCTTGGCATCCTCGAGGCGCTGTCCGGTTTGCTCCCACCGTTTCGCGCTGATGACCCGGAGTCGGTCCTTGGGCAGATCCCTGGGAAGGGGAACCCGGATGACATCTCCCGCCGCCTGGTTATCGTGGGGGATCTCCTGAAACGTCCCCGGCCTGACCGTGGACATCTGGGGCCGGTGCACGGGCGTCACGATTTCCGCCAGAAGATTTCCGCCGAAGGACGGGGCCATCTGCACCAGAAGACCTTCTTTATTGATGTCCAGGCCGACGCAATCCGCGGTCAGCCCCGTACCCAGCTTTTTCGCAACTTTGGGAGCGAACTCCCGGCCGAAGGTCGTGGCGCCCACCAGGATGATTTCCGGTTCATGTTTCCTGGCCAGCCGCTCCATGAGGATGCTGTAGGTCTCCATGCTGTAATCCTGCAGGGCCGGATCCTCGATGACGTAAACTTTACGGGCACCGTGGGCGATGTACTCCCCCACCCATTCGTCGACATTGTTGCCGAACACCACCGCCGCCACCGTTGCCTTTATCTTTCCGGCAAGTTCATTGGCTCTGGACAATAGTTGCAGGGTGACACGGTTTTCAAAATAATCCCGATAGTCCCCGAAAACCCATATGCTTCTTTCTTTTTTTCCGGCCATTTCAGGTATCTGCTTTTTTAATGTCTTTGCGGATGACGCCCCCGATTTTATCGCCGAACCGGGTAAAAAGCTCCTCGACGATCTTCTTGGGGGATCCTTTCAGGACCACGTTGTTCTTTTTGGCCGTTGGGGAATATACATCCAGGATCCGGGTCGGCGACGCTTTGGACCCCAGAAGGTTTATGTCCAGGCCCAGGTCTTTCGCCCCCAGGCTGAGAATCGTTCCCTTGTCGAAGGTATCCTGAATTCCCTCCATGGACACGTACCGGGGGAAATACTCCCTGGTGGAAATCGTCACCAGCCCGGGAAGATCCATTTCCAGGGTTTCAAGGAAATTATCCGACAGTCTTTCCAGCCTCAGAATTTTCCCGGAAAGCGTCAGTTGGTGGACATTGGCCGCTCCGGGAATTTTCAGTTCTTCAGCCAGTTGCGGACCCACCTGGGCGGTTTCGCTGTCGATGGTCCGGTTGCCGCACATCACCAGGTCAAAATCCGGACACACTCCGGCAACGGCCCTGGCAAGCGTAAACGATGTAACGGAAGTATCCGCCCCTGCCATGGCTCTGTCCGTGAGCAGGACCCCCTGATCCGCCCCCATGGCCATTGCTTCCCGGAGGACTTCTTCCGCCATGGGCGGGCCCATGGTAAATACGACGATCCTGCCGCCATGGCGCTCTTTTAATTGCAGGGCGGCTTCCAGTGCATGTTTGCAGGCCGGATTGATCATCCCCTCAGCCAGATCCCGTTTAAGGGTTCCGGTTGCGGCGTCCCAGGGCAATTCGGAAACAGCCGGTACCTGTTTGATGCAGACCACCAGTTTCAATATATCGCTCATGTCAGTTTGCTCAGCACGGCCCGGGATATGACCATCCGCTGCACCTCACTGGTCCCCTCATAAATTTCAGTTACTTTGGCGTCGCGAAAATACCGCTCCACATCGTATTCCTTGCTGTACCCATACCCGCCGTGAACCTGAACAGCCATGTTGGTCACCCGGGTCGCCATCTCGCTGCAATACAGCTTGGCCATGGCGGCTTCTGCGCTGTATGGTCTTCCGGAATCCTTCACGGCGCAGGCCCGGTAGACCAGAAGTCTGGCTGCATCAATCCAGGTGGCCATATCGGCCAGATAGTTCTGGATGGTCTGAAATGAGGCGATGGGCTTGTTGAACTGCTGCCTTTCCTTGGAATATTTCACCGCCGCGTCAAAGGCCCCCTGGGCGATGCCCAGTGCCTGGACCGCGATACCGATCCTTCCTGCATCCAGGGCGGCCAGGCCGATCTTGAGACCGTCTCCCACTTTTCCCAGCAACTGACTCCGGGGAACCCGGCAGTCCTCCAGAAACAATGACGATACCGGATTGGCCCGCATTCCGCAAAGATCTTCGATTTCCCCCACGGAGAACCCGGCCTGCCCTTTTTGAATCATAAATACCGATGTACTTTGCCGTGGATGGTTAAAATCAGCCACGGCAAAAATTAGGGCAAGGTCGCAGATCCCGCCGTTGGTGACAAAAATTTTGGTGCCGTTAATAATATATGAGTCGCCGTCCTTCACCGCATGGGTCTCGACTCCCCCCGCATCCGAACCGGCATTGGCTTCGGTTAATGAAAAAGCGCCGATATATTCTCCGGAGGCCAGTCTGGGTATGAACCGGTCCTGCTGTTCCCGCGTGCCGAACTTTAAAATGGGAAAAAGCCCGACGCTGTTGTGCACGGACACACAGAGCCCTACCGCCGCGCAGACCCTTGAAAGCTCTTCAACGGCAATCGCATAGCTGATGCTGTCCATTGCGGCGCCGCCGTATTTTTTGGGGGCTTGGAGACCGAAATAATTCAGGGGACCCATCTTGTAAAGAACCTCCATGGGAAGACGGGCGTCCCTGTCAATTTCATGGGCAATGGGCGAGAGTTCGGTTTCGGCGAACAGCCGGACCGTCTTCCGCACCAGTTTATGCTTCATACAGGGATTGAAATTCAATCTGATCTCCGGATAAAATCTGGAATACCTTAAGGTTGTTTGGAACCAGGAACAGGTTTTGACTCTGATAACCTACAATGGATGAAAAATCAAGGGGGGATGAAATGGAATAAAATATCCCTGAAAAAGCGGGCTGCGCAAGAAAGGGGTCAGGGCGCAACCCGCACAAAAGGGATTATTCCTGTTCGAACACCTTGCTGGGGTAGCGGATCAGTTCCTGTATTTTGGCGTCCCGGATCTTCTTGTCCTGGGTGGATTTTTTTTCAAAGGCCGCGGCCATTTTCTGAAGGAGTTCCTCAAATTTCATGGGTTTTAACAGATAATCAAAAGCGCCCAGTTTCATGCCTTCGATACTGGTCTCCACGGATGCATGACCGGTCAGGAGAATCACTTCCGTCAAGGGTTGCAGCTTCTTGATCTCCCGCAGGGTTTCGATGCCGTCCATCCCTCCCGGCATTTTGATGTCCAGGAGCACCACATCGAACAGTTGCTGTTTCAACAGGTCAAGCCCTTCTTCGCCGGTGGCGGCGCCGAGGGCATCCAGTTTTCTTTTTTTTAACCGGTTGACGATGGTTTCGAGAAAATCCAGTTCGTCATCAATAACCAGCACTCTGAAATTATTCATATTTAACCTCCATCATTTTTTTTCCGGCAGTACAACGGGAATTTTAATGGTAAAAAGGGTTCCGTCAGGAACCATGTTCTTATAGGAAATCATGCCCCCCATTTTTTCGATGATATTATAACTGATGGAAAGCCCCAGACCCGTACCCTTTCCTGGTTTTTTGGTAGTGAAAAAGGGATCGAAAATCTTTCGTTCATATTCCTTCGGGATGCCCGGCCCATTGTCCTCGATCTGGATAACAATACTTTCTTTTTCCTTAAGTGTCCGGATATGGATGGTTCCGGATTTTTTTCCCCCGCTTTCAATGGCGTCGATCGCATTACCCACGAGGTTTAAGAATACCTGCGTAAGTTGGGACTGGTCACCCGCGATAATCGGAATGTCCGTGTCGAATTCCTTAACGATGCCGATATTGTTGATTTTGGCCTGATTCTGAAGGAGTTCGATTGTCTGATTCATTATGCCGTTGATATCCACATCATCCAGTCGGGGCTCCATTTTACGCACGAATCCCAGCATATTGTGGGTGATTTTTCTGGCCCGCTCCACATGTTCCTCTATCTTTCCGATAGAAGCCATGTATTCCTTGTAATTTTCGCTGTCTTGAAATTCTTCTTCCAAAAGGAGGTCTTTCATCCACCCGGCTTTTTCACCGATAACAGCCAAAGGGTTGTTAATTTCATGGGCGATTCCCGCAGCCATTTTCCCCAGAGCCGCCAGCTTGTCCGATTGCATGAGCTGGGCATTTAACGCATTGATCCCGTCATTGGCTTTTTCCAGCCGGTTCACCGTCATCTTGGTGGTGATCAGGGTGGTCACAACGATTGCAAGACACCCCAGGGTCATTATAAAAAAGGTAAAGTTCCGGGTGTTGAGAAGACCGCTCATCTCCTCGTTGACCTCCTGGCTGACGATCAGAAGCCAGCCATTATTTTTCAGCCAGGTCCCGGCATAGTAACGAACACCCCCTTTTTCCCGGAATTTCTCAACAATTGTCGTCCCTTCCCCGAACAGACCCGGATCAAGCCCGGATATCCCCAGGATATTTTCGGAAAATCGGCTCTTGGTCTGGTAGATGCAGTCCCGGTTGATGATATAGGCGTCCCCGGATCTCCCGATATGAGCCGTGCGCACCAGCTGGTAAATCATATCCGGATCGATGGTGGCTCTCAGTATCCAGTTGCGTCCGTTGCTGTGCCCCCTGACCGCGACAATAAAATGGGGGGCTTTACGGTATCCCATAAAAACATCACTGATATAAAGCCCTTTAAGCATCACCTCGTTGAACCACTGTGTGTGAAAATAATTCAGTCCCGATAGGTCATAAGGCCCGGAGTAGGACAAGTGATCCCCGTTATCGTCAATGACCCCGATATCCACAAGACCGTAGGTTCGGTTGGTGATGGTCTTGAAAACCTGAGAAAGGTTACCCTGTCCCTTTAACTCGTCAAACTCGTGGGTGTCCACAAGGGTGGCCAGGATAGCGACCCTCTCCCGGAGAAAAATTTCAACCGCATTGGCCTGGGATGTGGCCCGGTACTTGAGTTGATCCTCGATTTTTTCCTCATACACCTTGGCGAAGTTGTAATATATGCTCCCCCCCAGAAGAATCAGCGGCGTCAGGGACACCAGCAGGGTGAACAGGATGATAATTCTTCTGAAGTTTCGGTATAGATTCTTTTTCATCGTTTTTTTGGAATTCAGCGGATTTATAGCAAATCCTCAAAGCCTTGTAAAAACAATATCCCCCTTCTGCCTGATCTACCAGGTTAAAAATCTCCAGTACCCCAGGACTGCCCAGAACCAGAGCACCAGCCAGGCGATAACGGTCACCGGAAGGCCGTATTTTACGAAATCCATCACATCCAGAAGCCTTTCACCGGTTTCCGGATCACGGCCCATGCCGAAGACAATGGCGTTGTTCGGCGTTCCCACCACCAGGAAATTGGCGAAAGAAGAGGAGAAAGCGCAGCTCAACCCCACCTTCCAGACGCTGGTTCCGGCCAGAGTGGCCATGGGCAGGACAATGGGGCCCAGGGCTGCAACAGTGGCGCCGTCGCTCATGAAATTGGTCATGGTCCCGGTGAGAATACTCACCCCTATGACCAGACCGTCTCCCTGGGACATGAAATCCGGCAGGGCGGCCACAAAGGCATTGGCCATCCAGAGGGCCCCGCCGGTGAATTTAAGGGCCACACCCATTGCACAGGCCGCCGCATAGAGACCCACCACGTCAAAGGCCACTCCCTGCTGAACATCTTCCCACTCCACGATGCGAAACACAAACATGGCCATAATGGCATAAAGTGTGGGACCGCCCAAACCGGCATGCTCGCCGATGATAATCCACGCGGCCACCAGAAGGACCAGGATAACGGCCATGATGGCTTCCTTGCCGCCGAATTTGGGCATTCCCGCCACTTCGGCCTTGACGACCTCGCTAGGGTTCATGTCCTTGACCAAAAACTTCGGTTTTAACCGCAGATACATAAAAGCCCCGATGGCCAGGGAGGCTACCGGAACAAAAGCCATACCGTATTTCATCCACTCCATGAAGGTCATTCCACTGCCGTAATCCGTGAAATATCCCATCATAATGGCGTTGCGGCCCCCAGCCGCGGGAGAACCGGGACCCCCGTGGTTGGCCGCAAAGCACACGCCCAGCAACAGAAATACGGCCAGTGCGGGGTCCTTCTTAACACCGTAAATCCGGCAGGTAACTTTGTAAATCCCCATGAGAACCGGAATCAACAGGGCCACCAGAGCATGCTCGGAAAGAACGCTGGCTGCCATGGCCAGAGTGGGCATAAATACAAAGGCAAATCCCTTGGTGCTTTTGATGCGGCTCAACAGAATCAGGCCGATGCGTTTGTCCAGGCCGGTTTTGGCTACCCCCACGGCCACCACCAGAATCCCGAAAATGAAAAAGACCGCATCCGTCATATAGGCCCTTGAAATCTCGTTCATGGGCAAAATGGCGAAAAGATACAGCATGACCCCCACAAGAACATCCGTCGCTCCCAAAGGGAGAGCTTCGGTTCCCCATAAAAAGGCGCAAAGGGCTAATAAACACACGGTTATCTTGGCCAGCCTCGCAACCTGAGCCGAAGTTAACAGGGATTCCTGATGGCCATTATGCCCTGCATCCTCTGCGCCTCTCATTTGGGCGGACCCATGATCCTCATCGGTTGCCCTGGCCGCTTTGAAAGCCTCCGGCCTTAACTTCTGGTTAACCGTATCGACGATGTTTCTACAGTCCTTGCCCACTTTATACCCCGGAGGGTCGGACTGTTCCACCATATCGACCATGCTCCTCGGAGGCGGCATGACCGCCAGGGCGATAAAAACAATCGCAGCGATCAGAACAAGAATGGGTTTATATCCCGGGCCTCCTCTCCATGTGAATTTCTGTTCCTCTGCTCCGGCATAACTTGTGTGGTGTGACATTTATCCTCCCCTTCATCATGAAAAAGCTTTTTCCTTCCAGGCACCAAAATCTTTTAAATTTACCGCCCTTTCAACACGATGTTTTCCAATCGTGGGGCTTTCTCAACGGAAACGATTTGATACGAAAAATGGAATTAGCAATGTCCATGCCACTGGAATTTATTTACAGACATTTTTAACTTATTAAATTAATGGTTATTTTATTTTATCACCCTATTAGCGAATTTTTAGCGGAAAGCTATTTGTCGATTTTTTTTACATCCTGTAAACGAATGAAACAGGAAAAAAATGCTTCATCTTGCTGAAACTTAAATTCTTCATGGAGGTTAATGTGACATTCGGACGCCCCTACGGCCGAGCGGGAAGTTGACGTTTTCATACCGATTCTGTAAGATAAATTTATTTTTGGGAATCCAACATGTAAATCGCGTTATTCCGGGATCTTGCAAAAGGAGGGCTTGCAGCATGAAAAACGAACTTGAAAAATACAGAACCATGGGGGAACAACTGGAAAAATATATCCGCCCGGCCACATTTCCCCTTGCGGTGAAGTTGCTCAAAAATAATACCCCTGTCGACTTTCCGTATAAAAACCCGTCAAGGGATCTGGGACTTCAGAATTTTGTGTGCCAGAATTTCAAAATGGCCCGCTCATACGGATGGACCATCAAGATAGGTCCGGAGGATATCAACTGCAGAAGCGCACGTGCCATTTACCGGTGGGATAACGCTTCCGGAGATGTTTCCGGGGGCTTGAGAGAATTCGCGGTCGGGCTGTATGGGAAGGATTCGGATACCCTGGATAAATCCTTGAAAAATCTCTATCCGGTAGAAGAGGAAATCAGCGGCCTGGTCATATCTCCGCTGACCCGGACAAAAGTGATTCCCGATGTGGTCCAGGTGTATTGTCTCCCAGCCCAGGCCATGCGGCTGATCCAGGGGTATTTGTACCATGAGGGAGGCGTCCTTGAATTCACCGCAGCGGGCAGAACAGGTTCCTGCCATGAAGGAATCACCAAACCTATGATAACACGGAAACCGCAGTTGGTCATCCTGGGGAACGGGGATCGTGTATGGGGTGGTGCACAGGATTCCGAGGTAATGTTTTCGTGTCCGAGAGAAAAACTCGAAATCCTCATGGACGGTTTAAAAATGACTCATGATGCGGGCCTGCGGTATCCTGTTCCCGCTTATATGAACTACTCACCCGGTTTTCAGGAAAATTTTGAGGAAGCAGCCCTGAAGCGATCCGGTGTAACGCTGGTCAAAAAGGACACAGGAGACCGGTAAGCGCCTCCACCGGTATCGTCGCTGGAGACTCAAATTTTCCAGTCCATGGTTTCCTCATCCCGCCTGTGCTTTAAGGCCCTGTGCAATCCTTCGATCACACCCTTTAAATGAATGTATTCCTCCCGGTTCAGTTGTTTGATATCCATGAGTCTCTTCAATATCTCCCGAGCTTCCTGCCTGTCTGACACATACACAGACTGCTCTTCGTTGGTCTGGTTGGAAGGAACAGGTCTTGTCATTTCTCCCTTGCCGGATAAAAGCCATTCTTCATTGATATTGAACTGCAGACAAATCAGTTTTATGAGCGCCCGGCTTGCCTGCTTTTTTCCGCTTTCTAGTTGAGAGACATGAGAGGGATCCACACCCAAAGATTCAGCAAATATTTTCTGAGTAACTTTAATCGCCTTTCGAACCTCTCTAAATCTGTCATGGAAAGTTCCGTTCATGGTTTTTTGTTTTCCAAGTCATTTTTTGCTTGACATGATATGTCTTTGTAATATATTTATTTACCTGGACAATTATGACAACCACTCAAAAAAGGTAAAAAGCGTACATACTTCTTCCCGGTTCGGTGGAAAAAACACCCCCGAACAGCCGGGCGGAATCCGGAGCAATTGAACACGAAAAAAGCGGGCGGCTTTTTGGGCGCTCGTTTTTTCCCGTCCTCTGGTCAGGGTCTTAGCCGGCGCTTTCACCCTACCAGAGGCCGGGTTTTAATTTCAAGGTAAAATTCCGACCTCTTTGACGGTCTTCGGAAGGCTTTAACATGGGGAAAAGACATCAGGCCGAGGGCGACAGTAAAAGCCCATCATCAATGGCCTGCACAACGCATTATCCGGAGCAAGGCGAATCATGAAAATCGGCATCATGGGAACCCACGGCATCGGCAAAACTTACATGGCTATCAATCTTGCCGGGTTCATCAAATCCATGGACTCCACCCGGAAAATCGGGATTCTCCCCAAACAGACAAGATCCTGCCCGTTTCCGGTGAATGAAAACATGTCCGAAGCATCACAGGCCTGGCTTTTCCATACTCAGATCAAGGCCGAACTGGAAGTCATGCCCATTTACGACACTCTGATTTGTGACCATACCGTAATGGATTTTCTGGCCTATGCCATGTGGGCCGAACTGGACGATTTCGCGCATCGGTATATGAGTCTGGCCATGGATTGGTTTAAAACCTACGATCAGGTGATCTGGCTAAGGCCCCGGGTAGACGACGATTTTCCGGAAAATGACGGGTTCCGGTCCGAAAGCCGGCTCTTCCAGGTCGGCATTGATCTGAAACTTGACGCCATGGTCATCGACTACCGCCTTCCGGTCATCAGCAACCGAAATGCAGCGTGGCTGGGGATTGACCTGCTGAAGGTACTGGGGTTTTGAAGTAGATGAGTCGAGACCGTAAAGTTCCCGGGGTGCCGTCAAAAAGAAAAAAACGACGTATATCAATTCAGCGGTTCTGGCTCCATCACCCGTTTTTTCTATTCCGTATGATGGGAAATATATTTTCCGATGACTTCAATAGCCTCTCTGGCCTCGGGTAAAATATCGGCGAAAGCGTGCCAGACATGAAACATATCCGGCCATGGCTCAAAAGTCACCTCCACACCGGCCTCTTTTGCCTTTTTCACCAGTCGGACACTGTCATCCATTAATATTTCAGCGGTCCCGACCTGGATGAGCATGGGAGGAAAGTTGGAAAAATCCGCATACAGGGGAGAAGCCAGTGGAGTTCGGGGATCCTCTCCGTTCAAATAAACCTTTGCCATTTCAGTTGCCCCCTCCCGTCGCACCATGGGATCGATTTCAGCCCTGGAAATCAGGGATTCCCCGGTCATTGCCAAATCCGTCCAGGGAGATATACAGACAGCCGCAGCAGGTAAAGGAATACCCTTTCCCCTTAAATTGATCACCGTACTTAATGTAAGACCTCCGCCTGCAGAGTCTCCTGCGATGACCGTCTTTTCCGGGGAAATCTTTTCCCTGATGAGCCATCTGAAGACGTTTGTCGCATCGTCCACAGCGGCCGGGAAAGGATGTTCCGGCGCCAGCCGGTAATCGATTACAAGACCCCGTGTTCGTGAGGCTTCAGCAATACGGGCTACCATGGCCCTGTGGGTACTGATGGAGCCCATAACATAGCCGCCGCCATGCAGGTACAAAACCACTGCGTCCGGACGAGCATTCTTGGGGACCACCCATTCGGCAGGTATCCCTCCGGCATCGACGGGATTGCACACGAGGTTTTCAGGAAGAGTTTGCAGAAAAGCGGCTTTTTCCATGTCGGACCGCATTTCGGCGATGTCCATCGTTTCTCTTTGGGGAATGGATTTTAACAATGCGATGACCTGATCCAGTTCTTTGCTCGGCATAGTATCTCCTTATTGGATAACGGAACGCCATGGTAACCCGTAAATCTGGCAGCGATGCAGCCGTATTTCAAGGAGTTGGTGTCCAGCCACAACAAAACGGCATTTATGCAGCGTGTTCTACCCGATATCCACTATTTCTAAAAACCGTTTGATCGTTTTATCCACATAGGCTGCATCATCTATTGTTATTTTAATCGCACTTTCCGGGCAAATATCGGCGCAACGGCCGCAAGCCCGGCATTCCGGATCATTGATTACAGCCCGATCCTCCCCCAATGCTATGGCGTTAAAAATACATACCGCTTCCTCAACGCAGGTACCGCATGCCACGCAGTCATCCGTAACCCGTATGCTGACCCCCGGCATACACTTGACTTTTTTCCCTGATTCACCGGGCATGTGCTGCGCCACCCGATGGAGACAGCAGCAGGGACAGCAATTGCAGACGGTGAGAAGTTTCTCCTCGGGCTCGATTTCAAGCCACAGGATGTCCAGCTTGTCCCGGCCGATGAGATGGATCAGGCCGGCATCGCGGCATTTCCGGGCGTATTCAAGAGCCTCCTCCACGCCCACCTGTCGACCCAGTTCGGGATGAATCCGGGATGCGGCATCCCCCAGGAAAAGGCATCCGTATTCAATGGGATAATCTTTGCATTCCATCGCTTCACGGCAAATGCAGAAATTCATGATGCACCGGTGGCTCGCTTTTTCAATAAAATAGGCGAGGGCGTCGGAAGGCATGACCGATCCATCGGCAGGGTAAATGTTTTCGTTCACCTCCACAACGCGGTCCATTGGAAGATAGGCCATATCGTCATGAGGAAAACAATAAAGATCCGGATCGCCGCCGGCAGGGTCTCTCGGAAACCCCTCACGAACGATCAGTAGCCGTTCTCTTTCTTTTACGTCTTTGATTTTTTCAATAATCATGGATTTTCCCCTTTATCACCGGTTTTACAAACAAGGCATCCATTGCTGACCCCGACATCGGGAGTTTTGCGGGCTTTTATTTGGATATGATTATCCTATACCAAACGAACCATAAAATTTAAAGAGGAATACCGGTTGACTTCTCCCGGGCAGACGAATATAGGGAACCAGTTTGCTCAGTCCGGCAAAACAGGCACACCCACGCCAACCCGAAAACGAAATACAACCGTGACCCATTCCGCTAAAGCCAATATCAAGGTGCTTTTCGCTTTGACCCTGGTCCATTTCATGGGCGATTTTTACAGTTCCTTCATCAACCCCCTCTTTCCACTGTTCGTGGCCGGCCTGGGTCTGTCCCTGACCGAAATCGGGGTCATTGCCGGCATAAACCGGCTTCTGGCCTTTATCGTACAGCCCATGGTGGGCTACCTGTCGGATCGCCGTCCCAGCCGTGCATTTATTTTGGGAGGCCTTCTGCTCCCGGTGGTGTTCATCCCCCTCTCGGGCATCACGATAGGCTTCTGGACCCTTCTGGGAGCCATCGCCATGGGCTCCATCGGTTCGTCCATGTTCCACCCGTCGGTAACCGGCATGGTTCCGGTTTATGCGGGCAACCGGTCAGGTTTTTCCATGTCGGTGTTCAATACCGGCGGAACTCTGGCCTTCGCCATAGGACCGTTGTTCGTCACCTGGTACGCCGCCGGTTTCGGACTTAACGCGCTGCCCTTGACCATGTTCTTCGGCCTCTTAGTGATGCTTTACCTCTACCGGGTGGTTCCGGCACCCCGGGACGAAGGTTTCAAAAACCTGGGGTTCATGCAAACACTGAGTGCCAGCCTCGGCAGCGTATGGAAGAGTGTGGCCCTGATCTGGGCCGTCATGTTCCTGCGGGCCGTCGTGGGCCAGTCTTTTCTCACTTTCATGCCCCTGCTCTATGTGCAGAAGGGATATTCCGTCGTATCAGCCGGGGTCATCTTTTCCCTGTTCACACTGGCCGGAACAGTGAGCGGCCTCGCGTCCGGGCTGATAGCGGATAGAATCGGTTTCAAGCCGGTATTCATTGTCATCCACATGCTGATGGCCCCGGTCCTCTGGATTTTTTTGGGTCTGAAAGGTGCCTGGGTCTATCCGGGAGCCCTTCTGGCGGGAGGCATGGTTCTGGCGAGCCTTCCACTCGGCGTGGCCATGGCTCAGGAGATCGCGCCACGGGGGCGTTCCATGGTGGCCAGCCTGATGATGGGCTTTGCTTTCGGACTGGGCGGAGCGGTGTCCCCGGTCATCGGAAAACTGGCAGACCTGTACTCCATCCAATCGGTTCTCCTATGGGTATCTTTTCTGCCGCTCGCAACCCTGCCTTTTATCCTGCACTTCCCCCGGGTGCGAAACGGCTCCAGCACCACGGGATAAAACAGGGATGAATGCGGCAACTGAATGATCAGAGCACCCGGTCCGGCTGGCCGGGTCCCTTGAGTTTTCGGACCGGGAGTTTTCGGACCGGCATCAAATTGAATCAAGGTGAGTTTTCAAGATAATGAATTTGTTTGCTGACTTCAAATATTTTCATCCTGGCTTTATGTGCGGAATCGTTTCTTTTGTTTTCAACGCATTCCCGTTCAATTTTTTTGAGTCGTTTCAAATCCCTCTTCAATAATTCGATCTCATTTTGTTTTCTGCTGTCTTCGGCCTCTTCCTCAATTTTTTTTAATAATCGCTTCTGGTTCCAATTATGTTTTTTAATGGCGTCATCGGTTTTAATCTCCCGGACTTCTTTATCCCAGTAATGGGCATCGATTTCTTTTTGATGAGCTTTGTCATCGATTTCCTGGTGTTCAATTTCATCCTCGATCTCGAGGTTATCGACATCGCCTCCGGGGACCTTGTTGGAATAATGTTTCAGGCCCTTTTCATCCGTCCAGGTATAAACCTGGGCTAAGGGAGAAGGAACCTTGAATAACATCAATGCGGCTGCAAAAAAAATACAAAATGTCCACCTGCCGGGTATCATTGTTCCTCGCCTTTCATCTTTTTGAACAAGAGATAGGGGACGTTTTATTTTTAACCGGACTGAACTCACGAGAAGGCAGCAGAAAAGGTTCGCTGTCTGTTTGGTCCCGGATCCCATGGTTGAATTTTTTTAAAATTATTTACAACATATAATTTTAATAACATTAATTTAATTAATATCAAAATGTCAATGTATTTCATACGTATTAAATATTTTTGTATTTTTTCAATTCCATTAAAAGCGATACTCCATCTGCAGTGCAGGTGGAGTATCATCTTGATATTACAGCAATGTTTTCTCTGTCTTCAGATAAGGCCAAGGAAATTGAAATTGCTAAGGTTTTTCCTACCAGAGACCATATTTCTGAACTTCGGCACGTCCGACGACCATGTGGTGGACTTCATCCGGTCCATCGGCGAATCGCAGGTGTCTCATATCCGTATACATACCGGCAAGCGGCGTCCAATTCGATATGCCCGCTGCGCCATGAATCTGAATGGCCGCATCGATGATTTGGCAGACCTTCTCCGGAACCATGGCCTTGACTGCGCTGACATAGACCCTGGCTTCCTTGTTACCCAGAACGTCCATTGCCTTGGCGGCCTGAAGAACCATCAAGCGCATGGCATCTATGTCGATACGCGCTCTTGAGATGACCTCCAGGTTCTTCCCCAGTTTGGCGAGGGGTTTACCGAATGCAATCCGGGTTGCAGCTCGCCGGACCATGAGTTCCAGTGCCTTCTCCGCCTTGCCGATGGAACGCATGCAGTGATGAATCCGTCCGGGGCCCAGGCGTACCTGAGAAATCTCAAAACCCCGGCCTTCGCCGAGGAGTACGTTTCCCCTGGGTACGCGGACATTATTAAATCTGATGTGCATGTGTCCGCGGGGTGCGCCATCTTCTCCGAATACATGCATGGGTCCGAGAATTTCCACGCCGGGAGTATCCATGGGCACCAGAATCTGCGATTGCTGCCGGGATGCGGGTGCATCCGGATTGGTTTTGACCATGGTGATCATGATCCTGCAGCGGGGATCGCCGGCGCCTGAAATATAGTATTTTTCACCGTTGATGACCCAGTCATCGCCGTCGAGCACCGCGGTGGTGCTGACGTTTTTTGCGTCCGATGAAGCGACATTCGGTTCGGTCATGGCATAAGCCGAACGAATCTCGCCGTTGAGCAAGGGTTTGAGCCATTTTTCCTTCTGCTCCTCGGTTCCCACTCTTTCCAGCACTTCCATATTTCCGGTATCCGGCGCGCTGCAGTTCAGCGTTTCCGAGGCCAGCAGGGATTTGCCGAGTTCGGCGGCAATATACGCATAGTCGAGATTTGTCAGACCTCTTCCGATCTCCGAATCCGGCAGAAAAAAATTCCACAAGCCCGATTCTTTGGCCTTTTTCTTTGCGCCGTCGAGAAGCTCCAACTGACGCGGGTGCCAGGTCCAGCGATCTTTTTTTGCTTCCTGCAGTTGATGAAACTCCTCGCTGATCGGCTCCACATTTTCCTTAATGTGTCTTTTAACCGCATCCATAAGGGGTTGCGCCTGCGCCGACATCGCCAGATTGAATAACTCGGGTTTCAGATCAAAATTCATTTCAACTCCTCCATTTTTGAAAAACGATGAATATTTACTCGCGGCGCATTTCTGAAGACGTGTTCGGAATGCCCGCTTGCCGCAATTTTGGATAAACCGACGCTATCAAAAAAACCGGTCAGTTCCGGGGAAACTGTCTCCTTAATTCATTCGGTTAACCGCCTTTTCGGCCAGAACGAGGGATTCATCAATACGGTTGCGCAACATTTCCAGATCTATGCCTTCGGTGCTTTTCCTGCCTTCCATGTAGCGCGCCTACACACCATGGATAATGGCCGCCGATTTCCAGCGTTGGAGTGTCCGCCTTCCGGCCGGGTCCATTCAAATGGGGGTGTCAAACCCATGATGTGATCTTTGATCCAGTTTTCTACTGCTGGAATATCAAATCCCTCGGCATGCCGATTTCCCATGATGAATCCTCTTTGGCCGGTATCAGGGGGCCCGCCATTTTTTCGTGAATGTCATGACCTTAATAAAATCCCTACTCCAGGCGGATATAGGAATCAAGGGGTACGCCGGAACGATATCGCATCACGCAGCTAAGTTTTTGACGTCTAATGAAAGTTTTGTTTTAGAAGAAAACTGCTCCGTTTCCATCTGCTCGGCCAGGGCTCTCAATACACCTGCAATGCGCAGCGCCCTTCCATCGATCTCCGGATCAAAGCGGCCGTGTACCGTCAGTTTCAGCTGGGGCTTTTTTTTAAGCGCTTCGGCCACATCCTGAAGTTTTTTCAACTCTGAAGCCTGCAAGCGGTTGCTGCCGGGGAAAAAAGAAATCGCGTCCATCGGCTCGCCCTTGTCTCCGAAAAGGCCGCCCAGTGCCCTGAAGGGTGAAGTGATAACCCTGGTGATCAGATTGACGATCGCCTTGAAAATAACCCGCCCGTAACTAAATTCCGGATTATCGATATTGCCGCGAACCGGCACCGCAAGATCGATTTTACCATCGGCATCCGTGAGAAGCGCAATCGCCAGATCCAGCGGAAGTTTAAGCGCACCCGGGGACTCTATTCGTTCACCCAGTGTAAACTTTTCCAATACGACTGAATTGTTACCCAGAAGTTCGCTGTTTTTGATTTTGTATTCCAGGTTAAGGTTAAGCGTTCCCGATGCAATTTTTCGCCCGGCGAACGTCGCCGTGTAAGGGCTGAGGGACGTCATTTCCACATTTTGAAACATCACCAGGATGTCCATGAACACCTTTGGTGCATAGGGTGTCAAACTCCCCTTGACCGAAGCAAGGCCGAAATCACCGACTTTGCCGTCGAGCTTCACGGAGGCCCTGCTTGTTGGATCTGAAGATATGCTTCCTATCCCGCCGTTGAAATCCGTCACCCGGGTGACAAAAGGCAGCACGAGGCTGTAATCCGCAAAATCCACAATACCCTTCTCTATGCTTATTTTTTTGATGGTGACGGGGAAATCCGCCTGCTTTTCCGTTGAGCCGGCGGGAGTCGACTTCGTCGATGGCAGGGTTGCCCCGGTTGCCGTTTTATCCCGATCCTTTACGATCTTGGCCAAGTTTACACTCTTGTCTTTGGAAATCAATATTTTGGCGCCTGGCTCCACCAGTCTCACAGTGTTGATCTGCAGCTGCTGAGGTGATGTGCCAAATTTGATTTTTTTGGCGGTCATCCTTTTCCACTCGAGAAATCGTTCATTGGTTTCGGTCTCGATCAGGCTTAGTCTGTCCACATCAATGGAACCGTCGACGTTAAGCTGCGGGGCGGGTTTTGTGGCCCGATATCTCACATACGTGGATGCGGAAACATTACCGGACTTAAGGTTCAGATAGGTGAGCCTGTTTACGAGAGGACGCAGGGGTTCGAGAGACAGGCCTTTAATGTTGGTATCCGCATCCACTTCGTCTGCTGACTGGCTGAGGTGGCCGCTGAAAGCGGCATTCCCACCCTGCGCCACATTGAGCGACACCTCGAAGTCCATCGGTTTTTCACTATCCCGGTTCATATTTTTCAGCAGTACGCGGATATCCTGGAGGTCGTAAACAATGGCCGGGGAAAGGGAATGGTCCTGGAGATTTACATGGTGCCGGTCAAGCTCGAATGCATCGAGCCTGAACGACCATGGCTTGCCTTCGGTTTTGGTATTGGTTCCGGTCTTTGAAATTTTTGGGGACTTTCCAGGGTGGCCTGATGGGGAAAACAATTCCGAAAGCTGAATTTGGCCGTCCTTATTTCTCACTACACGGGTTTCGCCGCCGGTCCCCGCTATCCGTGAAAGGGCTATCCTGCGACGGCTGATGTCAATTTGACTGTTATCCAGCAAAACCCTGTCCAGGGAGAAAAGGGGAAGATCTTCTTTGCCTTCTTCGGAAAGCGAAACGTCCGTCAGTTTCACCTTGAGACCATCCATAAGGGTTTTTGCCGGCCCTGCCCCAAATTCCGCCGAAGCATTCAACGAGATATTCATCCCGCCGACGGATAAATCCAATGGCCTGGTGCGACTGCGGTCGGTATAATTCACGGCTACATCCGCGATGTTCACACCGTTCACTGTTATGCTCCAGGGCCGGGCGCCCGATTTTTCGGCCTTTACCTTCGGAGGCGCCTTTTCACTAAAATCTACCAGCAATGAGGTCTTGCCAGTTCAAGACGCCTTGCTCATCGATCGTGGCCGCGATTTTGCCGTTTTGCACATCAACCTTGGAAATCAGGACTTTCCGTGTTTCTAAATCAAATTGCATCCCGCCGGCTTTAAACGTCGACAGCGAGAACAGGGGAGAAGCTTTGCCTTTCTTCTTGATGGACAGTCCATTTAATGCGAGGTCAGCATCCTTCAAGACCAGGCGTGGGCTGCTGTTTTGAAATTCGAACCGGTACCGTGTATTGAAGGCCATATCACCCGTAGGCGCCTCAAAATTCAACCTGTCCTGCCCGAAAATCCATGCTGTAGCGGGCTTAAAACCGGATATGCTTAACGCTCTTCAGAAAAAACAGGATGAAGGGATATCTCACCCTGCCAGCCGATCGTTCCGCCGCCCGGCAGTTTGGCAATGGCGGTATAGGGCCCTTTACTTTCCGGAAGCGTCGATATGTCGCTAAGTTCCAGATTCAGGTCTGAGAAGGTCTCGGTTGCCGGCGTGGGAATGGACTGATCGCTGAAACTGAAAACACCCTTTGTTATCTGTGCATGTTTCACAATAATCCGCGGCGGTTTTCGATCTACAGTGTCCGTTTCCTCCGATTCAGGCAGGTTGTCGGAAATGGCGGCCAGGTTGAGGCGTCCGTCCTCTTTTCGGATCTCGGTATAAATCGAAGGCCGCTCAATTTGAATTTCGGCAAATGTCCATGCCCATTTGAACAGGCTCGAGAGATCGAAATCCACGAAAAGCCGATTGAAGCCAAGAATCGGGCGATCATTTGCTTCATCGAATTGAAATCCCTTTGCCTCGAATGTTAACAGGAAGGGATTCACATGAACTTCGGCGATGGATGCCCGGCGCTGAAGTTTTTCAAGAGCTAAATGGGGTATATAGCGGGAAACCAGCCAGGGGGTGAGCAAAAAGCCGATCAGGGAGTACAGGGTTAAAAGACCGACGGCAATCAATAACCAGCGGTTAAAAAGTATCCGCTTCCAAATTTTCGGAGTTGTTTGAGGTTTCTTTCCGTCATTAGTTTTATCGACCATTGATAGAAAATCCTTTCACATCGAGAGTGGGGCGAAGCACTTCTTTAGCGTATTCAAGGTGATGATGGGGTTGGCGCAAATTGCATCAGTTTATGCATCTTTTATAACACATAAACCATCACAGGGATACAATTTTTGAGCTTTTTTGGGGTCGCATAACAGGGCTGTTCTTATACCGGTAAAAAAGGGGTAACCTGAACCCTGCTACCGGGGCGGGCGGGATGGTTCTTCAACCGAGGTTTTTGTGGAGACGGCTCAAACCACCAGCGCCTTTCCGGGCTCCACTTCGGACGTTTTTTTCACAACCGGGAATAATACTGTCACAGTTGTACCTTTTCCAGGCCCACTGTCAATTTTTATACTCCCGCCGTATTCCTTGACAATGCCATACACAACGGATAACCCCAGTCCGGTTCCTTTGCCTTTTTCTTTTGTGGTGAAATAAGGCTCGAATATCCGATCCTGAATTTTCGGGTCAACCCCGCTCCCTGTGTCCTTTACGGCCAACCTTAAATAAGTGCCGCATTCCGCCAGTTGATATTCGGAAGCTGTCCGTTCATCAATTTCAACGTTCATCAGACTGACATTCAGGGTTCCGCCGTTTTCTTCCATAGCGTGAATGGCATTCATACAAAGGTTTAGGACAAGTTGATTGATCTCAGACGGATCGCTAAAGACTTCGCCGGCCTCATAATGAATTTTCTGAATTAAATTGATGTTTTGGGGAATCAGCGGACCCAGCAGTTTGAGGCTTTCCTTCAGGATTAAATTGATTTTCAAGGGGAACCGTTCCTTTTCCTTGAAGCGGCTGAACGCCATCAGCTGACTAACCAGGTCCCTTGCACGGAAACTTGCGTCCACGGCATTCTGTAGCCCGACCCTCTCGGGGTCACCCTCGGGTTTTTTCTGTATTATAAACTCAATATTGGCTACGATGATGGATAGAATATTGTTAAAATCATGCGCAATGCCCCCCGCCAGAACACCCACCGCTTCAAGCCGCTGAGCCTGGTACAACTGTGACTCAATTTTCTTTTTTTCGCTGGCATCTATGATAAACCCTCTTATGCCGACCGTACGGCCCTTATCCTTGATAGCGGTTGAATGAATCATAATGGGAAAAGTGCTGCCCTCTTTACGTATCGCCGTATAATCCGTCAATCCGAGAACTTCTCCCATGAGGACCTTCGCGATATTCTCGGCAGCCCTCGGGCGATCGGCCGGTGCTATGATATCCAGTCCATTAATACCTTTATCAAATTCTTCCTGATTATACCCGAAAATCTCAAACCCGTTGCGATTCACAAACGTAATATCGAATGCCATGTCGAGCTCAAAAATCGTTTCGGGCAGGTATTCCAATAATTCCTCGTACTTTTTTTCGATCTCCCGTAATTTTGCCTCTCTTTTTTCAACCTCGGAAATTTTCTTTTCCAGAACCATAATTTTTTGTTCTAATTCCTTGCACAATGTTTTGTCATCCATAGTGGAATCGCCCTGTTTCATTATGAATTAAGTTAAAAAAAGGGAAGAATTGTCCTTATCAAATAAATTGACATCATTCAAATATTAAATTCTATTGAAATCAAATAAATAAATTTTGGCTTCCTGTCACTGCGATTAGAGATAACTAACCATAATCATTATTAATAAATAGATATTCGGCAATTGCCCCGAAATTAACCCGAAATGTGATTTTCAATTTGATTCGATCCTGCCTCATCTACCGGTTGACATGTCACATTGTAGTATGGTATAGATAGCCCGAAAGGTAAATTATGCCATATTTATCTTCATAAGTTCCATTCCCTCCTCCAAAAGGGGGCTGTCCTTTGACGGCCCCCTTTTTGATTGGGAGTTTTGGGACCCCGGAAATCCTGCATAAATCATCATGCATAAAAAATCTTGACATTATCGTTTATAGCCGATAAACGATAATATAATCCGGGCTCGGCATGCAAAGACGACGATCCGAAGTGCCGGGGCGTCTTCTGAGGAAACGGCCGGACCCGAATATTATCGCAGAGTCCATGAGGTTTGACGAAGAATAATGACAACGGAAGAACTCGCTAAAATTTTTAAGGCCCTTGGCCATTCCACTAGAATTCAAATCGTTGAGCACCTGCTTCACCGCAATTCGTGCATATGCGGAGAAATTGTCGGTATTTTTCCATTTTCCCAATCCACCGTCAGTCAACATCTCAAAATCCTCAAGGACTCCGGGATCGTTTCCGGCGAAATCGAAGGGCCCAAAACGTGTTATTGCGTAGACGACCATATCTTAAAGGAATTCAAGGATTACGTATCCAGTTTAAACCACGGGGATCAAGATCATGAAACCGTTTGATTCGGGCTGCTGCGGCGGATCGGTGGAGCAGGGAAAAATAAGCGGAAGCCTCCTGATTCAACCTTCCATGGAGGAATTCAAGAAAACCGAGGCCCCTATCGACCCTTTGAAAGACCACGACAAACCCGGATACCGGCTGTGTTCATTTGTCCGTGGATTTCTCAAAACAGACGTGGGTCTTATTCCCCGGGTCAAAACAGATCTCGATAAATCGGATCTTTTATCAACCGTCATGATCAGAGCCGGCATCAAGCGGCATGATTACAGGATTTCGCCGGGGCTTTACGCCGTGGGAACGCCGGATAAATATTCAGAGGTCCTGGTCACGGCCAATTTCAAGCTTACCTTCGATCACCTGAGACGGGAACTAAACGGCCTCAGCGCCTGGATTCTCGTCCTGGATACAAACGGCGTCAATGTCTGGTGCGCCGCAGGAAAAAAAACCTTTTCAACCCATGAACTGGTGAACCGCATCAAAACCGTTTCACTGTCCGAACTCGTTACCCATGGAAGGGTTATCGTTCCTCAGTTGGGGGCGACCGGTGTCTCGGCCGTTGAGGTAAAAAAGCGGTCCGGGTTTGAAGTTGTTTTCGGCCCGGTCCGCGCAAAAGACATTCCGCTGTTTCTCAGGAATAACCGGAAAGCCGACGAGCGCATGAGAACAGTGACGTTTTCCTTTTTCGAACGTTTAATCCTGACACCGGTGGAACTGAAGCTTATTGTAAAACCGGTTCTGATAACGGCCATCGTGCTTTTCGTCATTTCCGGAATCGGTCCGGGGCTGTTTTCGATTTCCCAGGCAGGGTCAAGGGGACTTGCGGCGGTGTTTTTCCTTTTCGCGGGAATCCTCTCCGGTGCGGTTATCACGCCGACGTTTCTGCCTTTTATTCCATTCAGGGAGTTCGCCGCCAAAGGCATTATTTCCGGAGGAATTTTCGCCGCTGTCGCTTCCATTTTCTTTTCACCGCCCATGGCCGGAACAACGGCCTTGATGGGTCTCTCGCTTTTAACCGTGACATCCAGTTCCATTCTGGCCATGCAATTTACCGGCGCCACCCCCTTCACCTCCCCATCCGGAGTTGAAAAAGAGATGAGAAGGTTCATCCCGGCACAGGCTGTGGGCCTTTTGTCGGCAACGGGGCTCTGGATTTATTCAGCATTTTAATTCGTCGGGAAGGAAGTTAAAAATGACAGCGTTAAGATATTTAAAACAAGTTTCCACGTTAAGACTCAATGAAGATCTTTGCATCGGTTGCGGGTTGTGCGCCCAGGTTTGCCCCCATCAGGTGTTTACGCTGGAAAACGGCAAGGCCGGAATCATCGATCTGGATGCCTGCATGGAATGCGGGGCCTGCGTCAACAACTGCCCCTCAAAAGCCATCGAAGTTCACCCGGGGGTCGGGTGAGCCGCCTATATTATCCAGGGCTGGATAAAAGGCCGGGAAAACGCATCCTGCTGTTCTTGAGGCGGATTACCCAAAAAAATCCGTGAACCGGTGAATATCAGCGTGAATCAAAAGTTCCAGGGAGCGCCAAAATCAAAAACACCGAAAAGGAAAAATCCGGAGTTGCCGTATCGCCGCTCCGTTCTCCCCAGTTCAGATGGCTTTTCGGAAGCAACATGGCATTTTTTTTCGCCATGGGAAGCCAGGGAATTGTCAGGGCCTGGCTGGCCTTTAACCTTACCCGGAGCGAACTCGCCCTGGGAACGGTGATGGTGGCCATGGCCGTTCCCATGTTTTTTATTGCGCCTGTCGGGGGCGTCATATCGGACCGGATGGACCGGCGGAAACTGATCATCCTGGGACAGGCCCTGGTTCTGGCCAGCGAACTGACCATCACCCTCCTCCTGATTCTGGATAAGCTTTTGTTCTGGCATCTGCTCTGCGGGTCGGTGATAATGGGGTGCATTTTCCCTTTCATCATGCCGGCGCGTACCGCCATTGTGGTGAACATCGTCGGAAGGTTCGGCCTGGGAAAGGCCATGGGAATCAATATGGCGGGAATGAACGCAACGCGGATTCTGGGACCTGCTGCGGCAGGGTTTTTAATCGAAACCATCGGCGTAACCAACACCTACATTTTCGGCGCACTCCTCTACGGCATCGGAATTTTCTGCATGTTCCGCCTGGGCGATTTTCCACCGCCTGCCAAACCACAGGGAGCGACCATGGCCGGGAGCATCCTCGAAGGAATCGTTTATGTGAGGCAGCATCAACTCGTATTGGTCCTTTTGCTCTTCGGCCTGATTCCCATGTTCCTCGCCATGCCGTTTCAGAACCTCCTGGTCGTTTTCGCCGAAAAAATATGGGGGGTAGGCTCCAGAGGTCTGGGCATATTGAGCTCCGTAGGAGGGATCGGAGGGGTTATCGGATCCATCTGGGTGGCTTCCATGGGAAATAACGGGAAGCGGCTCGGGTGGATGATGTCGAGCATTGCGGCTTTCGGCTGTTTTCTCCTGGCATTTTCCTTCAGTCCCTATTTTCTGTTGTCTCTTCCCTTTATCCTGCTGGCCAATATCTTCGCCAGTGTTTTTGGAACCCTGAACAATACGGCTATTCAGCTGGTCATACCGGATCATGTGCGGGGCCGGATATCAAGTTTTCTCATGATGTCGTTTTCCCTGCCCCTGCTGGGCACTTTGCCGGTAGCCGCTCTTGCGGAAGCCTACGGCGCTCCCCTGGCCGTAGGATCAGCGTCGGTGCTGGCCATGTCCGTAGCCTTTCTCTTCTATTTTTTCAGCACTTCCCTCCGTCAGCTGAACCGGCATATTCACCAGGCGATGAGGGAAAACAGATAGCGCGGTCAACCCCTAATTACTGTGGAAGGAGAACACCATGTACGATGATCTGAAAGGAAAAGTCGCCATCATCACCGGAGCCGGTAGACCCAATGGGCTGGGTCACGGCATGTCCCTCCGATTTGCCAAGGAAGGCTGCAATGTGGTCATCACGGAAGTGGCCCGTCCCCATGTGGACCCGGAATATGGGAGAGGGTCCTGGGAAGATGCCCTCGAGAGGAAAAAGGAAATTGAAGCACTGGGCGTCAGGTGTCTGCCCGTCAAATGCGACGTTCTCGTCGAGGAAGAGGTACAGCAAATGGTGAATGCCGTTGTAAAGGAATTCGGTGGCATCGATATCCTCGTGAACAACGTCGGCGGCGGGCCACCCAGCAGCGGCGGCCCTTTGATTGAAGTCGGCGCCGCCGGCTGGGATGAAGGCATTGCCGTCAACGTCAAGGGGACCCACCTTTGTTCCAGGGCAGTGGCGAAACAAATGATCCTTCAGGGAAAAGGCGGGAAAATCGTCAACATCGCATCACAGGCGGCCAAGCGGCCATGCCCCGGGTTGGGAGTTTACGGTGCCGCCAAGGCCGCGGTTTGTCATTACTCAAAAACCCTCGCCGTCGAGCTTGCACCCCATCGCATCAATGTCAATGCGGTGCTGCCCGGAACCATCGAGACCGATATGCTGAAGGAATCCTTCGGGAAGATGGCCCAGGACATGGGCATGACCTATGATGTTCTCATGCAGCATACCCTCCCCACCATTCCCCTGGGGCGTCTTCAGACCCGGGAGGATGTCGCAGCTTCGGTGATATGGCTGGCTTCGGCGGAATCCGACTACATCACGGGAGAAACCATTCTCACCACCGGTGGTCAGACCATATTTTAACCTCACGGAATCCGTTGTGAGCACTCCCCGCCTTCATAGGAAGCGGGGAGTGCTCCGGCGGGACGATCGCTTTTGCCTGGGCACTATTATTCCCCGGCCGGAAACATTTCTTTCTTGGCATATTCGGTGATGTCTGCGGCGAAATGAATCAACATGTCCTTTTCCCCGGGAACCGGCAACCAGTAGGAGTCCAGAACCTGTTTCATGCCGGGCACATAAAGGACCGACCGTTTACCCGCCTGATCCTTCAAGGCGGAATTTCCCAGACACCCTTCATGAATGCCCGTACTGCCGGACAATTGGAAGCATTTCATCCCGGTCATAATTCCCATGTCCTTAGCCGCCTTGTTCATGCTGACGATGGTCCGGTTTTTAAGCAGCAGAAAAACGGGAAACGGGTAATAATGCCACATCTGTTCAAAGGCCCTGATCGTCTCGGGATTGACTTCCCTGTTTTTTTTCTCTTTCTTCTCATCCATGGCTTCGCCTTTCTTTTCGATTCATTTTAGGGGAAAAAATCCTTCGCCTTTCAGTTCAACAGGATTTTTCCGAGCTTGCGGCGGTGAAATCCGGGGTCCCCGAAATAATCATACAGGGACCGGGAGCTCCGGGTATGAAAGGAGAGCTCGTGTTCCATGGAATAGCTCAAACCGCTGAACACCTGGTGCCCCAGGGTGCAGGCCTGCCAGTAACCTTCGCTGGCAAGGACTTTGGCCAGGTGGATGCTCTCCGGGTCAAATCCCTTCACATCCTGTTTCCACAGGGCTTCGTAGGTTGCCCAGCGGGCGGCATCCGCATGGTTGGCGATCTCGATGATCATGTCCTGGACCCGCTGGAACCGGCCGATGGGTTTTGCGAACTGCACCCTGCCCCGGCTGTACTCCAGGGCCATGTTGAGAATGGATTGACACCCCCCCACTTTGTAGGCGCAAAGCAGGGGTATGGACTTCATAATCGCCGCTTCGAGAGCCCGGCGACCATTTTCACGATTTCCCAGCAAAGCCGATCCGGGAACTTCCACGCCCTTAAACGTCACTTCAAATGTCCTTCCGGACAAAAAACCCGGAAGCCTTTTTACTGAAATCCCTCTGCTTGCAGCAGGTACGATAAAAAGTGAAACGAACTCCGACAAGGTTGCAGGGTCCTCTGTGACGGCGGCGACGATGAAATGGGTGGCGGCTGCGGCGTCCTGGACAAAGAGTTTTATCCCATCCATGACAAAGCCCGCCTCTGTTAATAATGCCCTGGTGGACAAGGTTTCGGGTTCCCAGGTGTAATCCGCCTCGATCATGGCCAGGGTGAGCACCCGTCTTCCATCCACTATGCCGGGTAAAATTTCTTCTTTTTGGGATTCATCGGCAGCCTCCAGAACAATCCGGGTACCGAGAATACTGGATGAAAAATAGGGACCCGGCAGGGGTCCGGTACCCATGGCTTCCAGCACAACGCCTGCTGCGGTCATGGAATTCAATGCGCCGCCGTACTGATCAGGAATCAGGATCCCCAGCCATCCCAGGTCGGCCATTTTTTTCCACATCCCTTCACTCATGCCGATGTCTGTTTCCAGCAGTTCTTCAACGACTCGTTTCGGAGCGTCTCCCCGCATAAAATCCATTGCGGAACGCCTCAGCATCTCATCAAATTTCGTATGGCTCAGGTCTAAACTCATTTGCTATACCTCCACGTCTTTATGGATAGGGATGGATATCCAGTCATTAACGTCCGATGCCCAGGGCCCGGGATATGCCGATCTTATACGCCTCCGGCGTTCCCCCCGGCGCAAGACATATGCCGCAGCGCTGGCCCACCTCGAAAATACCCTCGGCCAGGGCGTATTTTTCGTCCTGAGTATAGGCATAGGGTCCCAGGACCCTGGCCATGTGGGAAACAAACCGGGTCCCGAACATTTTGGAATACAGGGCCAACTGGGGCCCTCCATAGGCCGCACCTTTTCCATCTGCATTTCTCATATTGAGCAGCCGCTCCACCTGTGAACCGATGTAGATTTCCACCACGCTGTCCGTGAGTTCGGGGTTGTTTTTCAGACGGCGGGAAATGACGGGATCGGTTTTACAGATCTCCAGGAACTTTTCCGCCATATAATTCTTTCGGACCACACCTCCCCTGCCGCCGCCGTGCTCCACCTCAAGGGTCGCGTTGGTCACCATCCAGCCCTGCCCCTCTTTTCCGATGAGGCAGGATTCGTGAACCTTCACATCGTCGAAAAACACGGAATGCTTGACGCCCTCCACATTGGCCCCGGTAACCCCGCTTACGGCCGGAAAAGTGGAGAGGGTGAACAAATCCAGGGGCAGCACCTTGATTCCCGGCAGATCGCCTGGAATGACAAAGCTCGATAAATTCTGGTGGCGGGGCGCATCGAGATCGCTTCGGGTCAACACGTACATCTGTTCAGGCCTGGAGGGAAAAGAGCCGACAAATACCTTGTGGCCGCTGATGATGAAATAATCCTTTTCCCGGGAGGATCGAAGGGCGTTGGTCTGCTGATTGGCCGCATCCGTACCCGCTTCGGGTTCGGTGAAAAGCTGCCATGTGATGACATCGCCTTTGAACATGGGAGGCAGCATCCGCTGTTTCTGTTCCTCGGTTCCAAAAGCGAGAATCGCGGGGGAAGCCAGTATGCCCATGTCGTAAAGCGGCGGGAGGGCCATTTCACGGGCGGAAAGTTCCTCAACAAGGACATAGGTATATTCCGGAGTCAGACCTCCACCACCGTATTCCCTGGGATAACCCGGGTACAGCCAGCCCTTGCGGCCCAGTTTTTTCGTGAATTCCCGTCTTTTGAGCCATTGATCACCGCTCATTTTACAGACATCACGAATGGGGATGAGATCGTCCGGCAGATTTTCATCCAGCCATTTTCTGACCTCAACAGCGAACGATTCCTGTTTTTCGGTGTAATCCAGGGAAAAATCCATTTTTACAACCTCCTTGGTAAATTTTCGTGAACAACAACGCTCGCCCTGCACAGCGTCATGGACGGGGGGAAGGCCGGGGTTTCAAGGAATAAATCCTCATTTCAAAAAACCTGTCTAAAACCCTATGCATCTTGATTATTGTTCCGTGATGCTTAATGTTGTTTAAACAGTGAATTACAAAAAAGGCACGAGATCCGTGAACGATAACAAGATACATAAAGGGGTATGA
Organism: Desulfobacteraceae bacterium UBA5616; assembly: GCA_002423615.1. GTDB lineage: Bacteria > Desulfobacterota > Desulfobacteria > Desulfobacterales > UBA5616 > UBA5616. Next base: position 45,103 of record DIKO01000105.1, read on the forward strand.
AAATGAATGCAATACCTTTGAGAGATATTACCGGAAAATGCGAGGGTGAATGCAGGGACCTCGTTCGCGAAGGCGAGGAAAGACGACAAAAGGAAATCGAAGCTTCCGGGGTGGAAACCATTGAATATGTCATGCCCGTTCCCTGGGCTTTTACCCGGAATGAACCACCGGGTGTTTTTGGAGGCCACATGTAACCCATCATAATTTTATGGAAATAAAAGCAGCTTTCAGGGTTCCCTCCTGAAGGCAAATTAAATCAAGGCGCTTATCAGGTTTAAGCGCCTTGATGTATTTCCTGTTCGAGACCGCGGCGGTCATCTTCAACCACGGGCATCGTGAAAATTTCGTTTTTTTCAGTCATCGTGGATTCATCCCGGAAGGCAGTGTCACAATAAAGGTTGAACCTTTGCCCGGCTCGCTTCTCACCCGGATATTCCCGCCATGCCGTTCGACGATCTTACTGCAAATCGCAAGGCCGATACCCACCCCTTCATACTCGCTTCTTCCATGAAGTCTCCGGAATGGCATGAAAATCTCGTCAGCATATTTCTCGTCTATTCCGATACCGTTGTCTTCTATGCAGATCTCATAATCCGCCCCTTTTTCCGTTCCATCCTTCTGTGCATATATCTTCACCCTGGGCGGTTCCCCTTTTCTCTGGTATTTCAGCGCATTTGCGATCAAATTCTGAAAAAGCTGCAAAATTTGAGTTTCGTCCGCCATTATCGTGGGAAGTCGGTTAATTTCCACTTTCGCATTTTTTTCCTCAACCAGGATCTCAAGGTTCAACAAGGCCTCTTTAACGCATTGATTAAGATCTGTTTCAGTCATCGGCTCGACCTTTGAGGTCACACGGGAATATGTCAGCAGGGTATCCAGGAGATTTTTCATTCTTGTTGCGGCGTCCTGCATACGTCTTATGTAATCCCTGGAAACATTGTCCAGTGTAACTTTGGAACGGTTTAGGAGCATCTCACCGAAGATCTGGACCTTCCTCAAGGGTTCCTGGAGATCATGCGAGGCGATATAGGTGAAGTTCTGAAGTTCCCTGTTCATGGCCTCTAATTCGGACGTTCTCTCTTCAACCCGTAGCTCCAGTTCGAGATGGCTTTTACGCAAGGCCTCCTCCGATTCCTTCCGTTCCGTAATATCCGAGACGGTACCGAAGAGGCTCACGACACGCTTATTCTCCCCCTCCCCCTGGGTCGAGGCTATCCCATAGGCCTCGATCCATCGAATCATTTCGTCCTTTCGCTTTATGCGATACTCCACGGCAAAGGGCTGCGGGTCTGATGGGATCAGCGCAGCGTTTACTTTTGCCAGGAACTGGGGCAGGTCTTCCGGGTGAATGATCCGGGTCAGCGTTTCGTCACCGGGGTGACTGTATCCCCATACCCCGAAAATCGCCCTGTAGTGATCATCCCAGAAGAGGATACGCGAAACGGGGTCATATTGCCACCAACCCATTTTCGCTGCGTCCAGCGCGAGCTGGCGCTGTTCCCGTTGTTTCTTCAGGTCTTCCTGAATTTTAAGGATACGCCTGCCGGAAAGGAAAAAAATGGCCCCATTTACGAGGATTAGAGCGCCAATCAAAGAAAGTGTCGTCAGGTCGGCCTTTTCCTGCTTCTCGACCATACGGGACTGGCTGATTTCTTTGAGCTGCTGGGTATCGTCTGAGATTAATTGCGTTTTCATACGGAGTTGGGAGATAAGCACATTGAACCGTTCGACTTCTATCCGACTACCCGGCTTAAGATTGGCTGAAATCACCTTTTCCAGATAGTATCCGAGTTCCCGGGAGTTTTGTCTGATCTGACGGATCAGGGATTCTTCACGAAGATCAATAAATGGCATCGCCAGGAGGAGATTCTCCAGAGAAGCCTTAATTTCCCTGATCTGGCGAATCCGGCTTGGATTTTGCCCGTTCCACAACCTCCCTGTCAGCAAATTCAGAGCATAGGTCTTGTCTTTTATTTTATCGTAAACTTGGTGGGCTTCGGTTTCAACTTCCATGCTTCGAAGGTTCGAAAAGACAAAAAAGACGATAAGGAAAGAAATCGCAAGAGATGCACCTATACTTAACAAGATTCGTCTTTGGATTCCCATGTGAGCTTACCTGAAAATTGTGACGGATCTCGGGGATACCTCATCTAAGACCCCGGTATGGAGATAGTCTAAAATATCGGGAGGCGTTCCGCCATTACCTTTTTTGTTGATCATCCATTCGGTATAATTCTGAAGAGAAGTGACGATGGATTGATTGAAGGACACCTGCAATCTGGTTCGATGCCAGGTTTCTCTTATAAATTCAGGATCGAAATCCCATTTACGAGCGATGACGCTCTTTGCTTCTTCTGAGTTGACCAGGGCAAAGCCTTCCGACTTTAAAAGAGCTCTTAAAAGCCGTTTCAATACCTCCGGTGAGCGGAAGAGACTTTCCTTGGCAGCCAGTAACCAATGGTAAGAAAGGTTATTCTGACTTTCCCAGAACACGGCATTTTCCTTCATTCGCTTCTTCGCCTCCGAGCCGAAAATTTCAAAGGCAGACACCGCATCCACATCCCCTTCTAAGATCGCCTGAAGGAGTTGGTCCGGAGGAATATCCACGGCGGTGATATCCTTAAGCAGAATGCCCTCTGATATAAGAAATGCGTAAAGAAAATAGTCGCTGGTCGTTTGGGAGCTGAAACCTATCCTTTTACCCCTGAGATCGGAAGGTTTTTGAATGCCCCTGTCCTTCCTGGCCACGATCTGGTTGCCTACGTTGGTACCTATCGAAGCCAGAATACGGATGGAAGGTTCCGTAAAGATTTTGGCGGCAAATGCAATATCCGCCACTGTGGCCACCTGAGCCTCTCCCCTGCACATTGCTTCGAGAGCTTCCCGCCCGGAGGCATAAAGAGATATCGAAACATCCAGGCCCGCCTCCTTGAAATAACCTTTTTCATCGGCTATGGCGATGAGTCCCGAGTAAGTCGCGGGGGAAACGGCCAGGGAAATTTTCAGGGGGGGACCAGCGGGTTTTTCTTCGACACCGGGTTGACATCCCCATGAAAGCAGAATTGCAAGAAACAGCAGGACGGCCGGTGGATGAATCTTAAACAGAAATCTTTTCAACTGTGCCCCTGTTTCAAAGGATCTGAAAGGATTAACAGCGTTTCTTCCCGCTGGAAATCAGATATCCCGGCTCCCTCTAAAAATAGTGACGGAAGTCCATGGGAATCATACGGCTCCGACAACTACCAGGACATCGCCTACCCGGACCGCACCGCCTGAAAGTACGCGGATGAAAATGCCCTCTTTCGGCATCACACAGTCTCCGGCCTGGTAAAATATAGCGCAGGGCGTATGGCATTCCTTGCCGATCTGGGTCACTTCGCCCAGGGCCGAGTTTCCGATCCGAAGCTTCGTGCCAATCGGCAGGCTGGGCAGATCGATGCCTTCGGTGGTCAGGTTTTCCGCGAAATCCCCGGGGCCGACATCCAGGCCCGCATCCTTCATCTTTTGGATACTCTCCATTGCCAGCAGACTCACCTGGCGGTGCCACGGGCCGGCATGGGCATCTCCCTCAAACCCATGATCCACCAGCAGCATTGCCTGGCCGACGTTCTTCTTGCGTTGTCCCTTTCCGGCGCTCGTGCAGACCGCGACGATTTTTGCCATGTTTCCCGCCCTTCCCGAAATCCCTTATTGATCCGAATTTGCCTTTGATTTTAAAATATAGCCTGTCCTCAGAGCATATCGCAACTCTTTTTTGTTGATCTAAATTCGGGGATCATGAGGCGCCTTCATCCTGAAATACAGGATCAATGATTACGGGTAAGATAATCCGGAGATTGTGGAATTGTATCTCAGAAACCCGACTCCGACCGCCGGTGAGGTGATCTTATATCACCAGTTGCACAAGAAAAGCGCATAACAGATGGAATCGGGGTGAAAAATGAACGTAGGCCTAAAAAGAAATAACCTGCCGAATAATCGGCAGGTTATATGCCAGATGGTGCCGAAGCGGGGACTCGAACCCCGATGAGCGTACACTCACTAGACCCTGAACCTAGCGCGTCTACCAGTTCCGCCACTTCGGCAATTGAGACAAACCATAAAAGGTATTGATTTAATCTCAAGGCTGTTTTACCTATATTTTTTTATTTACCTTGTCAAGCCAATAATGATGGTTTTATAAAAGTCCATCTATACTGAGAGTTCGGAAAAATAAAAATGGAATTAATAGAGGGTTTGAATCACCTTAAAGCCCCGTTTAAAAACGCGGTGGTGACCATCGGCAATTTTGACGGGGTGCATATCGGTCATCAGGCTTTATTTCATCAGGTTACTGAAAAAGCCGACGCCCTGGGCGGGACTTCCGTTGCCATCACCTTTGAGCCCCACCCTATCCGGGTATTGAAAACAGGGGAAAGCCCTCCCTTGATTACCCTGTATGAACAGAAAATCCAACTTATCGGCCGCTCCTCCCTGGATGCGCTGGTGGTGATCCCTTTTACCCAAGAGTTCGCCAATATCCCGGCGCCTTCATTCATAGAGGATATCCTGGTCCATCGGATCGGGATGAAAGCCATTATTATCGGCGAAGATTACAGCTTCGGCAGGAATCGGGAAGGTAATTTCGATCTTTTGAAAACCTTTGGTGAGCGCCTGGGTTTTTCAGTAACCGTCGCCAACTGGATCGTCACCTCAAACGGCAATTCCAAACGCATCAGCAGCACTGCCATCCGGGAGATGGTGATGGACGGAAGGGTGGCCGATGTTCAACAAATGCTGGGCCGATTTTATCAGATCCGGGGATTCGTTGAAAAAGGAAGAAACCGCGGCGGAAAACAACTGGGATTTCCCACGGCCAATGTTCGTCTTTACGATGAATTGTGCCCGAAAATGGGTGTTTACGCCGTTACGGTGGAACTGGACGGTAATCGTCACCCGGGAGTGGCCAATATCGGGTACAGCCCCACCTTCGACGATCATATCTATACGGTTGAGGTTCACATTCTCGACTTTAACAGAGACATCTATGGCAGCCCCATCCGGGTCAACTTCGTCCAACGCGTCCGGGATGAAAGGAAATTTTCCGGCATTTCCGAGCTTTCGGCCCAGATTAAAAAGGATGTCATGGAAGCCCGCAGGATTTTATCTCCCATGACCTCATAACGGTGTTTCCCAATTCATGAACAGAAGAGTCTTTTTTTCCATAATCCTCGGTGCGGTCCTTTCCATCGCCGGCCTTTACCTGGCCTTCCGGAACATACCCCTTGAAGAACTTTATCAATATTTAAAATCAATCGATTACGTGTGGATGATACCGGCCGCTGCCGTCGTTTTACTGACCTATGGGTTAAGGGCCGTACGCTGGAGTATCATCCTTTCCGCCTCTCATCCGCTTTCTTTTAAGGAGGCCTTTCACCCGTTGGTGATCGGGTTTGCGATAAACTGCATCCTTCCTGCGCGTGCGGGAGAAATCGCCAGGCCCATCATCCTGAAAAATAAATCCCGGGTCCCCTTTTCCACCGGGCTTGCAACGGTGGCAACAGAGCGGTTTTTCGATATTTTGCTGCTCCTGGGGCTGTTTGCGTGGGTCATGGCAACCATCGATTTTCACTCCGCAGTAGAAATGTCTTTCGGAAATTACCGCCTGAACGGCGCCATGCTCAAATTTCTTGGAAACAAACTGACGATTCTCACCGTTTTTATGGTTGCCGGAATATTCGCCATAAGCATGGATGTTTCCCGGAACCTGTTGATCAAAGGCATACTGGCCCTGCCGGAAAGGATGTTCTTTTTCGGCCCCCGAAGAAAATCTCTGGTTAGGGACAAAATTTCAACTCCACTGGTCGGCGTTCTTGAAAATATCTCGAGCGGGTTTTCCCTGCTGAGACATCCGGGAAAGATAATCATGTGTACGGCCTTTACCGCCCTTATCTGGGGATTTCAGGCGTTTTCCTATCTCCTCGTCGCCCGTGGATGCCCGGGCGTTTCCCTGTCCTTTGTTGATATGTTTACGGTGATGATTATTATATGTTTATTTATCGCCCTTCCATCGGTTCCCGGATACTGGGGGTTGTGGGAAGCCGGTGGGGTATTCGCACTGGGGTTGTTCGGCATCGATGCAAAAGAAGCAGGAGGATTTACCTTGACCAACCACGCGATTCAGGTGCTGCCGGTGATTCTCATGGGAATGGCGTCCGCCGTAACCATCAGTGTCGACATCCGCCAATTTTCCAAAGGTAAACCTTCTGTTGTCGTCAATCCGATGGAACGTAAGGATGCTCTGATATGACCATTTTAGAGATCAAAACATTTCCGGACAAATTTTTAACACGGCCCACAAAGCCGGTGAATAATATCGACGGTAGCCTTCAGGACCTCATCGATCGCATGGCCCAGACCATGTACGAAGCGCCGGGAATCGGACTTGCCGCAATTCAGGTGGGGATCGACAAGAGCCTTGTCGTCTACGATATTTCACCCCGGGAAGAAGGTCATTCCTTCGGCGTGCTGGTAAATCCCGTCATCACTGCGGTTGAGGGATCCATTGTGTCGGAAAATGAGGGATGCCTGAGTGTGCCGGATTTCACATCGGATGTGAAACGGCACAGGGCCATTGAAGTGGAGGGAATCGACCGCCACGGCAATCCCGTGAAATTTCAGGCCGAGGGGCTTATGGCCATCATGCTCCAGCATGAGATCGATCATCTGGAGGGAAAATTATTCATCGACCGGATCAGCAAGCTGAAACGGGAGCTTTATATTCGACGGATCAGAAAGAATCTGAAGAATCCATGAAAAAAAGGTTCAATCTGGTATACATGGGCACGCCGGATTTTGCCGTGCCCGCCCTTCCGGCCCTGTTGGAAGCCGGGCACTGCATCACCCTGGTGGTCACCCAGCCGGACCGCCCAAGTGGAAGGGGACGAAAGCTTCAGGCCCCGCCGGTCAAAACAGCGGCCCTTGAATCGGGGATCCCGGTCTTCCAGCCCGAATCCATAAAAACAAACGAGGTTGCTTTACGGCTGAAGGAACTGAACCCCGATTTCCTGGTGGTCGCCGCCTTTGGAAGAATTCTTTCGGAGGATCTTCTGGCCATCCCCGGATATGGTGCCGTCAATATTCATGCATCGCTGCTTCCCCGCTACCGGGGACCGGCCCCTATTCAATGGGCGATCATCAACGGGGAAAAAGAAACCGGCGTCACGACGATGCTCATGGATCGCGGTCTGGACACAGGAGACATCCTTTTATCCGAAAAGACGGCGATTTCGGAGAAGGATACCTCTTCCACCCTCCATGACCGGCTTGCCCTCATGGGTGCCTCTCTGGTTGTAGAGACATTGGCGAAAATGGGGGAAGGACATATCCGGCCGATCCCCCAGAACCATGACCAGGCCACCTATGCCCCCCTTTTAACCAAGAAAGACGGCCGCATCGACTGGAAAAAATCATCCCGCCAACTGGATGCGTTTATCCGCGGCATGACTCCCTGGCCCGGTGCCTATACTTTTGAAGGAGAAAACCGGCTTAAAATCCTTTCGGCAAAACCTGTTTTTCAATCATCATCCGCTTCCCCCGGAACGGTTCTTCCCGGATTTTCCGATGAATTGAGAATCGCGACACAAGACGGCGCCCTTATCGTGCTGAAAATTCAGGGGGCCTCGGGGAAACGCCTTTCCATAAGGGATTTCCTCCGGGGACATCAAATTCCGCCGGGAACCCAATTTGAATAAAGGGGCCGGTTTGACCTTTAATGCACGAAAGCTTGCCCTGGATATCCTCCTGTCACTGGACAACAGCGGAAAAACCCTGGATTCGGTTTCAGAAGACCGGCTTTCCGCTTACCCGGAATTGCCCAAACGGGATAAATCCCTTGTGTACGCACTGGTATACGGGGTGCTCAGACAACGGGGACATCTGGACTGGGTGATCGCACGCTGCTCCAAAACCGGATCGGCCAAAATCGACCCGGACATCCTTCAGATCCTGCGCATCGGTCTTTTCCAGATTCTCTACCTGGACCGGATCCCCGTATCCGCCGCAGTGAACACAGCTGTTGAAATGGCAAAAAAAATCCATCCACCCCATGTGATCCGTTTTGTGAATGCAGTACTTCGAAATGCGGTGAGAAGACTTGAAACAGATGGGTTTCCCGATATGCCTGACGATCCGCTGTTACGGCTTTCCATCGAAAAATCCTTTCCCGGATGGATGATCGAGCGCTGGGTTACCCGGTATGGACTCGGTGAAACCCCGAAAATGCTGGACTTTCTCAATACCATACCGCCCATTACCATAAGAACCAATACCTTGAAAACAAGCCGTTCCGAACTTGCCCGGAATCTTGAAGCCGACGGCGATTCCATACGGTGCACCCCATATGCCCCCGATGGCATCTCGCTTGAAAATCCCAAAAAGGCGGTATTTGAATTTGAATCATTTCGCCGGGGATGGTTCCAGGTTCAGGACGAGGCGGCCCAGCTCGTAACCCTTCTGCTGGACCCGCAACCCGGTGAAACCATCCTGGACGCCTGTTCCGGACTTGGGGGGAAAACAGGTCATATCGCACAGTTGATCAAGGATAAGGGGACGATCTTCGCCCTGGACCAGAATATCCATAAACTGGACAAATTAAGAAAAGAGATGGACCGCCTGGGCATATCGTCGGTTGAAATCCGCCATATGGACCTGAATACCCCGGTAACCGGAGACGTTCCCCGCCGGTTTGACAGGATACTGCTTGACGCACCATGTTCCGGAATGGGTGTTTTAAGAAGAAACCCAGACATCAAATGGCGAATGCAACCCGGACGCTTAAAAATGTTGAGGGAAAACCAGATCCGCTTGTTAAATCGTGTTGCCGAATGGGTTGAGCCCGGCGGGGTTATGGTATACGCTGTCTGCAGTCTGGAGCCGGAAGAAAACGAGGATGTCGTGGACGCGTTTTTATCCATGAACGAGAATTTTGAGATCGTATGTCAACCTTCCAACCTTCCGGATGGTGCCGCTATGATCATAAATAGCAGAGGCTTTTTAAAAACCCTGCCCCATCATCACCACATGGATGGTTTTTTTGCGGCAAAAATAATAAGACTGAAATGACGTGGGTCGGTTTTTCCGGGGTCTGATTTTACGTTGACCTGAATCCTCAAAAGAGGTTAAGGTTCACTTCCAAAAATTTCCTATGAATACTGCCGGAGGAAACACCCGATATGAAATTAATTGCACCATCAATTCTTTCCGCCGATTTCACCCGGCTCGGCGATGAGATCAAAACCGTTGAAAAAGCCGGTGCCGACTGGATCCACGCCGATGTCATGGATGGTCATTTCGTTCCCAACATTACCTTCGGGCCCTTTGTGGTGCAGGCAGTGGGCCGTGCCACCGGATTGCCCATCGACGTTCACCTGATGATTGAAAATCCGGACCGCTACATCCCGGATTTCGCAAAGGCCGGTGCCTCGTGGATTTCGGTACAGGCCGAAGCCTGCCGTCATCTCCACCGGACGGTTCACCTGATCCGGGAACTGAACGTTAAAGCCGGTGTGGCTTTAAACCCGGCCACACCGCTTACCCAGGTGGAATGGATCCTGGGGGATCTTGATTATGTTTTGATCATGAGCGTTAACCCGGGTTTCGGGGGTCAGTCCTTTATCCCCGAAAGCCTGGACAAAATCAAAGCATTAAAGAAAATGATCGTTGAGAGAGGGCGTTCGGTTCTGATTCAGGTCGACGGCGGCGTTAATCTGAAAACCATCGAAAAGGTTTCAGCCGCCGGGGCCGATGTGTTTGTTGCCGGTTCCGCCATTTTCGGAAGCGAAAATTATGAGAATACCATCAGGGCATTCAAAGAAAAAATCCATTGACCGGATCAGATGACCGGATCAGGTTTATAGGGAGATTAAAATGGGAAAATCAACCCAATTGAAAAAGGTTCTGGTTATCCATGGCCCGAATTTAAACATGCTGGGCAAAAGAGAGCCCGGGTTATACGGCACTCTCCCGCTTCCGGACATCAATCAGAAACTCACGGAACTGGCGAAAACCCTCGGTATGGGGGTTGACACCTTCCAATCCAACCATGAAGGCGGCATCATCGATAAAATCCAGTCCGCCATGGGCAATTATGACGGTTTGATCATCAATCCCGCAGCCTACACACACACGAGTATCGGCATCCGGGACGCTCTGTTGCTGTTGAGCGTCCCGGTCATTGAGATTCATCTGTCGAACATTTATAAGCGGGAACCCTTCCGCCACAGGTCCATGATATCCGATATCGTCACGGCCCAGCTTGCCGGTTTCGGGCCGGACGGGTATTTCATGGCACTGGAAGCCATTCATAAAATATTGGAACAGCCGTGAGGGTCGTTTGAGTCCAACCCCTTGGGATCATGAAACCCCTGGAAGGCTTCTGACATTTCCGTGCGGTTTCGATTAAACACACAGAGGGAGACAAGCGTGACATTGAAGTCGGATCAGTTCAGAGAGGTCTATCTTATTTCCGGAATCGACCCGGACAAGCTCAGCGACTCCCAAAAACGGTTCATTGAGAAGATTTTCACCCTCCTTATCCGGAAATGCAGCCAGGAGGACAAATCCATCGGCAGTCTGGGAGAGGCGTTAAGGGAAATTGCGGACGTGGTCAGGGATGATCCCCTGTTTCAGGATGACAATCCGGCAGACCCGTCCTTGTCTTCTTCTGAATGAGGCCCTATTTGCATGGGGTGGGCTGAACCCATCTGTTCCCCTCGCCGTCATAAAACCATTTATCGGTAAATCCCCGGCGCTTAATGAATTTCGGACTTTCGGACCAGCTTAACAATTGTTGATACGCCTGGTGAATTTTCCGGAAACGACCTGCATCGCCCCCACAGTCGGGATGGTAAAGCTTGGCCATGTTGCGAAAGGCTGATTTAATGGACTGCAGGGCCCTGGGACTGTTGAGATCCTCACGGCTCAGTTTGAGGCAGACCAATGAATCTCCCACAAGCGCAGGGATAAGCGACTCCCGCGGGAGGGTCCAAGAACATACGGTCTTGTTTTTTAGGGCGGCGTCAAGTACATGACGATTGGCCAGGTATCGCTTATCGGTTTTTCGCTTTTCACTCCACCACGCGTTGCCCAACCGGTTTGACAACCGTATAAAATCCTCGGCCGGTGTATTGCCGGTTTTGCGGGAATAGACAAAGCTGAAAATATTATCGGCTTCCTTTAAAACCACATCCAGAATAATTTCAGATTCCGTAAAATAAAAAATCGCGTATCGGGTGTTCAAGGCCCTTAACAGGCCGGTCCGGATATCCAGTTGATGCCTTAACCGCTGCCGGCATTCAAGGGAGCAATATCGACGGGAGCCCATATTCCGTGTTTCGCCGCAGGAAAGGCATTTTTTCAATTCGGGATCATTCATGCCGATTCATAAAAATTAGGTTGTAAAAATGGGTGGTTTCTGCCATAAATTTAACCTAAGTATAAAGTTTCTGAATTAAATTCTCGCGAACCGATAAGACCCCAAACCGTCAACCACCATTTTTGGAGAAATGTTTATGGCCAGATTATCACAAGAAAAGATGGAAAAACAAGCACAACCCAAAAAAGAGCGGGTGAATACCCTTGGGGTGGCAACGCCGGATGCCGGCAGCCTTGAAGAACTCACCATGCAAAAATTCAAACTCCAAGAATCAAACGTGGCGTTAAGGGTTCTCCTGAAGAAGCGCGATGAGGACAAGGTCGAGATTGAAGAAAAAATGATATATAACATCAAAGAGTTGGTTAAACCTTACATTGAAAAATTAAAGGAAACGGAGTTAACTTCCAAACAATCGGCCCTGGTAAGCGTTATCGAATCCAATATTGACGATATTATCTCTCCTTTTGTAAGGGACATGTCTCTGAAATTTATGAAACTGACCCCCATGGAAATTCAGGTGGCCAATCTCATCAAACAGGGGAAAACCACCAAACAAATTGCCGAATTGATGAATTTGTCCGGCAGGACCATTGAAACCCACCGGAAAAAAATCCGCACAAAAATCGGAATCGGAAATAAGAAGGCGAATTTAAGATCCCATCTCCTGTCCCTCCAATGATCATCGACGTCCACACCCATCTCGGCGACATCTTATACGCAGGCGGCGGCCGGTTGATTTTACGGAAAGGGGTTGTGAAAAATGCCGCTTTTGACCTGATCTCCCTGACCGAGAGGGGACTGTACAGATCCAACGCCATGATGGAATGGCTGCTCAATACCTTTTTCACCGACACGATCGCCAATGCCTGCCGATACCGGAACGCCACGGCGACCTTGGAAAATATGCGCAAATCCATGGATGAAAACAAGGTACTGCGGTCGGTCTGCCTGCCCATTTTACCGAACCTGACGTTTGACGACCTCAAAGCCGCCGGCAAGCTGGATGAGGGCATAATTCCATTTACCGGCGTTGATTTTTCCGGGGATTTTAACCCGGATGCGGTGTTTCGAAACGATGTGGCCTCAGGGGCCAGAGGGTTGAAGCTGCATCCCATCCTCCAGCAGGAACCGTTAAACAGCCGGAAGACCTGTGCGGCGGTGGACGCATTTGCCGTTCACGGCTTGCCCGTGCTCTTTCACGCAGGCGTTCAGTCCTACTACCGGGGCCTGGAAAAAGAAACACGGCAGCGGCCCGAATACGGTGAACCACGCGAAGGATTTGCGATTGTGAAAGCGTTTCCCCAAATCCCGTTTATCGTCGGCCATGCCGGAATCTTCCAGTATCGCGAGACGATCGGGCTTTTCAGCAGTTTGAAAAATGCCCACGTGGACACTTCATTCCAGTCTCCGGCACGGATTCGGGAGCTGATCAAGGCATTCGGACCGGAACGGGTCATGTTCGGTTCGGACTGGCCCTGGGGGAACCGCAGGGCCAATATCGCCTCGGCGTCCAAGGCGTGCCGGGGCGACAAGTCGCTTGAAAAAGCAATTTTTTATGACAACGCGGCACGGCTTTTGAAGATATGAACCGGCCATCGAAATAGAAAAACGCCTAAGGCGGGCCTTTCACGATTTACGATTCAGGATTTACAGCCTGCTGCGCCAATAGTTCTCTCAGCCATTCCGGTTCCGCCTGGGGATTGCCTTCCAGGAGGGCGGCAATTTTTCCAGTGACCTGCGCGGCGGCAAAACTGTGTCCCGAAAAATTCATGTTTTCAGGAATCCCAGTCAATTTTCGCGGCCGGCCCGATGCGCCGAATTCGATCCTGCAGCCTGGATGGCAGATAATTTCCCCCTTCCGGCACTGCCGATTCCAATACACGCCGATGACTCCGGGCAAGCCTGCGGGGAAAATATCGTCTTCCGGAGACCGTGCGGCGGCAACCATAATGATATGCTTCCTGTATGCTTCACGGCACAACTGCCCCAACCTGGCCTTGCAGGCGTCCTGTTCGGTTCCGAGGCTTAAATGAATGATTTTCATATTCTCATCAATGGCCCATTTGAGCCCGGCTATAAGCAGGTCCACGGGCGCTTTTAATTTGTCATAAAATATTTTGACCGCATACATGTCCGCGTCCGGCGCCTTTTCCCGAATGACGCCGGCGATTGCCGTTCCATGGCCGATATGATCGGAAAAATCAGGGTTCTCGATGATATCCGCGGTTTCATCCATCCGAAACGAAATACCTCCGGAAACACCATGGACATGGGGATGAAAGGGGTTAATCCCGCTGTCGATAATCGCCACCGGCACACTCATGGGCAAATCCTTCTGCCGGGCCTTCATACGCCAGACCCCGGCTGTCTAAAGCAATAATTCTATCCGCATGGGCGATCGCGGAATACCGGTGGCTCACGATCACGATGGTTTTATCTTCCATTAAATGACCCAGCGTGTCTTTTAAACGATCCTCCGTGGAAACATCCACAAATGCCGTGGCCTCGTCCAGTATCAGGATTTTCGGCTTCATTAGAACGGCCCGGGCAATGCTGAGCCGCTGTTTTTGCCCGCCCGAAAGAAGTACGCCCCTGTCGCCTATGACCGTGTCATACCCGTTGGGCAGCGTTTGAATAAACCCGTCAATGCAGGCGGATTCAGCCGCCGACCGGACCTCGTCCATGCCGGCGCAGGGCTTTGGAAACCGGATATTTTCAAGGATGGTCGTATGAAACAGGAAAATATCCTGGGAAACAATTGCTGCCTGTTTGCGGAACCATTCTGGGTTAATGGTTTTAAGATCAATGCCGCCGATTGTGATGACCCCTGAATCCGGGTCGAAAAGCCGCAGCATCAAATGGCATAAGGTTGTTTTCCCTGCTCCGCTGGGGCCGATGATTGCCGTGATCCTGCGGCCGGGGATCTGAAAGGACATATGGTTTACCACCGGTTTTCGATCATAGGCAAAACAGACATCCCGAAATTCAATATCCCCGGTGACGGCGGCCTCTTTTTCCGGGATTATGCCGCCGCAGGTGGTTTGAACGGGCAAAATATCGAGAATCTCCCTGACCCTGGCCAGGCTGACCAGTGATTTCTGCAGGGATAAAAAACCGTCCATCAGCGCTTTTAACGGGCCGAATACCCTGCCCTGGTAGATCGAAAACGCCACCAGACTGCCGATCGTCAGGGTGTGTGCCAGCACGAGCGAACCGCCGTAACCGAATACCACCACGGCGTTGAGAATCACAAAAACGGTCGGAATTGATCCGGAAACAGCGCCCAGCACCTGATATCGCATCAGAAACCCCAGAATATGAGACTGTTTTTCATTGAGTCTGCTCCGCTCGATCTTTTCAGCGCCAAAGGCTCTGATCATATGGGTATTGCTGAGGGATTCAAATATAAAATGCGAAATTTCCGCGTTGCTTCGGGCCACCTGATGGCCCAGGTCCAGCAATTTCGGACGAAGGCGATAAATTATAATAAGGGCCGCCGGCAGAAAAGCGAAGCTTAACAACGCCATTTTCCAGTTCAATGCCATCAGCACGCCGGCGGCGATCAGACAGGTGAGCAGATTGAATGCGACCATGGGAAGGACATCGGTCGCAAGGGATTGAATATCGGCCATATCCGATGCGATGCGGGAATAGAGATCCCCGATTTTCTGCTTTGAAAAAAAGTTGAGGGGAATTTTCTGAACGTGCTCGAACAGGTCCTCCCGCATGTGAAACAGTATTTGCGCGGAATAGCGCATATAGAGGAAGCTGTTGATCACCCGGATCGCAAAAGCAAACAGGATCAGGGCCAGGAGCAGTGATAACACGGGCCATAACAACCGGTGGTCGGCGGCAAGAAACACCTTGTCGATCAGAACCTTGGCAAAATAAGGCTGCGTCATTCCGAAAACAGTGCTCAGACCGCTTAACACAAGGGAAAGAATCAAGATTTTTTTCCGCGGCTTCAGGTATTTTCCCAGATAGGCAAGCTGTGTCCCGGAAATGTATCCGGCAACACCGTTTGATTTTTTCCGGATCGGTTTCAGGTTTCGCGAAAATAACACATATACCCCTTTTCACAATACTGCGGCGTATTTCTGAGTTTTTTGGCCAAGGCCTCGACAGCATCCCACGTTGAATTGCGCCGGACTTCCGTCATGACTTCCGCAACCAGTTGAAGACTTCTCATTTTTCGATAAAAGGATGCCTCACGGCCGACGATTTTAACGGCGGAAACTCCCCAGTCCCTGAATTGCCCGAACCGGCAGAGGCTGCAGGGACCATTGGGCAATCCTTCGGACTGGAAGCTGCATCCGCAATTGTTCTGATACCAGAGAAATTCACGGAACCTTTCCATGTCCTTCATAAGCGCTTCTTTGCCGATCTTCTTTCCCGATCCCGGAAAAAATTCAGGCGTCCAGTCGGTCATGCAAAACGGGCCCAGGGCATGGGAGGTCTGGCAAAATCCCTCTTCAAAATAACATCCGTCGTTAACGGCAAACACCTCGAATTCCATGTTCAACCTGTTTTTCTTGACGATCGATTCTATTTCAGAAAGATTCAGGTGCCGGGGGAGGATGATCCGTTTCACGCCGAGAAAACCGTAGTATTCCACGGATTCCGAGTTGGTGCAGGCGCCCAGGCTGCTTAAATGGATTTTAACCGGCAGTTTTTCCTTGCCAAGCGCGATTAAAAAATTGAGATCCGATACGATCAGTCCGTCGATTTCAGCCAGCGCGACCAGTTTTTCGCAAAACCGCAAAATGGGTCCTACGCTGTCGTGAGGATAAAACGGTGAATTAAACGTGATGTAAACCGCCGCCTCTTTTTCATGAGCAAGTTTTGTTATCTTCAAGACATCCTGAAATGAAAAGAGATTGCCCGCGGCCGGATCCCTTCTGTTGATCCACAGTCCCCCGCCGTAGGCACTGTCCCATTCCGGCAGGCCGATGCCGGCATACAATTCATCCGCGCCGAAATGCAGAAGCATCTCCGTTTCTTCCAAACGACATACGGGGGCAGCAATTTTCATCGTATGTTATAACGCAAATCCTTGATACACGAGGCGGAATGAACCTTCCACCGAAGTAAAAACGGTGTTGAGCACGGCCGCTGGATACAGGTAGTAAATCGTATTGCCGTTTTGAAACAGTCTGAACTGAAACCGCTCATGCACCAGCTCCAGCACCTGATGCGTGCAGGGCCGAAGGCAGTCTTCGCGGATCAAAAACTTTTCTCTTCCCTTCCCTTTTCGAGATTCGGCCTGGCACAGGCGGCCGGTAGTAACAACCCCAAAGGGAAAATATACGGATACTCCCATGTCCGAAAGGCCCCGGCTGATGCCGGATCCGTAGGGCAGGATGTCCTGCTCGATGCGCCGGACATTGATGGATGACAGATGCTCCAGAAACGTCCGGTGGCGAAAAGTGCTCTCGTTGAGGGCATTCTGCATGGATTCAGACATCGAAGCGTCATCCCACGGCCAAACGAACCGGGGGTCTTTGAATCCTTTGTTGAATAACCGGCCCGCAGCCAGGCGCAGACCGGGGTATTTTTTTCGCACATGCCATAAAACACCCGGGTCATTTGTGACCACCTCGGCCCCCGGGCAGTCATTTTCAAGACAGGCAAACAGGGGGGCGCATTTTTCAAGATGCCGGTCGGTCATGGGCGGCGTCAGGAATGTCAGACCGGCGGTGTGGTTTTGTGAAAACCGGCTGAACTCGCGGATTTCCTTTAACGAGGGCAGGCGGTGAAAACAAAATTCATCCCCGATATACAGCCGGTAAATCTTTTCGGAACTGCAGCCAAAATCAGCAGGGACATTTTCCGGATAAAAGGAACGCAGATGGCGGATCAGGATATGTTCAGATATCTCCTGCTTCAGATCCCGCACATGAAACGCCAGTTCCATTTGCCTCTATCGGGCGCCGCCGTCCGGTAAGGCGGCTGTTTCAACAGGTTTTACGGGTTCATAAAACTTTTGCCCGTTTCGCATTTCATGGTTATGGCAGTCTTTGCACGGCTGCCTCGAGATATCGTTGATCAGGGCTTTATGAATGGTGAGTTGATCGATTTCCTTATGGTTTTTAGCCTCCTTGCACGTAAAGCACCGGCTGTTGGGCACATGGCTCCAGTACCCGGGTTCCAGATCGTCTTTTAAAAAAAGCGGTTCGGCAATGGGTTTCAGGGGTTCATCGGGGTCTCTTTTAAAATGGGCTACCAATTGCTTTGCCGACGAAACGTTCATGTCCATCCACCCGGCAAACCCGGCATCAAAGTGACAACCTGCGCAGTTCGGATGATTTTTGGCGGTCCGGGATTCTTTCCAGCGGTTGACCGGATCTCTCATCTCATGGCAGACAATGCAGGTCTTGTCCGGGAAATATCGCATCGAGGCTTCATGTACGCCAAGCCCCAGGAAAAACAACACCAGCAAAACGGTGACGATCGATATCTTCTTTTTCATATTCGCTCAGCTTTTATCGGGTTTGCTGCAATTTGCAGTTATTGTGAAAACCGATTGAACACCATGGCATCCCCGCCCACGGGAATGGCCGTCTCGAATTTCAACGTTTCTGCGTCATAAATGCTGACATCCGCGCCCATGGCCCCGATATAGACTTTCTTTCCATCCGGGCTCAAGGCGATGGAGGTATAGCTTCCCCTTTCCGCATAGGTCGCGTTGACTGTTTCCCCGGTGGCCACATCCACTTTGACCAGTTCATCGTGACCGGCATAGATGTATTTTTTGTCCGGCGACAACGCAGCGGAAAAAGGCATGGCCATCTCCTTGCTCTTGATCGACCTGATTTCTCCGGATACCATATCCAGAATCAGATAATACAACCCGGAGGACGCGTAATACGGAGCGGCAAACAACTGATGGTCTCCGGGACTGTTGTTGGTGTACATGGCGACGATGCTTCTTTGCTCCTGGTCTTTTTCCGCATGAATGCCGGCCATGATCATTTCAAGTTCACCGGTTTTCAGATTGATTTTATACACATCCAGCCCGAACAGAATCGCATGGTCCGGGTCATTTCGAACCGGAAATATGCCGTGGACCCCATAGGGCAATTCGTAACTCCGAACCACTTCCTTCTTCCCGATGTCAAATATCGCAAACTGCGGGGGCAGAACATTGAGTTTGGGAATATTCTGCTTTTTCTTGACGATCTGGCAGCTTACAAAGAGTTGTTTCCCGTCGTTGGACACCGCTGTGGTAAAAATCGTCACACGGCTCAGATCCGTTGAAAATCTGTACGTATCGATCAGTGAAAAGGTCTTCGTATCCACTGCAAAAATGGAATGCAGGGCATTGAGATAATATCTCCTCCCGTCCGGCGAATAGCTGGTATTCAACACATAATCGGAGTAACGCGCGCCCTCGATGACCCGGCCGGTTTCGCAGTTCACCACATCCAGCCCCTTTACGGTGGGGACAAGGATGTAATCGACAGCCAGGACGGGCAATTGGAAAAGTGCCCATACCACCAAAGTCCATAGAAAAATCACAAGCTTGATTCTGCTTTTCATGGCGGCGCCCCCTTTTACCTTTTAATCACATAATTCAAATTTTTCCAATCTTTCTGAATCGTTGCGCACTGTTCCTGATAATCGGGGAAAGCGGTGATGTTGTCCGGGGTCTGGGCCGGCCACCAGCACGGTCCGGAGCAGTTGCTCCAGTCCCGCGCGCTGGAAGCACAATTTCCAACAGGCGCCGCAGGATTGGGGTTGGTCTCCCAGCCGGGATCAAAAACAGTGGTGCAGCCGATGGGCATTCCGGTGATCACATCTTCATCCGCCATGCCGAAAACTTCTTCTTCCGCCATTTTCTTTGCCCTCCTGTTAATGGGCTTCAATCCTTTTTTCTTCATATTCGCGCCCCCTTTTCAATGTCCTCTGAGTCGTGCAAGACGATCCAGATAGTCGGGCCGGTCGATGGCAAGCTTGGCATACACCGTCAGCCCGATTCCCGTCCATTCCCTGATCCACCGGCAATAATGCCTGTTGGGTGCGGTCAGGGTACCTTCCCTGACCAGTGCTTCCTGATAACAGCCGCCCGCACAGATATGCCTGACCCAGCACGACGGACAGAGCGGTTCCCTGTCCGTTTGAACCTTTTCCCTGAATGCCGCCGCCTTTCGGGCATCCACGCCTTGTTCGATATCTCCCATGTGGGCTGCTGAATTTCCGGCAAGCCGCTGACACAGATACAGATCGCCCCCGGTATCCACGCAAAACAGTCCGGAACCGGCGCCGCACGGGTATTTCTTGATTTCTCCCTGGTGAATTAAAACCAAGAGGTCGATCAGATTGGTAAAACCCAATACTTTATCTTCTTTCGCCAGATCCAGGAACTGATCGCAAAGCCTCTTGAAATGGCGCAGAAGGTTGACCATTCCGGCTTCCTGAAGCTGAAACCGTAAATCACAGGTTGTTGCCGGTGCAAATCCCGCTTCGGCAAATCCCACATCCAACAGGTGCAGGAGCGTTTTCGGGACATCTTCCGCAGCACCTTCGGTTACCGTCACCCGGGCCGCCACCGGCCTTTTTGCCATCTGCTGCAATAATTTTTTAATCTTTGGAACAATCACCTGATAGGAAGGATCCCCGTTTAAAAACCGGCGATGCCGGTCGTGAATGTCTTCCCCACCGTCCATGCTGACCGTAACGCTGATCTGCTTCTCAGCCAAAAATTCAATTATCGGCCGGGTTAACAGGGTTGCATTGGTCGTCACGGCAAAATCGATTTGTTTGTTTTGGTGAAATCCTTTTTCCCGGGCATAGTCAACGGCATCGGAGATCAGGTCAAAATTTAAAAGCGGTTCGCCGCCGAAAAAAACCAGGGTCAGGGCCTTTTGGTTTCCGGACCGGGAAAAAAGAAAATCAACCGCACGGCGGGCCGTCGCCTTAGTCATTTTCTTTTCAGAATGCGGCGGGGTTGGATTGTTGCGGCAATAACAGTAGTCGCAGCCTAAGTTGCAGGCATCGGTAACCTGAAGAACCAGCGTATGTACCGGCATTTCCGGATAAGCGTGGGACTTCCGGTGATCTTGCGCGATGGTGGCTTCCGAAACGATCACGCACCGGGAAACAAGCTCTTCAAAAAAATCCGAAGCTTCCTCAACCTGACCCCAAAATCCCGACAGGGCAGATTCACGGGTAAACGCGCCCAAACCACGGCATCGATCCAAAACAGCTTCCATTCCCGGGTCAATCTCGAAAACAGCACAATGGGACGGCAAAAAAAGAAAGGTGTGCCTATCCACATCAAAAAGCCTGTAATCTGAGGTTGTATAGCGTGTCATGTATTTTCGCCAATACCCGGAATCTGAAAACCGGTTACAATACGCGCCCCTATTTGATATGTGTAATGAAATCGGGCACTGTAACCGCCAGTCTCGCCCGGTCGGTTAACTGCCGGCCATTGTCTTCGATGGATGCGCATACGGCGATCAGTCCCGTCCCTTCCTTGCGCATGAACCGTTCTTCTATCGGGCCGTAAGTTGTCACCGGCGTGTAAAGACCGTTGACGATCGATGCCTGCAGATACTTCAGGTCATCATCATTTTCGCCCGTCTTCTGTTCTTCCAGCCGCCACACCGCGTCAACGGGTTCCAAAACCAGATCATCTTCGGTGCCTTCCTTACCGTCGGCGCCGAAACTCATGCCCCGGGCTACAAACTGTACACCCTGAGGGGGATAGGCCGCTCCGCAGCTCACCCGGGCCCTGCCCAGTTCCGGATGGATTTTGATGCTGTCCACCTGATGATAGATCTTCATGGGGATTTCATCCGGCAGGCCCTTGAGGCGAAGCACCGCCAGACCTGTTTTTGCCGCTTCGGACACGTTTACGGTGCAAATGATTTCCGTCGGCTTGATCGAATCGACGGACAATACGGATATCCCTTCGTCCGAAAACCGGAAGTCTCCCGGTTGAAGCACTTCCGGCAGATTCACCCCGACAATGGTAACCGGTTGCCCTGCTTGAGAAGCACGAAGGGCCTGGGGAAAAACCGATATGATTTTGGGGCCTGCGTCCGTCCTGAAAAAGGTCTCATTGCCGAACATATCGGCATCCTGAATGACTGCCCACCATTTTCCGGAAAAAGACCCCTCTTTTTGACTGAAATCATAAACCCCTTCGATTCTCCCGGAAAGAGGCGTCGGCGCGAACGAAACCCGGAGATGGTACCCTGAATACAGCGTCCCTTCACCGCTCATGACCAACCGGGTCCCGTTTTCAAAGTGGATTTCCCTTTGGATCAGGTATTCATCCGGACCTTTGCCCGGGTTGGCTGAAAACACATAATTGCCCCGGTAATAACCGATGCCGGGCTGATACCCGGCCGTTGTCCATATCCCTAGGGCAGGGCATGCCGTTCTAGTTTTGAGCCATTCCCGCCACTGCGGCGCATCGAAAGCGAAGCGCTGCGAAAGCGGGTCGATCAGCTCTTTCGATATCCGGGCCCAATCCATCTGCCGCATCTGCAGAATAACGGTCGGATAATAACCGATATGCAGATTTCGGATTTCCTCCCACTGACTCCGGGTGTTGCGATGGGAAGCGATTTTACCCCAGGTGTGGCAGCGCACGCAGGCCCCGTAAAGGTTCTTTTCTAATTCATTTCGGGGAATTTCCCGGTACTGACTGTTTTCGTCGCTGTTGATGTAGGAAATTTCAGCCATCTCTTCGGGGGTCAGACAAAGATCACGGCTTAATTCCTTGACAACGGAATTGAAATCCGCATCTTCGAGAGGCAGGCCATTGATCCGGATCATCCGGTCCACGACATTTTTCCACTCTTCCGGCGATTTCCGCGTTTCCTCGATGACCTCGAGTCGGCCATGCGGATCCGGCGTATGGCATGCAGAACATTTTTGGAAGACCGACGATTCCTTAAAAAAGAGCGGTTCCCCATACGCGGGTCCGCAAACAAACCAAACGACCATCAGGCAGGCAAGGACAAAGCCCCGTTTTATCCGCTTCTCCATAAATAAAACCTCCCCGTTGATGTTGAAGCTAATGTTGGACTTGACGAAATGGTTGGAGTGTGATTATTGAGTTAGTTGACTGACTAATTAATAATTTGTTTGTGTGATGTCAACCTTTTTTATACGCGGTAATACCTTTTTCAGGATCGGGCAATGGCCAGAAATAACGACGCAGCCGGAAAAAAAATCCAGATTTTACAGGCACTGGATCACTGCCTCCAGGAAAAATCCTTTGACCGGACATCCATCAAGGACATTGCCCGGGCCGCCGGGGTGAATCATGGGCTGCTGCATTATTATTTCAAAAGCAAGGAAGACATCCTGATCAACTATATCGACTATGTCATGGATCTTTACAAATCCATGCTGGACGAGTGGCTTAAGTCCAACAGCATCCCCGGCATGGATCCAAAACTCCGAATTGAAGCCTTTTTCGAATTCATGAGCGAAAGGGTTACGTTGAACAAAACCCTTTCCGCGGTCTTTATCGAGATATGGGAAATCGCGCTCTATAATCCCAATGTCCGAACCAAATTGCAGCGGACCTACGGGGAATGGATCGGATTTCTGACAAACATGCTGATCCCCATCGCCGGCGACCCGGCCCTGACCCGTCAAATCGCTACCGCAGCCATTGCGTTTCTCGAGGGCATGGCCCTCTTTTCGATCCTTCTTGATACGGATGCAAGGGATTTTCATGAAACGCTTCGCGGATTCGGTAAAAACATCATCTCGGTCGCGGAAAAACCATACCCCTGCCGGGACGCGTTATGAATAAACCTGGATACTCCTTCAATCGGCGATGGGTAAGGTAGTGCCGCTCTCCCAAGGATGGGGAGCCTGTCTATAATATTTTACTGACCCGTTACTTTTATTGACTAATCGATCGTCTTTGAGTTAAAGATAACCTGTCTTCTTTTCTCCTGTTTCCCACACACTTAAACTGACTTCCCTGCCCTTTTTTGGGGGTGCTGAATGACTGCTCAAAGAATAAAGAATGGAATATCGGCCATATAATACAATGGCAGTGACTATATCGAGATTGAACTTCTTTTTAATTTGAACCCGAATAGGGGGCCTGAATCATGACGGAAATATCCAGAATGGATGCAACCGCACAAGCTGAATTAATCAGGAAGGGTGAGATTTCAGCTGTGGAACTGGTCCCAAAACAAGCGTAATTAAAAT
>DIKO01000085.1 GCA_002423615.1 Desulfobacteraceae bacterium UBA5616
ACGGGGTTTATCGAATATTTACTATTAAAATATGATCTTCCGGTCTATAAGCATGTTTATTTCATCACCCGAGAGGCCCAGCAGGTCGCCATATACATACGGATTGTCTTCGCCTGCCGAAGGCGCATGCCGCCGCTGGGTTCCCACCGGCGTGTCGCTCATTTTCCAGCTCGTTCCTCCGAACCACTTCCCTGGCGCTGTCGGGTGATCGCTTTCCAGGAAATACTCCCTTTCCTCTAAATGCGGGTCCTCCAGAAGGTCTCGGGCATTCATCACCGGGAAAGCGGCAATCCCGGCCTCCTGCAGGATCTTCATGACCTCCGACTTTGTTCGATTTTGTGTCCATCCTTCGATCCGCCTGTCCACCTCATCCTGATTTTTTCTCCGGGAAAGGTGCTTATCCAATGAAGTGATCACGCCGCACAATGTCTCCCATTGCATATCATCCGAGACAGCAATCGCAATCCATTCGTTTTCTCCTTTACACCGGTATACGTCATGGGGTGTCATGAGCGGATCACGATTTCCCATGCGATTGCGGAGGGTCATGTTCATGCCATATTCCATGATGGCTTCAGGCAGCGCGCATATGATCGACTCGGCCATGGAAAGATCGATGTATTGCCCTTCTCCGGTCCTCGACCGGTGAACCAATGCGGATAAAATGGCAAAAGCGCCATAGGTGCCCATAAAATTATCGCCCATCGCGATTGCGGGTTCCCCCGGCGGACCGTCTCGATAGCCGGTCAGTTCGATCAAACCGGCATACGCCTGCACCGGTTTTGCGAAAGCGACATATTCCCTGTACGGTCCGGTGGACCCGAATCCCGTCAAAGAGGCCATGATGATGCCCGGTTTGACGGCCCTTACAGCCGGATATCCAAGACCCAGCTTTTCCATTACTCCTGAAGCGAAGTTGTCGACCACGACATCGCTGATACGGATAAGCCTCTTGATCAACTCGAGTCCTTCTGGTCGAGATATGTCCAGCGCAATGGCTTTCTTGCCGTGATTGAACACGGCATAATGCCCGCTGGAATCCAGATTTTGCTCACCCGGCAGGTAGGGCGGGATGATCCGCATAAAATCATGCCGCTTTGCGGACTCCACCTTGATGACTTCCATCCCCAGGTGTGCCAGCAACAGGGTACATACCGGTCCGGCCTGGGCTCTGGTTAAATCAACGACTCGAAACCGTTTCAGGGTGAGATCCTTCTCGCTTGTTCCGGTGTCTTCATCCATTGAACCTTTCCCTCCGATTGAACTCAAATGACGCCCGAACTTCTCATGTTCACCAGATCTTCCCTGCTTATACCAAGTCGGTCGCAATAAATTTCCGCGTTGTGCTGACCCAGCGTGGGTGCAGGCCGTTCCAACTGCCAGGGGGTTTTGGAAAATTTATAGGGCGCAGATGGAATTTTGACCTTGCCGGCGCCGGGAATATCGATTTTTACAAAAAAGCCTCTATCTGCCAGATGTTTACAGTCGAGCACTTCATCGATCCTGTTGACCGGACCGACCGGGCAGCGCTTCGCCTGGGCTGCATGAAAAAATGCCTGCTTGGACTGGCCGGCAAGCCATTCGTTCATCAGAAGCGCGAGGCCGTCCCAATTCTCTCCCCGGGCAAACTGGTCCTTGAACAGCTCGCTTTCCGCCCAGTCCGGATTTCCCATCAACTCCACCAGGTCTTTCCACTGCTGCTCGGATTGAAACTGGAAACTGACGTGGCCATCCTTGCAGGGGAGAATGGCGAGGGGCGCCCATGGCTGCCGCCCGCCTCTTCCCATTAGCTCATTGCCGAAAAGCCAGTAGGGAAGCCCTGCCCACGCATTGTTTAAAAAACACTCCTGAGCTGATATATCGATGTTTTGGCCTCTCCCGGTCATCTCTCTTACCAAAACAGCTCCCATGGCTGCGAGTGCGCCATTCATGCCGGCGTAAAACTCCGTTACCCGGGCCCCGAGCTTCAAGGGCGGCTGATCCGGATCACCGGATCGCGGCGTTGTATGGCCCGCGCCGCTGCTGTGGTAAGTGATGAGTTCACAGGCATGATAATCCCGGTAAGGACCGTTCCATCCAAATGGCGTGATCGAAGTCATGATCAGACCGGGATTGGTGTTTAGGATATCCGTATGCTTCAATCCCCATTGTTCCATCAAACGGGGAGAATTGTTTTCCACCAGGATATCCGCATGTTCCAAAAGCCGAAAAAATATTTTTCTCCCCTCCTTACTGGCTGGATTCAAGGTAATCCCCAGTTTGTTCGTATTCAGATAAGAAAAGAGTCCACTTTGCTCAGGATGGGGGAGTTCGTTGACAAAAGGCCCGGTGGTTCTGGATTTATCACCGATGCCGGGCATCTCGATCTTGATGACTTCGGCGCCAAGATCAGCCAGCAGCTTGCCGCAGTATGGGCCGCTGATCATCCGGGCAAATTCGACGACCCTCAGTCCGCTCAGGGCCTTTTTCCCATTGATGGATTTTTCACCAACACTGTTTGACGAAATCGCTTCCATGACCGCCGACCTCTTTTGAATTTAAACTGATACCTATTTTCAGGCCAAAGACCCCTCAAAGAAAAACTCAACCACACCGGCAAATATCTCCCCATCATAGGACGGGGTGTTCACGATGGTAAGCTTTCCGTTCGGGGTTTCCGTGGTATAGTAATCCATATTTTTCTTTCTTTCCGCGTAATCTGCAAAAAGCGTTCTGAGTTTTTCCATAGTTTCGGACTTATGGTAGTCTCCCATCTGGTTTCCCACAAAACCTTCCATTTTGTAGGCCTTAAACATCTGTTTGCATTTCCGGTTGGCATAGATGATCTTGAAATCGGCATCACAGGCCACTACTGCGGTATTTAAATTCTCAACCATTTTTTCCACATCGATCATGAAATTATTCTCCTGTTATCTTGTCTACAACGATTTAATCGTTTGTTCACGCCAAATTACGGTCAGCGGCACGTTTTATCAACCAGTCCATCATATTGTCCGGAGGTTCATTTTGCTCGGACTCGGGTCTCAGGATCAATGTGATCGACTCTGTCGGGCATTTCAGGGTACACGCGCCGCAACCGATGCATTTTTCAGATACTACGGTGTATCGGCCGTCGTTTTCGATAATCGCATCCACCGGACACCGTTCATTCGCACATATGCCGCATCCTGTGCAACCGTCCGGGTCGATCGCAGCGACAAAGTTGCTTCTGGCGATGCTGGAAGGGGCGCCAAAGTCTCGTACGCCTCTCAAGGCCATACAGCAGCATGGGCAGCAGTTGCAGATGGCGATATGGTCTTCTTTGGTGTTGTAAACGGCGTTATGAACCAGGCCTTCTTCCTCTGCTTGATTCAATACTTCCATGGCCTGTTCCCTGGTTATGATCTTCCCGCCCAAATTAAAATAATCGTAAGCGTTTTCTTCCATGGAAAAGTTCAAACAGCTTTGGATGCTGTGATTGCACCCATGTCCGAGGATCCTCCGTTCTTTGCGGCACTGACAGTCATACACCAGAAAGGACTTTGCCTTTTCGATGATCTGTCTTACATCTTCATACCGATGAACCTTGGAGCCTGCCTCGATTTTTGCATTGACCGGGACGGTACGACCCCCTGCCAGTCCACCGCCGACCGTATTTTTCATGATAAAGGCAAGGTATTCATCGCACATTTCAAGCAATTCCTTGTCTTTAACACTATGGCCGCAAACAACGGTTGGA
>DIKO01000012.1 GCA_002423615.1 Desulfobacteraceae bacterium UBA5616
GTCAATGATATGGTGACATCACCTTTTCTTCTGATGACCCTGTATATGAGGTATGTCCAACAAGACCCACATCATTTTTATAAATTGAATTTTGCCCGGAGGTCCTCCGATAACTGTTTGACACGTTTGAAGGCTTCTTCAACGGTCTTTTCCCTGTCCGGATTCACCAGACAGCAGGTGGCCGGCGATAACAGGCTTCGAGAAACCAGAAATTCCAGGTCAATCCCTTTTTTACCCAGAACCGCCCAGACTTCGGTGAGCAGTTTTTCCAGTGACCCGAGATTTTCTTTCCCAAAGGGTTCGAAATTGGTGGGTACAAGCCCCCATGACAAAATTCCGCCACGATCCAGGAATCGTTTGATGGAGGAAGCATAAGAGGAAAACACTTCCTTGTTGGTATAGATGTCCATGGACAGGATGTCCAGGTCCAGGTTCAACAAAAAATCCCAGTCCGGGTTTCCGCAGAGGTGGACTCCCCTCGGCCTGTCGATCATGCTGAAAAACAGTTCCATATCGGTTTTGGCGGCCTGATCCCCATAACCCGCCATGGCGCTGAATAAAAACTGGAGGCCGGGTTCATCCACATACATAAAGGCATTAGCGTTTTTCTCTTTTAAAGCGGCCAGCTGAACGTTGATCCGTTTGGCCATGAATTCATACATAAAGGGTCTGACCGTATCATTGAACAGGATGGGCCTTTCGTTTTCATCCAGAACATTGAAACCGAAACTGACAGGCCCTTCCAACTGGCCCCGGATTGCGGGCCTGTCCCTTAAATCCAGCTCCAGAAACCGGTGATACACCACGGAATAGGTTTTGCTGATATCGAAATATTCAGGCTGATCAAACTTTGAAAGGGTTTCCTCGAATTCCTCCACAAATTTGTCCGTTGAAAACCGGAGGGTCCGTTTCTCCAGATCGAGAAGGATTCCCGGAAAATGCTCCGCGGCCTGGACATACATGTCTTCATAATAATTGTAGAGCGGCAACTGGGGCCAGAAGGGAATGTCCAGGGAAAGGGCTGCTTCAAGGGCACGATCAACATCTTTATGGGGCATGACCGCCATTGCCGTGGTTAACAGATTACCGGGGATGGGCATGTCGTCCTCTTTCCGTTCATGGTTATAGGGTTGACAACCAGCCTGAATTAAGGGCTTTTATGTATCAGAGGGTGTCATCATGAAAAGGATTTTAATATCCGTAATACGCTTTGTACCATTCAACAAATCGCTCGATACCCGTTTCAATGGGGGTGTCGGGTTTGAATCCCACATCCCTGACGAGATCGTCGATATCCGCATAAGTTTCCGGAACATCACCGGGTTGAAGATCAAGGTATTCAATGGCAGCGGTTTTTTCAAGTGCCAGTTCAAGAATCCGGATGAAGGTCATCAACTCCACCGGCTGATGATTGCCGATGTTGTATATCTTATAACGACAATAGGATGTTCCCGGATCCGGTGAGGTACCGCTCCAGTCTGGATCGGGATCAGGTGGATTCAGCATGACGCGATATACCCCTTCAACAATATCATCAATATAGGTAAAATCGCGTTTCATCTTCCCATGATTGAACACGTTGATGGGTTTATCCTTCAGTATGGCCTCCGTAAACAGAAAAAGAGCCATGTCCGGCCTTCCCCAGGGGCCGTAGACCGTAAAAAATCTCAAGCCCGTGCACTTCAGGCCATACAGATGACAATAGGAATGGGCCATGAGCTCATTGGCCTTTTTGGTGGCCGCATACAGGGACACGGGATGATCCACATTATGATGCACTGAAAACGGCATCAGGGTGTTGGCACCGTAAACCGAGCTCGATGAGGCAAACACCAGGTGACCCGCATGATAATGCCGGCATCCTTCCAGAACATTGATGAACCCGACCAGGTTGGAGTCCACATAAGACCTGGGGTTTTCAATAGAATACCGCACCCCTGCCTGTGCGGCAAGATGGACGACAACGTCAAAGGGATTTTGCCGGAAAAGCTCATCCATGCCGGCAGCATCGGAAAGATCGATCTGATGGAAGGAAAACCCTTCAAATTCCTTTAATTGCCTGAGACGGTCCATTTTCAGGTTCACATCGTAATAGGGGTTCAGGTTGTCCATTCCCACGACATCCATCCCCTCTTCCAGAAGCCTCCGGCACAGGTGAAATCCGATAAATCCCGCCGCACCGGTGACCAGGACCCTTGTTAATTTTTTCGTCATTTTTTCTTCACCTTCCCCCTGAATTCCTCTTCCGGGTCAGGGTTTAATCAATGCCTTGACTCCGGGTATAAATCAACTTAAACTTATACACGATTTCGGGTTGATTCAGAAAGGAAAATATTTTGCAGCCGGATATCCTCGAAAGCATTAAAACATGCGCAACCCGGAATGAATTCCCGGATAAAACCCATTATATCGGCATTTCCGTCAAAGACATTCAAACCATTTCACACCGATTTAAAATCCCCCAGCGGGAAATTGAAATCGCCTCGCTTAAGGAGGGCGTTATCCCCCAGCGTTATGTCCGGAATTTCAGATCTTTTTCCCCAAGCGACCAGATGACCCTGTTGTCCAAAACGGTTTGCATCGTGGGCCTTGGCGGACTCGGCGGAGGGGTGATGGAAATTCTCGCCCGCTTGGGAATCGGCCGTTTGATCCTGATTGACGGGGATTTCTTTGAGAACAGCAACCTGAACCGGCAACTGCTGAGCACGGAAAAAAATATCGGGCAGTCCAAGGCCTTGATTGCGGCGGAAAGAATTCGACAGGTGAATTCATCCGTTGAAACCACAATTCATGGGATTTATCTGGATGAACCCAACGCTGTCGATCTGATGAAGGGCGCCGATGTCGTTGTGGATTGCCTGGACAACATTAAAACCAGGTTTATCGTCGAACATGCCGCCAAAGCGCTGAAAATTCCCATGGTTTCCGGGGCCGTTGCCGGAGCCTCCGGACAAGTTACCGTTATTTTTCCAGAAACCAGGGGATTGGAGGCCATTTACGGAAATCATGAGAATCTGCCGGAAAAAGGCATCGAGACGTCAACAGGCACCCTCCCCTTTACAGTGACCCTTGTTTCGACCCTTGAATGTGCCGAGGTGATTAAAATCCTATTGCAAAAAGCGGAAGCGCTGAGAAATAAATTACTGTTCATCAACCCGCTGGAAAACCTGTATGAAGTCATGTCCCTTTGAATCGGGTGGACAGAGATGATCCAAAAGAACCCCAACCTTCGAACCAAGCTGATGTTTATCTTCCTGTTCCTTGCCCTAGTGCCGTTGGCGGCCATCGGGTGGTTTTCGGTTAGTACAACGGAGGAACTGATTGCCAGCATGGTTTTTCATCAGCTTCAAAATGTGGCGGTGGATAAAATTGCCCTTTTGGAACATTGGCTGGCCGAACGCAAGGCGGATTTAACGGTTATATCGGAAACTTCAATTATAAAATCCATGAATCCCGAACTTATGGGGCCATACCTGGAACTGATCCGGAGCAATTACGGCGTTTATAAGGATATTACCGTGGTTTCCGCGTCCGGAGACATCGTTTTCAGCACCCCGGGAATGACCCTGCAAAGGAATTCCGGTGATCCACCGGATTTTCCCAACCGCACCTCACTGTTTATGTCCGATATATCCCATTTCCCCAAAGAAAAAGAATCCACTTTTTATATCGCCGCACCTATTTTGAACGATGACGGGAGTCTTTCAGGCACAATTTACGGCCGGGTCGGAACCTCCAAAATCGTTTTTTTTATTTTGAACGTATCCCTGGGGAAAACCGGTGAATGTTATCTGGTGGAAAAAGACGGGCGCTTTCTGGCCCATAAGGATCCTTTTCGCATTTTGACCGAAAATATTTCCCAAACGGACAGTTTTCGAAATATTTTTCAAAAAAGAGACCGCCGCGAGGCATATCTTGACTATCGGGGAATCCAAGTTTTAGGAACTTCCCTGAATGTCAGGGGAACCAACTGGTATATCGTCGTGGAACAGGACAAAGAAGAGGCCTTTCACAGCGCAAAAACCCTTAAACGCATCCTTTATGTAACCATTTTTCTTGGGATGGGGAGCGCCCTGGCTCTGACCTGGATCGTGTCCTCCCACATGATCAAACCCATCCGTCTGCTCAGCAGATACGCCGAAGCTGCAGGAGAGTCGGAATTTGACCAGAAGATGGCCCCGCTCCGCCGGAAAGATGAAATCGGCATGCTTTACCGAGAATTTGAAAAGATGGTCCAGAAATTAAAGGAGCGACAGAACAATCTTGAACAAAAAGTGGTGCTCAGAGAAGCCGAACTCAAGGAATCGGATATCATTCTGAAAAAAACCCGGTTGATTGCGGAGCGTTCGGAAAAATTTGCCGCCATGGGAAGGATGGGAGCAGCCGTGGCCCATGAAATCAGAACACCCCTGACGTCGCTTAAGCTTTTTCTGGAATCGGTACAGGATCAGATCGAAAAATCCCCGGAAGATGAAGAAGACTTCAAAATCGCCATGGCACAGATTAAACGTATGGAGGGTGCCATTAATCGTTTTCTGGATTTCACCAAACCCCAGGATCTGATTGTATCGGAAATCGACGTCAGGGCGCTGATCGACGATGTGATGTTCATGATCAAACCCCTGGCGAACCGCCAGGAATGCACCTTAATCAGACGTGTGGATGAAGGCCTTCCGAACATCACCGGCGACAAAAAATTATTGACCGAAGCGTTGATAAACCTTCTGGTCAATGCCTTGGAAGCCATTTCGGACCATGGAACGGTAACGATTACGTCCTCAAAGGACTATTTTGATGAAAACCAGGCATCTATTCCCTGTGTCAGAATTGATATTCATGATACGGGTCCCGGCATTTCCGGGGACCAGATTGAAAATATCTTCGACCCTTTTTTAACCACCAAAGCATCCGGCACTGGGCTGGGGCTCCCCCTTGTGCTAAATACCGTCAAAAGCCATGGCGGCGTCATACGGGTTACGAGCAAGATCAACCAGGGGGCGACCTTTTCCCTGTTTCTTCCACTTTACTTCAACAGGTCGTTACATGAGCAAAATGGAGAGAATACTAATTATTGACGATGATGAGGGCCTGATCCATTTTTTAAGCCGTTTTTTCACCCGAAAAGGATATGAGGTCGTTGCCTGCATTAGGGGCCTTGACGCTCTTGAAGAGCTCTCAAGACGTACCTTCGACCTCATCCTTCTGGATTATAAAATGCCCGAAATCAATGGTCTTGACATGTTGTCCAAGATCAAACACATCGAAATCAAAACCCCCGTGATCGTCATGACCGCTTACGGCACCACGGACCTTGCCATCGAAACCATGAAAAGAGGCGCCTATGACTACCTCATTAAGCCCTTTGATCGAAAAGATTTGACGCGAATCGTCAACGAGGCGCTCCTGGTCAACCGTCAGATGAAGGAAATGGTTCGAATACCGGCGGATCTTTCCCCGCCTCCCGGAGTTCCGGATAAAAATACCCTGGAGATTATCGGCAACAGTCGACAAATGCAGGAAATTTTCAAGCTGATCGGCCAGATCGCGGAAAAAGACATATCCGTTCTGATTACCGGCGAAAGCGGTACCGGAAAGGAATTGGCTGCAAGGGCCATCTATCATCACAGCCTGCGAAATGATAAACCCTTTATCGCCATTAATTGCGCTGCCATTCCGGAATCCCTTTTTGAAAGCGAATTGTTCGGCTATGAACAGGGCGCTTTCACCGGGGCTGAACGCACCTATATCGGAAAAATAGAGCGATCAAACGGCGGGACTCTCTTCCTGGACGAAATCGGAGAAATGTCCACAACCCTGCAGAGCAAACTGCTGCGGGTTTTACAGGAAGGTGAAATCGAACGGCTCGGCGGTAAGCAGACCCTTGGGGTCGATGTTCGCGTCATCGCCGCAACCAATAAAAATCTTGAGATGGAAATCGAGACCGGACGTTTCCGAAAAGATCTTTACTGGCGATTGAAGGTTATCACCATCGACATGCCGCCGTTAAGACGCCGGAGGGAAGACATCCCCCACCTTGCGGATTATTTCCTCACCCGGTTCTGTTCCGAATACAACCGTTCCCCGTGTTATCTGTCCGAGCCGTCCCTGAACAAACTGCTTTCCTACCCGTGGCCGGGAAATGTTCGGGAGCTTGAAAATTGCATTCGCCGGGCCGTTCTGATTACTTCCGGAGATATCATCCCCGAGGGCCACCTCATGCTTCCAGATGCCGATGCTGAACAACTCTTGAATTCCCTCACCCGGGAACAGCTGGTCGATCGGTTAAAAGAGAAACTGGATGAAATCATACCGGAACTCCTCCGCCTCTCAAAATCCGATATTCACGCCAATATCATTGAACTGGTAGAGGACACGCTGATCCGGAAAACCATGGAGGCGTGTGACGAAAATCAGGTTCAGGCGGCGAAAATGCTGGGTATCAGTCGCAATACCCTGCGCCATCGTTTAAAAAAACAGCTGGGCAAAAGCGAAGACGACCCCGCAGAAATGGTCTGACTCCCTGGTTGATTCATCCTGGCACAGTCTGTTCAATTCTTGAACAATGCCTCCGTGCCTTGCTTTCCTCATTAATTCAATCCTTTTAAAGGCATCGGCCTTTAGCGGAAAAATGCCCTGCTCAATTTCCACCAACCCGGATTCCCCGGATTCTTGACTCCGCTTTTCAAATAAATGTATTCCCATTTAATTTCAATTGGTTATTTATATTTCGGGCTCTATATAAAATCCGGCATCATTTTTGCTTAAAAGGGGTTCAGTCGTTCGATTCATTATCCAGGTCAATGAATAAACCAGGGAGGTCCAAAAATGAGAAGTCATCCAATAGACGGAATAGATGTCGGTTTTTCAATGCCCGATGTGCTTGTATCCAAAATGCCGGCCATGGATCGAGAAGGCCTTGAAATTACTGAAAGAATCGAAGAAATTTTAATGATGTGCGCCAGGGAGCATCCGGTTTACGAGCAGATCACCAGCTTCAGCATTGCCCTTTACGCCCTGGGTTTTTTCGATTGTCCGGATCTGATGGGGGTTCAGGACGTGGACAGCCATGAAGCGGCTCTGGTTTTAAACGAACATTTCAAAGAAATAAAAGCCGAAGCCCTGCCGTCGGTTTACCATATTGCCGAATCAAAGGAAAAATATCTGCTGGTTGTCGGTGATCCACAGTATCCCATTCATTTTGCCGTGCTCGTGGATGCAGGGAGTTCCAGGCCTTTTTTTTCCAAGTTGCCGTTTTTCGGCAGCGGTTTCGACAGTCTGGATGAACTGATAAATGAGTTTGTGGGAATTGATGGAATGACCCGGGAAGACCTCCATTTTTTTAAAAAAAACGGGTACGGTGAAATACCTCCTGAATCCAGGGGGAAAATATACATCGTGAAAAATGATCAATAACGTTAAAAATTTAAATTCAAGGAGACAATTGAATGTCAGTTATCAAGAGCGTCATCGACAAAGTCAAACAAATGGACCCCGACCAGGCGGAGTTTCACCAGGCTGTCAGCGAGGTAATGGAAACACTTGAACCCACCACCCAGCGTCATCCTGAATTTGTAAAAAACAGCATTTACGAAAGAATCGTCGAACCGGAAAGAGCTATGAGTTTCCGGGTTCCCTGGGTGGACGACCAGAATCAGGTTCATGTGAACCGGGGTTTCCGCGTCCAGTTCAATAATGCCATAGGCCCTTTCAAGGGCGGTATCCGGTTCCATCCCTCGGTCAACCTCAGCATTATTAAATTTCTGGGATTTGAACAGATTTTCAAGAACTCACTGACAACCCTGGCCATGGGCGGGGCAAAAGGCGGGTCTGACTTTGATCCCAAGGGGAAAAGCGATGGCGAAATAATGCGCTTCTGCCAGGCTTTCATGCGGGAACTTTTCCGGCACATTGGGGCGGAAACCGACGTTCCGGCCGGCGATATCGGCGTCGGTGGTCGTGAAATCGGCTATTTGTACGGTTATTACAAAAAAATCCGAAACGAACACACCGGCGTTCTCACGGGAAAGGGTCTAGAATATGGAGGAAGTCTGGTCCGACCCGAAGCAACAGGATACGGAACCGTATATTTTGCCGCGGAAATGCTGGCAACCCGCGGTCTGGACTTCAAGAACAAAATTGTTGCGGTAAGCGGTTCAGGCAACGTTGCCCAGTTTGCCATTGAAAAGGTCAACCAGATGGGCGGACGGGTGATATCCACATGTGATTCAAGTGCGACCGTTATTGACGAAAAAGGAATCGACGACGACAAGTGTTGCTACCTCATGGAACTTAAAAACGTTCACCGGGGTCGAGTCAGTGAATATACCCATAAATATCAAGCCGACTGTTTTGAAGGTCAAAACGTCTGGGACGTCATCCGGGAACAGGGAATCAAGGTAGACATCGCCCTTCCCTGCGCCACCCAGAATGAGATAGATGCGGATAATGCCCAGGCCCTGGTCCAAAACGGGTGTGTCTGTGTTGCAGAAGGCGCCAATATGCCTTCTTCTCCCGAAGCCGTCAAAATTTTTCAGGATAACCATATCCTTTACGGTCCGGGCAAAGCCGCCAATGCCGGTGGCGTCGCCACCTCAGGCCTTGAGATGAGCCAGAACAGTTCCAAGCTTTCCTGGACCCGGGAAGAAGTGGACAACCGGCTTCTGATCATTATGCAGGGTATCCACAAGTCGTGCCTGGATGCTGCCGAGGCGTATGGAAAAAAAGGGGATTATGTGGCCGGTGCCAATATCGCGGGGTTCGTCAAGGTGGCCAAGGCCATGCTGGCTTACGGCATAGTTTAATCCGTTTCTTTTCTAAAAGGCTTTTCAGGGGTGATTTGTTGCAGACCATCGGTTAAACAGCAGATCACCCTTTGGTTGACCATATCCGAAAGGATCTTCAATCCCTCTTTTTCCGTATCGACGACTTTCAGAACATGGCTGAAACGTATGCTCTGGGGAACCAGGGCTCCCAGCAGATTCGGCAGGGAGCGAATCCAGTCCAGATTAAGGATCACATTGGGATTTTCCGGATAAACGGCGAGGTAAAAAATCCCGGTTTCAATCAGATCGTGGAAAAAATGGGTGCCGAAGGATAAATCCGGAATCAAACTGCCGGTCTGACTGCTGATTTCGGCAATGGCGGCAACATGGTTGATCTCGGAAAAACCCACTGGAACGCCCATGGCTGGAGAATGAGTCCCCCACCTGCCCGGCCCCATCAGCAGTGTGGGGGTTTGTGTCCGGTCCACCACCACCTTGTTTAACTTTCCCACCAGACGGGCAACGGCGTATTTTTCGGACAGGGAAAGCAGCGCGTAGGTTTCGGGATCGACGAGAACTACACGGCCAATGGGTTGTGAAATGTTTCCTCCCATGAAATTACCATCCACCCGGATAATGATCTTGTCTTTAGGAATGGATTCCGGAATGGCTTCACCCTGGCCCTGACCCGGACTTTGAAAGGGCCGGCACTGCAGAAGATTGATCTGCAGGTCGCCTTTAAGGTTGAAATTAACCGTAAATTCAATATCAACCGGGTTTTGGTAGGTCTGTTCGAGATTCCCGAGGATTTTTCTCATCATATCGACAAAGGGGGTTTCGGCCAGGAACGGATCAAAGGTAAGAATCCAGAAGTCCCTCCCCGGTTTTCCCATGTCCCTAAGACTTTGATTCGCCTCCTCATCTCTGATGCCCATAAGACTCAGTTTTTCCGGGACTTCTTTTTCCAGCAGCTCTGTGACACTGATGGTTTCGATTTGATTTTTTTCCAGATTCAATAGATCGACGTAATGCTGGGAAAATTTGCGGATGTCTTTCATTTCGACAAGAGGTTTAACCAAAGGATCGTCAACCGCAACAATTCTAGGATAATCGTTTTCGACCCGGTTCACTGCCCGGGTGCCCAGTCCATAAACCAGCCGGATCATTCCCTCTTCATGTTTCATTCCCTTTTTCCATACAAAGGGATTGCGTGACAACCCCACTCCGGCGAGATCCGGGAAAAAATAGGATTTATGATAAGCACCGGAAACCCGCTGGACCAAAAGGGCCATCTGCTCGTTGTTCTGATCCAGTCCACGCTGCAGCCGATAGGAAAGGGCATCCTCGCTCATGGTGCTGGCGTAAATCAGACGAACGGCCTCCTCAAAGCTTTCATATCTATTTTCCGGGGATTCCTGATTAACCCGGAAAAAGCTATCGTATTTTCCTGCAAATGCACTGCCGAAGGCGTCTTCCAAAAGACTGCTGGAACGAACAATTATGGGGGATTGGCCGAAATACTCCAGCATCAGCTTGTACCGCTCGATAATTTCCTCGGGAAATTCTCCGGTCAGCATTTGGTTTCTTAACTCAAGCGCATTGGCAAAATAACCTTCCCTGGTTTTATGGGCCATAAAAGTACGCCACCATCCGTTCTGAACGATGTAGGAATAAAAAACATCCGATCCGATATAAAAGGAATCGTGGTGTTCCAGAATATCACGCCAGTTAAAGTTTTTATCCCGGATGAGAATGTTCCGGGACAACAGCATGCCAAGAGCTTTCCCGCCGATAAATCCGGTGCCGATGAGTCGATCCTTAATGTTCAGCAGATCCTCAAGTGAAAAATAGGTTCTGATCAGAGAAAGAAGTCTTTTGTTCCGGGTCAGCATCAAACGGCTCAACTGCTCCACCATATCCTGACGTTCTTCCTGTCCACTCTCCGATTCCAGAAGGTTTCTGGCCTGCATGAACAAACGGTCCCAATAATCCAGGTGGCGATGGGCCCCCGCCGTAAAATTAAAGCGTGAAAGATTGGAAAACAGCTCGGCGGCTTCGACGCTGTTGATCACAGGGGCTAAATTATCCTTCTCCTTAATATGCGGAAAAAACATGGTAGGTGAATAGCGATGCTGAACTTTTATGGGATGAAGGCAAATCCGGCCCTGGTAATTGTATATGTCAATTAGGACCTGGGTAGTTTCCCGGATTCGGGCGATAGCCTTGAAGGAGTGACTGTTCCGTATTATGGCGAAATAGGCAATGGTATTTAATTGAAACAGATAGGGGCAGGTTATAAAAAAAAAAATCGCTGATCATGGCATCCGTGGCCCACAGATAAAGCAGGTCCGACAAGGAATCGAAAACATAGCGGACATCCCTACCTTCCCGGGTAATGATGCTGTGCACCTTGGCGGAAAAAGATTCAAAGCTGTTTTCAGACTGCAATCGATATATGGACAGGTTGGCACGTTCCTCGAGAAGGGGCGTATGCCGGCCGAATCTCAAGTAAACGACCCGCTGGTTTTCGGCGATCGCATTGGCGACAAAAGGCAGGACCAATCTCTGATAATCATCAATGCTGTCCACCTGCCAGACCACATTGTCGCCGCTTCTCAAATGATCGATAATCATGTCCAGGCTTTTCCAGCCCGTACTGATGTGAGAATAATACGCCATAAAATGACTCCTTCCACACCTTCTTCAGGCCCGAACCTGCGGATATGGGGGGGGTATGGGAATTTAAAGGAACCAGACGCAGTTATTGGGCCCATTTAAATCCGTTCATTCTCTTCTGTCCCTGACAGACTGAATATCACGGAAAGCATTGGGATTACAAAGCCAAATTGATCGACACAGTGAGTTCCGAAATGGTGGAAGGCGGATTGGGAGCAGACCGAAAAAAACGCCCGTCTTTTAAACGGGCGTTTTAATTTTTTGTGAAATAACAGACATTAAACCTAATCCATCTTTTTCTGCGCATTCTCGTCATCGACTGCGGAGCCGGGCGATTTTTCGAGATCGATGGTTTCAGCTTCTGCCTTGCTTTCCATTTCATCACCTGAGCCGGCATCCTCTGTTTTCATATCAGCTGGTTTCAGGGTATCAGGGCTGGTGGGTTTTTCATCAATACCCGACTGAACACCCGTGTCTGCTTTGGAAGTCTCTTTTTTACCTTTTTTGTCTTTCTTCCCGGAGACATCGGTTTTGGCTGATATCAATTCAATAAGGGAAATGGATGCCGCATCCCCGGCGCGTCTGGCAAGCTTGGTAATGCGGGTATAGCCGCCGTTAACCTTGCCGAAACGTTCTCCAACCTCATTAAAAAGCTTATGAACAATGTCCTTTTCCATCATGATGGACATTGCCTGACGTCTGGCGTGAAGGTCTCCCTTTTTTGCCAGCGTAATGAGGTTATCAGCCCACTTTCTCAGTTCTTTGGCCTTGACGTCGGTGGTTTTGATCTGATCGTATTTAAAGAGCGAGGTCACCATGTTTTTAAACATGGCATTTCTGTGGCTCGCAGTCCGATTAAGTTTTACTCCTGTTTTTCGATGTCTCATAGAACCCGTTATTCTCCTTCCTCAACTTCTTCCTCCGGGAATTTAAACTCATCCAGCTTCATGCCCAGGGAGAGCCCCATTTCACTTAAAACATCCTTGATTTCATTTAATGATTTTCGTCCGAAATTTTTTGTTTTCAACATTTCGGCTTCTGTTTTACTGACAAGCTGGTAAATTTTGTGAATCTCGGCATTCTTCAGGCAATTCGCACTGCGAACCGACAGTTCAAGCTCTTCAACACTTCGATAAAGATTTTCATTGAATCCGGGGGCTGCTTCCTCATCTGGTTTCCGTTCCGGTTCGGGTTCTTTTTCTTCGTCGAAATTGATGAAGATACTCATTTGCTCCTTAAGTATTTTAGCGGCATAGGCCACTGCGTTCTCAGGGGAAATGCTTCCATCAGTCCAGACTTCAAGGGTTAACTTGTCATAGTCCGTACGCTGCCCGACCCTGGCGTTGCTCACGACATAAACCACTTTTTTAATGGGTGAAAAAACAGCGTCAATGGGAATCGTACCGACCGGCGCGTTTTCGTCCTTATTATTTTCAGCCAGGGAGTATCCCCTGCCGACATTGACCACCATGGAGATATTTAACTTAGCTTTATCGGACAATGTCGCGATCTTGAGGTCCTTGTTCAGGACTTCACATCTACCGTCTTCACTGATGATATCTCCAGCAGTAACAATCCCCTCTCGATGGGCATTGATAAGCACTTTTTTAGGTCCAGGTTCACTTACCCTTAAGCGGACTTCTTTAAGGTTCAGGATAATTTCGGAAACATCTTCAAGAACACCGGGAATAGTGGTGAATTCATGCATGACATCTTCAAATTTAACCGAAACAACAGCAGCTCCGTAAAGGGACGAAAGAATGACCCTTCGGAGGGAATTGCCGATGGTAATTCCAAAACCTCTCTCCAGTGGTTCACATACGAACTTCCCATAGGAGGATGTACTGGAGGCCTGAACCTTTTCAGGCTTGATAATTTCCTGCCAATTCATGTACATGAGTTCATTTGACGACATATTTTAATCTCCAAATTTTTCTGCTGCAGCCGGCTGAATATTGTGAGATCCCGTGTTCCTGAATTACAAAACTCATTTTATTTGGAATACAACTCAACAATGAGCTGTTCCTGAATCGGCATGGTTAATTCTTCACGAGTCGGAAAATGTTTCAAAACGCCTTTTTTTTGTTCTTTATCGAGCTCAATCCAATGGGGAACTCCCCTCCTCACGACAATATCCAAGGAATCGCCTATAGATTGAATTTCTCGGCTTTTTTCACGGATTTCGATAATATCCCCTTCCTTAACCATGTACGAGGGGATGTTAACCCGCTTTCCGTTAATGAGAAAATGCCGGTGAAGCACAAAGTGACGGCCCTGGGTTCTGGAATTGGCAAATCCCATCCTGTAGACGATATTGTCCAACCGTCTTTCGAGCAATACCAGCAGGTTTGTACCGGTGATTCCTTTTTGCTTGTCAGCTCGCTTAAAAAACAGCCGGAACTGTTTTTCCGAGAGGCCGTACATGCGTTTTACTTTTTGTTTTTCACGCAACTGAACGCCATAATCCGATATTTTTCGCCCACGGCGCTGGCCGTGTTCTCCCGGCGCGTACCCGCGTCTGTCAAAAGCGCATTTGTCCGAATAACATCGATCGCCTTTAAGAAACAGCTTTTCGTTTTCCCTTCGGCAAATCCGGCATGCTGAACCTGTGTATCTTGCCAAAACATCCTCCTTTAATTCGGTTGGCCGATTTTCTTTCGAAATCGGTCTTCGGCCTAAACCCTTCGCCGTTTCGGCGGGCGACATCCATTATGGGGAATAGGGGTTACATCTCTGATCATAAGGATATTAAAGCCAATGGCCTGCAAAGACCGCAGTGCCGATTCACGACCTGAACCGGGCCCTTTGACATATACCTCAACATTTTTCATTCCGTGTTCCATCGCCTTTTTGGCGGCATCTTCAGCGGCCATCTGAGCGGCGAAGGGAGTGCTTTTCCGCGATCCCTTGAATCCCTGAACACCCGAACTGGACCAGGACACGACGTTTCCGGCAGGATCCGTAACCGTCACAATCGTATTATTGAAAGTCGATTGTATATGTACGACACCGCTGGGAATATTTTTCTTTTCTTTCTTTTTGGTGCGAACTCTCTTTGCCATGAATCAGCCTCAATTCTCGTTTTATTTATTTCTTTTTTGCTGCGCCCTTTTTCTTGACTGCGGAACGCTTTGGCCCTTTCCGGGTGCGTGCGTTGGTACTTGTGCGTTGTCCCCTTACCGGCAGAGACTTTCGGTGCCGCAATCCCCGATAACACCCAAGATCCATCAAACGCTTGATGCTCATGGAAATCTGGGTTCGAAGCTCACCCTCGACTTTATACTGATCGTCGATCACCTTACGAATGTCATTAATTTCTTCCGCCGAAAGATCATCGGTAGACGTATCAGGATTAATTTTAAGCTGTTCCAGTATATTTCTGGAAGCCGTTCTTCCGATACCATAGATATAAGTCAGCCCGATTTCAATCCGCTTACGTCTGGGCAAATCAACACCCGCAATTCTTGCCAAAGCTTATCCTCCTTGTATGTTATCCTTGACGCTGTTTATGTTTTTTATTTTCACAGATCACCATAACGGTACCATGTCTTCGGATAATCTTGCACTTCATGCACATTTTTTTTACAGACGCCCTGACTTTCATTTTAAACCCTCAATTTTCAGAAATTATCATCGGTTTGTCCCTGCAATGTGAAAGGGACGTTGTTTATTTAGATCTGTAAATAATCCTTCCCCTAGTCAGATCATAAGGGGAAAGCTCAACTGTAACGGTATCCCCGGGAAGTATTTTAATAAAGTGC
The DNA here is from genome assembly GCA_002423615.1 of Desulfobacteraceae bacterium UBA5616. Taxonomy (GTDB): domain Bacteria; phylum Desulfobacterota; class Desulfobacteria; order Desulfobacterales; family UBA5616; genus UBA5616. The sequence continues at coordinate 15,200 of DIKO01000012.1, forward strand.
ATTCTCATTTTCCCCGAAATATGAGCCAGCACCTGATGCTTGTTTTCCAGTTCAACCTTAAACATGGCATTTGGAAGGGTCTCCAGTACGGTCCCTTCCACTTTAATTGCCTCTTCCTTTGCCATAAAAAATCAACTCCGATTCAACTTGTTAGAATGAACTGAAAAAAGCGCCGAATTTTTAGCTCAGCGTCGGCTTTTAACTCTTCCGCCCTTTTTTAGAAATCCCTCATAATGGCGCGCCAACATATGAGATTCCATCTGCGCCACAGTATCGATGGCCACACCGACAACGATGAGTAGAGCCGTACCGCCGAAATAAAAAGGCACGTTAAACTTCGAGACCAGAAGCGACGGCAAAACGCATACCGCAGACACGTAGATCGCCCCGCCAAGGGTTATTCGTGTCAAAACCCTGTCGATATAATCGGCCGTCCTTTTCCCCGGGCGGATTCCGGGAATAAAACCACCCTGCTTTTTCATGTTTTCAGCCACATCCGCCGGATTAAAGGTTACCGCAGTATAAAAATAGCAGAAGAAGAAAATAAATGCCACATACATGAGTTCATATGCAAGATTCCCGGGCTGGATGGCAGCCGCGATACTTTGCATCCACGGCACGTTGACAAAACTCGCCAGAGTCGCGGGAAACATGATGATCGAAGACGCAAATATCGGCGGTATAACGCCGCTGGTGTTGATTTTCAATGGCAAATGGGTGCTTTGGCCCCCGTACATTCTTCTTCCCACCACTCGTTTGGCATATTGTACCGGGATTCTTCTCTGTCCCTGCTCGACAAATATAATAACCCCGACGACGGCGATCATAAGTATGACCAGGATCAGCACGAGAAAAACGGACATTTCACCGCTGGTCATCTGCCGAAAAGTATTGCTCATGGCCTGAGGCAACCTTGCGATGATACCGGCAAAAATAATCAGGGAAATTCCATTGCCGATTCCCCTTTCCGTAATCTGCTCGCCAAGCCACATAATGAAGGCGGTTCCGGCAGTAAGGGTGATGACGGTCAGTAGCCGGAATTCCCACCCGGGGTTGATGACAATGGGCGCACCACCCGGCGATGTCATGTTTTCAAGTCCGATGCTGATGCCGAATCCCTGAATGATGCTTAAAACCACCGTACCATACCGGGTGTATTGCGTGATTTTTTTGCGGCCCTGTTCCCCTTCTTTCGTCAGCCTCTCCAAGTGAGGAATGGTCACGGATAAAAGTTGAAGAATGATTGAAGCACTGATGTAGGGCATAATGCCCAGGGCAAAAACCGACAGATTCTCAAAAGCGCCCCCGGAAAACATATCAAATAGTCCAAGCAGAGTGCCTTTGGCCCTTTCGAAAAATGCGGCCAGGGCTACTGCGTCTATCCCCGGCGTGGGAACATGCACCCCCACGCGATAGACGATAAGCAGGGCCAGCGTAAATAAAATACGCTTTTTCAGCTCGGGAATTTTAAATATGTTCTGGAATCCGCTTGCCGCCATATCACGCAACCTCTACATTTCCGCCGGCTGCTTTAATTTTGGCAGCAGCGCTGTCGCTGATCTTCGCGATCTTTATGGTTAAAGGGTAATTGATCTCGCCCTTGCCCAGCAATTTGACGACGTCTCTTTTTCCCTTAACCAGGCCCACAGCCACCAATGCCGCCTCATCCACCACCGACCCGGCTTCAAATGCCTGAAGGTCGCGGATATTCACGAGGGCGACTTCCTTTTTAAATATATTATTGAAACCTCTTTTGGGCAAACGGCGGTGAATGGGCATCTGCCCGCCTTCATATCCCGGTCTGACACCCCCCCCGGAACGGGCGTTAATACCCTTATGGCCTCTCCCGGCAGTCTTTCCAGTTCCGGAACCTACACCCCTTCCCAGACGTTTTCGGGGTTTTCTAGATCCTTCCCCGGGTGATAATTCATTAAGCTTCATCTTTATATTCCTCAGCATTTACAAGATGAGACACCCTATCGACCATCCCACGAATAGATAGTGTGTCTTCAAGCAAAACCGTCCTGTTCATCTTCGTGAGGCCCATTCCCTGCAATACTTTCCGCTGTTTTTCAGGCCTGCCGATCATGCTTTTGACAAGGGTTATTTTAAGTTTGTTCGTCATTGTTGTCTTCCCTTTTATAACGCTTCAGGGCGGATTCCACGCCTTTTTGCTACCATTTCAGGACTTTGGAGATTCTTCAATCCACCGAGAGTCGCTCTCACGACATTATGGGGGTTGTTGGAACCCAAGCATTTTGTCAATATATTCTGAACCCCCGCAGCTTCGAGAACCGCTCTCACCGCACCACCGGCTATGAGACCGGTACCTTCTGAAGCGGGTTTCAGCAAAACCCTGCCGGCGCCGAATCGCCCGATAACTTCATAAGGAATGGTCCCGTTGACCAATGGTACTTTCGTCATATTTTTTTTGGCGTTTTCGACGCCTTTACGGATCGCTTCCGGGACTTCCCCTGCCTTTCCGAGACCAAAACCGACATTTCCATCCCCGTCCCCCACGACGACAATCGCACTGAAGCTGAAACGGCGCCCACCTTTGACGACCTTTGCGACCCGGTTGATATGAACAACTTTATCGATAAACTGGTTCTCATCGGTTTCCTTATTAAACAAGGGCCTTCCTCCTTAACATCATTATTAAATTAAAAATCCAAACCCACTTCGCGTGCACCGTCGGAAACGGCTTTAACCCGTCCATGATACAGGAATCCGTTTCGATCAAACACTACTTTTTTAATCCCTTTTTCCAGGGCGCGTCGGGCGGCGACCTTTCCGACAAAAACCGCCACATCGGCCTTTTTCATCGGACTTGCTGATTTCATATGGTCTCTGACTTCCTTGTCCAATGAAGAGGCGCAAACAACGGTATGTCCAACACCATCGTCAATGACTTGTGCATAAATATGTCTTGCACTTCTGAATACACTCAGCCGCGGCCTCTCGGCCGTTCCCACCAAGCGCTTCCGGATGCTTATTTTTCTTTTTAAACGTGCCTGTTTTTTGATATTAGACGCAGCCATTTTTTTTCCTTTAAATACCGTTCTGATAAATTGCCCATAAAAAGAGGCATTTTTGTTCCCGGCTTATTTCGTTCCGGTTTTTCCAGCCTTTTTATGAATTTTTTCTTCTGCGTATTTTATTCCCTTGCCCTTATAAGGCTCGGGAGGTCGAATCCTTCGGATCGCGGAGGCCACATGACCGAGCAACTCTTTGTCAATTCCGGAAAGCTTGATAACCGTGTTTTTTTCAACGGTGGCGGAAATCCCCTGGGGCAAGCTGAAATTGACAGGGTGAGAAAATCCGATGTTAAAAACCAGGTCCTCTCCCTTTAATTCGGCTCTGTATCCGATCCCGTTGATTTCGAGAGTACGTTCGAATCCTTTTGAAACGCCATCCACCATATTGGCCACCAGGCTTCGCGTCAATCCCTGCAGTGCCCGGGATGGGCGGTCATTCCTCGCCATTACCACCTTAATGACGTTATCGTTGATTTCCAGGGCCGCTTCAGGATGGATGTTTCTTTTCAGCGTACCCTTCTCACCCTGAACCGTCAGCAACTGATCTGAAAACACCACTTCCGTTTTTTCAGGTATATTTATTAGCTTTTTGCCTACTCGAGACATTCTGCACTCCCTCTTTACCAAACATTGCAGATAATTTCGCCGCCGATATTTTCTTTTCTGGCTTTTTTATCCGTCATGATTCCTTTTGACGTGGACAGAACTGAAATCCCTAATCCGTTCAGAACAGGTTTTATGTCTCCGGCTTTCACGTAAACGCGCCGGCTCGGCTTGCTGACGCGTTTCAATCCCATGATCGCCTTTGTTTGATTCTCTCCATACTTTAAGAAAATCCTTAAAATGCCCTGTTTATTGTCCTCAATAAATTTGTAATTCCGGATAAACCCTTCTTCGGTCAGGGCTTTCGCCAACTCGATCTTTAGTTTAGACCCAGGCACATCGACGCTGGAGAACTTGGCTTTGGCAGCGTTTCGAATCCGAGTCAGCATATCCGCAATTGGATCACTTATGGTCATTTTGGTCTCCGTAACAAAACATAAATATTCATTTTTGTATTTATTGATAATTCCACGGAATCAATAAAGTAAAGTATTTTTATTGCATTACCAGCTTGATTTAACAACCCCAGGAAGTTTTCCCTGTGACGCAAGATTCCGAAAACAGATACGACATAAGCCGAATTTCCTCAAAAATGCTCTCGGCCTGCCACATATGGGGCATCTGTTATAGGATCTAACCTGAAATTTAGGTTTTCCCATGGCCTTGTTTTTAAGCGCCTTTCTCGCCAAATCGTCCTCCTTTTTCACTCCCTGTAAGGTGATAATGCAATTCTGCCGGCATACGCATCAATTTCTAAATGGCATGCCCAGTAATTTCAGTAGCTCTTTTCCTTCGGCATCGGTTTTTGCGGAAGTCACCACCGAAATATTCATTCCCTTGATCTTATCGATTTTATCATAATCAATTTCCGGGAATATGATATGTTCCTTAATACCCAGGCTGTAATTTCCATTACCGTCAAAGGCTTTTCCCGATACCCCCCTGAAATCCCGAACACGAGCGAGAGCGGAATTGACCAGTTTGTAATAGAAATCGTACATCCTGCCTTTTCGAAGGGTGACCATACAACCGATGGGCATACCGGCCCTTAATTTAAATGCGGCGATAGACCGTTTAGCTTTGGTGATAACAGGCTTTTGCCCACTGATCAGTTTGAGTTCGTCGGCTGCCGAATCGAGAATTTTAATATTATGGATGGCCTCACCGAGTCCCATGTTGATAACGATTTTTTCAATTCTGGGTACTTCCATAATATTCTTATATTTAAACGTATCCATCAGCTTGGGGATTATTTCTTCATCGTATATTTTTTTTAACTGTGACATTCGTTTCCTCCGGCAGGCACTCTATGAATCCAGAATTTCACTGCACTTACCGCATACACGGACGTTTTTTCCGTCGTCCAGTCGCTTCATCTTGATCCGATTGGGCTTCATGCATTTGCTGCAAATCAACATGACATTGGAACGATCGACCGGTGCTTCGTTTTCAATGATGCCGCCCTGCTTATTTTGGGCGTTGGGTCTAGTATGCCGTTTAACGATATTAATTTTTTCAACCAGCACCCGGTCTTTTTTGGTAACGACCTTGAGTACTTTTCCAATCTTTCCTTTATCTTTTCCCGACAAAATTTTGACTTTGTCATCTTTTTTAATGCTGGATCTGTTTGTCATGATGATTCGGTTCTCCAATCGGCAAAGCCTTGTTACAAAACTTCCGGCGCCAGTGAAATAATCTTCATAAATCGCTTGGCTCTGAGTTCCCTTGCTACTGGACCAAAAATACGGGTTCCAATGGGTTCGTTGTTCGCGGCAATCAATACGGCGGAGTTGTCATCGAACCGGATATAGGACCCATCGGGCCTCTTAACTTCCTTTTTGGTTCGGACAACGACCGCTTTCAAAACATCACCTTTTTTAACCTTGGCGTTCGGGATGGCTTCTTTAACCGAAACTACGATGACGTCTCCAATGGAGGCGTACCGCCTTTTTGACCCGCCAAGGATTTTGATGCAATATAAAACCTTTGCACCGGAATTGTCTGCTACCGTCAATCTCGTTTCTGATTGAATCATCTTCTTCGCTTCCTATTCTGATCAAACAGCTTTCTCGACTATTTTGGTGACGCGCCATTTTTTGGTTCGGCTGATGGGTCTTGATTCACTGATGCAAACCTTATCGCCGATGCCGCACTCATTTCTTTCATCGTGGGCTGCAAATTTAGCTCTCCGGCGTATGATCTTGTGATAAAATGGATGTTTAACCATCCTTTCAACAAGAACCACAACAGTTTTATCCATCTTGTTGCTAACTATACTGCCGGTCAACTGCCTCTTGTTTCCTCTTGTTTTCATGGCTCTGCAATTCCGTTAAGTATCCGTCCGCGGATCATCTGCCGGAGGATTCGTTGATGACGGTTTTTATCCTGGCGATATCCCGCTTGACTTTGACGAGTTTTTGGTTGTTATCGAGCTGCCCGACGCTATGCTGAAAACGAAGATTAAATAATTCTTCCTTAAGGTCGTTTATTTTACGCATCTGCTCTTCAGGCGTCATTTCTCTGATTTTCCCGGCCTTCATCACCCTTCGCTCCTCTCAATAAATTTTGTCTTTACGGAAAGTTTATGCGAAGCGAGCCGGAGTGCCTCTTTGGCCATTTCCCTGGAAACGCCCTCCATTTCATAGAGGATCCTTCCCGGTTTGATGACGGCGAGCCACCCTTCCGGAGCGCCCTTACCCTTACCCATCCGGACTTCGGCAGGCTTTTTGGTAAACGGTTTGTCCGGAAAAATCCGAATCCACATCTTTCCTCCACGTTTAACGTGTCTGGTCATCGCGATACGGGCGGCTTCAATCTGCCGAGCGGTAACCGTTCCGCATTCGACGGCCTGCAAACCAAAATCACCGTAATTCAACTGGGACCCCCGATAGGCTGTTCCCTTCATCCTTCCCTTTTGTACTTTCCGGTGTTTAACTTTTTTGGGACTTAACATCGTCCATTTCTCCTTACCTTCATCAAACCTCTATTTGAGCCGAATCCCTTTTCAGAATTTCACCCTTGAAGATAAAAACCTTGATTCCGACAATACCGTAGGTGGTCCGTGCTTCGCTGAATCCATAATCAATGTCGGCTCTTAGCGTGTGCAGCGGAATCCGTCCTTCCCTGTACTGTTCCGTTCTGGCCATTTCAGCACCACCCAGGCGGCCGGAGCAGATGATTTTCACGCCTTCGGCGCCAAACCGCATTGCAGTCGTGATCCCCCGTTTCATGGCCCTTCGGAAAGCCACGCGCCGAACGATCTGGGTGGCAACGCTTTCAGCAACGAGCTGGGCGTCAATCTCAGGTTTTCTGACTTCCTGAATATCGATAAAAACCTCCTGGGTGGTAATTTTCTCAAGTTCCTTCTTAAGCTGGGCGATTTCTGAGCCTTTTTTACCGATAATAATCCCGGGACGTGATGCGAAAATCCTTAAGCGAACCCGCTTTGCGGATCTTTCGATTTCAATCCGCGAAACGCCCGCATGATAAAGCTTTTCTTTCAGAAATGCTCTGATTTTGTAATCTTCAAGGATATAACCAGAATATTTCTTGCCGGCAAACCAACGCGATTCCCACGTTTTGACGATGCCTAATCTCAGCCCTACAGGATTAACTTTCTGGCCCAAATTGCCCCCTTTTTATTATTTCTTTTCCGCTAAAATGACGGTGATGTGTGAGCTACGTTTTAAAATACGCGATCCCCGCCCTCTGGCCCTCGGCCTGAATCGTTTCAGCATTGGGCCCTGATCGACGGTGATGTTGCGGATAATTAAAGAATCAACATCCACATTGGGATTTTGATCGGCGTTGGCCACTGCCGACTGGATGACTTTCACCAATATCTTGGCAGCTTTCTGCGGCATAAACTTGACGCCGTCGAGCCCCTTCTCCACCGATTTCCCCTTGATCGAATCCACCAGCATCCGTACCTTAAGTGGAGAAATTCGCACATATCTGCCGACTGCTCTAACCTCCATTACGACAATCCTTTTCTTTATTTCAGTTTAGACTTTTTATCCCCGGCGTGACCGTAAAAGGTCCGCGTAGGAGAAAATTCGCCGAGCTTATGCCCAACCATGTCTTCAGTAATAAAAACCGGAATAAATTTCTTCCCATTATGAATCGCAAGGGTCAGACCCACCATTTCCGGAATAATCGTCGATCTACGGGACCAGGTCTTAATCACCTGATTGCTTCGGCTGCTTTGAGAAATATCGACTTTTTTTATCAGTTTGTCTTCGACAAACGGTCCTTTTTTTAAAGATCGCGGCATACCTTCTCCTTAATCGTACCCAGATGCTTTCCCCAGTCTTTATTTTTTGGAGCGATGTTTAACAATGTATTTATTACTCTTTCTTCTATTCCGGGTCTTAAAGCCTTTTGACGGTGTACCCCAGGGACTACATGGATGGCGGCCGCCGGATGAGCGTCCTTCACCGCCTCCCATGGGGTGGTCCACTGGATTCATGGCAACGCCCCTGACTTTTGGGCGTCTTCCGAGCCATCGTTTGCGACCGGCCTTTCCCAGGGAAATGTTTTCATGAACGACATTTCCGAGCCGTCCGATGGTGGCGCTGCAATTGATCAGGACCATCCGGACTTCACCGGAAGGCAATTTCACAAGCGCATAACGATCCTCTTTAGCCATTAACTGGGCAAATGTTCCGGCGCTTCTGACGATCTGCCCACCCTTCCCCAATTTGAGTTCGATATTATGGATTTGGGTACCAAGCGGTATATTTTTCAACGGCAAGCTGTTGCCGGGCCGAATATCCGCCTGGGGTCCAGATACAACCTCATCACCGACGACAAGATCCAAGGGAGCCAAAATGTACCGCTTCTCTCCGTCCACATAATTCAGCAGGGCAATTCTGGCACTACGGTTGGGGTCGTATTCGATGGAGGCGACTTTAGCGGGAATTCCGGTTTTATCCCTTTTAAAGTCCACTATCCGATAATGTCTTCTGTGACCGCCCCCGATGTGCCTGCTGGTTATACGCCCGTTAACATTCCGGCCCCCGGATTTTTTCAAGACGGTTAAAAGGCTTTTTTCGGGAGCCGTCCGGCTGATATCCTCAAAGTCTGAATATGTTTGAAACCTTCGACCCGGAGATACCGGGTTCACTTTTTTGATCGCCATCTTTTAGCTCCCTATCTTATACACCTTCAAAGAAATCGATTCGCGCGCCCGCTTTCAATGTGACAATGGCTTTTTTCCAGTCCCTGCGTTTTCCGAGGATACTGCCGCGGCGTTTCAATTTTCCCTTGACCTGGACGGTTTGAACGCCGGTTACGGCGACGTTGAATATTTTTTCGACAGCCTGTCTGATCTCAATCCGATTTGCCTTTCGATCGACCTCAAAAACGACCTTGTTTAATGCATCTTTCTGAAGGCTAGTCTTTTCAGTGATCAACGGCCGCTTTATAATATCGTACGGCATCATTCGCCCAGTCTCCCCTCGATTCCCTTAATTGACGGTTCAAGCAATACCAGTTTATCGTATTTTAAAATGTCGTAGACGTTCATGCCCTCGGTTCTTAAGACTTTCACCCCCGGAACATTTCTGGATGACAACTCGAGAATTTCGTTCTTTTCATCGATCACGATCAAGGCCTTTTTGGTATCCAGATTTTCCATGATCTCGGCAAAGGCTTTTGTTTTGATCTGTTCAAGATCAAACCGGTCCAGAACCAGAATCTTGTTTTCCAGCATTTTACTGGACAACGCCATTTTGAGAGCAAGCTTTCGGACCTTTTTGGGTACTTTATAGGCATAGGACCTGGGATCCGGGCCAAAAACAGATCCGCCTCCCTTCAACAACGGAGATTTGATATCTCCGCTCCGCGCCCGTCCGGTACCTTTTTGCCTGAAGAGCTTTTTACCGCTCCCTTTGACATCGCTTCTGTGTTTTACGGAAGCCGTTCCTGCACGCCGGTTGGCCTGTTGCATGACGACCACATCATGCAAAACGTCAGCCCTGACGGGAACGCAAAATATATTGTCCACAAGTTCTACCTGTGACACTTTTTCCGCCTTACAGTTGATTACGTTTACAACAGCCATAATTATCTCGTTTTTCTTTTTACCCAGTCAGAGATATCCTTGAACAGCCTTATACCTGTTTAATTTTTTTCAGGGCCAAAGATATGCCTGGGGCCTTTATTGTTCAGGCTTTGTTATGAATCAGGGCTTATCAGCCTTTAAGATTTTTAGGCTTTTTGATTTCCACCAGTCCCGATATCGATCCCGGAACAGCGCCTTTAATCAGCAGAATATTATGGTCCGGCCGTATATCGAGAATTTCCAGATTTTTTATAGTCTTACGGTCGGTTCCGTAATGCCCCGGCAATTTTTTCCCTTTCATCACTCTTGAAGGCCACGCACTGCAGCCAATGGAGCCGGGTACCCTGTGGCTGCGACACCCGTGGGTATCCTTACCGCCCGCGAAACCGTGTCTTTTTACGACGCCCGCGAATCCCCTGCCCTTTGAATGACCGGCGATATCCACCATGGAACCGACATCAAACATGTCAACGGTGATTTTCTGCCCGAGGCTGTAATTTTCAGGATTATCAACTTCGAATTCCCTTAAATACGCACACGCCAGGTCTCCGCATTTTTTCAAATGCCCCTTGATGGGCTTGTTAACACGGGATATTTTTTTTCGGCCGAAGCCGATTTGAATGGCGTCATAGCCGTCCGTTGCCTTTGTTTTGATCTGGGTAACGAAACACGGTCCCACCTGCAGGATCGTCGCCGGAACATATCGCCCGTCTGACAGGAAGTATCCCGTCATGCCCATTTTTTTTCCTAATATTCCATCGCACATATAGCTAACTGCCCCTGTTTACAGCTTTATTTCCACATCCACCCCAGGAGACAGGTCAAGCTTCATCAAAGCGTCTACCGTTTGTTGGGTGGGCTCTAAAATATCCAGAAGTCGTTTATGCGTTCTCATCTCGAACTGCTCCCGTGATTTTTTGTCAATATGGGGAGAACGCAGCACGCAAAATTTATTGATTCTCGTCGGAAGCGGTATGGGCCCAACAACCTTGGCGCCGGTCTTATTGGCGGTATCGACAATATCCGTTGCTGATTGATCGAGTAATTTATGGTCGTAGGCCTTAAGCGTTATCCGGATTTTTGTATTCGTTATCATGGTTTTTGATCTTTCTCTCTACTCGATAATTTCGCTGACCACGCCGGCGCCGACGGTGCGGCCGCC
>DIKO01000062.1 GCA_002423615.1 Desulfobacteraceae bacterium UBA5616
AGTGTCTGGACGGCGATAGGTTGCATCAATCGATTTTAAAAATGCAAAGAGTTTTGAAATATTCTCAGAAGATCGGTTATGGACAATATCCACATCCATTGTTGTCACGGGTGCGCCTTGAATTACCGCAGCAAGACCACCGACAAGAATGAACTTCACATCCGCCTTTAAAAGCCCCTCAATTATGGCGCTTAGATCCGCTTCCCGCGTTTTTTTGATGTTTGTAGGCATTTCGTAATTCCAAAATAGCGCGTACTGCGTTATCATTTGATTTTAAACGCTCCTCTGGTGACATCTTAAGGAACATTGCGACCAATCCTTCGTCTACACCTGAATTATTCCTGCTTTTAATTTTTTTGGCCATTTGCCACCTATTTGATCCCACCTTTTATAATTTATTTTCCGGTAATATGCATCAACAGGAAGTCAAATACAAGAATTAATATAGCTTGTTATGATTAGGCAATCCATACGGCCACACGTTTTCCAATCCAATGAATGAAAGGGATATAAAGAATGGAAACGCGCTTGAAGTCGATGGATGTTTATGTCATTGTTCTAGGACGGTGGTATAAATGCCAACTATATTCATAATCGGCCCATATCGTTTCTTTTTTTATGCCGGTGATCGCGATGAACCCCATCACGTCCACGTCGAACGAGATGACAAGGTCGCGAAGTTCTGGATCGATCCGATCCGTCTCCAGAACAGCGGCGGATTCAATCGTTTTGAATTAAAACAGATTCATAGTATTATGACAGAAAACCAAGACGCCTTAATGGAGGCATGGAATGAATATTTTAGCCGTTGAGATTGAAATCCCCTATGCTGTGGATGTCAGCACGACCGAGGACACGCTTACCGTTGACCTCAGTGATGGTCGTACGATTTCCGTACCTTTGGGATGGTATCCCCGCCTTGAGCACGCCAGCCCGGAGGAACGGGCAAACTGGAGGCTTATCGGAAAAGGACAGGGAATCCACTGGAAGGATATCGATGAAGACATTAGTGTTGAGGGCCTTCTTTCCGGAAAACCATCCGGAGAGAGTCAGATGTCCTTTAAAAAGTGGCTTCAAGGCAGGTAAAATCTCCGATGTAAAAACCAGGACATCAACACCGGATGGAATTTGAAAAAATGCATCAATTTAAATTGCCTGAACCTGAAGGACGGCCATGGACCCATTTCTGACCGGGGTCGTGGCCGGGGCAAACGGCGAGATTTTCGAGCTTGAGGGTTACGCCGCCGTGGGCATGGCAGGACCGGTCCTGGTCCCTCTTTCCCGGAAACAGACCCTCCGGATGCCCCATGGCGGGGAATTGATGATGCTTCCGGAGAGAAAGCCCGTCCTTTTCAATATCGATGAAAACCGGTTCGAGGCCCTGGGGGAAAATCCCTACAATCCCGCGGAGCCGATATTCCCCGTGGCGGCGTTCAATTCTCCGGGTTATTTCAATACCCATGTCTCGGCATTTCAGGAAAGAGAAAAGGCCCGGCATCTTCCCCTTTTTTCCTACGGGGCCGTGGGGTGGAACGGGACAGGTTTTTCCACCGCTTCCATCCTGGTGGACCCGGAGCCCCGTCAGGATCTGAGAAAAATGGAGATCGAGAACGTCAGGGCCGGGGTGAAAAAAATACTGAAAATCATGCCGGAAAACCGGCTCCGGATGCATCTGGAAAAATGCGCCCTGACCTACGGGTGCCCGGCGGGGAAGAACTTCTTCCTCGGCCGGTATGAAGCGCCCCTTCCCACTTCCACCGCCTGCAATGCCGATTGCCTGGGGTGTATTTCCCTCCAGAACCATCCTGAAATCAAATGCAGCCAGGACCGCATTGCCTTTACCCCGACTCCCCGGGAAATCGCCGAAGTGGCCCTGTATCATATCGGACGGGTTGACCGGGCCATCGTGAGCTTCGGCCAGGGATGCGAAGGAGACCCCCTGCTGGCGGCCCATGTCATCGAACCGGCCATTGCCCTGATCCGCGGGAAAACATCCAAGGGAACCATCAATCTGAATACCAACGGCAGCCGGCCCGAGATCGTGGAAAGGCTCTTTGCCGCGGGGCTGGACAGCATCCGGATCAGCATCAACAGTGTGCGGGAAAACTGCTATAAGGCTTATTTCCGCCCAAGGGGGTATGTTCTGGGGGATGTCCTCGCCTCCATCGACTGGGCCATCCGTCTTCAAAAATTCGTATCCCTGAATTATCTGAACTGTCCGGGTTTTACCGATACGCCCCAGGAATTTACGGCCTTGTGCGATTTTCTCAAGGAACGGCCGGTGAACATGATCCAGTGGCGGAACCTGAATTTCGACCCCCTGCGGTACTGGGAGGTCATGGAAAAGGTTGAACCCCACGGGATGCCCCTGGGCATGAAAAAAATATTCAACAAACTGAAAAAAGAATTCCCCAGGTTGCGCCACGGGTATTTCAACCCCCCCAGGGAATCTTTTGAATTTCGTCCCGATGGAAATGAGGTTAAATTATGAAATGGCTGGAAGCCAGAGTCGTTCTGGAAAACCAGGCCGCCATTGATGCTGCGGATGTGGTTGCCGATATCTTCTCGGATTTCGGCCTTCAGGGAACGGTCATGGAAGAACCGGGCGGCGAGCCCGAAGAAGGGTGGGGGGACGATGCCGTGGCCCGGCCTGAGGAATATGCCGTGATCGGATATTTCCCCCGAAACGAACTGCTGGAAGAAAAACGGAACCGTCTCGAAGAAAGGCTCACGCAGCTTTCCCGAACCTCGGGCATCCGCTTCCGGATTCAGTACGGGGAAATGGACGAGGAAGACTGGGCCGAGTCCTGGAAAGCCTTTTTCTATCCCGAAAAACTCACCGGCCGGATCGTGGTGAAACCCACCTGGCGGGAATATGAGGCCTGTCCGGATGAGATCATCCTGGAGATCGATCCGGGAATGGCCTTTGGAACGGGGATTCACCCCACCACGTCCACCTGCATCGGCATGATCGAATCCTATCTCAAACCCGGGGACCGGATGCTCGACGTGGGGACCGGTTCGGGCATCTTGATGATCGCCGCGGCAAAGCTGGGGGCCTCGGAAATGGTCGGGGTGGACCTGGACGAAGTGGCCGTGGACATTGCCGAAAAAAACCTTCTCGTCAACGGCATCACACCGGACCGGTTTGCGGTCGTCAGCGGGAACCTCCTGGAGCCGGTAAGGGGAAGATTCGACCTGGTGACCGCCAACATCCTTTCCGAAGTCGTCTTAAGACTTCTGGAGAATATCGGCACGGTCATGGCGGATAAGGGCGTACTCATCGTAAGCGGCATCATCGAGAAAAACAAGGACGGGGTACTTGAGAAAATGAGGGCGACCGGATTTGAAATCATTGACGTGGGCATGAAAGAGGGATGGGCTACACTTGCGGGAAAATATCGCGGATAGACATGGAATACGGTATCCGTCAGGGTGCCGCGTCCGGGTCCGGCCCGGACGGCATTTCCAGGGATTCGGGCTCGGCTGAAGGTTCTTTCTCATTGGATTCGTGGCGGGTGGTTGAAAGCTCGTTCAACGCCTCACGGATTTCCCTGGCGCCTTTTTCGTAGACCATCCGCACTTCCCCGTATTCTTTTCGGGCATCCCGTAGCAGAAACCGGCCCCCTGATGTTTCAAGATATTTTTTCACGATGGAACGGATAGCATTCCAGCTGTCCCTCCGGGTCTGATTGTTCAACGGGGTCAGGTCGTCGATCCGGCTGATGATTTTCCGTTGAAACCGGGAATGATAAAATTTCCGGACAAGGGTGCCCCACAGGGCCATGACCCCGCAGGCGGCGATCGTGCCTCCGCCCAAAAGCAGGGGGTCGGTCAAACCGCCGGACAGATCGGTCGCTATCATGACGAGCATGGCGGCCCCGCCGGTCAGGAGCCCGGTCACAAGTCCCGTGGTCCAGTATTTCAGATTCATGGACCTCCATTTTGAACGATAACTGATCAACGCTTCCAGAAGGTGGCAGAGCCGCTCTCCGTGGATTTCCACAAAGGTGGCCAGGTTGTCCAGACGGTGCCGGGGAGCTTTCAGGATGGCGTTTCTCAATTCTTCCCGCTGGTTTTCCAGGTGAGACAGATAACTGTCCTTTTCATGCTGATGCTGGGGCTTTTTCATGGCCCTGCGGGAATAGGTCAGGTGAATCATGGGGATGTCTTTCCGGCCCGTCATCTGGGAAAGGTTCCAGCACAGGGTGCCGTAAACCCTCAACAGGTCGGTCAGGGATTCGCATTCATCCACCCGGTTCAGGACAAAGAGCATCCGGTCTTCAAAGGTTCTGGAAGGCAGGGTGTCCCGCAGGCTGGTATAGGCCTCGCGGACGGTTCCCGCCTTGTGGGGATCGAAGAGAATCAGCACCAGGTCCGCGATATGGGCGAAGTCGCCGATGACCTCCTGGTAATTGTAGCCCCGGTCCCTTTCGGTGATGCTGTCCAGCATGCCCGGGGTATCGATGACGGCGATGGTTTTCAGAAATGGGGAGTTGATTTTTTTCAGGCGGAAATGGGAAGAAAACCTCTGGCCGTGTTTTTTCAGGGACTCGAAGGGGAATTCCGGGTCATTGAGGAGAAATTTTCCATCCCGTTCTTCCAGAGTCCGGATCCTGTCTCCGTTACCCACGCCTTCATCATAGGTGAGGATGGTAAAGGAATCATCCGTTGGCGCCTGTCCCGTGGCCTGGATTTCCGCTCCCAGAAATTCATTGATCAGGGTGGATTTTCCCGAGGAGTAATTTCCCAGAACCAGTACCAGGGGACGCCATTTGATGTTGGTCTCCAGAGGCGAGTCGCTGTATTCGTATTTCAGCGCAACGGGGGTCAGGTAGTCTTTCACCATGTCCAGTATTTCTGCGCGAAGGGAATCGATATAATTTTCCCGGTCCATGTCCTCTTCTATCAAAATTGGCCCCTTCCCCCCTGATTGAAAGTTTTTTAGACCTACCAGAACCCCCCCATGGGTGTCAATACCCGGATCGACCTTATTTGTGTGAAATAATTATATTCTACCTCCTCTTCGCTTGATTTCCTCCACCAGAATCAGGTTCCCCAGTTCATCGGGCAGGCACATCACGGCCCTTCCCCGGTTGATCCTGGCGATGGCATGGGTGAACTCGACCAGAACCGGGTTGTCGTCCAGCATGAAGGTTTCGATGTTCATGCCCCTGGCGGTGACTTTTCGCGCTTCGGCCAGGGTGGCCTTGCAGGCGTTGGGGCTTAATCCGAACATGTTGTCGGGCAGTTCCACGTAAAGGTGTTCACCTTCATAATAGGCTGTTGGCTGGCCGTCGGTAATGACGATGACCCGGTTGTTCCGGTTTCCGCTTTTTTTGATCAGGTCCATGGCGAGCCTTAACCCCCCCTGGAGATTGGTGTAGGGATTATCGCTGTCCCACACGGCCAGGGCCAGTTGATTTCCTTTAAGTTCCCGGGCTTCGGTGGAAAATCCCACTACATGAAATTTGTCCCTGGGAAACCGGCTTCGGATGTAATGATCCAGTGCCAGTGCCACTTTTTTGCCTGCTTCGAACCGCCCTTCCCAGGACATGGACCAGGACAGGTCCAGGAGCACCACCGTGGTGGATGCCACCAGGCGGTCATGTTCCCAGACATGGAAATCTTCCTGGGACAATTCAACATTTCCGTTGGAAAAGGCACTTTTCCCCACCGCCTTTAAGATGGTTCTGGAAATGTCCAGATCAAAACGATCCCCGAATTCATAGGGCCTGGAGGATTCGGGGAGAATTTCTCCCGTCTGGGGGGCGTTTCCGCTCTGGTTCCCCTGGCGGTCCTTTTTGACATGGTGATAGATCTTGCCGAAGGCCGTTTCCCCCAGGGCCCGCAATCCCCTTGGGGTCATGGAAAAACCGGTCCCGGCATTGAATTTCGCAAGACCTTCCTCGGTGAGGATATGGGGGAGTTTAAGAAGGATGTTCATGGATTTTTCCGCGTTCTCCCCCAGGAATCGCCTTAAATTTTCAAGACTGATCTCGGAGATTTTTCCCCTTAAAAGCTGCTGCTGCATTTTTTCCATGGATTTGAACAGATTCATGATTTCCACGGCCTGGTCGAAATCCAGGGGTTCATCGCCGATGAACTTATCGTGATATTGACTGTAAAAATCGTACAATTCACGGAGTTCGGTTTCGCGGTTTTTCCACTGGTCGAAAATGGTCCGGCTTTCCGTGTTCTGAAAATCGAAATTTTCCAGTTGTCTTAGTTTTTCCAGAAGCCCGGGGGCCATCTGGTCGGTCGAAGGCGGCGGTTCAAGGCCTTTCACATGCCGGGTCAACGCTTCCCCGTCCATGAGAAACTGCAAATCCGCCATGGGATCGTCAAAGGCGTTTTCCAGGGTATACCTGGAAAAAAGATTCTGTTTTTCCTTTTCCAGTTCGGAGATCAGTTCCGACAGGCCCATGACCCTGAAATTCATGCCGGCCATGGGAAACCCCTGCCACAGCATCCGGGCAAGAGACATGTTGGGGTTCATGCCTTTCATGATGTTGTCCATGAATTTGTCGACGATTTCCTTCCGGTTCAGGGAAAAAGGCGACTGGGACCCGTCCCATCTGGAATAGACCCATAATTTCATCGGTAGATGATCCTTTTGTTCTGAATCTCCCGGTTGAGTTTGTTGGACAGGTGAAGGCCCTCGAGAATGAACTCGATGGCCGAGGCCGCCATGGCGGGATTGTCCGGATTCACCAGGGTTGAGACCGCGTCCCTTAAGCCGTTAATGACCTGAAACCCGTCCATATAATCCGCTGAAGCCTGGTCCCTGGATATTTCAGCGGCCATGCCGTTTTCGAAGGATTCGACGATGGGGGCCAGGTCCTGGATCTCGAAATGTTCGTCAAAGACGATTTTAACGGCTTCCTTTGCCAGGTTTTCCAGGATCTCCAGATAGCCGGCATCAGGGATCTCGTATTCCAGCTCAAGCTTTCCCATGATGGCGGGAAAGGCGGATTCGATGTCGGTGATCCGGGGAGCCGCTGTTTTCTCACCAGCCAGAAGGCTTCGTTTCAGGGCGTTGCCGATCACGGCTTCGTAACTCCGGATGGAAACCCGGCAGCTTACCCCGGAGTGCTGGTTGACGTCGGCACTTTTCCGCGCGTTAAAGGTGATCTGGGCTAGTATTTCCTTTATGAAATCAGGTGTTTCAATGGTGATGCCGTTTATGCCCGCAGGTTTGATTTCCTGGTCCATGATCTGAATCTCATGTCTTTTATCCCTGGGGTAATGGCTTCGGATCTGGACGTCGAACCGGTCTTTCAAAGGGGTGATGATGCGCCCCCGGTTGGTGTAATCTTCGGGATTGGCCGTTGCAATGATGAGGATGTCCAGGGGCAGCCTGACCGGGAACCCCTTGATCTGAAAATCATTTTCCTCCATGATATTGAAAAAGGCCACCTGGATTTTTTCCGCCAGGTCAGGCAGTTCGTTCACGGCGAAAATCCCCCGGTGGGCCCTGGGGACCAGTCCGAAATGAATGACGGATTCATCATCCAGGGTCTTGCCCCGGGCGATCTTGATGGGGTCCACTTCCCCGATCAAATCCGCCGTGCTGACGTCGGAGGTGGCCAGTTTCTCGATCAACCGCCGGTCCCTGGGGATGTAAACGATGGGCAGTTCATCCCCCGTTTCGGCGAGTTTTTCCCGGCATTGGAAACAGATGGGGTCAAAGGGGTCGTCGTGGATGGGGCATCCTTCCACCGCCGGCATTGCCTCGTCCAGAAAATCCACCATGGTCCGGATGATGCGGCTCTTGCCCTGGCCCCTTTCCCCGAGGATGATCATGTTGTGACCGCACATGACGGCGTTGATGATTTCGGGCAGGAGCGTATCGTCATACCCGATGATTTCCGGAAACAATTTTTCGTTCTGCTGAAGCTTCCGAATCAGGTTGGACCGCATTTCCTCACGGACGGAGGGTAGGCGGGGGGTGTATTGTTTCAATTCTCCAAGGGCCTTAGCAGGGTATGTTGCCATTCGTGCTCCTCATGCCGGAGGCATGCCGTTAAAATAGTTTTCATCCAGCCGCCATTCTATCAGGGGCAGGGTTTCCGGTTCCGGCGGGCTGAATCCCAGTGCCAGGTTCAGAAAGTCCATGACGATGCGGTATGTGGCTCCCCAGAGGAGAAGCGTGTTGTCCTTTTCCTGATGGAGATACCCGGGGTGGCGAAGGGGCAGCCCGGTTTTGGGGATAATCCGGTCCCCGGCAAGGCTCAGGTCGCAAAGCACGTAATGTTCCGGATCCAGCAGGTTTCGAAAGGGGATATGAACGATTTCATCCACTTCCCAGTTGGGAAAGAATTTTTTCTGCCGGGGGATCCAACCCACCATGGGAAAGATATGCCGGTTCCGGATGACCAGTTGCTTGGGCGGCAGCATGCCCAGGAACCGGACCCCGAAAGGGTTCAGCCGCATTTCCTCAAAACTTTCCCGAAGGCTGGCCGCATAAAGGATGGCCACCTGGCGGGCCTTTCCGGGAAAATCCCTTCGCAATGTCTTCCAGAAGGTCCACTGGTTCAGGGTGAACGGCGCAAAGACCGCCAGTTTGCCCAGAAAACCATCCAGCCAGGGCGAAATGCCTCCGCCGGGGAAACATAAATCCCCTGCCTGCCGCACTTTCCGGGAACGTTTGTTCAATATCAGGCACAATTCCTCCCCCCTGTTCGCGCCACTTTCCTTGCACCCGATGGGCAGGAGCACGGCAGACTGCTCCAGGACATCGGGGATGGTTTCGGGGATGATGCCGGCCTGTTCCCGGTTTCGGTAAAGGGCATGTTGGATTCTGTTTAACTGGGATTCATGAATGCCGCAAGCGTTCATCGCATGTTCTTTTCTTTTTGCTCCGGATTTTGTTGATGATATCACTGTATATCACAACCCAAAACAGGATGAAAACGTAAATATTCAATATTCCCCCTGACCCCGGCGACATTGCCCCGAGGGTTTATTGTTTTATCAAGGTTAACAACATGCAGTTGTTTTTATTTTTTAATGGCTTTAAAAAGACCCGCAGGGGTTTCAAATAAC
>DIKO01000106.1:0-41797 GCA_002423615.1 Desulfobacteraceae bacterium UBA5616
GAATGATCACCCTGATGGTGTCATCCTGGGATGCGCGGTCAAAGGCGTTGTTGAGATCATAGGTCATTTGAAGATCCTGCGCGTTCCTTGCACCGGGGCGGTTCAGGACAATGTTTAAAATTCCGGGTTCCCTGGTGTCATATAAAATGGATTCATATTCAGGCATGCATTTTTCTCCTTGTGGGCTGGGGTTTCTGTCAAATCGCGGTGGGAACATGACAATAAACTAAATCATTATCAAATATCCGGCAAAAATTGTATAAAAAAATGGTTGATTTCATATGAGAAGCTTTGTCGACCGGATTAACTGTTTCCTGATGGTATAAAAATACTTGAAATAAATCACAGGGAATTGTAAAAAAAGAAAATTAAAAATTCAATCCTGTTTGCGCGTCTTATACCTATTGTAACCTGAAATCGAATCCGGATGGACTTGGAATGAGGTGGAAAAATCTTTTGGGGATCACGGTTCTTTTCCTGGCGGTGCCCGCTCTTGTTTTCGGCATGGAAAAACCCAACAAGGTACTGGTGATCAAATCCAAAAAAAAAATGTACCTGAAAAGGTACGACAAAATATTGAAAGAATACAATGTGGCCCTGGGCACCAATCCTAAGGGGCCGAAACGCCGGCAGGGGGACGAGAAAACCCCTGAAGGCTGGTATATTCTCGATTACAAAAAGGAAAACAGCGGGTTTTATAAATCCATCCACATCTCCTATCCCAATCATCATGATATTGAGCAGTCTGAAAAACTCGGCGCTTCTCCAGGCGGCATGATCATGATTCACGGGCAGCGCAACGGTCTGGAAGACCGTGAGAAAGTCATCCAGCAGTTTAACTGGACCACCGGATGCATCGCCGTGACCAACAGGGAAATGGATGAAATATGGAACGCCGTTGAGATCGGAACCCCCATCGAAATACTCCCGTGACCCTATCTTTTCCCGGACGGATCAAATTGAATCCGGATGCTTTTGATGCAGCCCTGGCCAACTGTTCGCGTCTTCCCCAGGGAGACATGATCCGATTGTCCCGGAAGGATTTCCGGGATATTCCCTCCCTGGAAAATCGGGTGATTCTCGTCAACCCGCCTTATGGCATACGCCTTTCCCGGGAAAACCAGCTGGATGGGCTTTATCGCGATTTCGGCGATTTTCTGAAACACCGGTGCAGGGGGTCGGAAGTTTATATGTATTTTGGAAACCGGGAAATGATCAAAAAAATCGGTCTTAAGCCGTCCTGGAAAAAACCCGTGAAAAATGCCGGCCTGGACGGCAGGGTGGTGCGATATGACCTGTATTGAAAGGGCATTATAAATATGGATTTAAGTTTATGGCATTGATGGGGATGCGGGATGTGTGCTGGGGCTTCGGCGGTGCGCCTTTGCTTGAAAACATTACCTTTCATATTGAAAAGGGAGACCGGGTTTGTCTTCTGGGACGAAACGGGGCGGGAAAGACCACCCTGCTCAAAATCCTGTCAGGGGAAATTTTTCCGGATACGGGTTCTGTCTGGCGCGGAACCGGAATCCGCCTTGCTTCTCTAAAGCAAGACGTGCCGGTGGATTTTTCGGGAACGATTTTCGACGTCGCGGCCCGTGGCTTCGGGGAAAAAGAGTGGGAAACCTCCCTCCAGGTTGAAAATATTCTCAGCCAGATGGGACTCGATCCGGAAGAAAGATTTTCAAACCTTTCCGCCGGAATGAAGCGCCGGGCGCTGTTCGCGCAGGCACTTGCCCGAAAACCCGATATTCTGCTCCTGGATGAGCCCACCAATCATCTCGACATCGAAGCCATCGCCTGGATGGAGGATTTTCTTTTAAAAAAGGTGAATACCCTTGTGTTTGTCTCCCATGACCGGGCATTTGTCAAAAAAATCGCCAACAGAATCATAGAGTTGGACCGCGGACGGATTTTTTCACAGAATTGCGATTACGATACCTTCCTGAAAAGAAGAGATGAAATACGCGATGCCGAAGACAAGGAAAACAGCGAGTTCGACAAAAAACTGTCACGTGAGGAAGCCTGGATCCGGCAGGGGGTCAAGGCCAGAAGGACACGAAACGAAGGCAGGGTAGGGGCTTTGAAAAAAATGCGGGAAGAATTCAAGGCCCGCAGAAAAAAAACGGGAGATGTGAAATTCAAGCTGCAGGAATCCCAAAGAACCGGTAAACTGGTGATCCAGGCCGGAAACATCTCCTGGTCCTATGAGAACAATCTCGTTATCGACCGCTTTTCCACTGTTGTCATGCGGGGGGAGAAAATCGGGATCATCGGACCCAACGGGGTGGGCAAAACCACCCTTTTAAAACTCCTCTTGAAGGAAATACCCCCTGATGCCGGGGATGTCCGCCACGGCACCCACCTCGAGACCGCGTATTTCGATCAGATGAGAGACCGCCTCGACGAAGACAAGACGGTTTATGAAAATATCGGCGAGGGAAACGATTTTATTTTTATAAACGGTGAAAAACGCCATGTGGTGGGTTACCTCCAGGATTTTCTGTTCCCGCCGGAAAGGTGCAGGACGCCGGTGCATATTCTCTCGGGAGGAGAAAAAAACAGGCTGCTTCTGGCGAAGCTTTTTGCCAGACCCGCCAACGTTCTGGTGCTGGACGAACCCACCAATGATCTCGATATGGAAACCCTGGAACTTCTCGAAGATCTGCTGTTTCAATACACGGGCACAATTCTTCTGGTCAGCCATGACCGGGCTTTTTTAAACAATGTCGTTACCGGAACCCTGGTTTTTGAAGGAAACGGGAAGTTGAACGAATATCCCGGAGGATATGACGACTGGCTTTCCCAGAGGCCGGATCCAGAGGTTCCGGCCTTGGTGAAGAAGGATAAAAAGGGCAGGGAAAAACCGGCATCCGCCAAAACCCGCAGACCGGGGTACATGGAAAAACGGGAGTTGGAAGAACTGCCCGGCAGAATCGATGCGCTTGAAAGAGAACGGGAAGAACTCCACGCCGAACTTTCCAACCCCCTGTTCTATAAAAAGGAAAGAACGGAGATGGCCGGGCTCAAAGCCCGGCTCGAGATTGTCGAAGCCGCCATTGAAAATGCTTACAGTCGCTGGGATGAACTGGACGGCGCCGAGTAGGTGATAATCCCGTTTATCAGTTCCCGTGAAATAAAATTCCGGTCTTCCAGAAACCTCAAATGGGCGATGGCCTCCCCCGTGGCAAACCATTTCTGCATGACGGGAAAATCTTCCCACGATTTGGCCACGATGTCCCAGGTCATTTCAGAAGCGGTGCGATAGGCATTTCTGGGTCCTCTTTCCAGAATGGCGAGGACTTCATTGGCCCTGACCCGGTGATGCTCTATCAGCTCTTCTATCCTTTTTTCCAGGTCCCGGATCACGCTCCGGTGGCCCGGCAGACAGAGACTGACCTCTAAATTTCTTATTTTATCAAGGCTTTGGATGTATTTCCCCAAAGGGTCATCGTCATCGGTCCAGGCCTGGATGTTGGGGGTGATGTCCCCCAGCACATGGTCCCCGGAAAAGAGGATTTTATTCCGTGCATCATACAGGCAGACATGGCCTCCGGTGTGACCGGGCGTTTCAATCACCTGAAGCCTGTATTCGCCAATGGTGAAACCGTCTCCTTCCTTGAGGTGAATGTAATTCACGACGGCCTGGGGGCCGTACTTGAATCCGGGATGGTTTTCCTGGGCCCATCGAAGTTCGGCTTCGGGGAAACCGCTGATGGCGGCATAATCCCCCATGGGGACCTTGCGGGCATGGGTCGTGGAGCCCGCTTCCATGGCCAGGGCGTCGGATGTGCCCATATAGGCCTTTGACCCGTTTCTCAACAGGGTAAAGACCAGCCCCTGGTGGTCTGCATGATAGTGGGTGGCGATGATGTCCGTTCTCCCAAGGTCAATGCCAAGGGCTGAAAGTGCAGGGTTCAGTACTTCCTGGCATTCGGGCCGGTTCATGCCGGTGTCGATGATCAAATTCCGGTCTTCCGATGTCAGCACATAGGAATTGATTTCCTTTAACGGGTTTCCGGGAAGGGGAAGGACAATACGAAAAAGACCGGGTAAAATTTCTTCCATCATGAAATGCTCCTGGTGAATCAGGGTTTGAATGCAAGAGAATCGAGGGTGGGGTGGTTTAACGGAAAACCGCCCCGGCTGTTCTTATAAGGACAAGAGTTTCAGAAGTCTTTCATGGTGATAGTCCTGATCTCCGAGGACGACTTCATTGGCTTTTGCGCGTTTCAGATAGTAATGGATCTCGTTCTCCCAGACAAACCCTGTTCCCCCCAGAACCTGCACGGTTCCGCAGGTGACATTGTAGAACATGGGAGGAATATAGGCTTTTGCCGCTGATGCGGCGATGGCGCGATCCATGGCGCGGTTCAGGGGGGCCCATCCCTTGTCGACCTCTCCCAGAATATCCCCGGCGGATACGGCGACATTTTTAAATTCAACGGCGCAGTATTTACGGGTGGAATCCATGGTGGGCAGAAGGGACACGGTGACGCCGTTTTTCTTGGGGTCCACCATAAACAGGGTGATGCCGTTTGACGGGTCGTTTCCCGGGCTGGTGCGGGCGGCGCAGATGATGAAATTGGACTCATGGGCGTCGGATACCAGCACCTTGGATCCATTGAGGACAAAGTCTTTTCCCTGTGCTTTGGCCTCCATCTGAATGTAGGTCGGGTCGGCGCCGCTGTCCGGCTCGAAAACAGCGAGGGTGCCTTTGATTTTGCCGTCGACGATCTGGGGTAGATATTTTTCCTTCTGGGCTTCGGTGCCGGCAGCCAGAAGCGTCTCCGCGGCATACATCACGGTTGAGAAGAAGGGCCCCGGCATCATGAATCGTCCGGATTCTTCCAGGACCATGACCATATCGATGAGTTCCATCCCCATGCCGCTGTACTTTTCGGGAATGCACATGGCCGGCCAGTCCAGTTCAATGATCTTTGACCAGAATTTATCGGTATAGCCCTTTTTGTCATCGAACATTTCGCTGATGAAATCAATCGGGCATTCGTTTTTCAAGAACCTGCGCGCTTCCTTGGCCATATCCTGCTGGGCCTTGCTTAATGTAATATCCATGGCTTAATCCCTCCTTATTTTCTGACCACGGCTCTGGAGGCGTCCTTGGGTAGACCCAGAACGCGTTCGCCGATGATGTTTTTCTGAATTTCCGTGCTCCCCGCTTCGATGGTGTTCCCCTTGGCGCGCAAAAACGCGTACTGCCAGGTCCCATCCCCGATGGAGTAGGGGGATCCTTCGCCGACCTGTCCCAGAGGTCCCTGCATCATGACCGCATCGTTGGTGATCATGGGGTTGGGCACGCTCCAGAGCAGCTTGCCGATGGAGCCTTCCGGACCTGGAACACCGCCTTTGATCAGTTTGCTGAAGTTGCGCAGTCCATGATATTTCAGGACCATGGTTTCAATATAGTGGTGGGCGATCTTCTGCCGGACGACGGGGTTCTCGATAACCGGTTTGCCGGAACGTTTGGCGGTTTTTGCCATATTAAAGTACCGCTTCATCATTTTCTCATAGGAAGAGGCCATGGTGACGTCACCAATGGCGCGTTCAAACATCAGGGTCGTGATGGCGATCATCCATCCATCCCCTTCTTTGCCCACGAGGTCTTCGACGGGTACCTTGACATTGTCCATGAACACTTCATTGAACTCGGCTTCTCCGGTCATCTGTTTCATGGGGCGTACATCGACGCCGGGCGCCTTCATGTCGAGGAGGAGGTAGCTCAATCCCCGGTGCTTGGTGGTTTCCGGCTCGGTCCGGACCAGGAGAATGCAGTGATCCGCCATGTGGGCAATGCTGGTCCAGACTTTCTGGCCGTTGACCACATAGTGATCCCCCTTCCGGATGGCCATGGTTGAAACATTGGCCACGTCGGAACCGGCGCCCGGTTCGCTGAATCCCTGGCACCAGAGTTGTGTTCCGTCCATGATCCTGGGCAGATATTTTCTTTTCTGTTCCTCGTTGCCGCAGGTGTGAATGGTGGGTACCGCCATGCCGAAGGTGATTCCCCCGGGACCTCTTAATTCCATGCAGGTCGAGGCAATGGTCTGAAGAACGATGCTCTCTTCAATGATGGTTTTGCCCTGGCCGCCGTATTCCTTGGCATAGTGCATGCCCGCATAACCGCCCTCGGAAAGCCTTTTCTGAAAGGCCTTGTAAGCAACCAGATGCTCTTCGGGCGTGTTATAATTTCTGGGTTTTTCAGGGTCGAAACCTTCGGGCAGGTTCTTTTCCAGCCACGAGACGAATTCCTTCCGGAATCCCTCCTGTTCGGGTGTGAGTCGATAATCCATAATTTCCTCCTTAAAAATTAGATGGTGACCAATAAGATGAACAACCTTCTCACCGTGTGTCGCAGAATTGACGGGTAAGGGACCAAAAGGGGTGATTTCAGTGGAAAAGATGAAAGCACCTTTGGATAACCTCCAGATAATGTAGTATTGCAATATTGGTAAGTTGGACGACTTTAGCAAATAAACGTTCGTTATTTTAATTTTCTTGCCCAGATTTAATTTTTTGTCAACCATCTTTTGTGAAGGGCTTTATCCTTTATGGATGCAACGGGTGAAGGATGAATGGGCAAACCGATGGAAATCAGGGTTGTATCCGCAATCCTTCGATGCTATGAGGGCGATTCCGGGCGGACGAAAATAATCCCTGCGCTCTATCCGGGGTTTTCAGGACCCGCGTCGGGTTATCACAAAAAGAAAGGCGATCTCGCGCTTTGCCGGATTTAAAGCTTTATATGGCACCTATCAGGGGCGTTACCGATCATGTTTTCAGGAACGCCTTTGCCGAGCATTTCGGCGGGTTTGACCTGGCGGTCGCCCCGTTTATTCCCAGCAAGCGGGATAATTCAGTCAAAAAAAAATATGTCCGGGATCTGTGGCCGGAGAACAATCCGGCGATGCCGGTCATTGCACAGATTCTAAGTAATGCCGCGACGGATTTCGTGATTTTGGCCAATTACATCTATGACCTGGGATATCAGACCGTCAACTGGAACCTGGGCTGCCCTTATCCTATGGTCGCCAACAAAAAACGGGGTTCGGGACTTCTGCCCCATACGGACAGAATCCATGAGTTTCTGGAATATGCCATTCCCCGGTTAAAGGGTGATCTTTCCATCAAACTCCGGCTGGGGTGGCAAACCCATGAAGACATATTCAGATTAATTCCGGTTCTGAATCAATTTCCCGTCAAAGAGCTGATCATTCATCCCCGGACGGGAATTCAGCGGTATCATGGAAAACCCGACCTGGATGCCCTGGATCAATGTCTGGGACAGGTTCATCATCCGGTGGTGTATAACGGCGATATCCGGACATTGGGGGATTTCAGACGATTATCCCTCCGTTTCGGGAACCTGGACCGGTGGATGATCGGACGGGGCGCTATTGCCGATCCCTTTTTGCCCATGACGATTAAAGCCGGGAAGAATGATGTCCGGGACCGGGCGTATCTCATGAAACGGTTTCACGATACCCTGGTGGATCGTTACATGGTCATTCTTGACGGACCCGGCCATGTTCTGAACAAGATGAAGGGACTCTGGCAGTATTTTTCATTGTTCTTTCCCGATTGCGGCACCGCATTGAAAAAAATAAAAAAGTCCCGGACCCCGGAACAGTATCGGGAGAGAGTGGAAATGCTTTTTGATGAGCATGTCGAATATGCTGACGGTATGAACAAGGAGGAACAGGGGAGTACCGGGATGAATATAAAGATATAAAACTTAACTAGATATCATAACTTCCGTAAGGTATCGAAAAAGGTTTCGGGAAGATTTCGGCGGTTTGCCCAGGGAAATTTCCTTCCGGGCGTTACGGATCAGTCCTGTAAGCCGTTGCCGGTCAAATTCGGGATAACGTCTGATCAGGTCTTCCAGGAGTTCCTCGTTATCGGATACGAGTTCATCCCGAGTCGTTTCAATTTGTTTGAATTCCATTGCCCTGGTATAACCCGCGGCATCGATTTCCGCGAAGGCCCGGATGATGGGTTCCGTATCGAACTGCCGCATGATCACGCCGATATACTGAATCTGGCGGCGGTAGGCCCCATGCTGTTTGATGGTTTTGGCAAAAGACACGGCTTCGCGGATTTCCTCGGGAAGAGCCAGGGCCTCCAGCTGGTGGAGGGGCAGGGCCACCAGTCGCTCTCCCAGTTTTTGCAGTTCGGTAACCTCTTTCTTGATCCGGGTACGGCTTTTTTCCTCCACGGAATTCACCTGTAATGATGTTACGGCTTATTTTAAAAATTTTTCAGCCCGGAAAAGGGAGCTTTGGATTTCCTCAGGAAAGTGCGGCCTTCAGTGCATCCAGACCGAGCCGGTCGATCATCTTTCCGATCCGTTCGCCTTTTTTACCGTTGGCCGAATAGAAGGTGATGACGGTTTCAATGGATTTCAGGGCCTGGTCGTCGCTTAAATCCGCACAAAGCTCCTGGGCGATGCGGGGTTTTGAACCCACGTTGCCGCCTGCGACCAGGGTCCATCCCCTGGGTTTTCCGAAAAGACCGATGTCCCGAACCCAGGATTCGGCGCAGTTGATATTGCATCCGGAGACGGCGATCTTCAGTTTTCCCGGTAATTCCATCCCATGGTACCGTTCATCCAGCTTCATCCCCATTCCCAGGGAATCCTGCTGCCCGATTTTACAGAAGGTGGTCCCGGGACAGGTCCTGATGCTGCGCACACAAAGGCCAACCGCCGCACCCGGTTTCAATCCCAGATCTTCCCACACGGAGTCGATATCCTCCTCCTTGATGCCGACCATGGCGATTCTCGTCGCGCCGGTGATTTTCATGGCCTGGGCGTTGTATTTTTCCGCCACATCGGCAAGCTTTCGCAACAATTCCGGGGTTACGATGCCGCAGGGAATGTGTGGCGCGATGGCGTAAGTCTTGTCGTCTCTTTGAATGATGGCGCCTTTTTCTCCGAGTTTAAGCATGAAATTCCTCCTGAATCCGGATATATTGTCTTATGAACCCTTATCCTCAGGATCAATCGGTACCTTCTGCAGGAGGGGTTGTCAATATAAACTTGAGCCGGCAAAATGCCCGGGGACCGGGAAGACGGAATCAATTCACGGCCATTTTTCCCTTTTTCTTGACATATAAAAACCTTTTTGCCAGTATTGGATTTTGATTAAATGCGCGTCCATCCATAAATCATAACTAAATAGGAGGATGTCCTTATGTCGAAGATCGATTTTACGGGAAGAGTTGCCATCGTGACCGGCGCCGGCGCTGGTCTGGGAAAAGATTATGCCGTTGAACTGGCCAAACGTGGCGCCAAAGTCGTGGTGAATGACCTGGGCGGTTCCAGGGATGGTTCGGGTTCAGGCTCTGCCTCTGCAGCTGACCTGGTTGTGAATGAAATCAAGGCTGCCGGCGGGGAAGCGGTCGCTAATTATGACAACGTCGCATCAACCCAGGGCGGAGAGAATATCGTCAACACCGCTATCAACACCTACGGAAAGGTGGATATCCTGATCAATAATGCGGGAATTCTGAGAGACAAATCCTTCGGTAAAATGACCGAGCAGGAATGGGATGCCGTGATCGCGGTTCATCTGAAAGGCACTTTCAATGTCACCCGTCCCGCATTCGTCAACATGAGAGAAAACAAATACGGCCGCATCATACTGACGTCATCAGGGTCCGGGATGTTCGGTAATTTCGGTCAGGGAAATTATGCCGCCGCCAAAGCGGGAATGGCCGGTATGGTGAACGTGCTGAAACTCGAAGGCGCCAAATACAACATCAAGGCCAACCTGCTCATGCCCAGCGCCGGAACGCGCTTGACCGAAGACGTCATGCCCCCGGAAATGTTCAAGAAACTGGATGTCAAATACATCACCCCGGGAGTTCTGTATCTGGCTTCCGAGCAATGCCAGGAATCCGGGATCTATCTCAATGCATTTGCAGGATATTTCAGCAGATCCCAGGTTCTCTCTGGTCCGGGGGTTTTGTTCCCGGATATGCCCAGTCCGGAGCAGGTGGCCGAAAAATGGAACGATATCATGAGCCTGGAAAATCCCAGATTCTACAACGATGTCAACGAAATCATGTTTGCGGCACTGACACCACAGAAGTAAAATTATATTTTTCAACCGGAATCCCCTCGCACACAGTTGCGGGGGGATTCTTTGTTTAAACGGCCCGATACCAGTTCCCTCGAACCGGCCGGGGATGTTTACTCATAGATCCGTTCTTCGGCCAACTCCTCATCGCTAAGGGGTACGTCGGCTTCGATGTCCCTTCCTTCAATGCCCCTTTCCAGCACTTCCTTGAAATATTCATGCTGGATGATCATGTTCTGAATTTCCGTTGTTCCCGTCCAGATGGTGGAAAGCCGGGATCCTCTCAACTCCCGTTCCACGGGAAAGGCGTTGGTGTAACCGATGCCGCCCAGGATCTGCATGCAGTCGTTCAGGACTTCCCACTGGGCCTGGGTGGAGAATTTTTTCACCTCGGAAACCAGTCTTCGGCGGTACCCGGCGGGTCCCAGCTTGTTCTGTACGATTTTGGCTACGGTATGGGCAAAGGATGTAACCGCGTCAAGCTTGGTGATGCAGTCGGAAACCTTGAAATTAATCCCCTGATAATTCCGGATGGGCTGACCGAAAGCCTTTCTCCTGTTGGCGTACCGGACGGCCAGATCCAGAGCCGCACGGCTGCTGGTGATGCCTGAAAGAAGCCGCTCCGGGATCATCATCTGCCAGAAAATCCGGGTCGCGTCGTTTTCCTTTCCCAGAATATTCTCCACCGGCACCCGGACATCCTTGAACACCAGACGCCCGGTGCCGTTCCCCCTTGCCCCCATGAGGCCATAGACATGTTTTACCGTTACGCCTTCGCCCCTCTCCACGATGAGAAGGCTCATGGATTTATGGGGCTCTGCTTCCGGTGCGGTCTTGGCATATACGGCGAATATATCGGCCCCCTCGGCCCCCACCACAAATCTTTTCTGCCCGTTTAAGACATAGTGGTCGCCTTCTCTCCTGGCCGTGGTGGCAGCGCCGAAAAAGTCGCTTCCGCCCCGGGGCTCCGTAAGGGCCTCGGCGCAGAACATTTTCCCCGCCAGAATGGGTTTCAGATATTTTTCCTTCTGCGCCGGGGTACCGTATTCACAGATGGTCTCGCCCACGATGGAAACCAGGCTGTACTGGCAGGCAAAACAGATTCCCAGCGTGGCGACTT
Organism: Desulfobacteraceae bacterium UBA5616; assembly: GCA_002423615.1. Classification (GTDB taxonomy): domain Bacteria; phylum Desulfobacterota; class Desulfobacteria; order Desulfobacterales; family UBA5616; genus UBA5616. The sequence goes on from DIKO01000106.1 coordinate 11,221, forward strand.
CGTTCAAGGTGATGAGTTCCTCATCCCAGGTCAGGTTCCGGCCTCCCCATTCCTTGGGAAATCTTAACCCCAGGAGGTTTTGTTGTCCGGCTTTTTTAAGAAATTCAGTGGGGAAGCTGATCTTGTCGGCATCCATGTCCAGCAGGATCTGTTTAGGGATGCTTTTCACCAGATCCCGTGCTTCTTCACGAAGCGCTTTTTGTTCCGGGGTCATCAATACGTCAAACATCGGGCTGTCCTCCTTGATTGGGGTTCACTGTATAAAAAGAGGAAACCGGGGGGTGGTTTTTCCAGGTTTCCCTATTTGGATTTATTCCCGAGAAAAAACTTTTTCATTCCCTTTGAAACCCAATTCCCGACTGGTCTCGTGGCGGCGTAGAGGATCGTGGCGATCATCAAAAAAGCGATGATTTTGCCGCCCGTGTTCAATCCCGCCGGGATAATCCGCGGCATCAACAGAAAAGACCCTGCAATTCCGATTAATGCCTGCCAGGTATCGGGTAAAAACAGGACGTAGAAAAGCACATATGCCGGTGTAAGGGGGTGTCTGGCCATGTTGGGCGCCGGTCGCTTTTTCTTTCCGAATGGGTTGAAAGTTTCCTTTTCTTTATCCGGAGGATCGGGCTTAGTCAAATAAAATTTAAGAAGATTTGAATTGAAAAAAGATTCATTCCATAGTATCGATATAAACAAGAAATGGAAGGCTTTTTCGATTATCCTTTATGTGGGCATGGGATGGGTGATCGTCGTTGCCGGAAGGCCTTTGATCACCGCGGTCGCGCCCGGAGGTCTGACCCTCCTGATTCTCGGAGGCTTGGTATATACCCTGGGGGTTGTCTTCTATCTCTGGAAGAGCATGCCCTATCATCATGCCATATGGCATGTATTTGTCCTGGGGGGAAGCGCGCTTCATTTTTTTTCAATACTTTTTTACGTCATCCCCGTTTCATGGTGATTTGGATGCAAGCCTTCATTCCCATGCACCCGTACGCTTCTGAGGAGAGGATCAACCATGGCCGAGAAGTACGAACAAATTATATTTGAAAACAATAACGGTGTTGCAGTATTGACCTTGAATCGTCCGGATGCCTTGAACAGTCTCTGTGTTTCCATGATGGAGGAAATGCGGGACGCATTCAGGCAGTGCTCTTCGGATCCTTCCATCAAGGCCCTGGTCATTACCGGAGATGGGCGCAACTTGGTTGCTGCCCAGGCTCATCGGGCGGTCGAGGGCCATGGCCTTAAGTTTTCTGGGAGAAAAAATAACAGCGGAAAAGGCCGAACAATGGGGAATGATTTACAAGTGTCTGGATGACGATGGGCTGATGGATGAGGCCATGGCTATCGGGAAAAGGCTGGCGGATGGGCCCACCGGCGCATGGGACTACATCAAACGGGCTTTCCGGGAGTCCTCCAAAAACACCCTTTCGGAACAGCTCAGGTTTGAACGTTATTGCCAGTTGATTTTATGTGATTCAGATGATTTTATGGAAGGAGTCGCCGCATTTGTCGAAAAAAGAAACCCTGTTTTCAAGGGAAGGTGATATTGAGACGAATTAATCAAAGAACCTGTCAACCTGGATAAAGGAGAAAATCATGGCGAAACCGATTTTAAGAACCAAGTTGTGCGACATGCTGGGCATTGATTATCCCATCCTGAGCGCGGGGATGGGACCGAGCCTGATCGGGGAAAAAACCGGTGCGCCCGTGGAACTGGTGGTGGCGGTATCCGAGGCGGGCGGGCTGGGCGTTCTTGGTGCCGCCGGCTACACGGTTGAGGAAATGCGGGAGGCGATCCGGGAAATCAAGAAATTAACGGATAAACCTTACGGCGTCGATCTTCTGCTTCCCAGCCAGTTGGTCAGCCAGGGAGATCAGAATGTTTCCGGTTCCGACCAGGTTCCCCTGAAGGAAATCCTCAAGAGCCTTCCCAAGGAACACCGGGACTGGATGGATAAAATCAAGCAGGAAATGAATCTTCCCGATGTCGACGCGATGTACAAGCTCGGATCTACCGCATCGCGGCCCCATGCTGCGGTAAAGGTGTGCATCGAGGAAAAGGTGCCGCTGTTTTGCTCCGGTCTGGGAAACCCGGGCTTCATGGTCCCGGATGCCCATGCGGCCGGCATCAAGGTATTGGGGATTGCGGGAAATTCCAAAAATGCGGGACGCATCGCCAAATCCGGCGCTGATCTCGTGGTGGCCCAGGGCTACGAAGGAGGTGGTCATACGGGCCGGGTGGGGTCCGTTGCCCTTTGGCCTCAGGCCATAGACATCTGCAATCCGACCCCTGTGCTGGCAGCCGGCGGTATCGGAGACGGCCGGGGTGTTGCGGCCGCGCTTTCCATGGGATGCGTGGGCGTCTGGGTGGGAACGCGGTTTCTGGCTTCGGCCGAGGGCGGCGCCCTGGACATTCAGAAACAGACCATCATCGAGGCGACGGACGAGGACACCCGCCGTACCTATCTTTATACGGGGAAAACCTCGAGGGCGGTGTATAACCGTTTCCACGATTTGTGGGAACAATCGGGGCTCGACCCATTGCCTTTCCCCACCCAGGTCCTGCTGGCGTCGGCCATGGTGGAAATGTTCAACAAGGCGGAAAAGAAGGAATTTATGGGGCCTTTTTCAGGCCAGGTATCCGGTCTGATCAAGGAAATCAAGCCGGCAGCGGTGATTTTAAGAGACATGGTGGAACAAACCGTCGATATCCTGACCCGCAGGCTTCCTGAAACCGTGGTTGTTAAAAGTTAGAAAACGGTTTGCAGCAAAAAAACCTGAGAAATGATCATTCACCTCATCTGGAAATGATATGAAAGGAAACCGAATGGACATCGATAAAGCCATTAATGACCGGATCAGCGTCAGAGCCTATCTTGAAAGACCCGTGGAAAAAGCAGTGGTCGAAGAAATCCTGAATCTCGCCATCAAGGCGCCATCCTGGGGCAATACCCAGCCATGGGAACTGGCGGTTGTCGGGGGGCAGGCCAAAACCGAACTCACCCGGGAGCTCCAGAACCTGGTGATGCAGGGAACAACCCCCAACCCGGATTATACCATGCCCAATAACTTCACAGGAGTTTATATGGACAGGTACCGGATGACCGGAAAACGCCTGTTTGAACTGGCCGGCATCGCCCGCGATGATGCCACAGCCCGCATGAATCAGTTTGTTTCCATGTTCAACGGCTTCGGGGCGCCCTGTCTGGTCTACATCATCATGGACGAGATCCTGGACACGTCCTACTCGGTGTTCGACGCCGGAGCCGTGGCCAATTACATCGCCCTGCTGGCCACCTCCCGGGGACTCGGCACCTGCCTCATGGCAGCTCTGGCCATGTACCCGGACCCGGTGCGCAAATGCCTGAACCTGCCTTCCAGCAAGAAAATCGTCCTCGGGTTGTCCCTGGGGTATCCCGATCCCGATTCACCGGTCAATCGCCTGAAAACGGATCGCGAAGAATTGTGCAGAATTTTGACCTGGAGGGGTATGGATTAATCCGGAGACTGCAGGAAAGGAGGCCTTTGAAACGCCGCAAGCCTCAAAGGTCTCCTTATTTTACGGAAATAACAGAAGGCCGGCTTCCGGCTTTTCCTGTCTTTTATTCAATGGAGACGATGATGGTTTCGTTTTTTTGATGTTCCTCAATTTCCGCCAATACCCCCCGGATGTCTTCTTCCATCACCGCTTTTAGAATTTCATTAACATCGAGACCTTTGTCCGATAACATCGAAACCAGTTTCTTGGGGATCATTTTTGAGGCGATTTTTAAAATACCGAGCGGCACTGAAATCGTGGTTTTGGGCTTTTCTTTTTCCACGGTAAAAATTCTGATTTTAAGACTTGCCATGATTAACCGTATTGCCTCTCATTCGCTGAACAAACCGTTAATGCTGAAAAATTCAATGGCTTTTCGCCGAACCGGTTTATCGTATGATCATATATAAGGCCTAAATGATTCAGGTGTCAAGATAAGGTTGATAGGATGAAATTGCCGGGAATTCTTCATCCAGTACCCTTTGTGATGTCCAGAGATAAAATGGCAGGGATCCATTGCCCGGAATTTCCGGTGACGCCTTTTCAGCGGTTTTTCTCAAAACCTCATATTTTTGTGGACATCCCGGCCGATCGGAAATATAAAAGCCTCATTTTATCCCGTCAAAGAATCCCGAAAGAAAAATGGCCGCGTCCCAGTTTAAAAATATCGGCATCGCTTCCCTGATCATGATGTTTTCGGTTTTTCTGAGCCGGGTGATCGGGCTGTTCAGGGAAATGATCATCGCCTATATCGGGGGGGCCGGTGGTGATGTGGACGCCTATCAGGTTGCATTCGTCGTTCCGGAGATCCTCAATCACATCCTTGCCAGCGGATTTTTGTCCGTTACGTTTATCCCGATCTTTTCAAAATATCTGGTTTCCCAAAACGAAAATGAAGGGTGGAGGGTTTTCTCAAATATTTTAAACATATTTGGATGCCTGATGCTTGTGCTCATCGCACTGGCCACGGGCTTTACGCCTTATCTCATAGATCTGCTGGCACCCGGCCTGGCCGATGACCCCCTGCTGAAGCAGAGCGCCGTAAGGATGACAAGAATCATCATGCCCGCTCAGTTTTTCTTTTTTACCGGGGGTTTGTTCTCCGCCGTTCAATTTTCAAAGGAAAAATTTGTCATACCGGCATTTGCCCCGCTCATTTACAATATCGGCATTATCGCCGGCGGCGTTCTATTGGGGCCCCGAATGGGCATGGAGGGGTTTGCCTGGGGGGTGCTGGCCGGGGCTTTCGGGGGGAATTTTCTCTTGCAGTGGTGGGGAGCCCGAAAAGCGGGGATGGTGTATCGTACCTGGTTTAACGTATTTCACCCTGACCTGAAAACCTATATCCGGCTCACGCTGCCCCTGATGCTGGGTCTGACCATGACGTTTTCGACGGAAATCCTGATGAAGTTTTTCGGGTCCTTTCTGCCCAGAGGAAATATCGCCGGATTGAATTACGGCATCCGGGTGATGTATATTCTGGTGGGTCTCTTCGGGCAGGCTGTGGGTGTCGCCTCCTTTCCGTTCATGGCCAAATTGGCCGCCGAAAACAAAATCGATCAAATGAACGATCTTCTGAACCGGACCCTGAAACTTCTGTCGGTGGTCATCCCCATTTCCGTTTTGTTCATGGTACTGCGGCATGAAATCGTTTTGGTGCTTTTTCAAAGGGGAAAATTCGATGCCGAGGCCACCCGGATCACATCGCAAATCCTGGCCTGTCTACTGGTGGGAACATTCGCGTTTTCCGCCCAGACCATTGTGGTCCGGGGTTATTACGCCGTGCAGAACACCCTGTTTCCCGCTCTTTTCGGGACCCTCGCCGTAATGGTCAGCGTTCCTTTATATGTGGGAGGGATGTATTTATGGGGGGTTTTGGGCATTGCCCTGGCTATTTCCTTTTCCGTGCTGTTCCAAACCCTTCTGCTCTTCGCCACATGGAGCAGGAAAACAGCCAACCGGGGAGCGGCATCCGTATATGGTTTTTTCGTTAAGATCATCCTCCTGAGCATTCCCCTGGGGCTGGTTCTGGAATGGATTAAACAATACCTTTCGACCATGGTGAATACGGGGTCCGTTTCCGGCTGTCTTTTTATTTCAATGGCGATGGCCCTTATTTTCCTCGCATTTATTGCCCTGGCCGGTTACGTGTTCAAACTGGAGGAGGTTCTTGTGGTGATCAATCGCCTGATTTCAGCCGTGGTGCGCAAAAATCCGTTTAACCGCTTTATGACCAAATAACTCAAAAAACCCGCCGCCGGAAAGGACAGAGGATTATAAATTCCGGGCCATCGACAGGTGATTTTTTATCATGGCCAGGCAATAAGCGGAATTGATAAACTCGTGCTGTTTTTCCCGGAAGGGAACGTAGACCAGGCGATAACTTACCGGTGTTACGGAGACGTCTCCGATCATGGAAAAAAAGGGTCTCCGGGGCCTGATAAATCCGCCGAGACAGAGTTTGAGGGTTTTAATCGCCTCCTTCAGGGGGAAGGTGATCGGGAATAAAGAGCCGGCCGGAAGTTCGGAAACCATCTTTTCCCGGGGCTGGGCCAGGGTCATGCCTGTTGCGATGGATAAAAATTTCTGGGGCCTTACTTTAAACCCCATCACCCAGAACCTGAAATCCATTTCATCCCATCCCTTCTGGACCACTTTCGGCAGGTTGGCGGCTTTCACCAGATCCGCGTAGGAATCCAGCTTTACGCCTGAGAGTTTGGCCTTTATCCTCCAGAAGGGAAGGTGGACAATATCATCACCCGTCATTGGAATGGTAGCGAAATCGATCTTTGTAAAGCCGTTTTTCCCGGGTTTCCAGACGGAATTGCAGTTTTTGCAGGAGAGGGCAATGGAATCCTTATCACCTTCCATGTCACAGCCGCAATGGGGGCACAAAGTCGGCAGGAAATCGATCTTCCAGTCCGGCGATTCCTCAGAAATTGGAGATAAATCGAACCCTTCCGGGTTATCCTGCATTAAAGGCCGATTTAACACGGCGTCGTAAATTTTATCGTCCCTGTAAAACGGGGAATAAATCAGGCTTAAGGTTTCGTTGATGTAATCCTGGTGAAAAATCGGCGGTGAAACTTCCATGCTCAACCGGTTCCTAAATATCTCCATAACCTGTTTAAGCGGGAATGCGGGCTTCAGGTAATGACCGTCATATGCTGCCGAAGCGAATTTCAGCTTAAGGGCCTGGCTCCGAAGTCCGACTGAGACAGGGAAAACAGAGGACTTTACGGCCTGGTGACTCATATCCGCATAACGATCGGTAATGCCGTTTCCGCAGATGGAAAAGAACATTCCCCTGGACCTCCAGTAAGGGAAATAAATCAGGCGTTTTCCTTCAGGCGCCTTGTTCGGCAGCACGTAGCGGAAAATATCCCGGGGAATCAGATAGGACTTGACCCTGCAGAAATCACAGAAAAAAAGATGATCCGTCTCTTTAAGGACGGCCGGCGCTCCGCATTGGGGGCATTGATGTTCGATGTGTAAATTAATGCTTCTCTCCGCAGTGGTTGCAAAAAATCGCTTCCGCTAAATTTTCCAGGCCGCAATTTGTGCAAACCCAAGGTTTCGGTATCTGTTCAGCAGGATGCCCGCACCGGGAGCAGTATTTTGCAGTGGGGGTTAAATTTTTTCCGCAATGGGCGCATTGCCTGAAAACCAGTTGCTGATGGCCGCAAAAGGGGCAGAATCTGGCGTTCGGTGGAATGGTCTTTTCGCAATCCGGGCATTTTGCGGAAGGGGCTTCGCCCGGCGGTTGACCGTTCCGGTTCCTGCCCGTAAAATATTGGGCGAACATGGCGGGGAGCATCAGGCCGATGCCTGCACCCAACCCCACGCCGGCGCCTTCTCCGGCTTCCCCCCCAAGGGACGCATTTTCCATGGCCATGGCGGCTTTCATCTGCATGAGCTTGTTCATATCGTCAAAAACCCCCAGCCGGCTCCTGTCGTCAATGGCTTTCTGTACTTCCGTGGGCGGGGTGATGGCGTTGATATAAAGATGTGTCAATCCCATGCCGAAATGGCTGAAGTCCTCTGCCAGGCATTCGACCAGGCCCTGGGAAAGCTCGCTGTATTTCTCCGGCAGATTCAGGATGGAGTCTATTTTTTCCCCCATGTAGTCATTGAATCTGGAAACAATGACCTGGTTCAGATAATCCTCAATTTCGTCCGTTGTGAAAAACCCCTGGGTGCCCACCAAACGGTTGATGAACAATACCGGCTGGATGATCCGGAGGTTGAATACGCCAAAGGCCCTTAACCGGATCAGTCCCAGTTCGGCGTCTTTAAAAGCCACGGGGTCACGGGTCCCCCATTTTAAATTCGTAAACACTTTCATATTGACGAAATACACTTCAGCCCGAAGGGGGCTGGTCATTGCCCAGGGAATGCTGATGAGCTTGGTCAGAATAGGGATGTTGCCGGTTTTCAGCGTGTGGCGCCCGGGGCCGAAGGCTTCAACGGCCTTGCCCTGATAAAAGAAAACCGCCGCCTGATTTTCCCGGACCGTTAACTGCGCTCCGTATTTGATTTCACCGGAACCGCTCTCCGGAATGCGGTGGACAAGGGCTTTTCCGGTATCATCCAGCCATTCAAGGACTTCCAAAAAAACGACATTATGGGTACTCATATCAACGGTCTCCGGTTAGAGCTGTTTTTTCGAACATGTCGAAGGTTCCCCAAAGGGTTTGAGTGTAAAAAAAATGATGTTAATCCAAGTAGGTTATGCCGTTCTGAATGGCAAACTTGACAAGTCCCGGGATATCATGGATGCCGAGTTTGTCCATCAGTCTGCTGCGATAAGTTTCCACTGTTTTTTGGGAAAGGAAAAGCATTTTGGATATTTCATGACTGGATTTTCCCTCAACCACCATCCGAAGCGTCTCCCTTTCTCTTATGCTCAATAAATCCAGTGGATTATGCTTTTCAGCATGAACCCGGTTATTGATTAAGTCATCGGTGATTTGCGATGAAACCTTCTGGCTCAGGTATCTTTCGCCGGAATAGACTTTGCGAATGGCCTGGATGACTTCCTGACCGGCGGATTCCTTCAGCAGGTATCCCTGGGCCCCGGCTTTAAGGGCACGGAAAATATGTTCGATGTCGTCATACATGGACAATATGATAACACGGGTTCCGGGAGAGTTCTTGAGGATTTGCGGGGTTGCATCGATCCCGTTTAAGGTGGGCATGGAAATGTCCATGAGAACGATATCCGGCTTTATTCGGGGTATCCGGCGGATAGCTTCCTTACCATCATCGGCTGATCCGACAATCTGAAGCTTGCGCTGGGAATTAATCAAAGCGGCAAGCCCGTCGCGTACAACGGCATGGTCGTCGACGAGGAAAACAGTGGTATTGGCCATAAACCGGTCTCCACCTGTGGGTCCACGTGGATAATTTGGTTTCTCCAGAGATTTTATCGGAATTTAATCTCTTTTTTGCAAAAAAATATCCAGTGTACATAAAATTAAAAATGGGAGGGTCACCAGAAATTCATAGATAAATCCCATCGGTACCAGAATATAGAGCAGATATTGATCAAAAAGGATTGATTTCAATTTTTTCAAATGCTCAGGAATGGTGGCTCTCATATCGGCTTCCGGCATCGATTCCCGGAAAGACGGCAGTCTGCATACGGAGCCGGGACATAATTACTGTTGCCTATATCCCCTAACTCTGGTAGATACATAAGACTTACGCTTTCCGGGAAAAAAAACTTGATACGGTATTGGAATTCCTTTGAAATAAATTTATATTTCAATTTATTGTCCGACATCAAAAAAGGATTAACCGCTTTCGGTCAATCCTTTGTTCTTATGGTACGCCTGGCAGGATTCGAACCTGCGGCCTACGGATTAGAAGTCCGTTGCTCTATCCNNCCAGCTGAGCTACAGGCGCATTTGATAACGGCAGTGCATACCATATGTTTTTCGGGTTGTCCATACTAAAATCAGGTCCTGTCCCCGGGATGGATAGGGATAAAAGCACATATGAAAGAAGATATGGAAAAACTCCCCAAGCAAAATCCGGATGAAACCGATATCGATGATGAGGACGCTCCGGCCGGGCCTATAGAGGATATCGCCGAACGATNNTATTGTCCGCTTTGACCCGCTGCAGCGGTATCTTTCCGAGCTTGGTAAATATAAACTGCTGACCCGGGAAAAGGAAAAAGAACTTGCCATCCGGGTCCAGGAATACGGAGACAATGAAGCGGCCTATACGCTGGTGACATCAAACCTGAGGCTGGTCGTGAAGATCGNNGGGGAAAAGGTCAGCCGTGAATCAAAAAACGCCTTGGTGCAGGCCAATCTACGTCTTGTGGTCAGCGTGGCAAAAAAGTATGCCAACCGGGGGCTGCAGTTGCTCGATCTAATCCAGGAAGGCAATATCGGCCTGATGCAGGCTGTGAGAAAGTTCGATCCCTATAAAAACGTAAAATTTTCTTATTACTCCTCGTTCTGGATCAAGGCGTATATTTTAAAATTTATCATGGATAACTGGCGGCTTGTCAAAATCGGCACCACCCAGGGCCAGCGAAAACTTTTTTTCCGCCTTAAAAAGGAAAAACAGAAACTGATTGAGCAGGGCTTTGACCCGAAGCCCAAATTGCTGTCCGAAAGGATGGGCGTTTCCGAGCAGGAAGTCATCAATATGGATCAGCGTCTTGACGGATGGGATGTTTCACTCGACGCGCCCCTCAAACATGATTCGGATTCGGAAAGGATTGATTTTATCAGTTCCGAAGAGGAATCCATAGAAGACCACGTCGCCAGAAAAGAGATAGAAGGCATTTTAAACATAAAGATTGAGGAATTCAAAAAAAACATGACGGATCGTGAGCTCGATATTTTTGAACAACGCATATTCTCCGACTCTCCTGCGACGCTTCAGGAAATCGGTGATAAATACGAAATCTCCAGGGAGAGAGTTCGGCAGATCGAAAAAAATATTATAAAGAAAATGAAGGAATTTTTTAAAGACGAGATTCCGGATTTCAGTGCCTATGCAGACAGGAATCTTAGCTGATGCCTTTGAACTCTATAAAAGCGCTTACGGCGCTCCTGGTGGTAGTGTTGATTTTGCCGGTCATCTCAGCATGTTCGGCCCACAGACCCGCGACGCCCCCTGAACAGCCCCAGCGGAAAGAAAATGTCTTTCCGGAGAATTCGTTTTATTATTTCACCGCGTCCCAGATATCCCGAAAAAGCGGGGACATTGACAGGGCAATTGAATATTTAAAAAAAGCCATGGAATTCGATCCTTCCTCCATGATGCTGAAAAGGGAACTGGTCCAGCTTTACTGGCAGAATAAGGATGACCGGGCCGCCGTCGCTTTAATCGAAGAATTGGTCAAGGAGCAGCCCCTTGACGTTGAAAACCTGATTTTACTGGCACGGATCAAGCATTCCACGAAAAAACTGGATGAAGCCAAGTCCGCTTATGAAAAGATCTTATCGCTGGATCCCAGGCAAAAAAACATTTATCTGATTCTGGGTGGTTTGTATACGGATGAGGGCAATACCGAATTCGCACTTCAGATCTATGAAAAACTCGTCCGGCAGTTTCCGGACTTTTTTGCCGGATATTATCTGCTGGGTCAGATGAATGCCCTGACGGGCAGAACATCCGAAGCTGAGAAAAACCTTTTAAAGGCGCTTGACATGGAACCCGGGCTCGATGAGGCCAGGTATGAATTGGTCGATCTGTATAAACGGCAGGGTAAAAAGAAGTATCAAAACAAGATATTCCGGCTGTACGAACAGATACTCACCGACAATCCGGGAGATATCCGGGCGGCCGCGGAACTGGGTCTTTTTTATCACGAAGCCGGTTACCCCGGTGACGCTGAAAGAAAATTGAAAGATCTCGGCCGGAAAATACCCGACGATCAACAGATTCTTTCCTTCGTGATTCAGCGGTATATCGACCGCAGGGAATTTGAATCAGCCCTGGTTGTGTTGACGTATTTGCAAAAGGGCGCGCCGAAAAATTCAGAAATAGATTATCTCCTCGGGATGACCTATCATGGAATGGGCGACAGAAACATGGCCATCCGTCATCTGAAAAATATCCATCCATTATCCCGATTTTACAACAATGCCGTTGGGTATGTGGTTTATTTGTATCAGGAGGATGAAAAAATTGATCAGGCTACGGCCTATCTGAAGGATGTCATTAAGGCCCAGCCCGGGAATCCGGAATTTTACCTGTATCTGGCAGGACTCTATGAAGAGGCGGAGGTTTTTGAGGATGCCGAGGCGGTTTTAAGACAGGGGCTTTCGAATGTAACGGAAAAAAACAAATTGTACTTCCGCCTGGGCATTGTATACGACAAGTGGGGGAAAAAAGAAGATTCCATTGAAATGATGAGGACCGTTATCCGTCTGGACCCCAAAGACGCCAATGCTTTAAATTACCTGGGGTATACCTATGCGGATCTCGGGAAGAATCTGGATGAGGCCGAACGGCTGGTTCAGGAAGCCCTGAAACACAAACCTGAAGACGGGTATATCATCGATAGTCTGGGATGGGTCTACTATAAAAAGGGAAATTACGAAAAAGCCTTGGAAATTCTGGAAAAAGCCGTTTCTCTGGTTCCTGATGATCCCACCATCCTGGAACACCTCGGGGATGCCTATATCAAACTTAACGACAAGAAAAAAGCCCTGGACATCTATAAAAAATCCTTGTTGAACGCACAGAACGGGAAAGAGGGGCTTCGGAAAAAAATTCGGGAAATATGCGAAGAGGGGAATTGATCCGGATGAAACTTCGTTCCCTTTTTATTCTGATTCTTTCGATTTCGGTGTTTCCGGCCTGTGGCGGCCTCAGCAAAAGAATTCATCCCGATCCATTTCATCTGGGAATGCAATCACCCGGTGATTCATCGGCGGCTCTCCCCCTCATTGAAAAAATCAAGAACGTGAATGCCGGCCTTTCGACCTACAAGGGTGTCGGAAGCCTTGAGATCCGGCGGGATGACCTTTCCCTGAAAAGCCGGATGGTGTGGATCGGGGATTCTCCCGAAAGAATCAGGCTTGAAATACTGGGGATCCACGGGCAACCCATCTCAAGTTTTTCAAGCGACGGAGAGTGGATTTATTTTCTGTCTCATCTGGAAAAGAAATTCCATAAGCGCCGTTTAAAAGACAACAGCCTTGAACAACTCCTTAAAATCCCTCTGCCGCTATCCACCGTTTCCGAATTGCTCATGGGAAGGATTCCCATATCCGAGTTCAGTGCGGCGACACTGGTGACCAAGGGCCCGGATGGCGGTTCCATTCTTTATGTTCTGGAAAAAGAAACCGGAAACATTGAAAAAATATATCTGAACCCGGATCACATCCGGGCCGGCCTGATCGAATTTTTAAATCCTGAAGGAATTTTACTGTACCGCATCATGTTGGATGACACTACGCTCGTCAACGCCTATGACATCCCGTTCTTTCTCTCCGTAGCTGACGAAAAGGGCGCGGGCTTAACCATAAAGGTCGACCGTTTCTGGGTGGACGTCGACATTGATCCCGTTGTTTTTGTTTTGAAAGGTCCAGGTTGATGTTGTGCGGATGGGTGATATTTTGTATGATCGGCGAAATTGTGGACAGACCTTTAAAAACGAAAAAGACAATTGAGAATGGACAATGTCGGGTTATCCGAAATCGGTGTTGACCTGAAAGAAATCAGGGAAAGTTTAAACGCCCGTGAATCCGATCTGCTGTCGCCTGCAGCGACGCAGAGCAGAATGGCCGTTCGTCGGACCTTTGACGAAAAAGCGGAATCGGGATATCGCCAGACCTTTTCCCTCGATGTCGACCGGATACTGCATTCACTGGCCTATACCCGCTACATCGATAAAACCCAGGTGTTTTATCTGATTCATAACGACCACATCACTCACCGGGTGCTTCACGTTCAGTTACTGTCCAAGATTGCCCGGACCATCGGGCGATTTCTGGGCTTGAATGAAGACCTTATCGAAGCCATTTCCCTGGGGCACGACATCGGTCACCCCCCGTTCGGTCATGAAGGTGAACGGATTTTGTCCGATCTTTGCGTGGCCTCCGGCATCGGATCTTTCTGCCACAGCAATCAGAGCATACAGTTTCTGGATAAGGTGGAACGGGACGGCAGGGGGTGGAACTTATGCCTGCAGACCCTGGATGGAATTCTCTGCCACGATGGAGAGGTTCACGATCTGATGTTAAAACCCGATAAAAACAAAACATTTGAAACGCTTGACCGGGAAGTACGCAAAAAAATGCAGGATCCCGAATTTAAACGGGTCCCCATGACCCTGGAAGGGTGCGTGGTCCGTATGGCCGACACGATCAGTTATATCGGCCGTGACCTTGAAGACGCCATTCGTTTGGGATTGATCAACCGTAAGGATCTTCCCGGGGAATCGGTTCGATTGCTGGGAGATACCAACGGCACCATTGTCTACAACCTGGTTACGGATGTTATAAAAGCCTGCTGGCAAAAGGGTTACGCGGCCTTCAGCCATGAGGTGTCGGAAGCCCTTAAAACCCTTAAGAACTTCAACCTCGAGCAGATTTATCTGAACCCCAAAATCAAACAACATCTCGGGAATATCCGGTTTTTGTATGAAATGCTTTTCGAACGGTATCTTGCCGACATTAAAAAACAAAACAAATCCTCGGTGATATTTTCAGGTTTTTTGAAAAATAAAAACGAATCCTATGTAATGAACCATCGGGATGCTGAAATCGTGAGGGATTTTATCTCCGGGATGACAGACAGCTATTTTCTGAGCCAGTGTCCGGAAAAATTGAGACCCGGGAAGATTTCATTTTAAGATGGAAACCGATCGGACTTACAGAAACCACATCAGAAAGAGCCGGTTGACCCCGTTTCGGGTGATCGTCAAGGAAACAGACCTTTACGTTCATTCCCGCAAAGACCTTTCCTCCGTTGCCACCGAAAGAGTGCTCCATTACCGGGGATTTATCGAGAACTACATCAGCCGGAACCCGGAATTTGCAGTTTCATTGGTACCATGGCGGAATAAGGACCTTTGTCCCGAAATTATCAGGGATATGGTGGATGCAGGCGTCAGCGCCGGGGTAGGCCCCATGGCCGCGGTTGCCGGCTCTATCGCCGAGCGGGTCGGGATGGACCTGTTGGAGCATACGGATGAGGTCATGATCGAAAACGGAGGAGATGTCTTTATCAAGACAAACGAGCCGGTGGATGTGGGCATATATGCCGGCAATTCTCCATTGAGCCTCAGGATCGCCCTTCGCATTGATTCCTCCCGGTTTCCGGTGTCTTTATGTACATCATCGGGCACCTTCGGGCATTCTCTGAGTCTGGGAAAGGCCGACGCAGTCTGCGTGAAATCCAGGTCCTGCGCTCTTGCCGATGCAGCGGCCACCGCCATCGGAAATCAGGTCCGAAATTCGAGGGACATAGAAGATGCCATCTCTATGGGCGGAAAAATAGAAGGCGTTCTGGGAGTGGTCGTTATTGTAAACGATGTCCTTGGCGCCTGGGGTGACCTGGAAGTCATTTCCGGAAAGGGAAAAAAACCTTGAAGTTTTAAGGATAAAAAAGTAGTTTAAATAGTTTAGACGGAATCCTGGATTAGAATTCAACGGGCATCGGGGAGATCGATGGAAACCATGTGGGCGCCATGGCGCATTGAATATATACTGGGTGGGAAGGATCAAGGGTGCGTGTTTTGCAACGCCTTGGGAAAGCATGATGAGCTGACGCTGTTCAAAGGGAAGGACACCATGGTGGTGATGAACAAATTCCCTTACATCAACGGTCATCTTCTGGTGGCGCCCGTCCGGCACATTTCCCGTCTCGATCAGTTGAGCGAGACGGAAATGGGGAAACTTCTGCTTACGGTTCAGAGGTCGGTCGGCATTTTAAAAGAGGTCATGCATCCGGATGGATTCAATGTGGGACTTAATCTCGGCAAGGTCGCCGGCGCGGGCGTGGAGGAACATCTTCATTTTCATATTGTCCCGCGTTGGTTCGGCGACACCAACGCACTGACGGTTTTCGCCGACGTTCGGGTCATTCCCGAGCATCTGGAAGCCACCTATCAAAATTTGAAACCCCATTTTGCGGATTTGGTTTGAATGCAGGGGACAAAATGACGGGAGAAACGAAATGAACAAAGCCAAATGGGTCGCAGGGCTGATCATCCTCGGATTTTTCGGTTTGCTGATCTTTCAGAATCAGGAGTTGTTTTTTCAACAGCAGAAATTGGGGATCGATCTTTTCGTGATTGAAAAAATCGAGATTCCCCAACAATACCTCGCCGTGTTTTTCCTGATATTTTTCCTTCTCGGATTTTTTATCGCCTATGGTTCAAGCCTTTATGCCAGATGGAAATCCGGCCAGATGATAAAGTCCCTGAATCAGAAAATCAATTCCCTCGGGGATATTATTGCCAAGTTTGAAATGGAAAAAGACGTTCTGGGGAAAAAAATTCTGGAGAAAAGCCGGCAGGCCGTTGAAACGACTGCGGCGCCTTTAGCCGACGAGCCTGTTGAAGTGATACAACCGGATAAAAGCATAAAACCCGATACCCCGGAGATGTGAACCAGAGATATTTCCTTTGACCTGTTGAAATTTTATGACGCTTAAAATCACCCCCATGTTGACCCAGTACCTTTCCATCAAAAAGGAGCATCCCGATGCTGTTCTTTTCTATCGGATGGGTGATTTTTATGAAATGTTTTTCGAGGATGCCGAGATCGCTTCAAGAATTTTAGAAATTACGTTGACCTCCAGAAATAAAAACGACAATGTCCCCGTCCCCATGTGCGGTGTTCCTTACAGGGCTGCGAAGGGATATATCGCACGCCTCATTGAGAACGGGATGAAAGTGGCCGTCTGCGATCAGGTCGAAGATCCGGCCCAGGCCAAAGGGCTCGTCAGACGGGAAGTCGTCCGTGTGGTCACCCCGGGAATGATTCTGGAAGACGAGTTTCTCGACGAAAGGACAAACAACTTCATTCTTTCGTTATGCTGCATAGAGGATATTGTAGGGATTTCATCCCTCGATGTTTCCACCGGTGGTTTCCGTCTGACCGAATCCAAAAATCAGGCGATGATCGTGGATGAAATGCAACGAATTTCTCCCAGTGAAATCCTGCTCCCCGATGTACCGGAAAACCATCTCTTTGTTTCCGTAATCCTCAAGAAGTTTCCCGAGACCTTTATCGGCCGCCTGGAGGGGGATGCCTTTGAATATGAAAGAAGCCGGAAAAAATTGCTGGATCATTTCAAAACCCTTTCCCTCGAGGGGTTCGGCTGCGAAGGATTAAAGGCCGGTGTAGGCGCCGCAGGGGCGCTTCTTCAGTATGTCCGCCAAACCCAGAAGCAGGATCTCGCGCATTTAAAAGGGATCGAGACCTATTTTCTGGACCGCTTCCTTCTTGTCGACGAAAATAGTTGCAGAAACCTGGAGCTGGTTCAGAACCTTCGCTCGGGTTCCAGGCAGGGGACCCTTTTAAACATCATGGACCGCTCGGTTACGGCCATGGGCGGCAGGTTGATGAAAAACTGGCTGAGATACCCCCTGGTGGAAGGTCCATTGATAGAATCGAGGCTTGACGCCGTGACCGAGGCTGTTGCGGCAATGCCGGTGACCCGGGACATCAGGGATTGTTTGAAGTCCGTGCATGATCTTTCCCGCTTGTCCGGAAAGATCGCCATGGGACATTCAAACGCGCGGGACATGCTGGCCTTGGAGCGTTCCCTTGAGATATTGCCCCTCATCAAGACGTTGCTGGGGAATTTTTCGTCGGCGTTGTATGCCTGGAAAATCGATATTGAACCCTTGAATGAACTTAAGGAGTTTCTCCGGTGTTCCATCCGGGAAGACGCGCCGGCTGTCATCAATGAGGGGGGAATGATCAAACCCGGGTTCAATCCCGAGCTGGATGAATTGATCGATATCAGCGGAAATGCCAAAGGATGGCTGGCCAGAATGGAAACCGAACAAAAACTGGCCACCGGCATCAATTCATTAAAAGTCCGATACAATAAGGTTTTCGGTTATTACATCGAGATACCCAGAACCCATTCTAATTCGGTCCCTGAAACCTTTGTCCGCAAACAGACTCTGGTCAATGCGGAACGCTACATTACGGAGGAGCTTAAAGAATTTGAAACCAAAGCCCTTTCCGCCGAAGACCGAAGGATGACGCTGGAGTACGCGATTTTTAACGAAATCCGCGAACGGGTCATGGCCCATAACCGATCCATTCAGGAAACGGCCGAATTTATAGCAGTCGTGGACTGCCTTCTGGCACTGGCTGAAACAGCCGACCGGAATGATTACCACCGTCCCCGGATTACCACCGACGGCAGGATCATGATCGAAGACGGGAGGCACCCGGTCATTGAAAAAATGATTGAAGGGGAGCGTTTCGTCCCCAATTCCATCGTCATGGACAATGAAGAGAACCAGGTCCTGATGATTACCGGGCCGAACATGGCCGGAAAATCCACCATTTTACGGCAGGTCGCGCTGACCGTGCTGATGGCCCAGATGGGGTCTTTTGTTCCGGCGAAAAAAGCGTCCATCGGCATTATCGACCGGATTTTTACCCGGGTGGGTGCTCTGGACAACCTGTCCGCCGGTCAGAGCACTTTCATGGTGGAAATGCAGGAAACAGCCGGCATCCTCAATTGCGCGACACGGCACAGTCTGGTGATCATGGACGAAATCGGCAGGGGCACAAGCACTTTCGACGGCCTGAGCATCGCCTGGGCTGTTGCAGCCTATTTACATGATTTGCACGGCTGCGGGGTAAAAACCCTGTTCGCCACCCACTACCATCAACTGACCGATCTCTCCAGGGTCAGAAAAAGAGTCAAGAATTTCCATGTGGCGGTTAAGGAATGGAACGATGAAATTATTTTCCTGAGAAAACTGGCTGAGGGAGGGACAAGCCGGAGTTACGGCATTCAGGTGGCCAGGCTGGCCGGCATCCCCGATCCCGTGATCCGGCACGCAAAAAAAGTGCTGTATCGAATCGAAAATGAAGAACATGTGACCAATGACATTGAATTTCCCAAAACCGGAAAACCCGGTTCAAACAGACATCAGGTTCAACTGTCGTTGTTTAATAAACCCGAGAGCGTTATTCTGGATGCGTTGAAAACGATCGATATTTCACAAATGACGCCCATGGATGCGATGAATTGCCTGAATGATATCGTTGAGAAGACCAAAAGCCTTCAATGAAAACGGCGCATAGAAAATTACGGACGTGATGAAAACCCTCTGGATACTCAAAACACCTAGGATGTTCATAACCCTGGCCGCTGTTTTCCTGGTTCTGGTTTCGGCAGGAATATCCTCGGGGAAGACGGCAAAAGATCAGTATGTGGAGGCGGAGGGGCGTTATAAAAAGCTCCGGAACAATGCGGAAATGCAGAAACACCGGGACCATTGGATCGATTGCGTCAAGGAGTTTCAAGCTGTTTATCAAATGGAACCCAACGGCCCGTGGGCTGCGGCCGCCCTGTACATGTCGGGTGATTTGTATCGGCAGATGTATCTGAAATTTTCCCACAGGGAGGATAAGAAAGAAGCTCTGGATGCCTTTGAGCGTATCATCAAGCGCTATCCCAAGAGCCGGTACCGGGATACGGCATTGAACGGGATCAGCGCCGTATCCGCTCTGAAAGCGTCGGGCAAGGTCCGGATCTCATCCTCACCGGATGTGGATGACGAGGCCAGAACTAAATTTCAGACAGCCAAAAATTGTTACGATCAGCTCAAGGCAAGCCCCGAGAAACAAAAATATCGAAGTTACTGGTTCAACTGCCTCGAAAAATTCGATGCCGTATACCGTCATGACACCAGCGGTCCCTGGGCCGCCGCCGGTTTGTACAGGACGGGGGTGTTGTATGAAGAATTATCGGGTATTTCTTACAGGGACGACGACCGCGAAAAGGCCCTTGAGATTTATCAAATGGTGATTTCGGATTATCCCCAGAGCCAGTACCGTCAAAAGGCCGTGGACATGAGGGATCGACTCTGTAAATCCCATCCAGGATGCGAAACCACGGAATCGACGGCCTCGGATACGGGTTCATATCCTGTTCCACCCGCAGGTGAAGATTATCGGCAGAAAGAACAGGGTCCCAACCGCTTGTCCAGTGAAAAGGCGGAAATCAGGGAAATCAGATGCTGGTCCAATCCGAGTTATACCCGGATAGTTGTGGATGCGGACCGGAAGGTGACCTATGAACCCCATTTGCTCAAAGAGGATCCTTCCAACAACAAGCCGCGGCGATTATACCTGGATCTGGGGGACAGCGTGCTGGGAAAGGGCATCAAAACAGCCATCCCCGTTGACGACAACCTGTTAAGCGGGATCCGGGCCGGTCAGTTCACCAACGAACTGGTGAGGGTGGTCATTGATATCAAATCGTTTGAATCGTACAAGATATTTCATCTGCAGGAGCCTTTCCGCATCGTGATCGACGTGTGGGGTGTAGCCCAGAAAAAACCGGTAACCGCATTTAAACCAAAGGACCCCGGCAAAAAAGGAAAAGTCCCCTCCAGTGCCCTGGCAAAACAGCTTGCCCTGGGTGTCAGCAGAATTGTGATCGACCCGGGTCACGGCGGGAAGGATCCCGGGGCCATGGGCTACCAGAGATCCGTGCTCGAGAAAGATATCACCCTTCAAATCGCCCGGAAACTTTCGAAGAAGATTAAGGAGAATCTGGGCTGCGAAGTACTTCTCACCCGGGAAAGGGATAAATATATTTCACTTGAGGCGAGGACGGCCTTTGCCAATACGCAGAATGCGGATCTGTTCGTATCCATCCATGCCAATGCCCACGAAAGCCGGAATGTATATGGCCTGGAAACGTTCTTTCTCAATCTGGCAACCGATGATGATGCCATCCGTTTGGCGGCCCGTGAAAATGCGACATCCACAAAGAATATCAGCGATCTTCATTCCATCCTGTCCGATCTTATGCAGAATGCCAAGATCAATGAATCCAGCAGACTTGCCGCCAGCGTCCAGGATGCCATGTTCCGCGGCCTGAAAAACCAATACTCCCATGTCAAGGACAATGGGGTCAAGCAGGCGCCGTTCTATGTTCTATTAGGCGCCCAGATGCCCTCGATTCTCATTGAAACGTCCTTTATCAGCAATCCCCGGGAATGCAAGCGCCTGTCCGATTCCCAGTATCAGGAACATATCTGCGATGCCATCGCCAAAGGCATCATGCAATACGTCAAAGAGATAAGCCCCGGCAAAATCTCAACTTTAAAGCGAAAAAATGGAACAACCGGTTGACGACACGGGCCTTGAAATGATACATGCCCATCGAATTTCATGAACCCCAACAAAAAGACCGGAGGGTAGACAATGACCTACAACAATCTTCTTTTTTCAGTTGAGAACCGGATCGGCCTGATCACCTTCAATCGTCCAAAGGCGTTAAACGCCTTGAATTCAGAGCTTCTCGGTGAATTGGGCGATGTACTGACCGTCGTCATGAACGATGAAGGCATTAAGGTGCTGATCCTTACCGGCGCCGGGGAAAAGGCCTTTGTGGCCGGTGCGGATATCACCGAACTGGCCCGGTTCAATTCCCTTGAAGCCATGCTTTTCGGAAAAAAGGGACAATCCGTAATCAACAGGCTTCAGGAATTGCCGATACCGGTCATCGCTGCGGTAAACGGTTTCGCCCTGGGCGGTGGGAATGAAATCGCACTGTCATCGGACTTCATCTACGCCTCGACCAACGCCAAATTCGGATTTCCCGAAATCAACCTCGGGTTGATTCCGGGTTTCGGCGGCACGCAGCGGGGTCCGCGGTCCATCGGTATGGGAATGGCCAAGGAGTTGATTTTTACCGGCAGGATGGTATCCGCGGAAGAAGCCGCCGCCATGGGAATGGTCAACAGGGTATGTTCTTCCGAAACCTTGATGGAAGAAGTCTATAAAACAGCCCAAGCCATTGCCGAAAAGGGCGTGGTATCCCTCAGAGCCGCCAAAAAAGCAGTTAATAACGGCATGAACGTTGACCTGGCCAATGGTTGCGAAATCGAGCTGAACGAATTTGCCCTTTGCTTTGCTTCACAGGATTCCAAGGAAGGCACGGCGGCATTTCTGGAAAAAAGAAAACCTCAATTTAAAGGCGGATTTAAGGGATAACCCTTAATTATATAGATGATTCATCGAACTGGAGGATTCCCCAATGATTCTCGATATCGGCTTTGAAACCATGCCGAGGGAGGACCTTGAAGACATTCAGGTAAGAAGGCTTCAAGCCACCGTTGAGCGCGCCTATTACAATGTGCCTTTTTACAGGGCAAACTTCGAAAAAAGCGGCGTAAAACCGGACATCATCAAGTCTATGGACGATTTAAAGCGACTGCCCTTCACCACGAAGGCGGACCTGCGGGATAATTATCCCTTCGGCATGTTTGCGGTACCCATGGACAATGTCGTCCGGATTCATGCTTCCTCCGGTACCACGGGCAAACCCACTGTGGTCGGGTATACGGCAAGGGACATCAAAACATGGGCGGAGTTGATGGCTCGCGCCCTGTCTGCGGGGGGCGCAGGACGTGGCGATATCATCCATAACGCATACGGTTATGGGTTGTTTACAGGCGGTTTGGGTGTTCATTACGGTGCCGAAAAACTCGGTGCTTCGGTGATTCCGGTTTCCGGTGGTAACACCAAACGGCAGATCGTTTTGATGAAAGATTTCGGCCCTACCATTCTGACTTCCACCCCGTCGTATGCGCTCCATCTTGCCGAGGTGGCCGAGGAGGTCGGGGAGTCTTTCAAAAATTTTAAATTTAAATTCGGAATTTTCGGTGCCGAACCCTGGTCCGAAAAAATGCGAACGGAACTGGAAGAAAAACTTTACCTATCGGCCGTGGATATTTACGGGTTAAGCGAGGTCATGGGACCCGGTGTGGCCATGGAATGCCATGAAGCCAAAAAGGGCCTGCATATTTTCGAAGACCATTTTATTCCGGAAATCATTAACCCGGAAACCGGAGAAGTGCTTCCCTATGGGGAAACCGGAGAGCTGGTCTTTACTTCCATCACCAAGGAGGCTTTTCCGGTCATTCGTTACCGGACCCGCGATATCACTTCGCTCAATCCCGAGCCCTGCATTTGCGGCCGAACCCACGTACGAATGAACAAGGTGAGCGGTCGGAGCGACGATATGCTGATTATTCGGGGCGTGAATGTATTTCCCTCCCAGATTGAAAGCGTCCTGATGGGTTTTGAAGGCGTGGCGCCCCATTACCAGCTGATTGTCGATCGTATCGACAATCTGGACGTATTGTCGGTTTTGGTGGAGGTCGGAGAAAAGCTTTTTTCCGATGAAGTCAAGATCCTTCAGGACGAGGCCAAAAAGATTTCTAAAAACATAAAGGATTATCTGGGGGTATCCGCCAAGGTGACTTTGGTGGAATCCAAAAGCATCGCCCGGAGTGAAGGAAAGGCCGTACGAGTTGTTGACAACCGGAAAATTTAGGATCTAAAACAATAAATCGATTCCGTCAGGGAGGACGACATGCGAGTTGAACAGATTTCCGTTTTTTTGGAGAACAAGGCCGGCCGCCTTGCAGAGGTCACCGGCATTTTAAGTGATGCCAATGTCAACATCAGGGCCCTGAGCGTCGCCGACACCTCTGATTTCGGTGTACTGCGACTAATCGTCGACGACAACGCCAAAGCGGAAAGGGTGCTGAAGGAAAACGGTTTCAGCGTCGGAAAGACCAGTGTCGTTGCCGTCGAGGTGGAAGATAAACCCGGCGGCCTTCACCGGATCCTCTCCATATTAACCATGGCCGGCATCAATGTGGAATACATGTACTCCCTGGTCGTTCAGAGAAACGGCCACTCGGTGCTGGTATTTCGATTCGACAATATCGACGGTGCCGTGTCACTTCTCAAGGAAAACGGAATTACCGTTGTCGACGGAAGCAAGGTTCAATCCATGTAAAATCCCGGCGCGGATGTTCTCAGTCCGGCTTGAAGCAGGATTATCCTGAAGGGTTCAAGATCCAAAGGGGAATAGCCCCGATCGGTATCACCACCAACGACCCCAATTAACAACAAGGAGGAAGAAGGCATGAGATTATCAAAGCTGTTCATTGTCGTATCAATCTGTTTGATCGGTTCGGGATGGGCGATGACCCCGGCCATTGCGGCGGGTGAAAAGGAAGCCTATAAGGTCGGAGCGGTATTTTCGGTAACCGGCCGCGCTTCATTCCTCGGAGATCCGGAAAAGAAAACCGTGGAGATGGTGGCGGAGGAAATCAACAAAGCCGGTGGAATCAACGGTCATCCCCTGGAAGTGATTGTATATGATGATGAAGGTGATGCCACCAAATGCAATCTGGCGGTAAAGAAACTCATCACCAAGGACAAGGTTTGTGCAGTGATGGGTCCGTCTGTAAGTGGAAACTCTATTGCCGTCATTCCAGTTGTAGAAGAAAATGAGGTCCCCCTCGTCAGCTGCGCGGCCAGCTACAAGATCGTCACCAATGAAGAGACGGGGAAGCCGTTTAAATGGGTCTTTAAAACCCCTCAATCGGACAGCCTGGCAGTTGATTCCATTTATACCCACATGAAGAAAAAGGGTATCAGCAAGATCGCCATCCTCAGCGATACCACGGGGTACGGTGCCAGCGGTCGTGAAGAATTGGTCAGAATGGCAAAAGATTTCGGGTTAGAGATTGTGGCCGATGAAACCTATGGTCCCAAGGATACGGACATGATGGCCCAGTTGACCAAGATTAAAGGCAAGGCGCCTCAGGCCGTGGTGAACTGGTCCATCGGTCCCACTCAGGTAACGATTCTCCGGAATTTTAAAGATCTGGCCATGACCGGTATCATTTTCTACCAAAGCCATGGATTCGGCAGCCGGGAAAACATTAAACTCGCCGCCGGCGCCGCCGAAGGCGTGTTCTGCCCCCTTGGTGCCTGCAACATCGCGGAATTATTGCCCGACACCCATCCTCAAAAAGCCGTCGCCATGCAATATATGAATAGTTACGCCGCAAAATACAAGGAGCCTTTAAGCTCTTTCGGCGGTCATGGCTGGGACGCCCTGTATCTGGTGGTTGATGCTCTAAAAGCAGTGGGATGCGACAAGGCAGCCATTCGGGACCATATTGAAAAAAGAAAAGGATTCGTCGGGCAGCATGGGGTTTTTAATTTCAGCCCCGACGATCACAACGGACTCGGGAATGATGCTTTCAGCATGGTGGTCGTAAAAGACGGCGACTGGGCACTTGCCGACTGAACCGGCATAACCGTAAATTAAAGCCATGGCGGCCTGATACCCTCCATCGCTGGTTATCAACGATATTTTTATGGAACAGATTTCTCTATCCGGGCAGCTTCTCCAATATCTGATCACGGGAATCACCATCGGCAGCCTTTATGCCATGGTGGCCATCGGGTTCAATATTATTTATGATGTTACGGAGATTATCAATTTCGCCCAGGGTGAATTTGTCGCCCTGGGCGGATTGACCATGGCGTCGTTGAATGTCACCCTTGGCATTCCCCTGGTCTTCGCATTTTGCGGAACCGTTGTCTTCGTCACCCTGATCGGCCTGCTAATGGATCGGCTGGCCATCCGGCCGATCCGTCAGCCTTCGGTAGTGACCCTGATTATCGCCACAATTGCCGTTTCATTTATTCTTCGCGGTGCCGCCATGTATTTCTGGGGCAAGGACCCCTATGACCTTCCCCCGTTTTCCGGGCGCACCCCCATAAATATTCTGGGGGGTGTGATTCAGCCCCAGTATCTCTGGGTGATTGCTTTTCTGGTGATTGTGGTTGTCCTGTTGAGTTTTTTCTTTGACAGGACGATTGCCGGAAAAGCCATGAGAGCCTGCGCGGACAATACCGACGCCGCCAGTCTGGTTGGAATCAATGTGAACCGGATGGTTCTGATGTCCTTTGCCCTGTCCGCGGCCATCGGTGCGGTGGCCGGCATCATTATCACTCCCATCTCCCTGATGGAATACGACAGGGGGGCCATGCTGGCGGTTAAAGGATTCAGCGCCGTTATTCTGGGCGGACTCGGCAGTTTTCCCGGCGCGATCCTGGGAGGGCTGATTCTGGGGTTGATCGAATCCTTCGGCGCCGGACTGATTTCTTCGGGTTACAAGGACGCCTTTGCCCTGCTCGTATTACTGGGCGTTCTGTTTTTCAAACCCAGCGGAATTTTGGGAAATGTCGAGATCAGTAAAATCAAAAGGTTTTAAATATGTTGAGATACAGGAAGTACCCCGTTCTTATTGTTTCACTGATCATAGCCTTTTTCCCATGGGTTGCCGCCCACGTCCCCGCCATTGATCATTATCCGGATATCATGATTTTCGCAGGCATTTACGCCATTATCACCATCGGTTTAAGCCTGCTGATGGGGTATACGGGTCAGATTTCACTGGGCCATGCGGCATTTTACGGCATCGGGGCTTATGCCTCGGCGATTTTCACCAGTCGCTACGGCTGGAATCCATGGCTCTCGATGCTTTTGGGAACAGTGCTGACATCACTTATAGCAATCGTCGTGGGCGGACCGGCCCTGAAGCTCAAGGGGCATTATCTGGCCATGGCCACGTTGGCTTTCGGCATTATTGTGTTTATCATCTTCAATGAAGAGGCCGGATTTACCGGAGGACCCGACGGTATGACGGGAATTCCGGGTCTCAGCATTTTCGGATTTAAGCTCAACGCGGAACGATATTACTACCTTGTCTGGGGAATTGCGCTTCTGGTCTTTCTGTTCACCACCAATATTATCCAATCTTCCGCTGGAAGGGCATTAAGAGCCATCCATTCCAGCGAGGCTGCGGCCATGGCCATGGGGGTCAATGTTCCCGGGTGCAAGATCGTCGTGTTCGCCTATTCCGCAGGCCTGGCTTCATTGGCCGGAAGCCTTTATGCCCATTATATGAATTTTCTGAACCCCTCGACTTTCGATATTTTCTTCGGTATCAAGCTCCTGATCATGATTTCCCTGGGGGGAATTCATTATATCTGGGGGGCCGTCATCGGCGCTGTGATTGTTACATTTTTAAGCTATGAATGGCTTCATTATTTTGAAGAACTGGAAATCCTGGTGTATGGGCTTATCCTGCTCATGATCACTGTTTTTCTGCCCCAGGGGTTGGCCGGTATTCCGGAAATGATCAAAAACAGATTTAAGGCGGCGCCGTAAATGGGACCGGAAAAAGACTGTATTCTGGATATCAGGGACCTGGTCATGAGATTCGGCGGGCTTATGGCCCTTTACAGACCCGATTTTGTTGTCATGCGCGGTTCCATTACGGCAATTATCGGGCCCAACGGCGCCGGCAAGACAACCCTTTTTAACGTGATCACCGGTTTTTTGATCCCCACTGAAGGATTGGTCCTGTTCAACGATAAACCCATCACCTGCCTTAAACCCCATCAGATTTCGAGAATCGGCATTTCCCGCACATTTCAAACGGTGGAGATATTCAGGAATATGACCGTATTGGAAAACGTGATGCTGGGCTTTCATGGAAGGATGGGGTCGTCCTTCACGGCCTCAGGCCTGAAAGCACCCTGGGCGGTGAAAAAAGAAAATCTCATCAAGGAAAAGGCGGAGGGTATTCTCAAATTCATCGGGCTTTCCCGGAAGTCAAACCATGCCGCGGATAGTTTGCCCCTGGGTGAGCAAAAGATCCTGGAAGTCGCTCGCGCACTGGCCTGCGAGCCCGCCTTGATCTGCCTGGATGAGCCGGCCGCAGGACTCAATGAGACCGAGTCCCATGTTTTGTCTTCCCTTATCAGGGCGATCAAGGAAAAGGGAATAACCGTTTTGCTGGTGGAACACGATATGAAGGTGGTCATGGACATTTCAGACGATATTCTGGTCTTGAACCACGGACAGAAGATCGCCCAGGGACCTCCCGATGAAATTAAAAGTCATCCAAGGGTCATCGAAGCCTATCTGGGGGATGAATAGGGTTATGTTGAGAATAGAAGGCCTCAATGCCTATTATGGGAATATCCAAGCCATTGAGAATGTTTCCATTCATGTGCCCAGAGGAAAGTTGGTATCCATTATCGGGGCAAATGGGGCAGGTAAATCGACTTTACTGAAATCCGTTTCGGGATTGATCCGCAAAAAAAACGGCTGCATTCGTTATAAGGAAAATGATATTTCCTCCGTGCCCGCGGACCGCATCGTGAGTCTGGGGATCAGCCTGGTTCCGGAAGGACGGCAGCTTTTTGTCCATTTGACGGTGGAGGACAATCTTCGTCTGGGGGCTTACCATTATTACAAGGATGGAACCCGTTCCGTTGTTGGTGAAAACATCCGAAGGGCCTATCAAATGTTTCCCATTCTTGAGAAACGATCAAGACAGATCGCAGGAACCCTCTCCGGCGGAGAGCAGCAGATGTTGTCCATTTCCAGGGCCTTTATGGCCCGGCCTGAACTGATTCTTCTGGACGAACCCTCCATGGGGATCGCGCCCCTTGTGGTCCGAGAAATATTTAACGTCGTCAAAATCTTAAATGATTCCGGTACTACGGTACTGCTGGTGGAACAGAACGCCAAGGCGGCCCTGAAAATCGCTCATTATGCCTATGTGCTGGAAAGCGGGAAAGTGGTTCTTGAGGGGTTACCCCGGGAGTTGCTGAATAACCCCAAAGTCAAAGAAGTCTACCTGGGCGGTTGAATCATGATTTTATACCCCGGTACGTCCGGTCAAGGATCATAAGGCGGCATTCGCCTTCCTGGAAATGGACCGGCTAATGGCTGGGTAATGGCTTGACTAATTCATATTGACAGGTATATTATGTATTTATTGAGTATTCGAAAAATGCAGGAAAAGCGAAAACAATCGTCCTGATGACGTTTCACCTGAAAGCATACTTGAGATGACCGGGCCGGACAAGGACAATAAATCGCCAATGCAGCTCATTTGGGGAGTGGCGCTTTTGTTCATGGGTCTGGGGGTTTTTTTGAGGATTCCGCAGGTCATGCCGAAGATTCAGGAGATCGGACATTACGCCTCCGCAATGCCTTACATCCGCTTCAGTTTCTACCTCTTAGGCATCCTCCTGGTGGGGGGCGGCATTAAAAAGATTTTGGGTAATTATCAACAGAAAAACAAGTAAATGCCGGTTCAATCAGGCATCCGTTCATTATTTAACCATCGGCGGCATTCAACATGTTAAATTCCAATGTAGCTGAAAACCGTGTTCAGGATCTGGAATCCCAGGTTAAATTCCGTACCCGGCTTCAGGAAATCGGTAATAAAATCAATGCAGCGTCCAATTTAGACGAGATTTTAATCGATCTGAGGGACGAAATCGCTTCTCTTTTCAATTCTCAAAGGGTGACCATTTATGTCTCGGATGCGGAAAAAGAGGAACTGATCTCCAGGGTAAGGTCCGGTGATGATCAAAGCGTTGGCCGCATTAAGGTGTCTCTGGACAGCATAGCCGGATATTCCGCTTTTAACCAGCAGATGATCAATATCAAAAATGTTTATGATAACGATGAACTGAAGGCCATTAATCCTCGTCTGAACTTTGACCGTCGCTGGGATCAAAAAACCGGGTTTGTCACCCGGCAGGTTCTGGTCTCTCCGATTGTCTTCAAAAATCAGGTGCTGGGTGCCATTCAGCTCCTGAATCGGGTCGACGGGGACGCGTTCACAAAAGAGGACGAATACTCGGTTAAGGAACTCTCCGATATTCTGGCCATTGCCTTCTATAATCAACGGCGGCTGGAGCGCAACCGGATGCACAAATTCAGCTATCTTATCGAAAATAATATCATTACACAAAAGGAGCTCGACAAGGCGGTTGAGGATGCCAGGACTCGCAAAATTGAAGTTGAAGATCTATTGGTGGATGAACTTAAAATCTCCAAAAAGGATATCGGGCGTTCCCTGAGCAAATACTACCGCATTCCTTTTGTCAGCTTTAATGCCAATGTCCCGATACCGGGGGAATTGTTGATCGGTCTTAAAATTCCCTTCATGCGGAAAAACTACTGGGTTCCGCTTTGCCTCGAAGATGGAAAAGTGGTTATCGCCATAGATAACCCTTATGACATCCGAAAGGCCGATGAAATCAAATCCCTCTTTCAGGGTCGCTCCATTAAATTCTGTGTGGCCATAAGGTCCGATATTATGGCCTATGTCAACCTGTTCACCCAGGACGAGAAGGAACTGGCCGCCATTGACGATATCATTTCCCAGCTCAGGGAAGAGGCTGAGGAGATGGAAGATGCCGAAGCTGCGGTCGGTGAGGAAGACAGCGCCGTTGTTCAGCTGGTCAATAAGATCATTCTGGACGCATTTGAACGGGGGGCTTCGGATATTCATGTGGAACCTTATCCGGGAAAGGAAAGCACCCAGGTTCGTATCCGCGTGGATGGAAACTGTCAGCTTTATCAGACGATTCCGTATAACTTCAAAAACGCCATGGTGTCGCGCATCAAGATCATGTCGGACCTGGATATCGCTGAACGCCGGAAACCTCAGGACGGCAAAATTAAATTCAAGAAATACGGTGGGAAAGACATTGAACTCCGGGTGGCGACGGTTCCCACACAAGGGGGACTCGAAGATGTGGTCATGAGAATTCTTCATTCAGGGGAACCCATACCGCTTGATAAAATGGAATTTTCGGAAAAAAATTATCAGAATTTCTTAAGCGTGATTACCAAACCGTACGGTATAATTTTTGTCTGTGGGCCCACAGGCTCGGGAAAAACCACCACCCTGCACTCCGCGCTTCGGTTTATCAACAAAACCCAGACCAAAATCTGGACGGCCGAGGATCCTGTAGAAATTACCCAGAAAGGGTTACGCCAGGTTCAGGTCAAACCCAAAATCGGTTTTGATTTTGCCGCAGCCATGCGGGCATTTTTAAGGGCGGACCCGGATGTCATCATGGTGGGGGAAATGCGGGACCAGGAAACAACGCACATCGGAATTGAGGCCTCGCTGACCGGCCACCTGGTGCTTTCCACCCT
>DIKO01000106.1:41811-56958 GCA_002423615.1 Desulfobacteraceae bacterium UBA5616
TGGGGATGGACCCCTTTAATTTCGCCGACGCCATTCTCTGCATACTGGCCCAGAGACTGGTATTGACCCTGTGCAAGGATTGCAAACAGTCGTACCACCCCGGGAAAGAAGAATACGATGAACTGGTACGGGAATATGGAAAAACGGAGTTTGAACAGCATTTCAATATTCCCTATACGGATGACCTCACGCTTTACCGGCCCAATGGCTGCGAGGAGTGCAACAACACCGGATACCGGGGGCGGATGGGCCTGCATGAACTGTTGATGGGGACCGATGAAATGAAAAGGCTTATCCAGTCGAAGGCCAGGATGGACGATATCCGGTCTCAGGCCATTAAAGACGGCATGACGACTTTGAAACAAGACGGCATCGAAAAAGTGTTCAAAGGCAGATGTGATTTGATTCAAGTGCGGAAAGTCACCATAAAGTAATGAGACTGGTGGCTTTTGATGTTTCAGGGAAATCGTTCAACTCTTATCGCCTTTTGTTTCCAGGTCAGCAAGGTCTTCTTTTGAAAGCCCCAGCAGATGAGTAAGGACTTTTTCATTGTCCTGCCCCAGGTTCGGGGCCGGTTTTCGGATGCTTCCGGGTGTTTTTGACATTTTGAACCAGGGGCCCGGATAGATGCGGCTCCCTGCGGCAGAGCCTGACGCCTTCTGGAAATACGCTCTTTCCTTCAGGTGGGGGTTGAGCAGAAGTTCTTTGTTGGTAAGGACGGCGCCTGAAGGGATTCCCGCTTTTTGAAGGTTGGACATGACGTCCATGGGATCCTGGGAGGATGTCCAGTTCGTCATCAGCCGGTCCAATTCATCCTGATTTTCAAGCCTTTCCGAAACCGTTTTAAAACGATCGCCCTCACACCAGGGGGGATTGCCCATTATGCGGCACAAATCCCGCCACTGTTCATCGGATTCGACGCAAATGACGACCCATTTGTCTTCTCCCCTGCAGGGGTAACAATTATGTGGCGCCATACGCGGATGCCGGTTTCCCATCCGCGACTGGATCCGGCCGTTTGCCGTGTAATCCATGACCGATTCTCCTACGGCGGACACGCCCACTTCATATTGGGACAGGTCGATCCATTGCCCCTCACCGGTCCTGCGATGGTGCTCCAGGGCCGCCGGAACGGCGAAAGCGCCGTAGAGAGCCGCCGGAACATCCGTATAGGGCACGGGCGTGGCCAGAGGACCGCTGTCGGGATAACCGGTGAGGTGGGAGATGGTCATGGGCTCCAGCGCCCAGCCATACACCACATAGTCCCTCCAGGGACCGGTTTGCCCGTAACCGCTGGAGGAGAGCATGATAATGTCCGGTTTTATTTTCCTTAGACTTGGATAGGAAAGACCCAGGTTTGTCATGACCCGGGGAGCGAAGTTTTCCAGAACCACGTCGCATATTCCGACCAGTTTCTTGACCAGACGGATTCCCTCATCTGTGGCCAGGTTCAGCGTGATGCCCATTTTATTGGGATTGGTGGCCTGATACCAGCAGGATTCATCCCAGTAGCGCTCTCCCACGGTGTTGTCCGGCAAAGGGCCGACCCTTACGGTATCCAGGCGGGTATGAGATTCAACCTTGATAACTTCGGCTCCCATATCCCCAAAAAGCTTGCCGATATATGGGGTTGCATAGGCAATTCCCAGCTCCAGTATCCTAAGTCCCTTTAAGGCTTGATTCGTCATGATAGGCTTTACTCCGGATTCATATGACGCTCTGGTCTTTTAAACGTGCCAGATCACGGGCGTCCAACCCCAGAAGACCCGCATATACTTCTTCATTGTGCTGCCCCAGCATGGGCGCCGGCCGGGTGGCCTGCCATGGTGTTTTGGTCATTCTGCAAAGAGGACCGGGATAAATCTGCCTGCCGGCTTTGGGGTGATCGATTTCGATAAAGAAGTTTCTTTCGTTCAGTTGGGCGCATTCGGCCAGATCTTTCGGGCTTTGCACCATGGCCCAGGGAAATCGCCATTCCTGCGCGGATTCGAAGATTTCCCGTTTGGTCCGGTGGGCCAGCGCTTTTTTCAATATGGCGTATAATTCGTTGCCGTGAACGAATCTGCCGGGAGGGTCGCTGAATCTGGGGTCGTTTCTTCCATTTCGATGAAGGCCGTGAATTCCTCCCAGGTCCTGGATCCGCCTTCCAGAAGAGGGGAGANNGGCAGGGTGCGATGCGATGGGTTCCTCCCCAGGTGGCGGTCTGCCTTCTCAGGATGCCGCCGGTGTAGGAATAGGAAACCGGGTGGGGGCCCTGCATGCCCACGACACTTTCCATGATGGAAACATCCACATGCTGGCCCTGGCCGGAAACCCGCTGCCAGTAACGGGCGGTCAATGTTCCCACCGCGGCATTCAAACCCGCGAGAATCTGGGCCTGGGAAAGCCCGTGCTTTACCGGTTCCCGGTCATAGGCGCCTGTGATGAAAAGCATTCCTCCGAGGGCGTAGGACACGAGGTCTGTTGCCTTGTGGTCCCGGTAGGGGCCGGTCTGACCGAAGTTGGAAATTGAGGTCAGGATTAAACCGGGATTCAGGTTTTCCAGGGTTTTATAATCCAGCCCCAGGCCCGGCAACACCCGGGGTTCGAAATTCTCAACAAGGATATCGACCTTCTGGAGGAGCCGTTTCAGGATATCCAGGCCCTCAGGGGTTTTAAGGTTCAACGTGATCCCTTTTTTGTTGAAATTATAGTACAAAAAGGGGATGCTGTGGTCAGGGTCCGGAGAATTTCCGGCAAAGGGCCCCGTCCTCCTTGCAGGATCTCCGGACCCTGGTTTCTCGACTTTGATGACTTCCGCTCCGAGGTCGGCCATAAGCCGGGTGCAGAAAGGGCCGGCGATGTGATGCGTCAGATCCACAACCCTGAGGCCTTCAAGGGCTTTATCGGTCATTGCTCAAGCTCCGGAGGATTCGTAAAAATCTTTTATGACCCAAAGAAATAATTTTACTTTCCTTTCCAATGGGCGGGTCTTTTTTCAAAAAAGGAAGTAATGCCCTCCTTGAAATCTTCGGTCTGAAAACATATGTCCAGGCAGGCCCGGGAAGCCATTTGATGAGCTTCGATGGAGCGTTCCAGTCCCCGGTAGATCAACTGTTTGCAGAACTGAATGGATAGGGGGGCGCCGGCTGTGTAAGTCTTGGCCAGCTTCCTTGCGGTATCCATCAAATCGGCATCCGGGACTACCCGGCTGACCAGCCCGATGCGAAGCATTTCCATCGCATCGATGATTTTTCCTGAAAAAATCAGGTCGCAGGCATTGGAAATGCCCACAAGGCGTGGAAGAAGATAGGTTCCTGCAGCCGTATCCGGGACAATTCCCCGATGGACGAAGACCTGACCGAACCGCGCGCTTTCAGCGGCGATCCGGACATCGCTCTGAAGGGCGAGCTCCGATCCCACGCCCACGGCCACGCCGTTCAGGGCGCAGATCACCGGTTTGGCGATGCTGGTGAACATCCATGAGGATTGCGGGGATTCCGTTGCATTTTTCTCCTTGATGCCCCGGATGAGTTCCCCTGGGTCGGGGGTGACCTTGGCCGAAATATCCGTCCCTGCGGAAAATGCCCGGCCGCTTCCGGTCAGGATGACGGCTCGTACCGTGTCATCGTTTTTAATCTCCTTTACGATTTCCCCGAGGCGGCCGAGCATGCCGTAAGTGACGGCGTTCATCTTGTCCGGCCGGTTCAGGGTTACAATGCCGATGTCGTCTTCCTTGACATACGTTACGTGTTCCTCTGTCATGTATACCTCCTATCCCGGATTTATCCTCCGAAGCCGAAGCCCACTTTCCTGTCCCCCAGTTCCAGTCTTTTGTCGGTGATACGCTCCAGGGAAATACTGCCCACGGGACATACGGTTGCGCAGAATCCGCATCCCAGGCACTGGTCCCTGTTCACTGAGGCAACGTCATCCGCGAGGCTGATGGCGGCGACAGGACATTTATCGGCACATTCGCCGCAGCCGGTGCAGAGGTCGTGATCAACAGTGGGGATAAAATTCGTCGTATCCACGATACCCGAGGCCTGCGGACCCAAGGCCCTGGCAGCTTTCACGATGCCGCAGCAGCAGGGGCAGCAATTGCAGATGAACTGGAGATCATCGACGAAATTGTTCACATTCTGCACCAGCCCGGCCTTGTTGCAGGCATCCAGAATTTCGAGACATTCTTCCCTGGTAATCCGTTTGGCATCGCCGATCTTCTGTTCAACCGCATAATCCGCTGTTTTACCAAACTGGAGGCAGTGGTACCGGGGAATCCCCTGAACCTTGCAGGGACCCTCCGTGTTCGGACCGATGCCTTTCTTGCAGGTGCATACCATGGCTGCAAACGAGGTTTGTTTGTCTATCATCCTGAGGATATCTTCGTAGGGATAAACCGTTTTGGTGCCGGGAAGGGCCTCGTTCAGGGTCAATGTCCGAAAAAGCGGCTGAGATGGAACATAGTCCTTGACTTTTTCAGGATCTTTCTGCCTGAGGTCGTCCAGGAATGCCGCCGCTTCCATATGCAGTGTTGTACAATTCCATATATTTTTTAATTTCATCGGGTTTGTCGAGGCGCCGCAGGATATAATACTCCATGGCCCCGGGTAAAATCGGATTCAGGGAATAGGTTCGATTTCCCGTTTCGGTTGTTTGGGTGAACAGCAGGCCTTTCCATGTCATGGCGTCCAGCAGGGGAATGAGCTCGGAGGCCTTTTTTTGATAAATTTGGGCAATCTCTTCCAGGGTGAGTGCTTTTTCGGGGAATCCGGAGGCAAAGTCCGCCTCTTCTTCGGTGCACATGGCCTCAAGAACTTTCATATAGGCATCCACCAAGGGGTATCGCCCTTCAAACCGGTTCATTCTTTCACCAAGTCTTACATAAACGTCTGCTCCCATGATTTCCTCCGTTATTTTTTTCAGATGTAGGTTATGCACCCTTACTTGCCGGTCATGATGATTTCATTGAGTTTTTCGGCTGAACCGAATTTTCCATGACCTGCTTCCTTCATTGTTGATATTCCGGTTGGACGGTTTATGGAAATACAGCATGCCGAAGTTTTGGGTGACGAAGTGGAAAAAATGAAATATGAGAATAAGGAATACCAGCGTCTGAACAGCTTTGATTAACCTGTAACACATAATTTCGTGCCTGTCACCCCCCATTTTTGATCAGGATTACGGGTATTGGATCCGGGATCTGATCAAAATACCGGCCGGGAAATTTCAAAATGCGATATCTCCGATTTTTCCTTTGTTCATTGAATTCGGGGCCATTTCCATGGTATTTTTTTTAAAAACCTGTTCATGGATGTAAAACCTGTGGTATAGGCCCTTAAATACCTTGAATGAACACGGAAATGTTTTCACGGATTTTATCTGGATAAATTATCTTTAAGGAGACATTAACTTGCTTCAACGATTCTTGGTCATACCAACCCGCCTGAAATTGTTTTTTGCGCTGTCAAGGACGCCTCACGGCTTGCTGGACATGGCCACACCGGTTTTTGCGGCCCTCCTGTGGCTTGGGGAATTCCCTCCGCTGCACATCCTGATTCCGGGGTTGTTGACCGCATTTTCCGGATATACGGCGGTATACGCGTTAAACGATATCGTGGATTTCCGGGCGGATAAAACCAAGATGAGGGGCAACCCGGTCGATAAAACGGAAAATTATCTCGACGGCGTTGTGGCCCGGCACCCCATGGCCCAGGGCCTGTTGTCATTCAAGGAGGGCCTGGCCTGGGCTTTTGGCTGGTCTGTGGCGGCCATGATCGGCGCCTGGCTGTTGAATCCACTTTGCCTGCTGATTTTCGTGGCTGGTTTTTTGCTGGAAATAGCCTATTGTCTGATGTGGCGGGTAAGTCCCCTGCGGTCCCTGGCAAGCGGCATTGTCAAGACTTCAGGAGCCATGGCCGCCGTGTTTGCCGTGGATGGCCGACCCTCAGCGGTTTTCATGGTCACCCTTTTTTTCTGCCTGTTTTTCTGGGAAATCGGGGGGCAGAACATTCCGGCGGATTGGACCGATGTGGAAATTGATCAGCGATTCAATGCCCGTACGATTCCGGTGTGCCTTGGCCCTGATGTTGCGGCGTTTATCATGCTGGTCAGCATTGGGGCGGTCATGGTGCTCATCCCCTTGCTGTTTCATCTGTCAAGGTCTGCGTATGCACCCATCCATGTAATGATTTCCCTGGGTATGAGCGCCTATATCCTCCTATTGCCGGCTGTTAGGCTGTTCACTAATAAAGACCGGGTACACGCCATAGACCTGTTCAACAAGGCCAGTTTTTTTCCACCGGCACTGCTTTTCCCAGTGGCGTTAAAGATTATTTTTTAGGGGGCGAGTGACGGTCACCTCAATTTCTCATTCCATATACGGCGTATTCGTTCTAATGGGCCTGACCGTTGGTTTCGGTCATTGCATCGGCATGTGCGGCCCCATCGCCGTGTCCGTATCCTTGTCCGCAAAAGGGAAAAGGCCCTTCCTGTCCCATGTTCTGTATAACGGCGGAAGGATCTTAACTTACGTCCTTCTGGGTGGTTTGATGGGTTTTTTCGGTTCTTTTACCCGTTTTGCCGTCAATCTCATGATGATTCAAAAAACGGTTTTATTGCTAACCGGGCTTGGCGTTGCGGTCACGGGGCTTGTCATGGCCGGGGTCGTGCCCGGGATTCGCATTTTTGACGGTAATCCGGGTTCCGGCGGGGTTTTGGCAAAAGGTCTGAAATATTTTGCCGGGAGAAATTCGCCGCCGGCGTATCTGTATTCGGGAATGCTTCTGGGGCTTTTGCCCTGCGGCCCTGTTTATGCGGCCCTTGCGGCGTCAGCCGGGGCCGCCATGGAGGCCCGGACACCTCTTGGCGGCGTGCTTACGGGAATGGGGGCAATGTTCTGTTTCGGCCTGGGGACCGCGCCGTCGCTTCTGGCCCTGGGAAAACTGGCCGTGCTGGGCTTGCTGAAGTGGCGTCCCCTGGTCTACAGGCTTGGCGGGTTAGTGATGACCGGAATGGGCGTTTATTTTGTGTGCCTGGTTTTTCGCTGATTCACGGGGAGATGCAGACGATTTTTCGGCAAAATGGGCCACGGCGATGCCGTTGGTCAAACCCCGGTGGGAAACGGCTACAAAACCGATTTCTTCCAGAATTTTTGTCAACTCATCGGCCAGGGGAAACATCCGGATGGTTTCGGGAAGGCAGGCATAGGCCCGGCTTGATCCGGTGAAGATTCTCCCGATAAAGGGCATGATGTTAAAGGAATAGAAATCATAGAGGGTCCGGAACATCGGATTCATCGGTCTGGAGAACTCGAGGCAGACTATTTTTCCACCGGGTTTGAGCACCCGGTACATTTCGGTAAATCCCCGGACCAGGTGGGTGAAGTTCCGGATGCCGAAACTGACGATAACCGCGTCAAAGGTTTCATCTTGAAATGAAATAGACTCGCCGTCCCCTTGGACGCAAAAAATCGGGTCCTGTGAAAGGCGTTTATGCCGTTTGTTTTTGCCCATTTTCATCATCGCCCGGTTGATGTCGTATAGTACCACGCGGCCCGCAGGACCCACCCACCCAAGGGACAGGACCGAGATATCCCCGGTTCCGCCGCACACGTCAAGGACCCTCCGGCCGGGTTTTAAATCCAGCATTCGGACGGCCTTTCGTTTCCAGACATGGTGAAGGCCGAAGCTTAACAGGGTGTTCATGAAGTCGTATTTTTTCGCCACCCGGTTGAAATGGTCTTTTACGGCATCTCTTTTTATCTCGGTAGGCATTTCAACGATGCCGTACCGGCTTTTCCCGGTTCGGTCCACATGCTCATCCAGTAGCATCCGCCGCTGTTCAGCGTTATACCAACCGGGATTTTTCCAGATCGTCATCAGGTCCGGTACTCCTTTTAAGCTGTTCCTTGCCCCGAAGGGTTTTCAAAGTGCATGATGTAATTGACGGCCGTATTCCGTGACAGACGGCAGACCGGAATATAGGGAATATAAAAGATCCCGGACAGGCCTTTGAATTTCAGGCCGCTTTTTTCTCCCCATGCCTTTAATTGCATCGGTTTGATGAATTTTTTCGGGTCGTGGGTATTTCTTCTCATTAGCCTTAAGACATACTCGGCCATGAATATGGCAAGCACATATGACATGACAGTCCGATTGAGGGTGGAAAAAAAGACATGCCCGCCAGGCCTGGCCAGATT
Source organism: Desulfobacteraceae bacterium UBA5616 (assembly GCA_002423615.1). Classification (GTDB taxonomy): domain Bacteria; phylum Desulfobacterota; class Desulfobacteria; order Desulfobacterales; family UBA5616; genus UBA5616. Next base: position 49,991 of record DIKO01000106.1, read on the forward strand.
TTTGCAGGAATGGACAAGGGAAAAAGGATCCGGCACGTGTTCCAGAAGTTCCATGCAGGTGACGATATCAAATTGTCCGGCCAACTCTTCGGCCAGCTCATAGGATAGATCTTCCGCGGAAATTTTGCGGTAGTCAATGATCATGCCGTTTTCCATGGCATGTTGTTCCGCCGCCCTGAGAGCCGGACCGTTCAGGTCGATCCCGACAACATCCGCACCCATTTCCGCCATGGCTTCACAAAGAATTCCGCCGCCGCAGCCCACGTCGAGGACTCTTTCCCCCCTTATTACCGCACGGTCGGAAATGTATTTCAACCGGAGGGGATTCATGTCGTGGAGCCCCCGGAAAAGGCCTTTTCGATCCCACCACTGATCTGAAATACCGGAAAATTTTTCAATTTCACGGAGATCGGCATTCACGTCGGCGTTTTGCATGGGAATTTTTCTACTTTGCCTGTTTCAGGTATTTATCTATACCGATCGGCCGAAGGATCAGTTTCTGGGCCACCATCATCTCTTCGGTTTGCTTCCAGGCAGGGACATCGATACGACCGAAGGGTACGTCCTTTCGGGGTTTGACGAATTGCCGGGTCAGGGCAAGCTGCTCGCGGATGATGTCCTCGTCCGTGTCCCGGTCGAATTGACGGATGGTTTGCACTGCTTTTTCGGCATTGACGGGATCCATGGAAAGCTCCCATCCCTTGATCAGGGCGCTCATGAACCGGGCCGCCATTTGCGGGTGATGATTCAGGACTTCTTCGGAAGTAATGACGGAGTTTGCCACCGTATGGATCCCGTGGGCATCCGGGTCGAAATAATCGATTTTTTCTCCGGCATCCCGTATTTTATTCCCGATGATGGGACCCTGGGCGTTACGGTAAATAGGCCACAGATCCACCTTCCTCTGGTAAAAGGGGGTAAAATCGTAACGGACGGAATAAAGCGTCAAATCCGATTCGCTGATGCGATACTTGGATAGAAGGGCTTTCATGATGTTTTCGTCAATGCCGCCGTAGGTGATGCCCACGATTTTTCCTTTGAGGTCCGCCGGTTTGTCAAGAGGGCTTTTATCCGGCCGGTAAATCCACTGGAGCGGGTTCACCTGGAAGATCTGGGCAAGCACGTAAATCTTCGCCCCTTTGGAAAGGGCACGGATGATCTGATCTGCGGAAGCCACGCCGAACTGGGCACGGCCCAGTTCAAGTTCCTTGATGGCGTCCCGTTCCGGACCGCCGGGCTTTACCAGGACCTTAAGGCCGTTTTCGGCGAACATGCCCCGTGCATCGGCATATAAATCCCCCACAGTGCTGGTGTTGGCCAGCCACTTCAGACGATAGGCGATGTCCTGAGATTCTTCCCATCCGAAAGCACTGGAGAGCAGGATAAAACCCGAGAGTATCGATAAAAGCAGAACTTTTACAGGATTCCTGAAGCTCATGAAAAACTCCCGGCTGAAATACCCGGTCTTTTCCGGATGCGAAGCCCGATGTATTCCAGAGACAATAAATAAAGAGATGTGCAAATGCCGATGAGAAAAAGAGCCGTCAGAATTTTGGAGAGATCGGACTGGTAAAGAGCGATCCGGATCCGGTATCCGATCCCATCGTCGGCTGCGATGAATTCCGCAACAATAGTGCCCACCATGGCTACCGTGGCGCTTCCGGATATCACGGTGACGAGCTTTGCAATATTTTCAAACACCCGTATTCTTAAAGAAAGTCCCCAGGTGAGCCGGTGGGTGGCCGTATAAAAATGTTCAATATGATAAACCGGTTCAGAAAAAATGCCGATAAAGGACAAGAGCAGCGGGAAATAACAGATCATGACGGTAATCAGCAGTCTTGCCGCAATGCCGTCCCCGAAAAGAATGAAAATAATGGGCGCGACGGCAACGATGGGGTAGGACTGAATGTTGTAGGCCCCCATTTTGATGAAAGATCCGACCCAGTTGGTCAGTCTGCCGATAACCGCCACCACGGCGGCCAGTAAAATGGACAGGATATGCCCGAAAACCGCCACGGAAAGCGTGTCCAATACTTCCCTCAAATATTCGAGCCAGTACTTTTGACCTGTGATCCACACCTCTTTCGGCGGCGGAATAACATAGTCCGAAAGGTTCAGGCCGTACTTCACCAGAAACAGGACCGAAAGGCCAACTGCATAAACGATCAGGAACTGATAGATGCGCTTATGAAGCATTCATCATCTCCAGCATGATGCGTTCAAGTGTTTCCCGCTCCGGTTCCTGTTCGCCCATATCGTCAAATCCTGAAACCGTCAGGATCTGAGGGCTTTTATCCGGTCGACGGACCACCAGGATGTTTTTGCAATAACGGGAGACTTCCACCACGTTATGGGATATGTATAAAAAAAGACGGTCCGGGAATCTTTTTTTCACGAGCAGGATAATGTCTTTCTTGGTTCCTTCGTCCACGTTGGCCAGGCTTTCATCCATGATCAGCACATCGAAGTCCTGGACCAGGTAACGGGTGAGGTTAGCCCGGTTCTGCTGCCCCAGGGACAGTTGGGCGTACCGTGATTCGAGGTAGGGATCAAGGCCGAAAATTCGGGTCAGTTCATTTAAAAACCCGGTCTGGGAGGTCGGGGTGACGGCCTTGAAATGCTCACCGATGCCTGACCAGTCGGGAAGCCGTTCGAGGTTGTAGGTATATAGAATCCTGGATAAGCCGCTTGATGCCACCTTCCCGGAAAAGCCGTTCATTTCACCTGCGATGATCCTGGCAAGGGTGGTTTTGCCGACACCCGATGGCCCGAACAGCGCGTTAAAGCCCGGACCTTCAATTCGATGGGAAAACTCCTCAAATACCCGCGTATCCGAATCCGCGTGGCCGAAGGAAAGTTTTTCCAGGTCAATGTGCATATTGGTTTCCGGCATTTCTGGTGGCAGAGGAATTCATGGGCAGTAAACTTAAACCAAACGATGGACAGGTGTCAATTAATTCCTTGTTTAAATTCAATGTTTAAAAGTAGCTTGAGGGCTGTATCCTGTGGAGGCGTCCATCAAAGACAACATTAAATCAGACTTCCAGTTCGGTATGATTTTTATGTCGACAATTCGAACCATTACTGGTAATCAGGCTTTCAATTGCGTCTAATAAGCCTTTTACCCATTTGTGGATGCTTCAAAAAAAAACGGTTCACGCCGTCCATGTCAATTTTATTAAAAGGAGTATGAGGCCATGCGTCTTTCCGGAAAACGTGCCCTGGTCACCTGCGCCGACCAGTATATGGGACCCGCCATTGTTCATGCCTTTCGAGAAGAAGGCGCCGACATTGTGGCCTGCGGAAATCCGCTGACTGATCAAAAAAGTGTGGATGAATTGATGGAAAGGGCAGGCGAGATTGATGTTCTGGTGGCTAATTTTGCCGAACCGCCGCGAACCAGTCCGGTTGAAACCATCGAGGATAAAGACTGGTTGATCTTATTCGACAAACTGGTTCATCCACTGATGAGAATGATACGTGCAGTAGTTCCCCAAATGAAAATCCGGAACGCCGGAAAAATCATCGCCGTCACCAGTGCGGGCCCATTGCGGGGCATTCCCAACACAACCGCCTATTGCGCGGCCCGGGGCGCCCAGAACGCCTTTATCCGGTCGGTGGGTCTTGAGCTGGCGAAATTCAACATCCAGGTAAATGCCATTGCCCAGAATTACGTTCGGAACAACACCTATTATCCGGATGAGATGCTTGAAACCGAACGCTTTCAGCAGCATCTCAAACAGTTTGTGCCGACGAAAAAAGTTGCAGAGGGTTTTGAAACAGCGGAACTGGCACTCTACCTGGCTTCGGAACGATGTACCCATATGGTCGGGCAGATTATCCCGCTAGCAGGCGGATGGACAACGACCTGCTGACGCTGACTTGATTTTAGTGAAAAAAGGTACCATGTGAAAGGGGCTGACTGATGGAACAAATCATTATTAAACTTCAGGAATGGATCGCATTTTACGGACTCAAGGTGATTGCCGCAGCCGCTATTTTAGTAATCGGGCGATTTATCGCCATGGGTGTACGGGCATTTGTCAAGCGTCTGCTTCAAAGGATCAAGGTAGACGAAACGCTGGTATCTTTCGTAACCAGTTTGTCTTATGTGGCCATGATGACGTTTGTTATCATCGCCGCAGTGGGTCAGCTTGGGGTGCAGACAACTTCTTTTGTGGCCGTAATCGGCGCAGCCGGCCTGGCAGTGGGTTTGGCACTTCAGGGATCATTGGCCAATTTTGCGGCCGGTGTTCTCATGATCATTTTTAAGCCCTTCAAAGTTGGAGATTACATTGATGCCGGAGGAACATCGGGCGAAGTCGAGACGGTCGGCATCTTCACCACCGAACTGATATCACCGGACAACAAAAAGGTGATCATTCCCAACGCCAAAGTTACTGCGGACAACATTGTTAATTATACGGCCAAGGACCGGCGGCGCGTGGATATCCTCGCCAGGGTAGGCTATGGAGAAAATCTGGACAAGGTGCGGAATATTCTGGTCGATATCCTTGCTGATGATCGGCGTGTCCTGAAGGATCCGGTCCCGACGGTCGGCGTGCTGGAACTGGGTGAAAGCAGCGTGAACCTTGCAGTGAGGGCCTGGGTCAGAACGTCGGACTACTGGGATGTTTTTTTTGCGGTTCAGGAAATGATCAAAACGCGTTTCGGTGCCGAGGGAATCGGCGTTCCTTTCCCCCACCGGGGGGTTCACCTCTATAAGACGGAATAGGGGACTTCCGGGCAAACTTTTTGTCTGAAAAATTGCTGATGAATACTTGAAATTAATGGCAGTTTTTGAATTGCCGGAAAATAAGATGCCGGAAATGTTGTTATCAACAAATCCGGCATCTTAATTTTTTATCTGGTGGTCGGGACGGCAAGATTTGAACTTGCGACCCCAGCGTCCCGAACGCTGTGCTCTACCAGACTGAGCCACGTCCCGACTTGGTTGGATTTTTTATGTTACCGGTTTACAAAAGTCAACGAAAAATATCAGATGAACGGGTTCCTGAGAACAATGGTCTCATCCCTCGCCGGCCCAACGGAAACGATCTCAATGGGCGTTTCCGCCATTTCTTCTATTGCCTTTAAATATTTCTGAGTATTGGGGGGCAGGGCATCATAATTCCGGATGCCCGAAATATCTTCGTTCCATCCCGGGAGTGTTTCGAATACGGGCTGACATTGGGCCAGCACTTTCAGACTGGCCGGAAAATGCTCGATACGTTTTCCGTTATAGTTGTAAGCCGTACAAATTTTCAGTTCCTCAAGACCGCCGAGAACATCGAGCTTCGTAACCACCAGTCCCGTTAAACTGTTCAGGCGGACGGCATTTTTCAAGATGATCATGTCCAGCCATCCGCACCGGCGTTTCCGTCCGGTTGTCGACCCGAATTCCGCTCCCTTTTTCTGGAGCCTTCCGCCGATGTCGTCGAATAGCTCGGTGGGAAAGGGGCCGGACCCTACACGGGTCGTATAGGCCTTCACAATGCCCAGAATATCCGTAATAACTTTAGGCCCGATCCCCGAGCCGCTGCAAGCATTGGATGAAACACAAACCGAAGAGGTCACATAGGGATAGGTTCCGTGATCAACATCCAGGTGAGTGCCCTGCGCACCCTCAAAAAGAACCTGGCGATCGCTCTTGATCATTCGGTCCATGAATGTCGAAACATCCTCGATATAAGGCGCGAGCCGGCGTGCATATTCTTCATATTCACGGATGACGGCCTCAGGATCCATGGCCGTATCGGAAAGAAATTTTTCCAGATAAAAATTTTTTTCAACAAGGTTCGATGTCACGGCCTCTCTGAAATCTTCGGTGTCCAGCATTTCGGAAAAACGGATTCCCCTTCGGCTGACCTTGTCTTCATAAGAAGGCCCGATACCCCGACCGGTGGTGCCGATTTTTTTGTCGCCTTTCAAATTTTCCCGCGCAATGTCAATGCGCTTGTGGTAGGGCAGGATCACATGGGCACGATTGCTGATTTTCAGCTTATCAGGCCCCGCGTCGATCCCTTTTCCGGTCAAATAATCGATCTCTTCCAGCAAAACCTGGGGGTCCACCACCATGCCGTTGCCGATGATGCAGGTCTTGCCCTGCAAAATTCCGGATGGCACCAGATGGCTGATAAACTGTTCGCCGTTTACCACCATGGTGTGACCGGCGTTGTTGCCTCCCTGGAAACGAACGACCACCTCGGCATATTCCGCCAGAAGATCTACGATTTTACCCTTTCCCTCGTCACCCCACTGGGTTCCCACAATAACGATATTTGACACGCGTTTCTCCTTTAATCAGCCTGTTTGACCGTCGTAGTTCCATTATTCCGGGCTGAAATTTTGCGTTTATGCTGAAAAAAAAGCTGAATTATCCGCCGGCATTCTTCTTCACAAACCCCGCTTACAATTTCCGGGTGGTGGTTCAGTTTGGGGTTTTCGGCAAAATGATACAAAGAACCACATGCCCCCCACCTGGGATCAGCCGCTCCGAAAATCACCCGTTTAATCCTGGCGTGAAGGATGGCACCCATGCACATGACACAGGGTTCAATGGTGACATACAGGGTGGTTTCCGGCAGTCGGTAGTTCATACCTTTTTTGGCGGCCATGCGCAACGCTAAAATTTCGGCATGGGCCGTGGGATCGGACATGCCGACGACGCTGTTGTGGGCGGTGGAAAGAACATCTCCGCTTTGGGAGATCAGTACCGCACCCACGGGTACTTCATCTTCATCCCGTGCACGTCGGGCCTCCGTTAAGGCTAATTCCATAAAATCAATGGTGATTGGATTCACTGATATTTAATCTTGAGTTCAAGGAATGAATGTTGCCGTTGACAACTTTTATCCTTTGACATAACTATCAAGCCAATTCAAGCTTAATGCGCGCCCGTAGCTCAGCTGGATAGAGTGCCGGACTACGAATCCGTAGGTCGCCCGTTCGAATCGGGCCGGGCG
>DIKO01000087.1 GCA_002423615.1 Desulfobacteraceae bacterium UBA5616
GAGATGCATGCGCGGAGGATAGTGGGCGAGGTCACAGGGGAGGGAAACATATTGAAAACTGTTTGCAGGTTTTAGTGTGTTTCAGCATTCAGGTGGAGTTAGGCCTTAAAAGATAAGCGGAGCAGGGTAGGACAAGTCTTTTTGGTTTAAGTCCATACGTACAAAGAGGAGGTATTGTTAGTGGCTTTTGAACCGAAACGTCCTGTAAAGGACATTAACTATCAAGAAGCTCGCATTTACACTGACGCCGAGCTGAAGAACTACACAGAAGAGGAACTCAAAAATTTTAAAATCAAGCACGACATTCCGATGTTGGATGAGTTGGAGAAAGGCCCGTGGCCCAGCTTCGTGGCTGACGCCAAAAGGAATGCCCTGCACCGGAAAAAAATGGCCGACGACAGGCTTCTGATTGACAAAGAGGGCACCGAGGATCTGCTCGGCGTTCTGGAGCAGTCCTTTGTAGACGGTGAAACTCACTGGAAACACGGCGGCATCGTCGGCGTGATGGGTTATGGCGGCGGCGTTATCGGTCGGTACTCCGACATGGCGGAAAAGTACCCCGCAGTTGCCCACTTCCATACCATGCGCGTCAACCAGCCGGCCAGCAAATTTTATGACACCAACTTCCTGCGGACCATCTGCGACCTTTGGGAATACCGGGGCAGCGGCCTGATGAACCTGCACGGCTCCACCGGCGACCTCGTTCTGCTGGGAACCGTAACCGAACAGCTCGAGCCTATCTTCTTTGAGCTGACCCACGTGATGGACCAGGATATCGGCGGTTCCGGCTCCAACCTGCGGACCCCCTCCTGCTGCATTGGTAAGGCCCGTTGCGAATTCTCCTGCATCGATACCCAGGAGCTTTCCTATGAAATGACCAACTACTACCAGGACGAGCTGCACCGTCCGGCGTTCCCTTATAAATTCAAGTTCAAGTTTGACGGCTGCCCGAACGGCTGCGTGGCTTCCATCGCCCGTTCCGACCTGTCCTTCATCGGCACCTGGCGCGACGACATCCGGATTGACCAGGCTGCGGTCCAGTCCTACATCGCGGGTGAATTTACGCCCAACGCCGGCGCCTTCAGCGGAAGAGACTGGGGCAAGTTCGACATCCAGAAGGAAATCCTCGATCTCTGTCCCTCCAAATGCATGTGGATGGAAGACGGCAAGCTCATGATCGACAACGCCGAGTGCGTTCGCTGCATGCACTGCATCAACACCATGCCCAGGGCTCTGAAGCCGGGCCTCGATACAGGCGTAACCCTCCTGTGCGGCGCCAAGGCCCCGATTCTGGACGGCGCCCAGATGGCCACCCTGCTCGTCCCCTTCATGAAAGCGGAGCCTCCCTACGACAACATTAAAGCAGTTATCGAAAAGGTCTGGGAGTTCTGGATGGAAGAAGGCCGGAACCGTGAGCGCGTAGGTGAATTAATTCAGCGCGTCGGCCTGCCGAAGTTCATTGAAGCCTGCGAACTGCCGGCCACGCCGCAGATGGTGAAGGCGCCTCGTTCCAACCCGTACATCTTATGGAAAGAAGAAGACGTGACGGGCGGCTGGCAGCGGGATATCAACGATTACCGGACGAGACACAAGCGATAGGAGGGGTAGAGAAATGGCTGAAAAATTAATTTTAGATAGACTTGGCAGATACAACCCGGCTGAACCGCAAAGCGGGCGGCTGACCGACCTCGGCCCGAGGCACTACTGGGAGTACTTACCCCCGGTTGTTCAGGAGAACTACGGCAAGTGGGACTACCATGAAATCCTCGAGCCCGGCATTCTGGTGCACGTTTCGGAAACCGGAGCGAAGGTGTTTACCATTCGCTGTGGCGCGGCCCGTTTTATGTCCGTCGAGCACGTCCGTGAAATCTGCGACATTGCCGACAAGCACTGCGGCGGCTATGTCCGCTTCACCACCCGGAACAACATCGAGTTCTTAACAGACAGCCTGGAAAAAGTGGAAGCGCTGAAAGCCGATCTGTTGAGCCGCAAGCACGTCTCCGGCAGCTTCAAGTTCCCCATCGGCGGAACCGGCGCCGGCATCAGCAATATCGTTCACACCCAGGGCTATATTCACTGCCACACTCCGGCTACGGACGCTTCTTCCATGGTGAAATCCGTGTCCGACGAGCTGTTTGAATACTTCACCGGCATGTCCCTGCCGGCCCAGCTCCGGGTTTCCATGGCCTGCTGCCTGAACATGTGCGGCGCCGTTCATTGTTCGGATATCGCCATCCTGGGGTACCACCGGAAACCGCCCATGCTGGACCATGAGTATCTGGACAAAATGTGCGAAATTCCGCTGGCCATCGCCGCCTGCCCCACGGCCGCCATTAAACCGGCAAAAGTTACCGTGGACGGCAAGGAACTGAAAAGTGTGGCCGTAAACCACGAACGCTGCATGTTCTGCGGCAACTGCTACACCATGTGTCCTTCCATGCCCCTGTCTGACAAGGAAGGCGACGGCATCGTCCTCATGGTGGGCGGCAAGGTGTCCAACCGGATCAGCACCCCGAAATTCTCCAAGGTTGTCGTGGCCTTCATCCCCAATGAAACACCCCGCTGGCCGACCATGACCGCCACCATCAAAAAGATGGTGGAAGCCTACGCCAGCGACGCCAGAAAATATGAGCGCGTGGGAGATTGGGCGGAGAGAATCGGATGGGAAAGATTCTTTGATAAATGTGAAATTCCGTTCACACATCATCTCATTGATGACTTCCGTGATCCTGCTTATTACACCTGGCGGCACACGTCGCAATTCAAGTTTTAGAAGTACTGCTGAAGGGGCATGCTTAAACCCATGCCCCTTGTTCCCCTTACCTTAAAAAAGGACACTGATATGGATTATCAAGAGGCAAAAGAACTGATCGTTACTGAGCTGACGAAAAAATTAAAATCCAAATCCAAATTTTACTTCAACGATTTATCGGGCATTTTGGAGATGAAACCCAGAGACGCCAAAAAAATCGTGAATCAACTGGTCCAGGACGGAGTTCTTGAATACTGGTCAAGCGGAAGCACCTCCATGTACGGACTTCCCGGCACCGGAAAACAGGCGGCCGCCGAACACGAAGATTAATTTACGTTTTTGCTCGATGTTGTTTTCGAAGGGTTCATTCCGCCGTCAGGCCGGGTCCTTGACAGGGTGTCACCGAGACGCATATGAAACGCGCTAAAATCGTCATTTCCGCTTTGCGCGGCGGTTCGGGGAAGACCACGCTGGCCGTCGGTATTATTGCGGCACTGAAGGAAAAAAACCTTTCCGTCGCACCTTTCAAAAAAGGTCCCGATTATATTGACGCCGGCTGGCTGGCTTTCGCCGCCGGCCGGACCTGTTATAATCTGGACACTTTCATTATCCCCGAACCCCAGTTGGTCAACTCCTTCTATACCCACACCAGCCCGGATGACATTGCTGTTATAGAAGGGAACCGCGGTATTTATGACGGCATCGATATTTTCGGTGAAACCAGCACCGCCGAACTGGCGAAATTATTGGCCGCGCCCCTCATACTGGTTTTAGACTGCACCAAGACGACACGCACCATGGCCGCTGTCCTCCTGGGGCTTTTGCATTTTGATCCCAAAGTCCATATCGGCGGCGTCATTTTAAACCACACCGCAGGTCTCCGGCATGAAAAAATTTTACGCCATAGCATTGAGCACCATACCGGCATAACGGTTTTAGGCGCACTGCCCAAGCTCAAGACGGAAATCTTTCCGGAACGCCACATGGGGCTGGTTCCCACCCCCGAACATGCATGGGCGATGGATGCTGTTTCAAAGGCCCGCGCCATTATCGACAAATACATTGACATGGATGCCGTCATTCGTCTTGCAACCCGCCGGGAAGAAGCCGGTGAATTTCCGCATCCTCCTCCCCCGTCGTCTGAAATACCGTCCTGCACCTCATCCGACAGGCCAACCATCGGCATTCTCCGGGATTCCGCCTTTCAGTTCTATTACCCCGAAAACATAGAGGCCCTTGAAAATGCCGGGGCTGAAATTTGTTTCATAAGCCCTCTGACGGACCACAGCCTTCCCGAGGTGGACGCCCTCTATATCGGCGGAGGATTCCCCGAAACCCATGCACGGATTCTTGCCGAAAACCACGCTTTCAGGGGTCATATCAAAGCGCTTGCAGACCAGGGACTGCCCATCTATGCCGAGTGCGGGGGATTGATGTACCTGGGGGAATCCCTTGTTCTGGAAGGTCGGACCTATCCCATGGCAGGAGTTTTACCCGTGGTTTTCGGTCTTTCGAAAAGGCCTCAGGGCCATGGGTACACCATTGTTTCCGTTGAAAGGGAAAATCCGTTTTTAGAGGTCGGCATTGAATTCAAAGGCCATGAATTCCACTACTCCAAGGTGATGGAATGGCGCGGCTCCGAGGATGATCTGGTTTTTTCCATGAAGCGGGGGGCTGGATTCTTCCAGGGCAAAGACGGAGTCTGTTATAAAAATGTGCTGGCGACTTATACGCATATCCATTCATTGGGGCTTCCGGGCTGGGCGAAATCCATGGTTGCAAAGGCCGCGGCGTTTAAATGTTCAAGATGAAACGCGGTCAGATTGAAGACGAGATATTAAACATCACCGCATCCGCCGAAACCAAAATAACTCCCCGGGATCTTGAAAACCTTGTCGCCCATCGTTTTTCATTGAACAGGCATGAGGCCGGTGAATATTTAAAGTCCCTCATTCTCGAGGAAGCCCTTTGTTATACTTACGAATTCGGGCGCACCTGTATCGAAATTTCCTTCAATAGGCCGGTCAGACTTTCCAAAAATGTGATCATTAAACCTCCGGACCGTCATTATACGTTGGAAAAGGGTGAGGTCACCGTGAATATAAAGGGAGGGGCTTCCTTCGGAACGGGCCGCCATCCCACCACCCGGCTTTCCGTAAGAGGAATTGAAGCTGCCATGGCCCTATACCGGCTTACGGGGGGAGCGGCGCCGACCTCATGCCTTGACCTGGGAACCGGAACCGGCATTCTGGTCGTCACGGCGGTTTTACTTGGCGTGGAACGGGGGGTGGGCATTGATATAGATCCGGTCGCCGTATCCGAGGCCCTGGAAAATGTCCGGTTGAACGGCCTTGCCGACAGGATCCGAATCTACTCCCTTTCGGCCGATGAGATTGACGGCACATACCCGATGATTATTGCGAACCTGCGGTACACGGCTCTGATAAGACTTTTCCCGACGCTTTCCGCCATACTGGAGGAAAATGGACTGCTGGTCATGTCCGGCATAAAATCGGAAGAACTATCAGATGTACTTTCGGTCTATGAAGGCGCGATTTGGAGGGTTGCGTTCAGGGAAGAAGAAAAGGGCTGGGCCGGGATCGTGCTGGTCAAAAACGGGCAACAACGGCAAATTCAGTCGTTGCCCGCCTGAGTATATATTCCTGAAATACCCGGTTACTTCTTGGGATGGCACTCTTTGCAGGTTACGGGTGCAAAACCGGCGTCCTTGGACGTCAATCCTTTTTCCTTATTATGCTTCTTATGGCATCCCCTGCAGTTGTCGTGAACGGCCTCGGCATGGTACTCCAGTTCCTGCTTCCGGGTCAGCTTGGGAGCGTCCTTTCCCTTTGGCTTTTCACCGGCGATCTTGTGACATTCGATACAATTCTGAACTTCATCTCCGGCTTTGAGATCCGTCAGGGGCTTGTTGTTTTCATCATGGTGGCAATCACCGCAGCCGGCCTTGTACGCCTCGACATGTTTCTTGTGGGAGAACTCCACAATGCCTTTTTGGTGTTCGCTGTAAGCCTTATTGTCCATCTTCACGATATCGGGAACGGTCGTACCGGCATGGATCGATGAAGCGGCAAACAAGGCGATAATACTCCATACGAACAAGAAAGATCTTTTCCCCATCTTTTTTTCACCTCCTCTTCCATTGATTTGCGCAATCACGTATCGGAATAAAATTTCATAACCGGGCCACTCTCTATCAGGAGGTCGGGAGTCTGTCAAGTGCCGTCGGAGAGTTCCTCTTCTTCCTCATCCGATGGCTTTCTGCTGAAAATTCTTGCCCCGATAATGCTGAGTTCATACAACAGCATCAGTGGAACGGCCATCAGGATCTGGCTGACCACGTCCGGGGGTGTCAATATCGCGGCGATGCTGAAAAATATCAATACGGCGTATTTCCGGTTTTTTTTTAAATAATCCACCGTCACAATCCCCAGTCTGGCCATGATGGTAAGAACCAGGGGAAGTTCAAATGCGAGCCCGAAGGCCAGCAGCATTTTTGATGAAAACCCCAGGTATTCGCGCATGGACGGGAGAGGACGGACGGTTTCCGATGCAAACCCTAAAAAAAATTTAAACCCGATCGGGAAAACCAGAAAATATCCGAATAGCGCCCCGCCGGTGAAGAAAATTGAGGACAGGATCACTGCGGGAAGCAGGAGCCTTCGTTCCTTCCTGTATAGCCCGGGGGCCACAAACAGCCAGAATTCATAGAGAATTACAGGGGCCGCCAAAATAATCCCCGACAACAGGGACACCTTCAGATACGTAAAAAAAGCCTCGGGCAGTCCTGTAAAAATCAGTTTATCTCCCTTTTCCATGGCCGATATCAGCGGCAGGGTTAAAATTTCGAAAATTTTTTCCTTAAATGCGTAGGAAATCAGGAAGCCGATGCCCACGGCAGCAAAAGACACCATCAGGCGGTTTCTGAGTTCTTCCAGGTGAGCCGTGAAGGGAAGCTTGTCATCTTCATCCATGATCACGGTCCTTGGTCAAATTGCCGGAGGGCGACTGTGTTTCATTGGAATTCAATTCCCCGGGTCCGGATAATTTATCCGGCTCGTTCACCGGTGATGTGAGGTTCAAATCTTTTTCAATATCCTTGAGGCCGTGTTTCATACCGTCAATTTCATCATCGATTTCGAATGAATCCTTTAATTCCTGGGTTGCCTTTTTAAACTCCCCCATGGCCTTACCCAGGGACTTCGCCAGATCCGGAAGTTTTCTGGGTCCAATGACAATCAATGCAATGGCCAGGATCAATAACATTTCCGGCATTCCAATACCGAACATAAAAGACTCCTTTTTGGTTAATCGCTGTCGCTTAATTACTGTTTTGCCGGATAAGAGTCAACCCGGAGAAGAGCTGGAAGTCCCGTCAATGAACAAACAACGGAATTATTTCAAATTTGGCCACATCCACCAGCCCCAAATCGGTGATTTTCAATTCCGGAATCACCGGAAGCGCCACAAAGGACAGGGACATAACCGGATCATCCATTGTGCATCCCAATGCCCGGACGACCTGAAAAAGATGATCCAGACCCCGGCAAACTATTTTCATGGGATCTTTGGACATCAGGCCGGCGATGGGCAGGGCGAGCGATGCCCTTAATTCCCCTTTTGCGGAAACGGCAATGCCCCCCTTCATTTCAATGACCTTTAACACGGCAATTTTCATGTCTTCATCATTTGCGCCAACGGTAATGATGTTGTGACTGTCGTGGGCCACGCTGGACGCCAGGGCCCCTTGTTTCAGTCCGAAGCCCCGGACAAATCCCTTCCCGATATTCCCGGTATTCCGATGTCTCTCGATCACCGCGCACTTCAGAATGTCCCGTGACAGATCCACCGCAGCCATATGATCGGCAACGGGAATCCGGGCGATTTGATGCCGGGTGACAATCTGGTTCTCTACCATTTCGATCAGGTGAATGCGGTTTGATTGGGCCCGAATCCCGAAATCCAGGAAATCGCCATTCACATTCATGGTTGAAGGCAGATCCGGCAGCCCCGGGCATTGAATTTCCGGTAACATTTCTCCGTTTTCGGCGATTTTAACGCCCTTAAAATAGACTTCCTTGGCAACGGGCCGGTTGATGTCCTCAAAAATGATCAGATTGGCCTTTTTCCCCGGAGAGACGGCCCCGGCGTCCCTTATGCCGAAATAGCCGGCCGGGTTGATGGTGGCCATCCGGATGGCCGTTATGGGATCAAGCCCAAGGCCTATGGCATCCCGGACGAGGGCGTCGATATGCCCTTTGCTGGTCAGGTCGTGAGGGTTCCGATCATCGGTACACCACATCATCCGGGAAGATGTTCTGGAATTGATGGCGGGCAATAAATCCTTAAGGTTTTTTGCGCCCGAACCTTCTCTGACCATCACGACCATTCCGGCCGACAATTTTTCTCTGGCTTCGGCTGCGGATACGCATTCATGGTCGCTTCCGATACCGGCGGCGACGTAGGCATTGAGGTTTTTCCCCGAAAGCCCCGGGCAATGGCCGTCCAGGACCCGGACATGGTTCCGGGCCACGTCCAGCTTGTCCAGAACGTCCGTGTTTTCGTATATCACACCGGGATAATTCATCATTTCCGCAAGGGCAACTACACGGGGGTCATTGAATACAAGCGGCAGGTCAAGGGCCGAAAGGGTTGCGCCGGATGTCTCCATAGAGGTCGCAGGGACACAGGACGGAACGGAGAAATAGATATCCATGGGCTGGTGTTCCGCGGATTGAAACATGAACCGGATTCCGTCAAGCCCCATCACATTGGCGATTTCATGGGGATCCGCGACAACCGCCGTCGTTCCCGTTGCCCCCACCGTACGAACGTATTCGGGTATCCCCGTCATGGAACTTTCAATATGGACATGGGCGTCCATGAATCCGGGGGCCACCAGTTTCTTTTTCAGATCCACCGTTTTCCGACCCGTATAGTCGCCGATGCCCAGGATATAGCCGTCTTTTACGCCAATATTCCCGTCGACGATCTCCCCGGTAAAGACATTGACGATACGCCCATTTGAAAAAACGACATCCGCCGGCTCATCCCCCCTGGATGAACGAATCAGGTGTCTGCCATCCATAATGAATTATTTCTCTTTTGCTTGAATAAAGCTTCCCCTGGGAAGGGCTTTGCCCGAAGCCGATATCCCCCTGGCGCGGTCGGACGTTACAGCCGTAATGGTGAGTTCATCTATGGCCAACCCCGGGATGCGATACTGTTCACCGCCGACGCCGCCCACCGTGCCGTAGTTCTCGTACACCACGAACTCATCACCGGCGTGAATACCCACCTCGGCTCCGGATGAAATCTCCACCCCGTCGCCGTCCGAATGGACAATAAATCCTTTCCATGGAAGCTCTTTCAGGGACTTGCACAGGGTTTCCCGGATGGTTTCGGAGATTTCGCCCATTGCTTCGTTGATGGATACCATTCCCGATATTTTTCCTTCCTTATACGGGATAACCTCATCGGATCCGATGGGAACATCCCAGGAAAGGTTTTCATACAATATTTTTGCACCGGTATAAGGGTCGAAAACCTCCATTCTGATGGTTAATTTAACGGAATTCCTGTCTTTTTTAAACCATAAGAATCCGTTTTGGTCTTCTTCAAGGTGAATTCCCGTCAGGGATAAAAATACGATGATGTTAAGCCCCGCCTTGCGGCCTTCCTCGGCAAGATGCAGGCTGCTTCTGCCGCCGGAGGGCTTATTATCGGGATTCTCAAGGAATGAAAGCACTTGGGATGTTCCTGAAAGGAGGAACAGGCTTTGGCTGCATGTTTTCGTCAGGTCTTCCATCACAAGGGTTTCCAGGTTGTCGACCAGTGCGTTGTCCTTGATTCCGGATATATTTTGAATCCGGGCGATGGCGACTTTCTTCTTCAGGGAGACGTTCTCCCCTTTAAACGGCACTTTAAAGTCCTTGATTCGTGAAACCGACGCGCATCCCAGTATCATGGTCATAGCAACCAAGACCGCGCCGACAAGAGATAGATTCATATTAAGGCAAAAACAGCTTCGATCCGGTTTCATTATTTCTCCTTGTACGTTGCCGTGACATTTGTCGTAATGCCTCCCCTGGCAGTGAAATCTCCCGTCACCTCAAGCCATTTAGGATTCAGAACGGAAACCAGGTCTTCCAGGATACGGTTGACCACATGTTCATAAAAAATCCCCACATTCCGGTATTGCAGCAAATAATACTTCAGAGACTTCAGTTCGACAATCCGGTTGCGCGGGCTGTACCGGATGGTAATGCACCCCATGTCCGGAAGCCCCGTCATGGGGCATACGGACGTGTATTCCGGCTGCCGGATGGTAATGGCGATATCGCGCCTGGATTGATACTGATAATCCATCGCCTCCAAAATATCCACTTTAACATCTTCCGGAGAGCAGATGACGTGCGCACCGGTCCTGTCTGTCCTGTCCATGGTTTAGTTTCCTTCCATCTCCTGTCCTGAGGGACTTTTATCGATCATCCAGAAAGAACGCCGCAGCTATTGGTATTGTTTCCGGGCCCGGTCCAGATCCCGCCGGCTTTCTCTCTGTTTGATGGTTTCCCGCTTGTCGTAAAGCCTTTTCCCCTTTGCCAGAGCGATGGTTATTTTCACCTTTCCGTCCTTGAAATAAATTTTCAAGGGGATCAGGGAGTGGCCCTTTTCATTGACCTTTCCGTAGAGCTTTTTAATCTCACGGTTGTGGAGCAATAATTTGCGTCGCCTCAGGGGTTCATGATTCCCGTAATATGCATAAGGGTAAGGGCTGATATGCATCTGGTGAACAAAGACCTCGCCTTTTTCGATTTTGGCATATGAATCGGTTAAATTGGCCTTGCCCGAACGGAGGGATTTCACCTCGGTTCCCAGCAGAACAATGCCCGCTTCATATTCGTCGACAATAAAATACTCGTGTCTGGCTTTTTTATTCTGAGCAATGAGTTTGATGCTGTTTTTCTCCAATCCGTATTTCTCCGCCTCATGAACCCTGTGGGTTAAGGCTGTTGTTCAGCATAAACGTGGTCTGAAATCAGGCTGCCATAGGCGGATTTCAACAGGGCCAAAACATCTTTCGAGGTCTTTTGCTTCAACACCTCACTCGTGAAAACCTTCATTTCGGACGAATCCAGCATCCGGATCATTTGTTTGGCCGCCGGGATGGACTGAGGATTCATGCTGAGCTCATCCACGCCGAAACCCAGAAGAATGGGCATGGCCAAAAGATCGCCGGCCATTTCACCGCACATATAGGTTTTAATGCCTTTGTCCCGTCCCGACGCCACGACCTGTTTGATCATCCTGATGACGGCGGGATTGAACGGCTGGTAAAGATGAGCCACTTTGCGGTTTCCGCGATCGATGGCCAGGGAATACTGAATCAGGTCATTGGTGCCGATGCTGAAGAAATCGACCTCCTCCGCCATAATGTCGCTTAAGATCACAGCCGACGGTACCTCGATCATGATGCCGACTTCAATGTCCTCCTTGAACGGCACGCCGTTTTTATAAAGCTCCTCGGAAACATCCCTCAATATATTTTTGGTTTCTATGATTTCTTCATAATTGGAGATCATGGGAAAGAGGATCCGGACGTTTCCATAAGCCGAAGCCCTTAATATGGCCCTCAGCTGGGTCTTGAAAACATCGGGTTTTTTCAGACAATAGCGAATGGCCCGGAGCCCCAGGGCGGGGTTGTCCTCTTCGGAATCAACCGTATAGGATACGGCCTTATCTCCGTTGATATCCAGTGTCCTGATGGTCACCGGTTTCGGTGCCATGATTTCCACAACATCCCGGTATTTGTCGAACAATTCCGTTTCGGTGGGGAAGTAAGGGCGACTCAGATACTGAAACTCGGTGCGGTACAGGCCGATGCCGTCACCGCCGTAATCCATGACGGAAACCACTTCCTCGGGCAGTTCGATATTGCCCATTACCTCCATGCGAATACCGTCTTTGGTCAGGGCCGGGGCCTGACCGCTCCGGGAGATAAGGGCTTTCTGCTCTTCATACCGGCCTCTGAGTTCTTCAAATTCAAGCAGCGATTTTTCGCTGGGATTGATGATAACGATCCCCTGCTTGCCGTCGACGATGATCAGATCATCGTTGCGAATCAGATGGGTGGCCTTTTCCAGGCCCAATACCGCCGGAATTTCAAGGGATCTTGCGATTATGCTGGTATGGGAGGCCTTGCCCCCCTTGTCGGTGATGAACCCCTTGATCTTTTCCAGCTTGATCTGGCTCGTATCTGTTGGCGACAAATCGTGGGCCACCAGGATAACCCGCTTGTTGATCTCGGAGATATCCACCAATTCGGCGCCCACCAGGTTCCGCATGATTCTTTCCGAGACATGGACAATATCGGCGGCCCGTTCCTTGAAATAGTCATCATCCATATTTCGAAAAATCGTTTTGGCTTCAGAGACCACGGATTTCAAGGCCCACTCCGCATTGACCTTTTCCTGTTCAATGATATCCAGAGTTTTGCCGTAAAGCATCTTGTCCTTTAACAACGCCACATGAATCTCAAAAATATTGGTGTGCTGACGAATTTCTTCAGGTGTGTTGTCAATGATGGCTTTGAGTTCATCCTGTGCATTCCGCACGGCGGTCCGGAACCGCTTTTTTTCCTTTTCAATCTTTTTTTCATCGATGCGGTATTTTGTCACCACATCCACGCCTTCCCTGTCTACAAGATAGGCCTTGCCGATGCAAATGCCGGGAGATGCCGCAATGCCGTTTATTCTTATTTCTTCCTGCATTTCCGTTTCAGGCATTATTCGTCTGTTCCTTGAATCCGGTTTCAACCAGCTTTACAATGGCATCCAGAACCGCCATATCCCCTGCGTCATCGATTTTTATGGTAACCCGCGATCCAGGTCCGCAACCCATGGTCAGGATATCAATGATGCTAGAAGCATCAACGGTTTGGCTGTCATTTGAGATCCAGACCCCTTTGCAGGCTTTTTTTGCCAGCTTTGCAATCTCCGCGGCCGGTCTTGCGTGGAGGCCCAGGGTGTTGGCGATAATGACGTCTTTTGATAAAAGTTCAGAATTATTGCGCATAATTGACATGAAAGTTTGGCTCACCGGTAAAGGCCGTGTTTTTTTATATATGATAATTCGGTTTCGATCAAGACGTATATCCACAAGACGTACAGCCATGACCCGGGTTGAAGGATTCAGAAAAAAGGGAATTCACCCGGAATTGAAAACCCCTGAATTAAAAAATTGTTTCTGAAGCATGCCGGGTGTATGATGAGAACAAGGAATTTTTTATGAATCGATTGGCAAGGCATCCCCGTGAATCAAATTTATGTTAAAATTCAAAAGCTTAGCATAGATGCGGTGTACGGCTCGCTTGACACCCGCCCTAAGGGCCTTTCCCGGGCCGAGGCATATGTGCGTCTCGGGCACTACGGGCAAAACGTTCTTCACGAAATAAAAGGAAAGCCGCTCTTTCTTAAACTTCTGGCGAATTTCATTCACCTGATGGCGGTCCTCCTGTGGGTCGGGGGTGCGGTGGCATTGGCTGCGGGGATGCCCCAGCTGGGGATCGCAGTATGGATGGTCAACGTCATCAACGGGGCCTTTTCCTTCTGGCAGGAATATCGTGCGGAACAGGCGACCGAAGCCCTTATGCGGCTGCTTCCCTCCCGTTCCAGGGTGCTTCGGGACGGAGAGGAGGTGAGCATCCGGGCTGAAGAACTGGTGCCGGGCGACATCATCCTCATTTCCGAGGGGGACCGTCTTTCAGCCGACGTGAGGCTAGTCCAGACGTCCGAACTTCACATCGATCAATCCACCCTTACCGGCGAATCTCACCCTGTCATTAAATCGAGCGATCCGGTTTTCTCTGAAAATCTCCCCAGTGCCGAAATACAGAATTTAGCGTTTGCCGGATCCATCATCGCCTCCGGAACCGGTAAGGCTGCTGTTTTTGCAACGGGGATGAATACGCAGATCGGCAGGATCGCCGGAATGGCCCAGAATGTGGCCCAGGACATGAGCCCCTTGCAGAGAGAGTTGATCACGGTCACCAAAGTCGTTACAGCCATTGCACTGGCCATTGGAGTGGTTTTTTTTATTTTGGCCGCAGCCGTAGCAGGGATTACCCCGGCTGAGAGTTTTATCTTTGCACTGGGAATGATCGTTGCCTTTGTGCCCGAGGGATTGCTCCCCACCGTCACCCTCTCACTGGCCATGGGTACGAAGCGCATGGCCGACAGACATGCGCTGATCAAAAAACTTTCAGCCGTTGAGACCCTGGGGTGCACGACGGTGATCTGCACCGATAAGACCGGAACGCTGACCCAGAATGAGATGACCGTCCGAAACATTTGGCTGGGGGCAGGCCGGTTTGCGGTAACCGGGACCGGGTACACACCCGAGGGAAAGATTAGGGGGGAAGATGGAGGCAACAGGACTTGGCCTTTGGATGAACCTCCAGGAAAAGATCTTTACCGGTTCTTACTGGCCGCAGCCATGTGCAACAACGCCCGCCTGTTGCCGGCCGAAAGCAGTCCAACGCCATCTCTCTCGCCCACCCGCTGGGGGATTTTGGGCGACCCTACCGAGGCGGCTTTGAAAGTTGCCGCCATCAAGGGTGGGTTGGATCTGGTTTCGGAGGAGCGTCGGCTGCCGCGCCAGCGGGAACTGCCCTTTGAATCTAGGCGAAAGCGCATGAGCACGATTCATTGGACGACCGGAAACGACCCCTTGGAGGAAGGCGCGGGGATTCATCCCGGTTCCCTGATCGCTTTTGTCAAAGGCGCGCCCAAAGAGGTCCTTGATTTAAGCACCCGGATCCGCCTGAATGGACAGGACGTCCTGCTCAACGACAACTGGCGGGAAAAGATTATGGCTGCAAACGATGCCTACGCCATCGGCGGGCTTCGGGTGCTGGCCGCAGCCCAGCATCGTTTCCCGGTTCCGGCAATTCCCGTTGCCTCTGGAGAGTCTGCCTGGAGTCCTGAAAAAGTCGAATCGGACATGACGTTTCTGGGTCTCGCCGCTTTGATGGACCCTCCTCGGCCGGAAGTGACTCAGGCCGTGCTGAAATGCACCCGAGCGGGTATCCGTGTTGTGATGATCACCGGCGATTACGGCCTCACTGCCGAAACCATCGCCCGCAGGATCGGCATTATCCAGAGCGATCGGCCGCGCATCGTTACCGGCGTAGAGTTGGACACCATGGACGACCGGGCGCTTACGCAGGTTCTGGCGGAAGAAGTGATATTCGCCCGAGTGTCGCCCGAACACAAACTGCGAGTAGTCAGCGTATTGCAGGAAATGGGGAATGTGGTGGCGGTCACCGGAGACGGCGTCAACGATTCCCCGGCCCTCAAGAAAGCGGATATCGGTGTTGCCATGGGTCTTTCCGGTACCGATGTTGCCAAGGAAGCGGCCGATATGATTCTGACGGACGACAATTTTGCGACTATTGTGAACGCGATCGAGGAAGGGCGCTCCGTTTATGCCAATATCAAAAAATTCGCATCCTACATCTTCACCAGCAATACGCCGGAAGCCGTACCGTTTATTCTGTTTGCGCTCAGTGGAGGACGCATCCCCCTGGCCATCAACGTCATGCATGTACTCTCCATCGACGTGGGCACGGATATCGTCCCCGCCCTTGCACTCGGTGCGGAACTTCCCGAACCCGGAGTGATGGATAGACCCCCCCGGAAGCCTGGAGAACATGTCATCACAAGATCCCTCCTGTTTCGTTCCTATCTTTGGCTGGGACTGGTTCAGAGTACGGCTGCGATGGCGGCATTCTATTTCATGTATTGGACCAACGGCTACTGGGGCTGTTTTCTGGATATCCCGGCTGAGGGTCCCCTTTACCGGTCGGCCACCGCCATGGCGCTTGCAGCGGTGGTCACAACCCAGATCGGCAACCTGTTCGCCCATCGGTCGGAGCATGTTTCGGCTTTCCGAATTCCTTTTTTCAACAATCCTATATTGTGGGCCGGGATTGCCACTGAGCTCGCACTGGTCGTGATGATTATCTATACCCCCCTGTTTCAGAATTTCATCGGCACAAATGCTTTTCCCCTGATGAACTGGATTTTCTTATTCGCCTGGACACCTGCACTGCTGTTCGTGGATGAGGCCCGCAAGATTTTTATGGACCGGAAGAAGAGGAAAACATGATCGTTAACCCTGGAATTCACTGATCCCATCAACCCGGGAGGTGTTTATGAAAATCATCATCATCGGATGCGGGCGGGTTGGCGCCGGCCTGGCCCAGATCATGAGCCGCAGCAGCCATAAGGTTACGGTTGTGGACAGCGACCCTGTCGCTTTCGAACGGCTGGGACCCGCTTTCAAGGGCCAGGTCGTCCCGGGCATCTGCTTTGACCGTAATGTGCTGATGAAATCCGGAATCGAAAAGGCAGATGCATTGGCCGCGGTTACCGCCAGCGACGAAGCCAACCTGATCACCGCGCGTTTGGCCCGCCAGGTCTTTCATGTTCCACGCGTAGCCGCCCGGGTTTATGAACCCCGCAAGGCGGAAATCTATCAACGGCTGGGCATTCAAACGATATCGCCGGTTGCCATCGGTACGAATCGTCTGGCGAATCTGATCAGCTATGCCCATCTCGAAGCTTCGGCCAGCTTGGGAGACGGTCAGGTGAGCATCGTGGAGGTGGACATACCGCGTTTATTTATCGGGCGGGAGGTGTCTGCGCTGTCAATTCCCGGTAAGTTCCAGATCATGGCCATCACCCGGAACAGCAGGACATTTCTGCCGCGTGAAGGGGCCGTCTTCCAGAAAGGGGATATTGTGCATCTGGCGGTTCAGTCCGGCTCGACGAAAGAACTCGATGCAATGCTCGGATAGCAGGGAGGAATCCAAATATGAACGTAATTATCGTAGGCTGCGGGAAAGTGGGTATCTACCTGGGAACCTTGCTAAAGACCGGAGGACACCGGATCAGGTTGATCGAAACCCGAAGAGAACACGCATCTAACCTGGAAAAGGATTTCCCGAAATCCGCTCTGGTGACGGGCAGCGGCACCGATCCGAACGTGCTGGAAGCGGCCGGGATTCATAACGCCGACGTGGTTGCGGCAGTGACCGGAGACGACGCGCATAACCTGGTGATCACCAGCCTGGCGCGGTTTGAGTTTCGAGTCAAGCGAACGATTGCCCGGGTCAACAATCCCGCAAACGCCTGGATGTTCACGCCGGATTTGGGTGTGGATGTAGCCCTCAACCAGGCCGATCTCATGGGGCATCTGATCGTTGAGCAGATGTCTCTGGGAGACATGGTCACCCTACTTAAATTACGCAAGGGGCAGTACTCTCTGGTTGAAAAAAAAGTCGCTCCCGGATCACCGGCCGCCGGGAAAGCAGTCCGCGACCTGGAATTGCCTGAAAAATGCATACTGGCTGGGGTTATCCGCACGGGCGAATTGATGATTCCCCGGGGCAACACGGTGCTTCGCTCAGACGACGGGGTGTTGGCCGTTGTCCATTCGGACAACCTTCAAGATCTGGCGGATCTGCTTGCGGAACCGGACGGCAAAACCATCAGCAGTTAGACCGCAAAATTAAACCCCTGTTTGAGCAGGTACGTTAAAAGATAAGGAGATATCCCCATGGAAAAATCATCTTTGAAACAAATCACCGGAATTGACGCTCTGATTCCCCATGAAATGGCCAAAAAAGCCGCGCAGGTCGGCGTGACGAAAGTGAGGATGGGCTGGCGTAATATGTTTGCCCTGTCCATGATGGCCGGGGCCTTCATTGCCCTTGGCGCTGGATTTTCGACCATCGTCACCACCGGAGCCGCAGAAAACCTCTCGTTCGGGGTCACGAAACTGGTCGGCGGGATGGCGTTCAGTCTCGGCCTGATCCTGGTGGTCGTAGCCGGGGCCGAATTATTCACCGGAAACAACCTTATTGTCATGGCCTGGGCAAGCAGGCAGATTTCCACCCGGGAGCTGTTGAGAAACTGGGGGATCGTTTACCTGGGAAATATGGCGGGAAGCCTGGCAACGGCACTGCTGATGCTGTTTACCCGGCAATATCTGTTTTCAAATGGTGCCGTGGGACTGAATATTTTAACCATAGCCGATTACAAGTGCGGGTTACCGTTTATCCAGGCCCTGACCCTGGGGATCTTCTGCAATGCCCTGGTCTGCATGGCGGTATGGCTGTGCTTCAGTTGCCACTCGACGACAGACCGCATTCTGGCGGTCATTTTCCCCATTGCGGCTTTTGTCGCCGGGGGATTTGAGCATAGTGTCGCCAATATGTATTTTATCCCCATGGGTCTTTTTGTGAAGACTTTCTCGGTTCCCGAATTCTGGAGTCTGACAGGCCACTCAGCGGGTGATTTCGGGACACTCAATATCGTTAATTTCCTTTTACATAATCTACTGCCGGTGACCCTGGGAAACATTTTCGGCGGGTCCGTCATGGTGGGACTGGTTTACTGGTTTATTTATATACGAAAACCGAGAGTATCTCCTTTTGCCGTGGATTAAACATTTCCGATCCAGGAATCCAGGTTGACCCGCCCGTGGAATTATCTTGAAAAGCTTGTGGAATATTTGCTATATTTTAAATATTGAAATGATGATTGGTAAAAACTATTCCCATCCCCGGTGAAAAATTATAATTTTTGCTTAAATGGGGAGCGGAATGTGATGTAACTGCCTTGAACAGGGCGAAACGGGTCAATCCGTGAACCGTATTTTCCCGGAACAGCTCGAATTCACCTCGATCATACGAATTTTGCCGCTTCACCCTGCATGTTTTCGCGAATCGCACTTGGTTCCCGGGCCATCACCAACATGGCAGGCATTTTGATCCCCGGCTGTTTGAGAAGGTATCGCCGGTTGGACTTTTTTTTCGGAAACAGGGGAATTACCATGAAAGATAAAAAATCAAATCCGGACATCAAACGAAAAAAAGTATCTTTTGCCGTCAGTTTTCCGGATGCTGCAAAGGTGGCACTGGCCGGGGAATTCAACGACTGGAATCCGGCCAAACACCCCATGGAACGCTGTGATGACGGGGTATGGCGAAAATCCCTTTTTTTATATCCGGGAACATACGAGTATAAATTCATGGTGGACGGCGAATGGCAAAACGACCCGCAAAACCCGCTGGTCTGCCCCAACGCTTTCGGCACCCGGAATAATTTCATTCTGGTTTAAAGCGCCGGGGGCATCCCCGGGTGCTGCGCCGCGATTCAACAACAGCCGAAAAGCGGAAAAACAGGTGAACCATGGCTCTGATGAAAGACGATTGGAAAGGCATCAGAATCCACAAATATGGTCCCTTATACCATCATCTGCGCCGGTGCGTTCTCCCCAGCCTCGACATCGAGGCCAAAAGCCCTTCATTTGAAGCAAGGCCCATCAGTCTGCAGAACGGCGTGTACCTGTTTGAGGAAAAAAAATCCGGAAAACTTTTCATCGGCAAGTTTTTCGGGACCCGGAAAATGATCCCGGAAAATGAGCAGCGACGTCTTCTCGATGCCGAATTCAACAATCTGAAAATTCTGAGAAACAAGGGGCTCCGGCATGTGCCGGACCAGGTGGTCAGGCCCATCAGCAAGGCGGCGGAAATTAACTGCCTGCTGGTGGAAAATCATGTTCCGGGTCATGATCTCGATTATTACATCCAAAAGGCCATCAAAGAGGGGCAAAACGACCGTCTGATGAAAAAGCTTTCCGAGCTGGCTCGGTTTTTTGCCAGGCTGCACGCCTGCACGGCCATACCCGGAAAAATCAATATCCGGCGGATTCAGTATGATTTTAATGAATTCGTTCGGACTTTGCTTAAAAAGAATTTGATTGACAAAAAAACATCGGACCGGTTCTTGTCCCTGCTCCGGGAATGGCGCGATAGCCGCGGTATTTCTTCAAACACGTCAGTCCTGGTGCATGGGGACGCCACCCCCACCAATTTTATTTTCAGCCCGGATGTGGGCATTACGGCCATTGACCTCGAAAGAATGCATTTTTCGGACAATGCGCTTGATATCGGGATGCTGGCGGCGGAATTGAAACATCACTATGCGGCCTGCGCATTGAACGCCGGCGCATCCGAGCCGTTTATCCAGCATTTTATCGCCTCCTATCACCGAGAGCTGGCCGGTTCAGACGCGTTAATTACATCTCTCAACGAACGCAATCCTTTTTACATGGCCATGGGTGAATTAAGAATCGCCCGAAACGAGTGGCTTCACGTGGATCACCGGAGATGGCTGATCGAAGAAGCCTTGAGATGCTTACAGCGGTAAACAATGGAGGCAAATCATGATGTCGGAAAAGCACCGGGATACCATCACCACCGTATTGTTCGATATGTACGGCACTCTTGTGGATATCAAGACCGATGAACACCGGGATGATATTTTTGAATCTTTATCCCGGTTTCTGGAATATCGGCAGGTATATATTCCACCGGGGGAATTCAAGGAGCTTTATTTCTCCCATATCAACCAGCAGTTGGCCAAAAGCCGGGAAAACCATCCTGAAATCGATGTGGCGCTGGCATTTGAAGATGTTCTGAGCCACCACGGGGGGGCTTACAACCGGTATCTGGCCATGATCACCACCCAGTTGTACCGGTCCCTCTGCCGGGAACGGATGAAATTATTCCCGGATACCTTCTGGACCTTGAATAAATTCCGGAAGCGATACAGACTGGGCATTGTTTCAGATTCCCAGAGACTTTTCTGCAAAGCCGAGTTGAAAGCCCTCCGTATCGAAGATTTTTTTGATGTGGTTGTCATCTCCTCGGATTACGGCTTCCGAAAACCCGATCCCAGGCTTTTCAATATCGCTCTGACGATTTTCAATGTCGGAGCGTCTGAGGCTGTCTATATCGGCAATAACTTTGAAACCGACGCCGTGGGAGCCAAAAAAGCCGGCTTCGGTCTGGTGGGCCTCATCCACCAGACCGATGAAGACAAGATGGGGTATCTTGTTGAACATGTACCGGATTTTATTGCGGCAAATCTTTCCGAGGCTTTCGAGATGGTGACGGGGGATAAAAAATACGTGACATAGAACGGTTCCGGTGTGCCGAATTCATTAATCCATCTTCTTTTTAAACCGGTTCAATGCCCCGGCCAGAACGCAGAACCCCAGAACCCCCATGGCGGAAAACTCGGGCCACAACACCTCAAGACCCACTCCCTTCAAATAAATTCCGCGAATGACCACCAGAAAATACCTCAGGGGATTTAAATACGTCGTCCATTGAACCTCCCTGGGCATATTCTCGATGGGAAACACGAAACCGCTCAGCATGAAAAAAGGAAGGAGGAAAAAGAAGGTCGTCATCATGGCCTGCTGCTGGGTCTTTGAAATGGTGGAAATGAAAAGGCCTATTCCCAGGGTGCTCAGCAGAAACAGACAGGTGGACAAAAAGAGCAGGCCCGTGCTTCCGGCAAAGGGGACCTCGAACCAGAAAGCGGACAAAACAGTCACCGCCATCATCTGAATCAGTGCAATGACGATGTAGGGAATGGTTTTGCCCAGAATCAGTTCAAACGGCCTTATCGGGGTTACAATGAGCTGCTCCATGGTCCCGGCTTCTTTTTCCTTGATAACGGCCATGGAGGTCAGAATCAGGGTTAAAACCATGATCAGGAAGGCGACGATTCCCGGGACGAAAAAATTCTGGCTATAAAGGTTTGGATTGTACCAGGTCCGGATTCTCACGTCCATTCTCGGAACATCCAGATCAAAGGGATAAAGTTCCCTGATCAGCCGCTGATTCAGGCCCTCGATAATGGCATTGGCATAACTGATCCTCACCCCGGCCATGTTGCTCATGCTCCCGTCGGCCAGGATCTGAATCTTTGCCGAATTCCCCTCCCTGATGCGCCTGCTGAAATCCGGGGGGATCTTCACGGCAAGGTCCATTTTGCGTTCCAGCAGATGTCTTTCCAGTTCACCCGGTTTTTGGGCGAAAAAAACGATGCGGAATGTTTTGTTGGCGTTGAAAGCATCCATGAGCATCCGGCTTTCCGCTGTTTTCGATTGATCGAGGAAACCGATGGTCACGGTTCGGATATCCATGGACACCACATAGCCGAAAATCAACAACTGAAGAATGGGCGCCACGAACAACAGGGGTCTGTTTTTCTTGTCCCTGAAAAGCTGGAGGAATTCTTTTCTGACCAGTTCACGGATCCGTAAAAAGCTCATCGGCTACAATCCCTCCTTTTTCAGTTTTAAGAGGGCGACGCCGGCAAACAGCAACAACATGCCGGAAAGGACGGCAAAATCCTTCCATAGCCATTCAAACCCCACATTTCGAAGGTAAAGACCATTTAAGATATCGATGAAATATTTTGCCGGAACCACAACGGTCACAGCCTGAAGGACTTTCGGCATGTTGACGATGGGAAAAACAAAATCCGAAAGCATCAGAGACGGAAGATAGGTGATCAAAATGGCTGCCTGATTGGCCACCATCTGGGATTTGGTCAGGATGGAAATCAGCAGTCCGAGGCCCAGGGCCACGCCGAGATAGAGGGAAGACGCCAGAATCAGCAGCCAGAACCCGGATTTGATGATCACATCAAAGAGCATCTGCCCCATGAGAACGGCCATGAGGACGTCCGTCATGCCGATGAAAAAATAAGGGATGGATTTACCGATGAGAAATTCCTCCGCGCGGATCGGAAGGGAAAACAGGGTTTCCATGGTGCCGTTTTCATATTCCCGGGCAATCACCAGGGAGGTGAGCATGGCCCCCACGATCATGATGATGATGGCGATGATACCGGGTACGATGAAATTCCGGCTTTCGAGATCTTCGTTGAACCACACCCGCATCCGGGCCTCGATGGGCGGCGAAATTTCTTCCATCCCCTTTTTGTTCAGAAACTCGTACAGGAGGCGGCTGTTATACCGGGCCGCAATTCCGTTGATGTACCCGGAAGCGATGCCGGCATAATTGGGATCGCTTCCGTCGACAAGAACCTGAATCGGAGCATCCCGGTCCGACAGGAGATTCCGGCTCCAGTGAACGGGGATCACGATGACCATGGCAGCCTTTCCGTGATCCAGGCAGTGGGTCGCCTCCCGTTCATTTTGCAGCCGCCCCAGAACCCGAAAATAGGCGGATGCATCGATCTGCCGGATAAAATCCCGGCTCCCCTGCGTTTGATCGTAATCCACCACCATGGTTTTGACGTTTTCCACATCCAGGCTCAAGGCGTAGCCGAAAAGCAGTATCAGGATAAGGGGGATGGCAAATGCCAGGTAAAGGCTCCTGTAATCCCTGATGAGGTGGTAAAATTCCTTGACCGCTATGGCCTTTATCCGGATGAGGATCACGATCCCTTCCTTCCCATCATCTGAATGAACACATCGTTTAATCCGGCTTCCGGATTATCGGGAAATGTCCGGTGAATCAATTCTTCCGGTGCCCCCAGGGCAACGATGCGGCCCGCATTGATCATGGCGATGCGGCCACAGTTCATGGCCTCTTCCATGTAATGGGTGGTCACAAAAACCGTCACCCCGGTTTCGGCCAGGGTGTTGATAAAATTCCAGAAGTGTCTTCGGGTCAAAGGATCCACCCCTGACGTGGGCTCGTCCAGAAATACCAGGCCGGGTTTGTGGATCAACGCACAGGCCAATGCCAGCCGCTGCCGCCACCCGGGGGGCAGATCGGCGGCAGGCCGGTGTTTGACCTCACCGAGACGGGCGAGTTCCAGAACCCATTCGGTCCTTTCCTTCCAGAGGCCCCGGGCGATATTGTAGGCCCCCAGGTAAAACCGGATATTTTCCAGGGCGGAAAGTTCCTTGTACAGGGAAAATTTCTGGGACATGTACCCAATGGATTGTTTGATTTTTTCCGATTCCGTGAAGATATCGCACCCCATGACCCGGCCCTTGCCGCTGGTAGGGGTGAGAATCCCGCAGAGCATGCGGATGGTGGTGGATTTTCCAGAACCGTTGGAACCCAGAAATCCGAAAATTTCCCCCCGGCCGACGGCAAAGGAAATATCGTCCACCGCGAAAAAATCACCGAATTTTTTCACCAGGTTCTCGATGGAAATGACATCAGAACTTGAAACCGTCATGCCTTAATTCTTTGTCCTCCCGTGAAATGCGGTCGATCAGGGCCTCTTCCAGGCTGGTAAAATCCCCCGTGATATCCCGGGGACTGCCCTGCGCCAGCAGACGGGACCGATGCATGAGGACCAGGTCATCACATTTTTCCCCCTCATCCAGGTACGCGGTGGAAACCAGAAGGGTCATCCCCTGTTCCTTCATCTGAAACAGGATATCCCAGAATTCCCCCCGGGATACCGGGTCCACCCCGTTGGTAGGCTCATCCAGGATCAGCAGACGGGGCTGGTGCACCAATACGCAGGCCAGACCCAGTTTCTGTTTCATTCCCCCGGAGAGCTTCCCCGCAAGACGATGGGAAAAGGGCAAAAGGTTGGAAAACCCCAGGAAGCGTTCTTTCCGGGCTTTGCGCTCCTTCCCGAATATACCGAAAATATCCAGGAAAAAATTGATATTTTCATCCACGGTAAGATCTTCATAAAGACCGAACCGCTGGGGCATGTACCCGATCACCCGTTTCAGCCGCCGTCTGATCCGGGCGGCGGATTCACCTTCCACAATGATTTCCCCGGATGTGGGGTGGATCATGCCGGCGATCATGCGCAAAAGGGTGGATTTGCCGGCTCCATCCGAACCGATGAAACCGGTGATGGTTCCTTTCTCCACCTTGAAAGAAACATCCTCCACCGCCGTCAACAGGCCGAATTTCATCGAAACGTTGCGGATTTCCAGAAATGGAGGCTGATCGGTCATGGGTTGAATGATCGCAGGTTAATCGTTTTTGAAACAGGCATCCGCCGGCATGCCCGGTTTCAGCGATAAATCGGGATTGGGGATGGAAATCTTCACCAGATACACGAGTTTCACCCTTTCCTTATGGGTTTCGATGATTTTGGGAGTGAATTCCGCCTCGGGAGAAATAAAAGACACTTTTCCCGCATAAACTCTGTCCGGGTAGGTGTCGATCTTGACGTCGGCCTCTTCCCCATGGGTCACTTTTCCGATCTGCTCCTCATCCACGAATATTTTCAGTTCCACTCGGGAAAGATCGGAAAGGGTGAGCACCTCTTTTCCCGGTGAAACCACTTCCCCCGGCTCCATGCCCCGGGTAACGACAATACCGTCAAAAGGCGCCGTCAACTGCGTATGATTTAGCTGGATCCGGGCCAGAGCGACAGCCGCCCGGGCACCCCGGTGCTGGGCCTCGGCCACCTTGATTTCGCTCCGGGTCAGATCGATTTTTTTCAGGTTGCTCTCGGATTGCTCCAGCACAGCTTTTGCCTCGGACAAGCGGGCTCCGGCCGTCTCATAGTTCACGCTCACGTTTTCCCAGTTCTGGCTGGATACGACTTTATCTTTTTTCAGATTATCAAACCGTCCCTTGTTCGTCTCCGCCTCCTTCAGAATCGCCGTTGCGCTGTCCACCCCGGCTCTGGCCCTTTTAACATCCGCGGGAAGGGTTTTTTCGTAAACCGTCAGCAGTATTTCAAGACGCTCCAGGTTTTTGGCCGACTGGTCCAGCATGGAAAGGGCTTCCTCATGCCGGGCCTGATAAACGGACGGATCGATCCGGGCAATAATTTTCTCCTTTTCCACCCGGTTCCCCTCGTCGACAAAGATTTCGCTGATTCTGCCGCTGACCTCGAAAGCCAGGTTGGACCGTGTCCCGGCTTCGACAGTCCCGGAATAGCAGAGGTTTTCCGATACACCTTTCCGGTGGCCCATATACACATAGGCTCCCACCACGGGTAAAAGAAGGACAAAGACAATGATGACGATAAATTTTCTCAACAGCCCCTCTCCTTTTTGAATTGGACGTTTAAATTCCGCGGGTGGATGAACATAAGGATTTGCTCCGGTTCAGTGTTTCTCTTGATGATATCCCTTTTCATTAAAGGGCATCAGCTTTTCCATCCACATTTCCTCAAACGCTTTTAATTCTTCCATGTAATCCCTGCTCAAATCCTCCCCTGGATTTAAATGGTCCAAAATTTCAAAGGAAAAGCCTTCTTCTCCGATCTCGTTAAACTCTTTCTGCATTTCCTTATTGGGATGAAGGCCGTTCTTCAATTGAAATTTATGGCTGTTGAGTTTTCCCGCCAGGTTCTTGGAGCATCCGATATAGATCTTGCCGTTTTTCCGGTTCCTGATCTGATAAATGCCCATGGGTTGAAGGGTCTGCTGATACTGTTTTTTCAGTTCTTTACGGTTCATGCTGCCTCCCACGGTGCTCCGCCGGTATGACCGGCATATCTTTTATAATCCCGGGATTTACCCGATTGCGCGGCCGTCATTGCCTGATTGGCGGTTTTTCGGGGATATCATCCACTCCGTAATGGGTGCATTTAGTCTAATATATTGATTTTATTGTATGCTGATAGCTGCAAAATGCCATTTTATTTACATTAGAAGAACACCACACGCAACCATTTTCATGGTTCTTCATAGGTTGCATTTTGTTCATCTGTTTTTGATATGACTCTATAAGCAACACCTTACCCTGCTGTGGAAACCTATAAGGGCGATCCTCGTGATCGCCCAATTGGGGAAAGCATCAGAGGTTTTATCGGGGTTGCCCCATAAAAGCCTCAAGTCTTTTCCAAATCTTATCCTGATCATCTTTCAGTTCACATTCCCATATGATCAGATATTGCCAACCGCATACAGTCAGACTTTCATA
This sequence comes from Desulfobacteraceae bacterium UBA5616, assembly GCA_002423615.1. Classification (GTDB taxonomy): domain Bacteria; phylum Desulfobacterota; class Desulfobacteria; order Desulfobacterales; family UBA5616; genus UBA5616. Next base: position 26,523 of record DIKO01000087.1, read on the forward strand.
GTTTTTCTGGTCGCGGAGGACGTTTCCGTCAATTTTCTTTTTCCAGAATTCCGCATTTGTTTGGGGCCATTGAAAATACCTGCAACCATGCCTGTGCCAGAAGCATCCATGAATAAAAATAGCTTTCATACGGCCGATGAAAACAATATCCGGCTTGCAGGGTAGGGCCTTACAACGCAATCTGTAACGATAACTGTTTGACCACAACCATTTGCGCACGATCATTTCCGGTTTCGTGTCCCGGTCTTTTATTCGGGACATGTTGTAGCTGCGTGCCTTACTGGGTATCGTTTTGATCCGCAAAATCAGAGTACCAATTGATAGTTTCCCAATCTGTTGACATGATTTGCTGCCTTGGATTGCAGATCGAAGATCAGATCCCGTCTCAAAGAAAAAACGGGGGAACCCAATTGGCTGAGTTCATGTGACAGAGTAAGCGTACCGAAGTTAAATATTAGTAATTGTTCACAGGGTTAGAA
>DIKO01000099.1:0-20593 GCA_002423615.1 Desulfobacteraceae bacterium UBA5616
GGCTTGCCCTGATTTTCTGGCAGGCGGAAATGCCGCACCACATTTTCAACGACCACGATGGCATCGTCCACCAAGATACCAATGGAAAAAATCAGCGCGAAAAGGGTGATCCGGTTCAATGTGTAGCCCATGAGATAAAAAACCGTGAGGGTGAACGCCAGGGTTACGGGAATGGCCAGGGCCACGACACCGGATTCGGACCGCCCCAGGGTCAACCATATGAGCAGGGTCACGGACACCACGGCGATCAGCATGTGAAAGAGCAGTTCATCGGATTTTTCCTTGGAGGTTTCTCCGTAGTGACGGGTGACGGTCATATGGATATTGTCGGGGACGGCCCGCCCCTCGGCGTCCTTCGCGCGCTTGAGAACCCGTTCGGCCACGGCGATCGCATTTGCACCTTTTCGCTTGGAAACGGTCAGGGTCACCGCCGGGTATACCCCCATGGGGGATGATGCTGAATGAATCCCGGTTTTTTCTCCAGCCGGGCCCTTTCCGAAAAACGTATAATTGTCCGGTTCGCCCGGGCCGTCCAGGATTTCCGCCACATCTTCCAGATACACCGGCCGGCCCTGGTGTGCACCCACGACGACTTTCCGGACATCGTCCGCGGATTGAAGAAATTCCCCTACCTGAACCAGAACCTGGCCTCCGGGGGAAGGATAGCTGCCAGCGCCCGCCTCCATGTTCGCGGCGCAGAGCATCTGTTCGATTTTACCCCCGTCCAGACCATATGCCGAAAGACGGACCGGGTCCAGGCGAACATCGAGTCTTCTCTGCTGTCCGCCGAAGAGCTGGGTGATGGAGACGTCCGTTTCCCGTTTGACGATTTCCTCAATCTCCGCGGCAACCCGGCGGAGGGTGAAATGATCTTCGGATTCGCTCCAGAAAGTCAGGGCAAGTATGGGTACATCGTCGATATACCGGGGTTTGACCAGGGGCGGACTGACGGCGCAGGGAATCCGGTCGTAATTGGCCATGAGTTTGGATTGAAGGCGCACGATCGCGTTTTCCTCGTTTTCCCCCACGAAAAAACGCACGATGGACATGGAGGATTCCGGGTTGGACGTCGTGTAAACATATTCCACTCCGGGAATTTCCCACAGCAGCTTTTCCATGGGGCCGGTCACCCTTCGCTCCACTTCCTCTGCCGCTGCGCCCGGCATGCGGACAAAAATATCCACCATGGGGACGATGATCTGGGGTTCCTCCTCGCGGGGCAGAGCCACCACCGATGCCATGCCCAGAAGAATGCCGACGATGACCACAAGGGGCGTCAGTTTTGAATTGATAAAGACCTGTGCGATTTTTCCCGCGGCGCCGGTTGTATGTGTCATGCCTCCTCCACTTTGACCCCGTCGATAATATGGTGATCCGGCCGGATCACATATCGGTCACCTTCCCGCATGCCGGAAATCACTTCCACCTGATCTCCGGTTATCCTTCCGGAACGGATCAGACGGAATCGTGCGAAATTCTCGCTGTCCACCAGATATACGGCGGTGAGCTGGCCATGGGTAAAAACGGCTGTTTTCGGAATGCGGATCATGGCCGTATCGGCCGACGGGATGATCACCCGCACGAACATTCCGGACTTAAGCCCCGGAATCTCCGGAAGGGAAAGTTTCACCCGGAATGACCGGGTAGCGGGGTCTGCAGAGGGGTCCATGGCAATCACCTCGCCTGAAACCCGATCTTTCTCCCGGGATGGGAAAATGACCGGCAGCCGGTCCTTAAGCCGGATGTTTTGAATCCGGCTCTCGGGAACCGAAAAATGCACCTCCGGATTTCCCGTGCCCTCGATTTTCAAAAGCGGGGTGCCCGGGGAAGCCAGGTCTCCGGGGTCAACCATGCGGTCCGCGATTTTTCCGTTGTACGGGGATACAATAGCGGCATCCTTCAGGACGGATTCAGCAGCGGCCAGAGCTTCTATTGCCTGCCGGGTCCGTTCCCGGGCCGCCGTATAGAGGGATTTTGCCTGTTCAACACCTGCTTTCGCCTGTTTGCAGCGAGCCTCGACCTCCTCATATTCCTGGCGGCTCACCGATTGGACGTCCAGAAGGGCTTTAAATCGTGTGTGGGTCGCCTCGGCCAGATCGGCGGACGCCCGGCTTGCGTTCATCCCTGCAAGTGCCGCCTGTTCGCCTTGAGCGGCTTCGTTGAGTCCTGCCCGGGCCTGCCGGTGCCGGGCCGAAATCTCCCGGTCATCTATCTGAATCAGGAGATCTCCTTTTTGAACCGTATCGCCTTCATCGATCATGACCTTTCGAATCTCCCCCATAACCTGGGCGGACAGGACGGCGGACTGCCGGGGTGATACGGTCCCCATCACCTCTGAAGTCGCGGACTCGGAAATAGTCTTGACGATCCCCACGGCGGCCTTGACGGTTTTTGGCGTTTTACCCGAAGGGGCCGGCTCGCTGCCTTTTCCACAGCCCAGGAGAAGTATGGACAGAAGAACCATTGGGGCGAAAAACAGGCGGTTGAAGGATTTTTTCGTATTCACGGCGACTCACCCTTTCTGAAATCGGTTTCGCATATGGATGGTAAAATGTTTTGATGTTGAGGTATTATTGAAAATCCGGGTTGAGGCCCCCGGTGGCAAGGGCCATTCCTGCCCTGGCCTGGACATGGTCTTTCAGGGCGCTGCAATAATTGTTTCCGGCCCGGTACAGGGCCAATTCGGAATCCAGCAGGGAATCGATATTCAGGAGCCCGTTTTCATACCGGTCCCGGATGATCCGCAAGGCCTCTTCGGCAAGTTCCGTGGAAAGCTTTGCAGAAATCAACCTGGAATCGGCACTGAGAAGATCGTAGTAGGATTTTTCCGTCTCCAGTCTGGCCTGCTGGATCAACCCCTGTTGATTGGCCCTGGCTTCACCGACCAGGTTCACCGCTTCCCGGGTTCTGGCCGATGTCCTTAACCCGGAAAAGAGATTAAAGGTGATATTGGCGCCGATGGTGTAATTTTCCGCCTGGTCCCCGAAGTCTTCGGAATTCATTTCATAGGCGCCATTGACATCGAGAAATGGCCAGTGGGCGGCCCTGGATTTTTTAATTTCCAGTTCCGCCATGTCGAGCCGGGATTGAACCTGTTTCAGGTCCGGCCGATGGGTCAGGGCTGTTTGGACCCATTCCGCCAAGGGTTTTTGGGGAAATGGGGTTGCCGAGAGCTTGTCTGCCGGCATGGCTTCCAGATCGGTCCGGCGGCCCATGACAAGGTTTAAAGCGGCCCGGGCCGTGGCGACCCGGCTTCGTGCCGTCACCTGATCCTGTTCCAGTTCGGCGATGTGAACCCGGGTCCGGAGAACATCGCTTTTCACCACCAGGCCGTTTTGAAACCGGTTTTCAACCATCCTTAAATGGGTTTTGGCGGTGTTGACGGCATGTTCGACCACTGTGACGCTGTCACGGGCCAGAAGCAGGTCGGTATAGGCCTCGATGGTTTTGTAAATCACTTCCTGGCGGGTTCTGTCAAAAGCCCATTCGGCCGCGGTCTTATCGGCCCCGGCCTGGCGTAACCCGTACCAGGTCTGTCCGGCGTCGAACAGAGGCCAGGCCATCCAGATGCGGCTGGCAAAATTATTCAAGGGATCCGGATCATTGAGCAGATCCGGAGCAAAATCCTGCTGGTTGATATTTTCCTGATTTAATTTTGTTCCGAAGGCCCACATGGGGTTGGTGGTCCGTTGAAAGGATTCGGTGAAATTGATCTGGGGGAGCATGCCCGAGCGAGCCTGGACAATTCGCTCGGATGACGCCTCGATGCGGCTTTTGGCCGCGATGATTTCGGGATTGTGGGTTATCGCCGATAAAATCGCCGATCCGAGCGTCAGCACGGTGGAATCCCCTTGTCCTCCGGCGGCGTCGGCCCAGACGCCCGGGGCCGGTAGGAATGCCATTAAAAACAGGAAAAGCATCGGTATTCGCGGCATGATGGTCTCCGGTAAAAATTGGGATCTGTGATAAAGAATCAAATTTCTATGGATTCGCCGTATCCATTTGAGATACAGTATATTTTAAATACAAGTTATTGGTTATCAATTCAAGCAACTTAAGATTTTTTGGGGGCACGGGACCGTCACTTAAATGAACAAAGGCTTAAAAATCAACAATATCAGAGGCCTTTCCTCGAAAGAAGCCGATGAAAAGTTAAAAACCGAAGGGTATAATGAACTCCCCGCATCAAAAAAAAGGAGCTTTTGGGCCATTGCGGCGGAAGTCGTCCGGGAGCCGATGTTTTTGCTTCTCGTGGGATGCGGGGTTTTATACCCGATTCTGGGCGACGTGCAGGAGGCCCTGATGCTGCTGGCCTTTGTGCTGGTGGTGATGGGGATCACCCTTTACCAGGAGCGCAAGACCGAGAGGGCCCTGGAAGCGTTGCGGGACCTCTCCAGCCCGCGCGCCATGGTGATCCGGGACGGCAAAGCCAGACGGATTTCCGGCCGTGAAGTGGTAAGAGGGGATGTCCTGGTGCTGTCGGAAGGTGATCGGGTCCCCGCGGATGCAGTGCTGTTGACCTGCTCCAATTTTTCGACGGACGAGTCCCTCCTGACAGGCGAGTCCATGCCGGTGCGTAAAATTTCCTGTGAAACCGACCGGGAAATGGGGTGCCCCGGGGGAGATGACCTGCCCTTTGTCTATTCGGGCACTCTCGTCATTCAAGGCCAGGGCATTGCCTGCGTCAAGGCTGTGGGGGGGCAAACGGAACTCGGCAGGATCGGCAAGGCACTCCAGGGCATCGAAACCGAATCGACGCCGCTGCAGAAGGAAACCGGCCGCATGGTTCAAAAGCTTGCCATTGCCGGGATGCTCTTATGTGGTTTTGTGGTCGTGGGGTATGGGCTTACCCGGGGAAGCTGGATCAACGGAATTTTATCGGGCATCACCCTGGCGATGGCACTTCTGCCCGAGGAATTTCCGGTGGTTTTGACTATCTTTCTGGCATTGGGCGCGTGGCGGATATCGCAACACGGGGTCCTGGCACGCCGGGTATCGGCCGTTGAGACGTTGGGTTCCACAACGGTTTTATGTGTCGATAAAACCGGCACACTGACGTTGAACCAAATGTCCGTGAGCCGGTTGTTGAGCGGCGGCAAATTTCACGGCGTCGCCAATTGTGATGGAGAAGTACTGCCTGAAGCTTTTCACGAACTCGTTGAGTTCGGCATCTTGTCCAGTCAGAGAGATCCTTTCGATCCCATGGAAAAGGCGCTGCAAAACCTGGGGCATCGGTGCATGAGCAACACCGAGCATCTCCATGATGACTGGACTCTTGTACGCGAGTATCCTCTGACCCCTTCCCTGTTGAGCATCTCTTTGGTTTGGCGTTCGCCGGATACCGACCAGCATGTGATTGCTGCAAAGGGAGCGCCCGAAACGATAACGGATCTTTGCCATCTGGAGGAAGAAGAAGCAGGAAAACTCGCCGAACGCGTTCAGGAAATGGCAGGCCTGGGATATCGTGTTTTAGGGGTGGCAAAAGCCTATTTCAAGCCATCCGAACTGCCTCCCGAGCAGCATGATTTCAATTTCAAATTTCTTGGCCTGGTTGGCTTTTCCGATCCGGTTCGCCCGGCGGTTCCGGACGCTATTGCCGAATGCCGCCATGCCGGCGTCAGGGTGGTGATGATCACGGGCGATTATCCCGCGACAGCCAGAACCATTGCCGATCAAATCGGCCTGAAACCCGCGGATGACGTTATCACCGGCAAACAACTGGATGATATGGACGACGCACAACTGCAACATCGAATCCAATCCGTCAATCTGTTTGCCCGGGTCGTGCCCCAACAAAAACTGCGCCTGGTGAATGCCCTGAAAGCCAACGGCCAAATCGTGGCCATGACCGGCGACGGGGTAAACGACGCCCCTGCGTTAAAATCGGCTCATATCGGAGTGGCCATGGGGGGGCGGGGTACGGATGTGGCCCGGGAAGCATCGGACCTGGTCATCCTGGACGATGATTTTTCATCGATCGTCAGCGCGGTAAGACAGGGGCGAAGAATTTTCGACAACCTCTGCAAGGCCGTATCCTATATTTTCGCCATTCACGTCCCCATTGCGGGAATGTCCCTCTTGCCGGTGCTGTTTCACTGGCCCCTGGTCCTCTTCCCGTTTCATATCGCTTTTCTGGAATTGATCATCGATCCGGCGTGTTCTTTCGTATTTGAGGCGGAATCCGAAGAAGCCGACATCATGGATCGCCCTCCGCGGGATCCTCAAAAACCCCTGTTCCGCAAAGAAACCATTGTATGGGGTCTGTTGCAGGGGTTGGGCGTACTGGCCCTGATTCTGGCCGTTTTTGCCATTGCCATGTATCGCGGACAGGGAGAGGATGACGCAAGGGCATTGACGTTCACCTCTTTGGTGTTCGCCAACCTCGCGCTGATATCAACCAATCGTTCCTGGGCAACGGGTTTTTTCGGCATCTTAAGGAGACCCAACGCGGCCATCCGGTGGGTCACGGGCGGGGCACTGCTGTTTTTGGGGATAGTCCTTTACAGCCCTTTTTTTCGCGCCATGTTCAAATTTTCCCTTCTCCATCCCATTGATCTGGGGTTTTGTCTGGGCGCGGGGATGGTGAGCATTCTCTGGTTTGAAATGCTGAAGAAGATTCGGAACAGACTTCCGGACTCATTTCACCTCCGCCTTCCGCGAGACCCTCAACAAGGACCGGCAAAAACAGACCCTGAAAAATGAACATTTGCCTGGCCGTCGGGAACTAACAGACCTAAATATCATCACATGTTATATGCCGGCCTTTCACCGCCCTGGCGGACAAACATTGCTTATCCCGGCATTAAGCGGATTTCTCTTACGGCAGTGCCGTAAATGAGGGGCTCTGAGCCATGGTTCCCTTTGCATCCACGGACCGGACCGTGTAATGACAATTCTCGATGCTCTCGCCCTTGCCCGGAATATCCTCGAAAAAAAACCGTTTTTCCGTAATCTGGGGAAGGTGGGGAACTTTTCCGATGATTTCCCCGTTTCTTAAGATTTCGTAACGCTCGATAGGGGCGTTTCCGGCGTAGGCCGAATCCCAGGTGATGCGGATGGCTGTGCGGCCGAGAAGCGGCATGGCCGAGTCCGCTTCCGCACCGACGTTGCGGGGTGCTGAAAGACCGGTGGATTTTCGCTGAAAATAGGCGTTGGCCGGGTCCTTTCCCAGGGATGTGACCCGGTCTTCGATGGCTTTCATGGCCCCCGGATCCAACGGGTTTTCCAACTGGGCGGCCAGAAGATTCTGCTCCAACTGGCATTTTCCGGGATCGTCGTTGATATGGCCGATGCCGATAATCAGGGTGGTGACGCCCGAAACAGACAGGGCGTATTGAATCAGTTCCCGGCTGGGCAGGTCATCGGAACCCACGCCAAGGTAAACGTCTTCGACCTTGTTCGAGAATCTGGGCTCCTTATGGTAATAGGCCGCATCGGCAAACACCTTCATCCCGATGACGCCCATATCCGCGGCTGCGGCCGCTTCAATGGCGTTGAAGCGGTGCCCCATGTATTTTGTGTCGCTGGGGTTGACCGTGACCAGCATCGTATCGATGATTCGCCGTTGGTCCTGCCGGATGGCGTGCAGGTGAACGGCCGTGTTCCAGTGGCCCGTGATGCCGATATGCCGGATGAGCTTTTCCTTTTCGGGATTCAAGCCCGTCCTGTTGGTTCCTTCCCGGAAATCCAGCATGGCGGCCAGGGACCCCATCCATTCCCGGCCGGGGGTCGGATCATCCAGCCCGCTGTAAATCATGTCGACCTCATCCATGGTGTTTAAATTATGGAACTGGATGCTGTCCAGGTAGGCCCCTTCCGGATAACCCCCCTGGCCGTCGCCGAACATCAGGCTCAGCGAGCGGCGGACATCGTCCACGGATGAGGCGACATTGAATCCGTCCATCATGCCTTCGGAAAAGTCCGTTCGAAATCTCGCGCCCGCAGGGCGCCTGGCCGAACGGAAATGGGTCTTTGTGGCCACAAAGATTTTCTTCCGGGCTGCGGGATCATAGTTGCCTGCCGCCGGAGAAAGCCCCAGGCGCCGGAAGGCCTCGCCGTAATTTTTCTGACTCGGTCCATACACGTTGGAGGTATCCATGTAATTGACACCCAGGCGGTAGGCCTTCTCAATAATGGCGACGGGATCGATGCCTTCGCCGGTCCACTGAATCGAGGCCTGACCCCCGAGCCCCAGCGTCGTGATCTCTCGCCCGGTGCGTCCCAGCCTTCGTGTGATGAGGGGTTTCATTTGAATTTTCTCCTTTTTTATTTACTCCATGATATCCAGCAATTTCTTTTCATCCATGGGCGCGGGGTTGGAGGCGATGTTGGCCACTTCCCGGGAAGCGGCAAAAGCGATGCGCCTGAACGCGCTTCCGGGAATCCCCAGGTCGGCAAGACGGGTTGCCATGTTCAAGTCCCGGTAAAGTTTCAGGAGTGCCTGTTCCAGGTCTTCCGTACGGTCTAAGGCCCAGGCCATGTCCCGGTACTGTTCTTCACAGTATTTCCGGTTGGCCCTTACGGCGAATTTCACCCCCCGCTCCGTGTCCGTTACCACCGCATAAGGATTGACGTCGCTTCCCGTTCCCGATGTCGTGGGGATGGTGATGACGGGGGGCAGAAGGTCCTTGATCTTGGCCGTTCCGCCCATGATGCTTTCAAACTCCGCAAGGTTCCCCGTATGGGATACCCGAAGGGCGATGGCCTTTCCCGCATCCAGGGAGCTTCCGCCGCCGATGGCCACAATCCCGGAGCACCGTTCCTGTTGGTAGACCGTTCCCGCCCTCTCGATGAGAGCCACCGGAGGATCGGGCTCAATTTCCGCGAATTCGGCGGAATCCATTCCTGCAGCCGAAAGAAGATCCCGGACTTCCTGAGTCCTCCCGGTTTTTTTCATAAACGGGTCAGACACCACCAGAAATTTGTCCACCTTGAACTGGGTGGCGGCCTTTCCCAGGTTCCTGAAAACCCCGACGCCCATGAGCAGCGGCGCCATTTTCGGAATGCGGACTTCCCAGGCTTTCCCGGGTTCGGAATAACCCGCGAGTCCGTCCCAGATGGAGTTGATTTCCGACTCGTCCACGTCAAAGACCTGGTTGCTCTGGATCAGGGGTTCTTTCCGGACAAATGCCGGTACGGCGGGGTTACGGGTATGAAATTCCGTTCTCTGGTTGTATTCGAGCTGGTCTTTCAGCGTCTCTTTGCCGATGTCCATGATATCCCGGGAGGATACGGCGGTTCCGAAACGGGCGTTGGAAAGCTCCGCCAGGAATTCGTAAAGAGAGGCATTCCCCCCGGGAACGGCATTGATGCAGTAACCGAAGGTATCGCATACGGCGGCCTCGATCTGGAACCTCAAAGAATTTTCCTTCTGGCCGGATTTGCTCCGGGCTTTCCGATAGGTCAAACCGGCCGTGTGGTCTGCACCCATGGGACTGGTGGCGTAGGTCATTCCGGTGCCCTTCACCCCCCTGGGATCATGGCCGGGAATGGCCTGGCCTTTGAATGCCGGGACACGATCGATCCCGAGGAATCCGGCGGTTTTCACCACGCCGCCGGCCAGGATGTTTCCGAATTCCGTTCCGTCTTCGATTTCCTTTAAAAGGTTGATCGCCGACGCCTCGTCACCGAAGGTCATCCGGTTTTTTGCGCCGGCCATGGCCAGCGCCGCCCCGATTTCAATGACATCGATGCCCAGATCGTCGCAGATGAATTTCATCCGGGCAACGGCATCAGGGTCATTGATCCCCAGGTTCGTTCCCAGCATGGCCACGGCTTCATACTCATAGGCCCCGGCCAGCCGGTTTCCGTTTTCATCCGGGTATAAAATGGAGCATTTCACCACGCATCCCGGCATGCAGCCGTGCATTTTGCCGCCGCGCTCAAAAACCCGGTACTGGATGGTTTCGGCGCTGACGGATTTGAACCCATCCGGTTTGCCGGTGGTGTAGTTGTCCGCCGGCATGCTGCCCGTATAACTGGAATTGACCACGGCAAAGGGGGTGCCGAACCTTGACAGAAGTCCGCAGCCGACATCGTGTTCCAGTGTGTGGATCCAGGACTTGACCGAAGCCTTGAACCGTTCGGGATCCGCCATTTTAAGGGCAGGGGCGCCGGATGCATCAATCACCACGGCCTTTACCCCCTTGGCGCCCATGACCGCCCCCAGCCCGCCCCGGGCCGCGTTCCGGGAAGGGTCACCCAGGTTGTCGGTAAGCGAGACCGATGCGGCCGGGTATTTTCTTTCGCCTCCGAGGCCGATACAGATGATGGCCGCTTTTTGGCCGTATTCCGCCTGAAGTTTCTCCGTCAGGGCATAGGTCTTCAACCCTCTGTAGGTGTCCACGGGGACAAGGTCTGCCCCATTCCGGGATATCCTCAATTCCGGTAAATTCATCCATACCCTGCGATGGGAGTTTCCCTCGCGTTTAAACAATCACCTCTTTTTCCTTGAGGGACTCGATTTCCTCCCAGGAAAGTCCCCCCAGATCCATCAGCACCTCCTCGGTATTCTGGCCGAAGGCCGGGGCTTCGCATCTGACTTTGCCCGGTGTTTCACTCAAATGAACCGGAAGCCCGAGGACTTTCACCGGACCGAACACTTCATGGTGAGCGTCGATGATGTACTCATTGGCCACAACCTGGGGGTCATGCTCCAGGTCCGGTGTTCTCTGGACGGGCGTACAAATCACATCTCCGGCGTCTTTCAGAATTTTTGTCCACTCCGCGGCGGTTTTCTGCAAAAAAATGGCGTCCATCAGGGAAATGAGGTCGCCGGCATTTTCCATCCGTTTCTCGATGTTTTCAAACCTGGGGTCCTTTTCGAGGTGGGGGATGTTCAGGGCTCTGCAAACGATGGGCCATTTTTCATCCGGCACGAGCATCCCCAGCATGAGCCACGTATTATCCTTGCAGGGATAATGGTTCCACAAGGGGTTTCTGGCCTTCTTCCGGTCGGTTTTGAGATATCCCGACAGGTCCTGCTGATGATACAACTGCATGCCGATGGTCAACCCCTGGAGGGTCATCATGCTGCCCAGATGGGAAACATCCACCTGCTGGCCCACACCGAGCCTTTCCCTGGCGATAATAGCGGCGAGGATCCCGTAGGCCGTCATGATTCCGCCCATCTGGTCGGCAATGGCCCCGCCGATGGTCAACGGCGGGTTGTCCGGACCCCCCAGCATGGTCATGATGCCGGACCTGGCCAGACCGATCATGTCAAAGGCCGGTTCCATGGCTTCAGGCCCCCCGGGCCCGTAACCCGATGCCGCCACATAAATCAGCCGGGGATTGCAGGCCTTCAGGGCTTCATACCCCAGCCCGAGGCTTTCCGGCACGCCCTGCCTGAAATTATGAAGAAACACGTCTGAATTTTTGACCAGCCGGAAAATAACGTCCTTCCCCTCATTTTTGGAAAGATCGATGGCGATGCTTTCCTTGCCCCGGTTGTTGACTTCAAAATAGGCGCCCCTGCCTTCGGGCAGTTCCGCCACGCCGGGAAATTTCAGATACCGGCCGTTATCGCCGGTGGCCCGGTTTTCGATGTGGATGATCCTGGCGCCCAGATCGGCCATCATGGAAGAGGCCCAGGGGCCCATCTGCCATTGAGTCCAGTCCAGAATCGTGATTCCATCCAAAGGTGCTGCCATGTTTTCTTCCTCCTTTACAAGATATTTTCAAGTCCGAGTGACTTGATTTTTTCATCAGCCGGAAGCCCGGTCCGGACGTCCCAGCCCCTTTCCCTATAGTATTGATCCAGTACTTCTTCCAGATCCTTCCGGGTGATTTTTCGGGTCCTGTAATAGTTCATCATGGAGATTTCCGTTTCACCCGTCTTAACCGGTTCAAACCAGGCTGCCGGAGGGGCGTCCTGTTTCCTGCCGAAACCTGTTTTCGCGTTCAACAGTTTATACAGGTTCCAGATACGCTCGCCGTCCCTGATAAATTCCGATGGGGTTTTTTCGATGCCGGTCACTGCGGTGTACAGGCTAAGAAAGTTTTCCATGCCGTAAAACCGGTGAATGTAGAGGCGGTGGCACTGTCCCATGGCATTGAACAGGGAATACCAGTTTTCGGCATGGGGGGTCAGTCTTCCGATGTCCAGATCATCGCCGGTGAAAATGCGCCGGATATCGTCTTCAGCCATGCCGATGCGGTGCGCATGATGGATGAATTGATCCAGGGGCCTTCCCGGCAGGTAGATGCCGACTCCGCCGCAGGCATAATTGGGGCGCCCCGGATGAACCAGCTGGGCCAGGGTCATGGTATTGAGGCTTTCCACCCGCGGGTCGATAAAAGGCGTGCAGTTTTTGATATGGACGGCCTGGTCTGCGGCGCCGAATTCTTTTGCCGCGCCCAGGGGCCCCCGTGCCAGGATGTCCCCGATGCCTTCTCTGCGGGCCGTCATTTCAATCAGGCGGAGGGTTGTCGCAAAGTCGTAACCGATGTCTATTCCCCCGGTGTCCTTTTTCGTCAGCACCCCCTGAGCGTAAAGGTTTCTCATCAACCCGAGGACATTGTTGAAATTGAGCCGGCAGATCCCCATGCGGTTGAAAGTATCCAGTCGTTTGACGGCCCGGTTGTGGTTATCCAGGGGAGTCCGGGCGCTGGCCTCGAATTCGCCCATGAAATCGGTCAGGTAGGCTTTCATGGGGGCGAATTCCCCTTTTTCAAGCCGGTTGAATTCCTTGTCCCCCATGGGACAGGACGGGCAGGCCAGCGTTTTTCTCGATGTTTTGTGGATCTCGTCCCACCCGTCGATGGAAAGACCCATGCCGGCCATCCACTGGGAAGTCATGGCAAAGGTCCCGCCCTGGATCAGAACCGGCCGCATCCGGTAGGTCATGATGCGTTCCAGCATGTCCTTTACGATTTTCTTAAGCTTTTGGGGGTCTGCCGCGCGAATGCCTTTGCCGCCCCGGCAGGCCACGATGGCCTTGAGATTTTTCGATCCCATCACCGCGGCAAGGCCCCCGAATCCCAGGGTCCCGCCCTTATCGATGAAGGTCATGGAAATGGGGACCCGGTTTTCTCCGGAAGGACCGATGGGGATGATGCTGCAGATCCCGTGGCGGAGACGCAGGGCGTCGACCGTCTCGTAGGTGTCCATTCCCCAGAGGCCGCGGGCGTCGCAAAAGCTGATCTTTTCATTTTCAATCAACAGATAGACCGGATGGGACGCCCTGCCCTGGATGACGATATGATCAAACCCCGACGTTTTTAACATCAGGGGGAAATGGCCGCCGCCGCAGCCGGTACCGATGCCGCCGCTTAGCGGCAGCTTGGTGGTAACGGAAAGTTCCGCCGACCCGGGAACGATGGTTCCGGATAATGGGCCCGCGCCCACGATGATGACATTTTCCGGTGAAAGAGGGTCCACCCGGGGAGGGATGAGCCTGGCCGCAAGAACGGCATTGACCCCCCACCCCCCGAGAAATGAAAAGGCCGTTTCCGGATCCAGTGGTTTTATCTCAACGGCGTTGCCGGTAAGATCGACATACAGAATCCTGCCGGCATATCCCGGGATATTCATGTTACAGGGTCTCCTTTCCCTTTTCCCGGGTCAGGGCTTCGTAAGGACAATACCGTACGCAAATGCCGCAGTTGTCGCACTCCGGGTCAAACGAAATTTCATACTCCGCAGTGCCATCGACTCGCCGGATGATGTTGATTTTCGCCCTTGCCGGGTTGAATTCTTTCTCAAATCGCAGGGAACACCGCAATTGGCATATCATGCATCCGGTGCAGCGGTCTGCAGAAACGCGAATCGGCGGGCCCTTTCTTTTTTCGCTCTTGACCATGGCGGCTCCAGCATATCAGATGGCTGTATTAAATACATGACCGTATGAATTTAAGGGAGTAATCATTTCCCATAACTTCCGATACTTGTAGGATGGGTGGAGCCTGCGGAACCCATCATTGCTGAATTGTTCGAATACGGGAACCGATGGGTTACGCTGCGCTCCACCCATCCTGAAATTACGTCACCGATTTTATGACCCAGAACACTAAGGGTTTGGGGATATTGAAAAACAGATGTTTTATGGTGACCTGGGATATTTTTTCATACCAGCGAACCCCTCAGTTTACAACAGGATATTTCACCTTGAAAATCAGCCGGTTTCCAGTGCCGTCCGTAAAAAAAAGTACTGAACTATCTTGTCAAAATACCTATAATCCAATATTATCAGGCATAAACCTGATTCCAGACCCTTTTTCCGATAATCCTGTCCTTGTCCCGGGGATAATCCCATGGAGTTCCAACGCAAATTCACAGGCATCCTCATCGCACCCAGCTTGGCAGCCAAAATGCCCGAATATGGTATACGAACGAATTGAAAGGAGAAATATGCCATGGAAAGTAAGATTGTATATTTTGAGGACATCAGGTCGGAGAACACAACAGCCGTATTTGAATTGGTAAAGGAAAGATTGAGTAAAGGGGGGATTCAAAAACTCGTCCTGGCCTCCACAACCGGTTCGACTGCTGTTAAAGCTCTTGAATTCTTCAAAGAAACCGATGCCCAATTGGTCGTAGTGCCCCACCAGTATGATTTTTACAGGGAAACCAACCGGTTTCCTCAGGACCTGGTCAAGACTTTAAGGGATGCCGGGCATTCGGTGCATTTTGGGACGATGTTGTTTCATACGGATAAGCTGTATGGAACGGACACCCCGTCTGTCATGGCCAACCTGTTACGGTGCTTCAGCCAGGGGGTTAAAGTATGCTTTGAAATTGTGATGATGGCAACGGATGGCGGGCATCTGGTCAAGGGAGAGAGGGTCATCGCCATTGCAGGCACGGGCCGGGGATCCGACACCGCCCTGGTGATGCAGGCATCGTCCTCTCAAAACTTTAAAAAACTGAGGGTCACTGAAATTATCTGCAAGCCCTTGAATCCGTTAAATATAGATGAAGTGTACGAGATGATGGCCAAAGAAAAGGATAAACAATGATCCGCCGAACATCATTCAGGATGCCAAATGTGCGGTAGATACGTCCTTTTCGACCTCGGCACCGATTTTCAGATCGATCATTCACAGGTTGATTTCAAGCCAAGCTACAACACCCACCCAGGAGGTTGCGTTAATTGCCCTTAGGTAAACCCCCGGCTATGCCGGGGGACTCATCAGAGTTTGACCGGGTGATAGGCTTCGTTCCGGCTGAAGGAGAGGCACCGGCCCTCCCGGATGGACACGTCTTCGTTCGCCAGCGCCTTCCTGAACTCATAGACCAGACGGGTCTTGCCCACACCGGCTTCTCCGATAATGGAAAAAGCCTTCCGTCAATTTGAAGGTGTCTTCGGTGACCAGGGTGGTCCCCGGTTCCGCAAGGCTCTGCATCCGGGAAGCGATGTTGACCGTCTCCCCCACCGCCTTGAACTCCACCCGCAGGTCCTTTCCCAAGGTTCCGACGACAACAGGACCGGTGTTGATGCCGATTCTCATCCGGACCGGCGACCAGTCGCCCCGGGATCTTTTCCGGTCATTGAACCTTGCGATTTCCCGGTGAACGGCCAGAGCACTCTGGACTGCCCGCTGGGGCGCATTCTCCAGGGCGATGGGCGCGCCGAAGAGGGTCATGACCCCGTCCCCGATCATCTCGTTGACCGTCCCCTCGAACTCGGAGACCTTGTGGATCAGGAGCTCATACATCTCATCCATCACCGTATAGGCCTGCTCGGGGCCGATCTTTTCCACCAGCGGGGTGGAATCCGCCATGTCGCAGAACATGACCGTGACCTGTTTTTTCTCGCCTTCGATCTTGCTTTTCTGGGAAAGGACCTTGTCGATCAGGCCTTGATGATTCCAACCTTGCGCCGCAACTGGTGCAGAACACCGCATCGGCTTCATTCTCGATATTGCATATTGGGCATCTCATTTCTCCGATCCAAACATAGGTTTAAAGGTCAGGACCAGAAAATGGAGATCAGGTTTAGGTGAGGGCAGAACAGATACAACCTGATTCTAAGTGCCAAAAAACCGTTGAAAAGTCAATCAAAAAGGGGATGGAGTGTAAGCCCCGGATGATAAGCAGCGTATTTTCCAGCGAGCGGAAACCAGATACATTCACCTGTCTTCGGATAGAATTTTCAATTCTAAAAATGGAATGTCCGAAAAAAATGGTTTGACAATCGCTTAAAAAAGTTTAAATCCTGTGGTCGTCTAACGCCTTCTTTTATCCCTGCAATCCTGCTTCAAAAAAAACATCAAGGAGCCAACGGTACATGAAAATCAACATTGAAGGATATGTGTCACCCGGTTTTGAGAAAGTCAAAGCGGCTTTTGCCGCGAACTGGGATGGGTATGAAGTGGGCGCAAGCTGCGCAGTCGTCCACAGGGGCAGGATGGTGGTCGATCTCTGGGGCGGCTACCGGAGCGGGGATTTGAAAAAACCCTGGGAGAAGGACACCCTGGTGAATGTGTACTCCACCACCAAGGGCATGGCCGCGTTGACCATCGCCATCCTGGTGGAAGAGGGAAAACTGGAATACGAGACCCGCGTAGCGGATTACTGGCCCGAATTCGGTGCAAACGGGAAGGAACACGTGACGGTGGCGCAGGTGCTCTCGCATCAGGCCGGCATCTGCGGCGTGAGTG
Source organism: Desulfobacteraceae bacterium UBA5616 (assembly GCA_002423615.1). Classification (GTDB taxonomy): domain Bacteria; phylum Desulfobacterota; class Desulfobacteria; order Desulfobacterales; family UBA5616; genus UBA5616. The sequence continues at coordinate 16,603 of DIKO01000099.1, forward strand.
AGAAGATCACCATTGCGGACCTGTACGACTGGGCCAAGATGGTCAGGCTCCTGGCCGCCCAGAAACCCTTCTGGGAACCCGGCACAAAGGCCGGATATCATGCCGTGACATGGGGATATCCCGCCGGAGAACTTGTTCGGAGGGTTACCGGAAAAACCCTGGGCTCGGTTTTCCGGGAGAAGGTGGCAAAGCCTCTGGGTGCTGATTTTTACATCGGTCTGCCCGACTCTGAAATGCACCGTGCGGCTGATCTTGTAGGGCCCAACCACGCCCGTGTGCCCCAGATTCAGAACCCCGATGCCAGGGTCCCCCCCCTTTATGCAGCAGCCCTCTTAAATCCGAGTATCAGGCCCTTTAAAGATGCCAGTTCAACAGCGTGGCGAAAGGCGGAGATTCCGGCCGCCAACGGTCAGGCCAATGCCAGGGCCATTGCCAGGATTTACGGCGCTCTTGCCAACTGCGGAGAAATCGACGGCATCCGCATCATCAGCAGGGAAGGAATAGAACATGCCGTTTGCGAAGAAGCTTCAACAAATGAAGACCCGGTTACCGGAAGCCCCATGCGGTTTGCCAGAGGGTTTATGCTGAACACCGAGGGCGGCTACGGGCCCAACCCGAACGCTTTCGGCCATGGCGGCGCGGGTGGCTCCATCGGGTTTGCGGATCCCGAGGCCAATATCGCCGTCGGATACGCCATGAACCAGATGCAGGTGAACCCGGATGATGAACCCCGGGCGGGTCTTCTGGTCAAAGCTGTTTACGGGTGTCTGTAAAGAGAGCGGATGGCTTATCGACGGCGTGATTCCCCCGCCGGTTCCCGCAGGAATTCCCCGCTCGGCCGGATCATCCTGGGTGCTCCGTATGGGGATCATCTTGAAAAATACGTTTGAAAGTGGGAAAAACAGGGATATTCCTGCAAGTGCACCCCAAAGATTTTTAAGAAACGCTATAAATTGAATAAAATTTGAAAGGAATTTGTTATTCTGATTTGAAATCGCCATCAGCAAACGTTCTCCCCCGGTTAGGGCCGGCAAGTCACGCCCGGGCGCACTGCAGTCAGGGTGGCCAGCGCCACATGATCAAGGGGACCGCTGTTGCAACCACTAATATCGACAGCGGAAGCCCCATTTTCCAGTAATCGCCGAATCTGTAGCCGCCTGGCGCCAACACCAGTGTATTTGATTGATGGCCGATCGGTGTGAGGAAAGCACAGGAAGCGCCGATGGCGACCGCCATGAGAAATGGGTCCGCGGAAGCTTCCATGCCGCGTGCGAGGCTGATCGCAATCGGCGCCACCAAAATCGCCGCCGCGGCGTTGTTGATCACATTTGAAAGCAGCATTGTCCCGATGGTCAGAATGGCGAGCGTTGCCACAGGAGATAGCGACCCGGCGAGTTCCAGCAACTTGCCGGAAATCAGTTGGGACGCTCCGGTCGTCTCCAACGCATGACCCATCGGGATCATGGCAGCTAAAAGCACGATAATGGCCCAGTCGATGCTCTCATAGGCCTCATTGGGTGAAATAAGGCCCACGAGGACCATGAGAACTGCACCGCAAACCAGAGCGGTCGAGGCAGGTAAAATGTTGACCGCGGCCGATACGATCGCGAAGCCAAAAATACAGGCTGCCAATAATATCCTTCGTGGTTTGCCAAAGCGAAGACCCCGGTCCGCAAGAGGCAGGCATCCCAATTCAGTAAGAGCCGTTCGCAGTGCTTCCTCGCGTCCCTGTATGAGCAGGATGTCCCCAACCACGAAGCGGATCCTGCCCAGCCGATCCCTCAACCGATGCCCTTGACGCGCCACGGCGAGAACATTGATGCCGTAACGTTCGCGAAGGCTGAGTCCGATCGCCGTTGTGCCGATCAGCGATGATTCCGGCGCGACGACCGCTTCGATCACGTTGATTTCACTATCTTCAACTTTTTCATCGTGTCCGACATCGCTGAGGCCTCTGGTCGGTTCGAGGCCGGCCATGTCCATGAGCCTATCCAGGCTCTCCGCATCCGCTTTAATCAGAAGGATATCATCCTGCTGAAGCACTTCGTACATGGACGGCGCCTGTTGTCGCCCTTCACCACGGGCGAGTCCGGTCACGATGATTTCCGCATCATTCTCCATTGCAGAGGATAATAGTTCGTGAACGCTGCGCCCCGCAAACTTCGAGCCTGCCGGGACGCGGATTTCGGTGATGTAGTCGCTGATTTTGAACAATTCCTCCTTATTGGAAACCCTCTCCTCCCGCCTTGGCGTGAGCCTCCAGCCAACCAGAGTGATGAACAGTAGACCGACAAATGTGACTCCCGCCCCTACCGGGAGAAAGTCGAACATCCCGAAGGGTGGGGCATGGGTTTCCGCCCGATAGGCGGCAATGATGATGTTCGGAGGGGTTCCGATCAGCGTCATGGTACCGCCGAGCAGCGAACCAAAGGCCAGCGGCATCAGGATAAACGATGGCGTGCGTTTTGCCTGACGCGACATCCAGACGGCCACAGGAAGGAGTAATGCAAGTGCGCCTATGTTGTTCATGAAGGCGGAACACAAAGAGACGATACCTGTCAGCGTCGCCACCTGAATTGTGGGGTGCACGCCGACCCGCCCTAAATAACGCGCTACGCTGTCCACAACACCGGCCTTGAGCAACCCGTGGCTCAGGATCAGCACCGCCGCAACCGTCACTACCGCTGGATGTCCGAAACCCGTGAAGGCCTCTGCCGCTGGCACCAGGTGGCTTACGACCATGGTGAGCAAGGCCAGCATCGCCACAACGTCGTAGCGCCACCCGCCCCATACGAAAAAGGCCAGCATCGCCCCGAGAACACTGAAAACCATCACTTGATCCGTACTCATATGCCTGTTGCTCCCGGTACCGTGAACGCTGCAAATCAGTGGCTGCAGCCTGCCCACCATGTGCCCGGCGATGCGCAGAACCTAGCAGAATCCGCCCATGGCAGACTGCAGGCAATTGCCGTTGATGCACCAGGATTCGGGCTGTGCAAAATACAGAATGGGATAAGCCGCATCCTCGGGCTGCATGATCCTGCCGTGATATTTCTCCATCACCGTATCCCGGGATTTTTGAGGGAGCCCCAACCGCTCGCCGTCGGCGGATTCGTCCTGAGATTCTCTCGCCTTGGTCAGGCGCGTATCCACCATGCCGTAGGCGATGCAGTTGCAGGTCACACCAAAGCGTTCCCACTCATGCGCCACCACCTTGGTCATCGAGATGATCCCGCCTTTTGCGGCGGCATAATTGATCTGCCCGGGGTTGCCCCGGACACCGGCCATGGATGAGATGTTGATGATCCTTCCATTATGGCCCTCCACCCGCATATACCTGGCCGCCGCCCGGATGCAGTTAAAGGTCCCCTTGAGGCTGATGTCGACCGCCATATCCCACTGTAGATCGGTCATCTTGTGGATGACATTGTCCAGGTTGAGGCCGGCCAGGTTCACCAGAATGTCCAGCCTGCCGAACTTCTCGGCAGCGGTATCCATCAGCTTCCGGCAATCATCCGGCTTCGTGACATCGCCGACGCAATGGGTCACCTGGCCGCCGGAAGCTTCCAGTGCCCTGGCGGTTTCCGCCGCCACATGTTCATCCACATCGTTTATCACCACGGCGCAGCCTTCCTTCACAAACAGTTCCGCGGTGGCCTTGCCGATGCCCCGGCCTGAACCGGTAATGACCGCAACTTTGTTATCCAGTTTCCCCATCCGATCCTCCAGGTTTTTTTGAAACGTTCTTTAAGAGGTTGATTCCAGGTTCGTTTTTTCGGCTCCTGAGCCTTATTCAATACCACGCCGGATAAAGAAAATAAACGGGATTTCAGATCCGGTCCGAAAACGGGCCGCTTGCCAGGAAGCCTGTGCGGGCCTACGCCTTCCTGGCGATGACTGCAAATTCGCCGGAATTTTCCGCTTTCCGAGTCCCCCGGCAATTCCTACCTCAGCGCGCCATCAGCGCGAACACGCCCCAGCCCAGGTATTC
>DIKO01000099.1:20723-21114 GCA_002423615.1 Desulfobacteraceae bacterium UBA5616
CCACGACGTCGTAGCCGAGGCGGCCGAAAGATGCGAGAAGTTCCGGAAGCAGGTGAAAGTCGGTGATCGAGCCGCCAAGACACCCCCTGGCAACATCTTCTGTCGGCGGCAACTGCCGCCAGTAGGGCTCGCCGATGAGAATGATCCCTCCGGGGCCGAGGCTCTGCGCCAGAAGCGCGATGGTGCCGGCGGCTCCCCCACCGATCCAGGTGGCGCCGATACAGGCTGCCACACCGATCTTCTCGTCAGAGACGAAGCCGGCAGCATCGCTATGGATGAACCGGACTCGATCGGCCACGCCGAGTTCTACAGCGCGGAGTCTCGCCTGCTCGGTGAACAACCGGCTCATGTCGATTCCGGTGCCGGTGATGCCGTGATCGCGCGCCCAGGT
>DIKO01000022.1 GCA_002423615.1 Desulfobacteraceae bacterium UBA5616
ATTAACAAATTGGTAATGCTCCCATGTCAAGTATCATTTCGGCAGTGATAGGATATATTGCTGGGTATCTATCGAAGTGAATAATAGGCGCTTAATCGGGTAGCCGAAGGATTTTAACCGCCAGCCTAAAAAAATCCCCGGATTCAGTTTGACCGAAACCGGGGCGAGGTGAGGGGTGCGGTGGTGCTTGGATAATTTATTTTTCACCATGGCAAGGAAAGTCGGTCAATGATATCCCTTCTTGCCAGGACCCTGGAGCAGAGTTCCCAACGATCCCGATCCGGATCAATGGTGGTCTGGTATCGCATCTCAAATACATCACGCGCTTTTCGACGAAGATGAATATATTTGTCCATCATCTCTTCAAGATTTTCGATGCTTTCGATCCAGTCATCCTCAATGGTATCTGGAAGCCCGCCGAAAATATCATACCGATCTTTCATCCTACGGGACAGGACCTGGTAAATTCTTTCGTCCTGGGTATCATGATAGACCAAATTCAGCATATCTACATTACGCCGGGCCTGACCGAAACGTTTGATGCGGCCCAATCGCTGTTCCAGCTTTGAAGGATTCCAGGGCAAATCCACGTTGATGAGAGTCCCCAGGGTTTGAAGATTCAAGCCTTCACAGGCTGCGTCGGTCGCCACAACCAGCCGGATCTCCCGTTTCTTAACGGCATTCTTGATATCCTCACGCTCCACGGAGGCAAAATCGTCACCCCGGAACAACCCGCTTTTGCCTGCACCCGCATATACGCCTATGACTTCCCCTGAAAGCTCATTTGCCAGCTTTTCACCAATAGAATATGCCGTATCATAATATTGGCTGAATATGATGCAGCCATGCTCAAGCCAGGTTTTCCCTTCACTGTGAAAGGAGGTCAGGAAATGTTTAACCGCATGAATTTTTGGATCACGCGCTTCCGGGCGCGATAATTCATCAACGATGGTATGAAGGTGTTTGGCTTCCTCCACTGTTATTACTTTCATTGCCTCTTCGATCATGGGTGCCAGTTCTTCATCCTCAAGAATCTCCCTTCGCAATAACTTTTCCGACGTTGCCCTTCCGGATGCGAAACTCGAACAAATCCTTTGCAACATTATGGTCTTCATAAAACCTGCGGATTTGGTCCTCTTCTGTAAGGAGACGGTGAAAAATTCGGCGGCTTTGTAAGCAAGATCGAATGGCAGGTTTGTCATTAGACCCAGACCATTGAAACCCACACCGATATATTCCGTTGCAGACGCATCCGGATTTGGATGAACATTCACACCGACCTTTTCCAAAAGTCCTGCTTCTTCCAATGTTTGTCTTCGTCGAAGAACGGTATGGCGAATGATGGGATTATTTTCACGAAGAAATTCCGGCTCAAGGGCTTGACTGATTGCCTGCTGTTCAAGAAAACCCAGAGACCCGAATCCCTTATCGGAATAGAAAGCCTGCTCAGGCATACCCACCTGCAAACGCAATGTTGCAAAAAGCGCATTCTCATTCGCCGGCGGCAATGGATTGCGCAACCATTCCCAGGCGTCTTTTTCATCCAAAGGGGATTCATCCCCCTTTACCATCGGCAATGCTTTTTGATGATCCGCCCACCAACTATACAATTCGCGCCCAAGAACAAAATCCGCACCGGCATTCAAGATCTTCAGCAGGTCCCACACCTCCTGGACTTCGGTCTGAATAGGCGTTGCTGTTCCCAGGATCAGATTTTTGGTTCGATGGCCGATTTTCAGCATGAAATCAAGGAGGTTGTTGGGTTCTCCACGCCTCTGACCCAGACCGCCGCGCCTGCGGGCCTTATGGGCCTCGTCAAGAATCACGGTTCCATATTTTCGCTCCAGAAGATATTCCCGCTCGCTGGAATCGTGAAAAATAAGTCCCGTTGAAACAACAGCAATTCGAAACGGGCAGCGGGCAATATCCTCAGCCCCGCGGGTCTTAATGATGTGCCCCTTGGGATCAACCCAAATCTTTTTGTTGGAAGACCATACGGCGCTGGGGATTCCAAGCTTGTCGGACAATTCCACCTGCCATTGCAAGGTCAGGGTGGAAGGACAGAGAATCAATACCGGCCCGTCTTCCATCAGGACCGAAATCATGGCGCTTGCAGCCATGGAAAGGGTTTTGCCCACACCCACCTCATCAGCCAGCAATAACCTGGTTTTTCCGTAAGTCTCCTGGTGCTGCATGAACAGGGTGACAAACGACCGTTGCCACGATTGGAGCTGCTCACCACCCCTATAAATCGGGCTTTCCGCCAGAACAGCGGCAGGCAGCTCCCCTGCTTTGGCTTGGTCAAAACGGATTTCCACACGATCGGCAACGCGCTTGATTTCTTCAACAATGGCGTCCGGCAGGGGAAAAGCATCCGTCCACAGGGCGTCAAATTCCTCTTCAACCCAATCCACACCTTCTGAAGACAGGTCTTCCCAAAGAATTTCATAATTCCGGGTAAAAGCGCTTTTGGTCTCATTGATCGAGCCGAGAAAGCAGGTCTTTTGTCCATCGGCGGCCTCAATCACACCGGCTTTTCCATGGATGAAAACGCGGTCTTTGGGCACTACACGGATTTCGACACGGCCGCTGGTTAAAAGATCATGCAAGCGCCGGTAGCGTTCCCTGTGCAGCAAGGCCTCGACCTCGGCGGGCGACTCGTTCCAGCGTTCCTTTAGCGCTGTTTCCCGCACATGTTTCGACACCGCAACATCCGCCGCATCCAGTTCGCTGTTACAGATAACCTGGACTTTGGCTATGGAAGCAATCTCTTCGCCGACCAACTCAAAGATCGAGCTGCGGAAATAACCGGCAATCCGTTTATAAGACTTGGCGCCCCGAAGACGATCCGAGAGAAAGGTTTGGTCGAGTCTTTGACGGCGGGATGAGAAGCGGTTGATGGTGGTCATGGGAGTTGAGAATGCCCCAGCCATCCTTTACGTTCCAGGACGTCCCATGCAAGTCTAATATGCTTTTCCTGAAACATCCGCTTGCGGGCGTTCCATTCGTATGTTTCATTGACCGCCTGATCGTCCGTTGCTGCCCCATCGTGATTTGCGACCCAGTGAACAGTGGATAGAAGTTCCATTCCAAAGGGTGTTTCAAATCCGGAAATAAGATCAACGACTCTTTGAAAATGGTCCTGAGTAGTGAGATGGTTTTCCAGAAAACGCTCGGCCAGGGGAAGGATTTCAGGCAGCAGATTGATCTCCCGTTGTGGATCGTCTTCCGCGTCCCCATATCCGCTAATGAAATGCCCTTCCATGAGCGTCAGCACATGGCGCAGGTTCTCAGCATACGGGCCATAGGTCCCCTTCGTATACCTCAGCTTTAAATCTTCCCCCGCCTCCTGCATGAAATACATCAGTTTGTGGATCTCCAGAAGCGTTACAAAAGGGTCCATAACCGCCGCGAGATACCGACGTATCAAGATGAGCAAAGCCGCCCGACCCACCGTCAGGCCTGGGGTTTTGTTTGCGTGAACCATTTTTTCAGCAGGGGGCGCTCCCGTGGGTTCATAAAGAAGCACCCGGACATCCTTTAAATCCGAAAACGCCGCTTCGATTCTCCTCCGAACATCCGCCCATGGCAATCCGCCAAGGCCGCTGCCTAATGGGGGAATGGCAATGGATTGAATCTTTCTTTTCCTAACCTCTTCAACAAGGTTTTGAAGGCCGGATTCGATGTCCTCCATCCGGCTTTTGCCTTTCCAGTGCCGTTTCGTGGGAAAGTTGATCACATAACGGGGATTATAGAGGCTGTTGAGATCATGAATGAACATTCTGCCGGGTTGAAGTTCTTTCCTGTCGCAGGCCGCCTTATAGCTTTTAAAATTTTCAGGAAAGACCTTCTTGAACTGAAGTGCAATTCCCCTGCCCATGACCCCGACACAATTCACGGTATTCACAAGGGCCTCGGCATCCGCCTGCAAAATGTCGCCTTGCACCAATTCAATCATGCTGCCTCCTTGCCTTTTTAATAATACCATTTTCTTTCGATTGCAACATTCGGTTTGTGGCGGGTATTTCTTAGAATCTCATGAACTTGACTTAGGATCGCTTCATTGAATACCCCGATTTTTTCAACCAGATGCCAGGGGCATTTGTCATGGATCAGGAATTCGGCCTGTTTTCCTTCCTGAACTTGAATATCTTTGAAATTTGTTGCTTTTACCGCCTTCCAGTCAATTTTATCCAACTCATTCAGACTATTATAAAATTCAGCCAGAAATCCACCAGCGTTTCGATCGGAAAAAGCCCAGCGCACGGCATTTCCATTGGCCCAGCGGACCGTTGCTTCCATATCCATCTGCAAATGCAGGATCGATTCCTGCCCGCCTCGATAGCTCATGTCCGGATGGTTATTCTTATAAATGATGAACAGCATAATGGACCGGGGGCAGAAATAAAACGGCACATACTCACCGACTTTGGTTCCAGGGTGGCAAAGGACATCAATTTCAAACAGTCGTCTCCGCTTGATTTCGGTCATGCCGATGGAGGTCTGCCTACCCCCCGACTCTGCACGTCTGCTATCCGCTTCGATACAACCGGTGGCCACAATGGAAGCCAAATTGTCAACATGTGTGATGTGATAGATTTTCGGCTCAATAGGCGGCGTTGTCATTCAGTCCTCATTTACCCCAATCGCTGGTTTTTAATCAACTCCCTCAATACCCTTGCAGCCCCGGCTTCTTCGGGGCGAAGCTGCTCCAGGCGTTTGGCCAGGTAGTCGGCCAGTTCCACAGCCAGATCCCGCTGGGTCATATCTCCGTAATAGTTTGGAATATTCAATACCAGATGGGCCATGACGTCGTTGCCGTCCATATCCTTGGCAAGTTCCATCATGGCATAGAGAATTGCCCGCAACACGGAGGGATAGAACTCCGAGCCTTCACCCATTTCGGCCCGTCCGAATTCCACGGCGCTTTTCAATCGGGCATTGTTGGCACTATGACTGGCCATGAATGTCTGGAAGTCCCGAACCTTGAATGCTTTTGCAAAATTCTGATAGTTGTCCAGGGTTTTGGCTCCACGGGCTTCCAGGTCGAGCATTTTTAGATAGAAACGGTCCGCTCCGCTGAGCTTATCCCAGTGACTTTTGGGTATACCCCCGGGCACCAGGCATTGATTTGCAGTATCCACGGCAAAGGCGATCAGTCCATCCACAAAGGTGGTTTCCCCCTTGACCCTTGGCCGGATCGCTTCGATGGTCATGTCTCTTCCGTCGATGACGGCATAGCGGGTAAGCACACGCAGGGCCGCTGCATACCCGGCCATCTGGATATCGGCATCTTCGAAGACGTTTTCATCCCTGTAAAGCCCTTTGGCCTCCTGGTTTAGGCCGGTCAGGGCATTCACCTGGTTTTCGACCTCCTCCTGGATTTCCCATGCCAGATCGTCACGGGTGCTTTTGTGCTTACCCAGGCGTTTGCGGCAAACCAGGAGCACCGTGCCTTTTACATAGCTGCCATCCCGGAGTGCGCTGTTTGTCTCCGTAACCACATACCACGCGGCGGTCACCTGCAATCCGGAAGCCCACACAATATTGGCCATGTCCGCCCAGATGGACCCGGACTGGTGGGTGAACATGATGACCTGGATGCCATTGTCCGGCATGCATTCGGTCATCCGTTTGTAGGCCGCCACCATACTACGTCGAAAATCCTCTTTTTCCCCTTGTATGGCAAGCGAACGACGACTATCCCAAATCCAGTCTGCGAATTCTATAGGGGGGTTCTTTCGTAACCACGCTATGAAAAAATCGAGAATCTCCTCGTATTTTACTGCGTCTCCATAGGGGGGATCTGTTACAAAAAGATCTGCAAATATATCTATTTCAGTAGCGGAAGAGTTATGAACAAAGGTTGAAGATTTTATTCCAAAGTTAGGGATGTCCGGTTTAAGAAAATTTAAAATTGCTGGAGTTCCCCTACACGCATAATTATAAATAGTATTGAGGGCTTGATTATAAAATGTATTTTGGGCGTTATGACGTGATTTATCCCAAACACAAAGCTTTGATAGGTAATTTAGCGAATAGGCTATGTTAAGGTAATCTGCAGCCTTTGCGTTTTCTCTAATAAGGGCCATCAACATCAATTGCCGAGGGTTAAAAAGATGATGCCAGTGAGTCCATCCTCGTGCTCTAATTAAATCAAGACCTTGATACCTTGGCGGTCCACCAATCTCGATCCTCATATCTGGAATCCAGCCCTCAGCTTGCCAATTGACAATATTTTTTGAAACGTAAGCTTCCACTATTTGTTCGCGTGTTAAGTCATCAGGAGTGACTGAACGGAATTCGTATTCGAACCCTTTGCCTTTTTTCTTGGGGCGCATCCATTGCACACAATACAGACGCTCTTGAAAAATATCTTCTGGAAGTGGTTTAAAATCTAATTTTGCCCATTGACGAAGACGATTATTGACTGTTCCGTCAGGATTCTTGACATCACCACGTAATGTTGAAATCTTGGTCTTGTATACTGCTCCATTCAGTTTGTGTATTAAGTAAGCCTCATTGTACTTGCCTTCTCTCCCAATCGTACCAGCCTCATTATCCTTCATTGTTGCATGGCTGACCCCAATATGTAATTTAATATCATAACGTCGTTCATTTGAATCAGGCACAAGTTCCACTATTACATTTCGGCTTGTACTAACAACGAAGGTGGGAAGGAGAGGCACAAGCCATCCACTTTGAGGACAACGAACCTCCGCACAATAGAGAAAAACTTTGGCATGCCAACCATCGCCATCGCTTTCAATGCCAAGTTTGTCAATCTCCGTCCGCACTCTGTTCATCAAAGTCTGCTGAAAAATGGTTAATATTTGCCGGTTTTCTTCTGACCCTCCAATGACATTCAAAGCACCCCACGTAAGCATGCAAGCTACCGGATTCAGATCCGAGGCATATACGTCACAGCCAAGCCGGGCGGCTTCAAAAGGGATCTGGCCGGAACCACAAAAGGTATCAGCGATTTTTGGTCTGTGCCCGAAACGCATTACCCCAAGCTGCTCAACCAATTCCGGGAAAGACTTCGCACAAGTGCCAAGGTGATTATTTATAGCATCCCAGATGTGGTTATGCACTTCTTCCATAACCTCTTCAGGACGTTTTGCTTCCGCCACCATATCTCGATATGGCAGCTTGGGGAGCATCTGAGCTATCAACCTGCGGCGATCCAACTCATGCAAATCCTTACGCCATGAGACTTTTATATCTATATAATAAGGGTTTGACCAATCCCAAGGTGAAGGTTGGGGGATAAAGGATGGCGGATGAAAGACAAAATAATCATTCGGATTTTCTATGGCCAGGGTTGCCAAAATATCTTTGGGTGTGAAACGACGTTTCCAACGGGCTACAAAGGACTCATCATCCATGGCCATGAGCTTTTCAAAGATGGCAAGATCACGGGAGGGGTCATCCGTGCCAGGCAACAAACAACCCAGAATACAAGCTTTGCTTAAAATGAGCGGTTTACGTCCCTTCCAATAAGATCCAAGAGCGGTGAGTGTCTTGCCACTTCCTGCCATCTGTTCTTTATATGACTCAGCCGAAAGCTTCTGCACTGGCAGCAACCGTTCGATCAGTGCCGGCGCATCCTTAAGGGAAAAGGGGACTATGGTTTTGCTCATTTCAAATCCTTGAACAATAAAGAATCAAACAAGGTTTCCTGCTTGGGCCTTGAAATTCGTTTCCTTCCGGGTACTTGTTTTTGCCCGTCGGAAAGCGCGTAAAACAAAGCACGCCGCCATCCGCGCTCGGTGTCCTCGGGTAGACCGGCCTCGGCCACAGTCATGGAAAAAAGCCACCACCGTTCTTCCGGACGCAGGGCGGCCCATTTGCTGCAAATCACCGGGAGTTGTTCATCCTTCGCGGTTTCCGCAGCCCAGGCAAGAACACACAACTCCTTGCCCAGCAAACGATCCACGAGGTTCATGCCCGTATGCCAACGGCCCACCCTGATATTCACGGCCTTGAGCCTTTCGTTGAATTCACGCCGGGCGGATTCGGCAATGGCCGACCATACCGGGCACTTTATCAAAGCCCGTTGTTCTTCACGTGGCACGCCGCCTTCTTCCCCCCTGTACCCATAGTCTTCTACTATCACCACGGACTCGTTTCGTGAAACCGGGATCATCACCCGAAACAGGTGAGCTCCGAAACTGTTCGGGGCTCCGAAGTCGATGGTTTTGCTCTCATCACGACCTGAGGAAGCGGTTATTTTTTCATTTTTGCTCATACTGATTGTTCCCTTAGGGCCATACCAAAACTTTACTGCTCTATGTCTTCAGCCTGCAAGTCCATGCCGAGTTTCCCGGCGAAGTCCTTTAGGTCATGCCCTGAGGAAAAACGGGCCTTGCGGAAGGTCATGGTCACCAGGGTTTCGATGGTGAATTTCTCCAATACTTTTGAAAGGAGGGCTTCAATAAAACCTGCATCCACCTGAATTTCACCCACGCTGACAGAGATCATCCTGCTGCCTTGGCCAACGGTCAATACAATCCCTTCAAAGCTTACGGATTTCTCCGCGGCCTGTTTCAATCCCTCATAGGTTTTGGCCCGTGAATCCAGCTTGCGGCCGGTTCGTGAAACAATGCAGCCGGGTTTGATTTCATCAATCTGAATGCCTTTTTTGCCCTTGGCCTGAAACCGGAACTCGGCTTTTGTTTCGATTTTTTCCGCCTGAGCAATAGCCCGCAGGATCACTTCGCCATCCCCTATTTCAATGGGGCCGTCATAGGCAATGCCATCCCGGGGTTCGCTGCCGTCAAGGGTATAACGAATCTCCCCCCTGGGAGCGACGAACAGCTCGACACATCGTTTTCCGGCATTTTCGGAAAGTTCGTTTCTCAGGACCAGTTTGTTTGTCCAGGTTACCGGGTCACCGGTTTCGTACTGGCCGGATGGGTCACACACAAGGAAGGATACCCGCAGCGCCGATGTGGTATAAACCTGATCTTTAAGCTGAGGGCTCGCCTCACTGACCGGCCCTTCCTCGGCAAAATAGATGCGGGGAGCCGGACCGGCATTCTGCGGGTTGATCCGGAGCCTCACTTGACCCTGATCGTCCGGAACTGAATCAGCGATAATCTGAACGGACGTCTGTTTCTTTTTAGGGTTCTTTGTCACATAACCGGTGCCCAGGTCCTCCCAAAGCCCACGGTTACAGGCGATGGACTTTAAGGAATCCAGGCCCTTGGGGGGAAGCCAGGGCATTCCGGCTTGCTCGTTATAGCGGTCCACAACATCCGACCAGCGGGCCTCATCAAGGTTTTCCGGCCAGAGAAGGTCCTGGGCCTTATCCCGAATGGCGTCGAACTCCTTTTCCACATCCAGATATAGCTTAAGCGGATTGGCCGTCAGGGTTTTTTCTATCTGTTCCTCACCGTTAAAGGGTTTGGTGGCGTCCCGGGTCATGTCCAGGGGCTTGGAAGCAAGCTGGGCCAGTCTACCAGCCCGTTGGATGGGGAAGAGCACCTTATCGAAGAGATTGAGAATGGTTGCATTGAAGTCCTGTTCATAGCTCTGTTGCTTTCTTTCCAGGTCCTCCCGTTGAGGATGGCCTTTCGGAATACGTCCGTCGGCTTTCCGGGCCGCAAAGAACTGCCTCGCCGCCTTTTCAACACTGCCCATGGCTGTTTTATCACCGGTCAGAACACAAAGGTTGTTTTTCTGACTCAACACATCGAAAAATTTCCGAACTTCCTCGGGCGGAATCTTAGAGTCTGGACTTACCACCAGCAATACACGGTTCCGTCGTACCCGATTCGCCACATCCTCCAGCTTTGGCAATGGCAGGACATCTTCATAACAGGTTTTCCGGGAGGCCCCGAACATATCCCGCAGGCGATGGCAGATCAGATCATCCACCTGGTTCGGCGGTGCGTCTTTGGCCAAGCTTTGAAGCAGCTTGGTGAGATTTTCCTGCCGGTCGAAATAATAACGGCCTTCCGGTGTATGATGGATATACCAGCCTATTTTTTCAAGCTCATCAAAGGTCGAAAGAAAATCGGAAGGTTCACGCAGAGGGGAGACCAGACATTCGACCATTTCTTCACGGGTGAGGCCCTTAACCGCATTAACCGCAGTTGAAAGACTGGCGGAGAGAAGCAATGCCCCAATCTGGGTGGCCGCCTCATTTCCGGTTGAAACATCAATGATCTGGGCGTGGGCAGATTGCTGGGAATCCCAAAGGTCTTTGGCAATCACATCCCGCATGCCGGAAATCTCGGTCAACTTGTCCCGAACTTCGGCGATGGATAGATCGAAATGCTGGGGGCCTACAAGAAAAATGTCATTGGCATTTCTCTCCCAAACGGATCTTAAAAGCCGGGATACCAACTCAATCAGCCCTCGGGTTTGTTTGAATTGTTCATTTTCCTTGAAAAGCGCTATGACATTTTTTAATCGCGGGTGAAAAGGGTAAGTTGCCTCTATTTCGCCGGAAACCGCCTCTGCGCCACGATTGGTGGTCTTTGATTTTATCGCTTCCTCCAGCTTACGCCCGAAGGTCGCCGCAATGTCCTCGATTTCCGCCCTGTCAGGAAGCTTTTTAAACAGACGCTTGCGGAGAATATCGTATATCTCATTTGCTGAAAGATCCACAGGAGTGATGTTGCGTTCCTGGCGGCCCAGTTCGGATCGAGCATCTTCAAGGGCACGATTTATGAGTTTCGCCCCAGTGTCATAAGCTGCTGAAAGATCCGATACTACGACGCAGACGTTCTTTTTTTTGCCTGCTGCGGTTAGAAGGTTGGCAAAGGCGCGTGTTGCGATGTCCGCCACCGTACCGTTTCCCACCTTCTGTGTGTCCAGATAATGGAAATAAGGGGGCATTTCATCAAGAAGAATCAGGATTGGTTTGTCGCCTTCAAAAAGTTTGAGCCAATTTTTTTCATCTGGCGCTTTTGGGCCGCTGTTCCAGAATGGTGTGAACTGATCCCCTTTTCCAAGTTGGCTCGCAATTTCTCCCCAGAAAAAATGATCAGGACTGTTACGGCCGTTGAAGGCGGCAATATCTGCACTTGTAAATGCTGATGCCTGTGACATTCCCCCACAGTGTGTCTTTCGAAGTTCTGGATGCCTGGCCAGCAAGCCAAAACCAACCAGCAGATGGGTTTTGCCACCACCCATGGCCTGCTTCAGATGGAAAACAGCCTGTGCTGAAGAGCCCGCTAACCGGGACAGTCCTTCACTGATAAGGTCCTGCATTCCCTGGGTGATGAAGGTTTTTTCAAAAAACGCCTTGCCATTCCCTTCTGTAGTAATCAACTCATCAAGCTGCTCAACCTGATCGCTGAGTTTGATCGACAATGCATTCGGTTGTAGTTCGCAAGCATCTCTTACTGTTTTCATAGGGTTACAACTCCATCAGCAAGCAATTCCATCGTTATTATCAGACAGCAGACTGCCCGGCGCTCCCGCTTTTGACCCAATTATCAATTTCATGTTTTTTGAATTTCCATAGGCGCCCCACTTTGTGAGCAGGCATGTGTTTTTCACTGATCCACTTGTAGGCAGTATCTCGCTTGATACCAAGATATTCGGCTATTTCATCAACAGATAGCCAACGGTCTTCCATACTTTGGCGCCTTTTGTGTGGTTTTTTCGAGGGTTTGATCTAATCAGGTTTTATCATGATTAATACGTATGGGTATGCATATAGTGGAAGCACCGAATGTTGTCAAATAGTTCCCATGGGCAGGGATCGTTTTTAAATAATTGAATAATTTTTAGATATTTGCCCAGCCTTTCCATCGTTTTTGAAACAAAACCAACACCGATTTTTTCAAAAACCACCTTCATAGATCAAATGATTTCCATGAAATTCCATCAGAAAGCGCCTATGAGCATTTCGACAATTTCTTTTCCAAGGTCATTTTTCAGTTTATCACCATCAAACAGTTCAAGAAATAGCAGATCACACGTGTGATCAAAAGAGGATTTAAGCGCTCCTCCTTGGGAAAACCGCCCTTTGATATTCAACTGGTTACCGACTTTCGGATAGAGGAGGAAGCTTCTTTGGGCACCGAATTGAACATTGTATGCGTGCATCTGCTGCAAATCAGCGTCGCCGGGTTTACCAGCACCCGGTATTTTCCATTTGGTGTCCAAGATGACATGCTCGTAATCGGGACTAGTACCGATCCGGGCAACGATGTCGGGACGGATGGATTTTTGCATAAAACCTGCTGACCAAAAGCGGCGGGACATTTGAGACTTAAACGAGATTCGATGCAACTCCTGTTTCGCTTCCACCCTCTTAAGCTGGACAATAGACCGCTTTTATGAGTTTGTGGCAGAACAGGGAAGGGAAAAGGTGGTGGGGAACGGCATTTTCATGAGCACCATCCATTCGGCCAAAGGAATGGAGTTCCCCCATGTATTTGTTCTCGATGGAGATTGGAGCATCCCAATGAGCAAGGCCCGGATGGAGGAAGAACGGCGAGTAATGTACGTTGCCATGACGCGTGCGGAAGAAACCCTTCACCTGATGAAAATACAGGGAAAGGGGAACCCGTTTTTGAAAGAAATCAAAGGCGACTTCGTAATGCCTCTAACCTATCATGGAATTGTCGATGGGAGTGATTGCGTTAATAGGAAATATGACATGTTGGGTTTAGATGAGATCTATCTGGATTATGCAGGAAGTTTTCCGCAGTTGCATCCGATTCATAACCATTTAGCCTATATCGAAGTAGGACATTGTGTTTCTTTCCGTCAGAACAACTCAAAAATAGAAGTCTACAATCAAAGCGATGTTTGTTTGGCCAGGTTGTCAAACGAGGGGGCAAATAAATGGCGAGAACGTCAGAATACAATAATGGAGGTTAGAGTCGTTGCCATGTTGCGGCGCAATCGAGATGATCCCGATGAGAGCTTTCAGAAACAGATCAAAGCGGATAATTGGGGATTTCCTGTTCTTGAAGTAGTTCATTCGCCGCATGTGGGTTGAAATTGAACTTTAGCCGAGAACCTCATGCCATAATGCAAAAAGATTTTGATGGACCAGTGATGGATAAATTCCGATAAAAATTAAAAAGGCATTAGCTTATTTTAGCTAATGCCTTGATGTCATTGGTACGCCCGGCCCGATTCGAACGGGCGACCTACGGATTCGAAGTCCGGCGCTCTATCCAGCTGAGCTACGGGCGCGCATAAAATTACAAGACCATTGCGTTTGGCAATGGTCCATTTTCTTTTTTGAATGGGGTGAGTGATGGGACTTGAACCCACGGCCACCTGGGCCACAACCAGGTGCTCTGCCAACTGAGCTACACCCACCATATCTGAAAGAGGTTTCCTTTTAGCAGATTGCATTTCCCATTTCAAGTGGTTTTCTTTAAAAGACAGGGATTGCCGTCGAAAAACTTGCTATTGACCCTTTCGGACCATTTGTTGTAGTTACACATCATATTCAGAAAATGACCCCTTAACCCACTGACAAAAGGTGCCGGCGTGAACAGCCTTCAAATTTTTATCATACGAGCGGTCCTGGGGGCTGTCTTTGCCGTCGTCCTCTCCCGGTTTTTTTATCCCGGGGCAAACCTCATGTATATAATGGGTCTGGGCGTCATCCTGGTGGGACTGGCCTATCTGGCCGAATATCTACGCGACCGCAGGTCCGGAAACAAAGGCCGATCCTAGGAGTTTTCACTCTTGAAACAGATCATTCTCGGAACCGCCGGACATATCGATCACGGCAAAACCTCCCTGATCAAAGCGATCACCGGCACCAATACCGACCGGCTCAAGGAGGAAATCGAAAGGGGCATCACCATTGAACTGGGATTCGCCTCACTGACACTTCCCAGCGGCCAGCACGTGGCCATCGTGGATGTTCCCGGTCATGAAAAATTTGTCAAAAACATGGTGGCCGGGGCCTCGGGAATCGATATGGTGGCCATGATTATCGCCGCCGATGAAGGGGTCATGCCCCAAACCCGGGAGCATCTGGAAATCTGCTCTCTGCTGGGCATAAAACACGGCATGGTGGTCCTGACCAAGATCGACATGGTGGATGAGGAATGGCTGGAACTTGTCAGGGAAGACGTTCGTGAATTCGTGAAGGGCACTTTTCTCGAAGACCGGCCCATTCTCCCTGTTTCATCAACCACCCTGGAAGGCATTCCGGAGTTTCTGAAGGCTCTTGACGAGGAAATGGTCAAGGTTCCGGAGCGGCCTTCCACCAGCCTGTTCCGGCTGCCCGTGGACCGTGTTTTTTCAATGAAAGGATTCGGGACCGTCATCACCGGGTCCTTGATTTCGGGAAGCATACGGGTCGGGGATGCCATTATGATTTATCCGACCGGGATCACTTCAAAGGTGCGGGGGATCCAGGTCCACAACGACATGGTGGATGAAGCCCATGCGGGCATGAGGACCGCCGTCAATTTCCAGGGGCTGGACAAGGACAGCGTCAATCGAGGCGACATCCTGGCCAGGCCCGACACGCTGAAACCCAGCTTCATGGTGGATGCGCTTTTGACCTATTTAAACAGCAACCGGAAACCGGCAAAAAACAGGACCCGGGTCAGGCTGCACACCGGCACCAGCGAAATCCAGGGTATTCTCATATTGCTGGACCGGGATGAGATTCTTCCCGGAGAATCGGCGCCGGTTCAGCTCAGGCTGGATGAACCGGTGACACTGGTCAGGGACGACCGGTTTGTGGTCCGCAGTTATTCCCCTGTGCGGACTATCGGCGGCGGCTTTATTTTAAATCCCATACCGGAAAAGCACAAACGCTTCAGACCGGAAATCGCGGAAGGATTGACCCGGATTGCAAAGGACGGGCCTGAAAAGATCATCGATTATCATGCGGCCATGGCGGGGTATAAAGGCGTTTCGTTTTCCGATTTAAAGTTGATGACCAACCAGTCCGAAAAACCCCTGAACCAGCTTGTCCAGGGGTTGTTGTCCAATAAAACCCTGATTTTAACCGACAGGGAAAACCAGATCTACCTTCATCAGGCCACCTTTGAAAACATCAAGAAAGACATCATTTTGTTCCTGAATGATTTTCATCAGGCCAACCCCCTCAAACCGGGGATGTCCAAGGAAGAACTGAAATCCAAATTCCCCCTGCTTCAGGGTTCCAAAACGTTCAATCAGGCCCTGGACCAGTTGATCAAAACAAATGAAGCGGTGTTGACCGAGGACCTCGTCAGACTTGCCGGGCATAAGGTTTCCCTTGGCATCGATCAGGA
This sequence comes from Desulfobacteraceae bacterium UBA5616, assembly GCA_002423615.1. GTDB lineage: Bacteria > Desulfobacterota > Desulfobacteria > Desulfobacterales > UBA5616 > UBA5616. Next base: position 15,222 of record DIKO01000022.1, read on the forward strand.
GGAAGCCCGAAACAAAATCGTCGAGGCCTGCCGCAACGGCGGGCTGATGCCCCCGTATTTCCGGGACATCGCTAAAAGTCTGGATATGGAACCCCAGAAAGCCAAGGACGTTCTCATGCATCTGGTAGAGGAGGGCGCCATCGTCAAAACAAAGGATGATCTGTTTTTTGATGCAACCGCCGTTGCGGATTTAAAACAGCGGCTTGTTCAATTCCTTGAAACAAACGGTGAGATCGATACTCCCCGGTTTAAGGACCTGACCGGGGCATCCCGAAAATACGTGATACCCCTGATCGAGTATTTTGACGCGACAAATGTCACCATCCGTGTCGGGGACATTCGTAAACTGAGAAAAAGATGATGTAAAAGGAGCTGTTATGGATAATGGGGACAATACCGGAGATTCAGCAGGGAAAATAGGCTTTGCAACCTTCGTGTCCAAACGGATTATCGTTGTGATTCTTCTGGCGGTCATCGGGTTATGGGGGTTCGTCGAACTGCTGGGAATGTTCGCAAAGCCTTCGGAGGGTGTGCCCAGCGTTCAGCCGGTCGCATCCCCCATGGCCGGGCACCCCGGAAATGAAGTGATTCCAGGTCCTGCTGAAAAGGAAGCGCCGGTAGCGGTAACCCCCCCGGAGACACAACATCCTGCTGCCGGCAATGCCGCTCATGGTTCTCCCGCGGTAACGTCGCCGGGAAAAACCGCTGTCCCCCAGGTCGAACATACAGCCGGGGCTGAAGTGCCGAAGCCCAGGGGTGTTGCCTTTATGGAAGCCTGCATCAAACCCCTCAACCATGAGTTAAGGGAGCGGTTCTGGGGATGGCGGCCCAACGACATCATCCGTTTCACCGACAACGTGAATAATTATCAGCTGGGGGTTCTGGAAGTCACCCGCAGGACTTCGGTTATTCTGGCCGAACGTCTCTCCAGAACCGGGGCGACCGCATCTTTCGATCCGAACCTGGAACAGGCGATGAACTGGTTCATGATCAAGGCGAGCCGATATCTGCTGCCGTCGGCGGAATCCAAATACAAGGAAGCAATTTCAGATTTATCCGAGTACCTGGGAAAGCTAAAAAAGGGGAACGCATCCTTCTACACCCGGAGCGATAACCTCATTCCCCTTTTGGCCGCCTACGAGGATCTGTTGGGGAGTTGCGAAGAGAACCTCGTCAAGGCCACGGATGAAAAGGGCAAACCCATCAGCTTTTTCAAGGCGGACGATTATTTCTTTTATGCCAAGGGCGTGGCCGGGTCTCTCCACACCATTCTGGAAGCCGTTCAGGAGGAGTTTGCCGTTACCGTTGAAGCCAGAAGGGGAACCGATGTCCTTCACCACGTGGTTGAAGCCTGCAGCAGGGCCACCGAAATAGATCCCATCATCATCACCAACAGCGATTTAGACGGGATTCTGGCAAACCACAGGGCCAACATGGCGGCCCCCATCAGCCATGCCCGGTTTTACCTGGGGGTATTGATCAAGACGCTGACGACTTAGGTGTTAAGCCGCTAATTCCGGGTCCTGAGCATGTAATCCACCGTCCTCTGGATATGGTTTACCGTGCTGCATTCCCTGGCGAGGAAGCAGTACGGCAGATACCGCTTCATCTCAGAGTCTCCGGTTCCCCAGAAAGATCTGGGTTCGGGATTCAGCCACACGATTCTCTTGCTTCTCTCCTGAAGCAGCTTCAGGATTTCCGTTCTCGCGTTCCCGAAATTGTTGCGGGCGTCTCCCAGAATCATGATGGTGGTTTTCTGGGTGACCCTGTCCAGCCACTGGTCTTTAAAATCCATGAAAGACCGGCCGTAATCCGTTGAGGACAGCATCAGGTCAAGGTCTTTCCCCTTTAAAATCCGGTCCAGAGCTTCTTCCACACGGTAATTTTCAAATACATGGCTCACCTGAACCAGGTTGGAACAGAACACAAAGGACCTGACCTTGGCCAAAGAATCGTTCAGGCTGTATAAAAAAAGGAGAAAGAACCTGACGACTTTTTCAACCGAGCGGCTGATATCGCAAATGGCGACGATATCCGGACGATTGATCTTCTTGGTTTTCCACTTGGGGTACACGATCAGGCCGTGATAGGCCACATTGGCCCTCAAGGTCTTTTTTAAATCCAGCAACCCGCGCCTGGCGGTTTTTTTCCGCCGGGAATGCACATCGTTCAACCGTTTGACCATTTTCCGGATCAGGGCATGCATCCTCCGGAAATCCCTTTCCTCCACATTCGAGAGCTTGGTGTCTCTTAAAAAACGCTCCAGCAGTTCGTCCGTGACGTTTTTGGCGAACAGGGAATACTGTTTTTCAACAAAGTCCCTCACCCTTTCATTCAGCACATCTTTGGCCTGTCTGAGATATTCCGCGGCCTGGCGGTCTTCTTCATTCCCGGAGCCGGAAAGCCGCTTGATATCCCGAATGAGGTCTTCGACCCCCATGGCCTGAAGAATTCTTCTCCCGAAAAGGGACTTCTGGGTAAAAAAGGAAATATTTTTCACATTGGCGCGGTCGCCGGCATCACGCAGAGACGTCGCCAGGGACGCCATGTCCCCGGATAGAATCATCTGGGTCAAAGGAGCGGTTTGCTTTTCGCCTTCTTCCAGAAGGGAGGGGATGTTTTCGCCGTCCATGTCCGGGTAATCGTCCGCATCAAAAAAACGGTCGAAACAGGCTTCGAAAATCTCCTCTTCCCGCCGGGACTTTGCCAGTGTGGCCCCAAGGGTGTTTCTCAGGATTTCCCGGTCGGAGTACCCGGTAATTCTCGCGGCGTTCACCGCATCCATGGTTTCGGCAACGGATATCCGGACGCCGGACTGGCGTAATGCGCGGATAAAATCCAGAAGAACCTGTTCCACCGTCTTCCCCTAAATCGCCTTTTTCACTTTTGCCATGAGTTCCGGCATATTTTCCCTTACGGATTCGATATCTTCTTCGAACTTCAAAAAAACATTCAGGGTTTCCCGGACCACGGCCGGTTCGAGGCGGGAGGAATGGAGCAGCACCAGGACCCTGGCCCAGTCAATGGTTTCGCTGACCGATGGCGCTTTTTTCAGATCCATCTCCCTCACTGCCTGAATAAAGGCCACCAGCTGAAGCTTCAGATCTTCGGAAATGCCGGGAACCCGAACCCTGACAATCTGCTGTTCCAGTTTGGCTTCGGGAAACGGAATGAACAAATGAAGGCATCTGCGTTTGATGGCTTCGCTCATTTCGCGGGTGTTGTTGCTGGTCAGAAATACGTAGGGGCGGCTTAAAGCCGTGATCGTCCCGATTTCCGGGACGGTTACCTGAAAGTCGGAGAGAATTTCCAGCAAAAATGCCTCGAATTCCTGGTCCGACTTGTCCACCTCATCGATGAGCAGTACCGAGCCATCCTGCTGGCGAAGCGACGCCAGAAGCGGGCGGGGTTCCAGAAAATAGGTGGAATAGAAAATATCGTCAAACTGATGGAGCCGGGCCATGGAGTCGTTCAGACCTTCCGCGCCTGAAAGAATGTCGTTTAATTTATCTTTCAGAATCTGGGTGTAGAGAAGCTGTTTGCCGTATTTCCATTCATACAGCGCCTTGGATTCATCGAGCCCCTCATAACACTGAAGCCGGATCAGCGGCAGCCCCAGATAGGCGGCCATGATTTTGGCCAGTTCCGTTTTCCCCACCCCTGCCGGCCCCTCCACCAGAATCGGCTTCTGCAGGTGCCAGGCCAGATACAGGGTGGTGGCAATTTGCCGGCTGCAGACATAGCCGTTTTTTTCAAAACCGATCCTGATGTGATCCACGGCTTTAAATTTTTCGTCATGCTGGCTGTTCATGAGCGTTCTTCCTTTGTAATATATCCTCGCCATACCGGATTTCCCGGGTTTTCGCAGCACCGGCGGCGATTTTTCCGGAAAACAGGAGATCCCGGGTCATGGCATTGATGCCGGTTTCATTTCCCATATCAAGACCCTGTACAAGTTGGCCGAATATGGATTGGATCTGGCTTAAAACAGCGCGGAATCCAATGATGGAGGCACTCATGTCCTCCTTTTGATTCTCAAGATCAAATGTCTTTGCCGAGTCCGAGGCAATCTGGTGGACCAGCCGCACCAGGGCATCCATTCTTGCCGACAGCTGTTTCTGTTCCTCGGGTATCATCGCCATCCCCCTCATCAGGCGGATAACGGCCGCAAGCTGGCAATGGACCCCTCCGGAAATAGATCCCATCATCATCACGTCTTCCACCCCCCGAAAGGGAAGGACCATGTCCTCGTAAGCCGAATGGGGATTTCCCAGAAGTGAGGATGACGCTACGAAACAATCGGAAAGGGATATGCCGCCATGGGGAGACGGATGAAGGGCTTCCAGGGTCATGGCCTTGGTGACCGTCAGCCCCGAGGTGTTCCTCGGGACCAGAAAAGCCGAATACCGTTTTCTGCCGTTTTCTATCTTGGTTTCCGCGATGACGATATAAAGATCGGCGATGGGACCGTTGGTCAGGTAGGTTTTGGAACCGGACAATACGTATCCTTCGCCAACGGTCCGGGCATTTGTCCGAAGCAGCTTGGGATGGGCCCCCGCACCCGGTTCGGATACGGCAAAGGACACGGTTGTTACACCGGCGGCCATTCCGGGCAGAAATTCTTCTTTCTGGAAATCGCTTCCGAATCCCGAAACCAGAAATTTCGTCGCAAGGTTCTGGAGCATCAGGGAAAGCACCACTCCTAAATTATGGCCGAACCGCACCATGAGGTAACCCGCCTCTGAAATGGCCCCGTACCCCATGCCCAGCCCACCGTAAGCAGCATCAATTCCGATACCCAATAGCTGTTCTTCCCCCAGTTTCTTCCAGATATCGTATGGAAAGGATTCGGTAAAGGGCAGGTCCGTCCTGGGAGCGATGAATTTTTCGGCAAACACTGCTACTTTTTCCCGGAGGTTGCAGTGAATAGGATGCATTTTAGTTTCCATGGATGAAACCATATCCGCAAATAAACGCGATTTCAAGACAATAGAAACACCCTGCCTTTTCTTTTCATTGCCGCCTTTTTTTTTAAATTACCTTTTATGAATTCACCAGGATTCAAAAACCATCATGAGAGACCCCCCAAAAAACTGGTGGGGTTTCTCGATTATTTATCCTGGTAGGTTGTTTTTTATCTTGAATTAATCCGTCGAGTGTCCTATAAAAAGCAGACTGATTCAGCCACATTAAAAAAATATCGATATTGAGGAAAGTGCATATGGAATTCTGGCGGGTTCCCCTGGACGCCCATGAAATCGAGGTCACAAAGGGGATTGTTTATATCATTGAAGATCGGTGCAAAGGGTGTGGTTACTGCATCGAATTTTGTCCCCGGCAGGTTCTTGAATTCTCACCCGGATTCAACGTCAAGGGATATCACCCGCCGGCTGCGGTTAAACCAAAGGAATGCGTCAACTGCCATTATTGCGAAATCATCTGTCCCGAATTCGCCATTTATTCCGTTGAAGCCCCCTTTTCCGATCAACCCGCAGGCGTGTTGCCGTGATGCCTCACCGGATACGGCAAATCCGCTTGTAATATGATGATCCATAGACAAAGAGGACCAAGATGAAACAAGCCGTTCTCACCGGAGAACATTTTTTAACCGGGGATGTGGCCTGCGCCGAAGGGGCGCTGGCCGCCGGATGTCTTTTTTTCGGCGGGTATCCCATTACCCCGGCCACCGAAATCGCCGAACGCATGTCGGAAAGGCTCCCGGAGATCGGCGGCACCTTTATTCAGATGGAGGATGAAATCGCCGCGATGGCCTCCATTTTAGGCGCTTCCTGGGCCGGGAAAAAAACCATGACCGCTACATCCGGACCCGGTTTCAGCCTGATGATGGAGAACATCGGCCTGGGCATTGTAACGGAAACGCCCTGCGTGGTGGTCAATGTTCAGAGGGCCGGCCCCTCCACCGGACTGCCCACCCAGGGCGCCCAGGCGGATATGATGCAGGCCCGATGGGGCTCCCATGGTCATTATGAGATCATCGCCCTGGCGCCGGCTTCTCCCCAGGAGATTTTTTACCAGACCATCGAGGCCTTTAATTTAAGTGAAAAATATCGGATCCCGGTCCTGATCATGTCCGATGAAATTGTCGGCCACATGAGCGAGCGGGTTTCCATCCCCGCTGAAAAGGATATCGTGACCGTTTCCCGGACGGCGCCGAAAGGAAGGAAAGACCGCTTCAAGCCCTTTCAACCCGGACCCAACGGAGTCGCCCCCATGCCTGCGGCCGGCCAGGGATACAATGTCCATATCACCGGCCTGACCCATGATGAAAAAGGATATCCCGTGATGACCGTCGAGGCCCAGGAGGAAATGATGGCCCGGATTACGGGGAAAATCCGCCGGAACCTGGATGACATTATCCGCACCGAATCCTACCGGTTGGAAGACGCCGAAATTGCGGTAATTTCCTACGGGGTATCATCGAGAACGAGCCTGGCGGCTGTGGATGAGGCCAGGAATTTGGGCATCAAGGCAGGTTTGCTGAGGCTGATCACGGTCTGGCCCTTTCCCGAAGAACAGATCCGGCAACTGGCCCGTCGGGTCAAAAAAATGATCACGGTTGAGATCAATCTGGGGCAGATCTGTCTGGAAGTACAACGTTGCGCAGGGGGGAGGATTCCCGTGACCCTGGTGGGACATGCCGGAGGGACCATTATTTCACCGGAAAGGGTTGTCGCCGAATTAAAGGAGGCCGTATCGTCATGATCGAGACCGCCAGCAGAATCAAACAACCGGAACACCCTCTTGACGACCTTTTGCGCACCGATCGCATCCCTCATATCTGGTGTCCGGGATGCGGTATCGGAACGGTGTTTTCCTCCTGCCTTATCGCCATGAAAAACAGCGGTCTGAATCTGCAGAAAATGGCCATGGTTTCGGGTATCGGATGCTCGGGCCGGGCGGCGGGGTATGTGGCCATGGATTCTTTCCATACCACCCACGGAAGGGCCATTCCCTTTGCAACGGGACTAAAGCTCGGCAATCCGGAATTGAACGTAGTGGTCTTTTCCGGCGACGGAGATCTTTTTGCCATCGGCGGGAATCACTTTATCCATGCCGCAAGGCGGAATATGGACCTTACCGTGATCTGCGTGAACAACCTGAATTACGGCATGACCGGAGGGCAAATGGCGGCGACAACGCCGCACCTCGCCAAAACCACCACCACCCCCATGGGCAACCCCGAAGCGCCCTTCAATCTGCCGCTCCTGGCTTATGCGGCCGGCGCAACCTATATTTCCCGGTGGACCATACTTCACACACGGGATTTGACGCGTTCCATCGATACGGCATTAAAACGAAAAGGGTTCTCCTTCATCGAAGTGCTTTCCCCATGTCCGGTAAATTACGGCAGACGGAACAAGGAGAAGGCCTTTGATTCACTGAAACTCTACCAGGACAAGGGGATCATCAAAAACGGGGCCAATCCGTCGGAGATTGAAATGGATTTTGAAAAGGGGATCACCCTCGGTGATTTTCTGGATGTGGATCGCCCCACCTGCATAGAACAGTACGACAAGACGTGTCGGCTGATATAAAGGTTATCGCCATGAGCCGGAAACAGGAAAACGAAAACATTAAAAAAGAAGTGATCATCACGGGGTTCGGCGGGCAGGGAATTGTTTTAGCCGGCAGCATCCTGGGAAAGGCGGCGGCCCTGGGAGACCACCTGGAGAGCACCCTGGTTCAGTCTTACGGCCCTGAATCCAGGGGCGGGGCGTGCAGCGCTCAGGTGGTGATTTCAAACCTGCCCATCCACTATCCGTATATCCGGACCCCGGACATCCTGGTCTGCATGTCCCAGTCCGCCTATGAGAAATATGCCGATCAACTCAAGCCCGATACCCTGCTGCTCATCGATCAGGATCTTGTCCGGCCCATGCCGGGCTGCGGCGATTATTACGCCATTCCGGCAACAAGAATCGCCGAGGAACTGGGCCGAAAAATGATGGCCAATATCATCATGATCGGATTTGTAACCTCCATTTCGAAAATCGTGTCCGAAGAGGCCGCCCGGAACAGTATTAGGGATTCCGTGCCCAAAGGTACCGAGGAGGCCAACATCAAGGCCTTCCGGAAGGGTTTTGAATACGGCCTCGCCATATTGAAGGGACGAGAGAAGAAAGCCTCCGGCCACACAGGAGCCATTGCATGAAACCCCCCAAGGAAAGACTTCACAGAGTCATCGTTATCGGCGCCACCCCGACGGGGATCGCTGCAACCAATAAACTGGGTGAAATCGGCATTCCAGTGACCCTTGTGGATTCCCATGATGATCTGGACCGGACTCTTTCGGCTGACGAATGGCGGATGGATTCCGGGGTACCCTTTAATTACGCCCATCGGCCGGGGCTTATCCGGATTTTGAGGAATCCTTCGATCCATTGCATTATGCCCGCGGAAGTCAAGTCCATCAAGCACAGTTCCCAGGGATTCAGGGTCCGTCTTAAAAAAGCACCCACCTACATCGATCCGGACCGGTGCACCCTCTGCGGACGCTGTTATCAGGCCTGCCCTGTCCATACATCAGACGGTTTCAAAGCCATCCGTTATGACGGCCGCATGACACTTCCGGGAAGACCCGTTATCGATAAACGGCGCAAACCCCCGTGTCAGGAAAACTGCCCTCTGGGGGTCAACGCTCAGGGGTACATCGCCCTGACCCGGGCCGAAAAATTTACGGAGGCATTGGCCCTGGTCCGGAAAGACAACGTTCTGGCCGGCATCTGCGGCCGGATCTGCACGCATCCCTGCGAGGCCGGGTGCCGGAGAGGGGAACTGGATGATCCCATCGCGATCAGGGACATCAAACGGTTTCTGGCCGATGACGAGGGGCATGTTCCAAAAAGCAGTGAAGAAGAACCTCCCGGGTTGAAATCGGCGCTTCAGCGCTCTGAAAAAATAGCCGTGATCGGCTCGGGCCCCTCGGGTCTTGCCGCTGCCGCGGAACTGGCGCAAAAGGGGTACCCGGTGACGGCTTTTGAAAAGGAGAATGAACCCGGCGGACTTCTCCGGTATGGCATCGGGCCCCACCGGCTGCCCCGGCACGTGCTGGATACCGATCTCCACTACATCCGGAACCTGGGTGTGAAATTCATCACCCAAAGCCCCGTCAACCCGGATGGTGATCTGGACGGTCTTTTCAGTGAATATCAGGCGGTGATCCTGGCCACGGGTGCCTGGAAGGACCGGAAACTCGGCGTTCCCGGTGAAGATCTTAAGGGGGTATCGGGATGTCTGTCCTTTCTGAACAACCTGTACCGGACCCCGATTTCGGCTTTTCCCGAAAAGACGGCCGTCATCGGAGACGGAAACGCCGCCTTTGACCTTGCGAGAACCCTCAAGCGGCTTGGGGCCGAGGTCAGCATTATTTCCTGGTTCCCCCTGAATCTGATTCCTGCGGATCCCGAAGAAATAAAGGCGGCGCTGGAAGAAAAAATCACGATTATCGACAGTCTCAAGGTGGTCCGGTTTAAGGGTAAAGGCGGGAAATTAACCGGTCTTTCCGCAATGCCCACCATCCCGGGGCCGCCTGACGCAAACGGGATGCCATGGCCGGTGATCATCCAGGACGGCGCTCCTGTGGACATGAATTTTACCAGGGCCTTTGTGGCCATTGGTCAATCCGGACCGTATAGCCATGTGACGGCGACCACCCTGCCTTTCGAGGTTTCCGAACAGGGGTTTATCCGGACCCGGGGATCTTCCCGTACTTCCCGGAAAGGGCTGTATGCCGCGGGAGATACCGTTACGGGGCCTTCCTCCGTGGTCAAGGCCATGGCCGCCGGAAGGATGGCGGCAAGAGATGTTCACGAGGACCTTTGCGGTCATGTAACACTGACCGATGGTCCGGAAAGGCCCGAAAACCTCGATTTTCCGGTAATTTCCGAGGATATCCCGGCTCTGTCCCGGCCTGCCATGCCGGAAAAGCAGCTTTCCGCCAGAATGGACTCATTTGCCGAAGTCGCTCTGGGATTGAGCGGTCACCAGGTTGTTTTCGAGGCCGAACGCTGTCTTCAATGCGGGGTGTGTTCCGAATGCCTGGAATGTGTAAACGCCTGCGGCGCCATCCAGGCTGTCCGGCATGATGACCACTTCCTGGAAATCACCGAACACGCCGGCGTGATCATTATGGCGGACCCCGGCATCGCGGCCCAGGTCAAAGGAGAGGATGTCATCCGTGCCTATGGCCCCAGACAGGCGAAAACTGACGTCAACGCCATGATTGTCCGGGGTTATGCCGCTGCGGCCAAGGCCATGGTGCTTCTGGCCAAGACCTCCCAGAGGCTGAAAGGTCACGGCATATCCTTTCACGCTCCCGATCCGGGACTGTCCCCCGAAATCCGGATCGGGGTTTTTGTCTGCCGGTGCAACGACGCCCTGGGATGGCTGGACGGCATGACCGAATATCTGCAAGGACTCTCCCGTCGCAACGATATTTTTCATGTGGAAGTTTTAAATTCCGCCTGTACATCGGAAGGGTATGCAGGCATTTTTAAAAGCGTCCGTGAAAAGGGGATCACCCGCATGGTGCTGGCCTCCTGCGTATGCTGCCCATTGAATTTTGTCTGCAGTGCCTGTTCGGACCAGCGCAGCAGACTCAAAAACGGTCTTTTTACCGGAACCGGGATCAGCCGGTCCATGGTGGAAACCTGCAACCTCCGGGGAGAGGTCCTGCGCCTGGTTGGAAAAGACCCGCACACGGCTCTGAAACGGTTTGTCGGTCTGATGGATCGGTCCATCACCCGGGCGACAAAGCTCAAACCCTTGCCGTCCCTGGCACGGAACTACAATTTTGCAACGGCGGTAATCGGCGAATCCGAAGCTGCGGTGGCTTCGGCGCGGATATTGGCCGAGGCCGGACTGGATATATTTCTCTTCGGTGCAAAGGCGGATGCAGTTAACGGAAACCCGGCGTATCCGAATGTCCACACCTTTGAAAACTCCGAGGTCAAGAGGATCAGCGGTACATTGGGAGAGTTCCAGTTGTCCGTACAAACCGGATTGGACGAACAGAAGATCCAGGTGGGTGCCATCATCCTGGGAGAAAAATCCAGGTCCAAAATCCGGTATGTTCAACAGGAAGAGCTGCCCAGCCGGACGGTAACCGCCGCCCTGCAACAGAAAGGCCTGTCCGGCATACCCTTTTTTGCCCCGGGGGCCACCTCCATCAAGGGACTGTACCTGGCCGATGCTCCGGGGATCTACATCTCGAAGGCTAAAAAAGGCGCTGCGGCCGCCATCATCGCCGCGGCCCTGATGCCCAGAGGCCCGAGGCAAAGCAAGGGGTTTACCGTCTCCATTGATGAGAACTTATGCAGGGGCTGCGGCCGTTGTGTGGATATCTGCCCCTATCGGGCCATTACACTGCAAAAAAACGGTATCGGCGGGTGGCATGCGGTTGTTGATGAAGGCCTGTGCAAGGGATGCGGCAACTGTATTTGCAACTGCCCGTCCAATGCCGCGGACAGCCCTTACCGGGACCAGGGATTTCTGGAGCAGTCGCTGGAGGAAATTTTGTCGCAGTAACCCGGGGAAGCATCAAAATCGACCCCATTAACCGGAAAAGAACGCATAATCAGAAAATGGACAAATCAAATATAATTTTATTTTTATGTAACTGGGGACCCCATACGGCTTTTCAATTGCTCCAGGACAAAGGTGCGGATATCCCTTACGAAATCAAGATGGTGCGCATTCCCTGTTCAGGGAGAATCAACAAATCCCTTCTGCTGAAGGCCTTTGAAAAAGGGGCGGACGGTGTCGCTCTGGTGGGGTGCAGCTCCGGGGCCTGCCGCTACGGCAATGGGACGGACATCGCCGGAACCAACATCGCCGATACCCGAAGTATCCTGAAACTCATGGGCCTGGGCGAAGACCGGTTGCGGCATGCCACCTTCCTGCCGGATGAAGCCGATGCGCTTTTAACCTTTTTAACGGATTTTGCCGGAGACATCCGGGAAATGCGGAAAACACCGGTTGCCTCCCCCATGCCCTCCCTGCCGGAAAACAGATCCGTTGACTTCCTGAGGGGAATTCTTACGAAACATGATGTATATGCCTGTCAGGACTGTGGGAAATGTTCATCTTCGTGTCCTCTGACATTGATCGGGAAACCGTTTTCTCCAAGGGGCATCGTTAATTCACTCATTGCCGGGGATATTGACGACCCTTCGGTGCAAAACGATATCTGGTCCTGTCTGACCTGTGGACTTTGCTACGATCGTTGCCCCTCGGCGGTCAATTTCCCCGACTTTATCCGGGACATTCGATGTCATATCATATCCCTGGGCAATCCTGTCAGGGAAACCCACAACGGCTTTTTCCAGTCTCTGATGAGGATTATGACTTCTCCGGAGGTGAAAACGCAAAAATGGGCCTGGGTCCCGGAAGAAATCAAGCTCGACGACAACAGCCCCATTCTTTTTTTCGGGGGCTGCGCGCCTTACTTTGACGCATTTTTCAGGCATCACCTGGGAGTTGAAACCACGAATATATTAAAGGACAGCCTCCGCCTTCTCAACTTTTTCGATATCAAGCCCGCTCTTCTTGAAAATGAGCGGTGCTGCGGACATGATCTTCTGTGGGCCGGGGATGAAGCGAACTTTCTCAAACTGGCGGCCTTGAATGTTGACATGATCCACAGCCGGAATATCGAAGAAGTGGTAACGGCCTGCCCGGAATGTTTCAGGACCCTGTCCCATGACTACCCTGAACGGGGCATCCCGGTTCGATTCAAGGTCACGCACATCTACGACTTCCTGGAAAGGGAGATCGACAAGGGCGGCGTTGACTTTAAAAAATTCAGAAAAACCATTACCTATCAGGACTCCTGCCGGCTCAGCCGGTTCGACAACCGGGCGGACCTTCCCCGCCGGTTGATAAAACGGTTGAAGCCCGATGGGTTTCATGAAATGCCTGAAAACGGACGGGCCGCTGTGTGTTGCGGCAACAGCGCCTGGATCGGCTGCGATTCATACAGCAAGGCCCTTCAGGTCAAACGATTGCGGCAAAGCCGGGCAAACGGCGGGAATCTTCTGGTGACCTCCTGCCCCAAATGCCAGATTCACCTGCGGTGCGCCATGGAAGACCCTTTTCTGGGAGATGAACTGGCCGTCGAGATCAGGGATTTAACCAGTATTATCGCAGAGACCATCAACTGGGCATGATGGTCTCCCGAACCCCGGAAAATACCGGCGGTCTATTGAGATAAGCACCAGCCCAAATTACCGTTTGAGGAATTTTGATGGAAGCAATCAATACTCTATCCACACCGGTCGATGGAAAAAAGACTCCGAAAATCGGCGTTTATGTTTGCCATTGCGGATTGAATATCGCCCAGACAGTGGATTGCGCAAAGGTGGCACGAAACGCCCTGGAGTTGAGCGGCGTGCTGATGGCCAAAGATATCGGATATGCCTGTTCGGAACCGGGCCAGAATGAAATCCGGCAGGATATTGCTGAAAACGGACTGGACCGCGTGGTGATCGCCTCCTGTTCACCCCGGCTTCATGAGCCCACCTTCCGGAAGATGATGGAAGCTGCCGGCTTGAACCCGTTCATGCTGGAAATGGCCAATCTCAGAGAACAATGCAGCTGGGTCCATATGCACGAACCCGATGCGGCAACGGACAAGGCGTTTGATCTGGTCAAGATGGCCGTATCCCGGGCCCAGCGCCTTGCACCCCTTTTTCCGGAAACCATGCCCCTGACCAAACGGACCCTGGTCATCGGCGGAGGTGTCGCGGGCATACAGGCGGCCCTGGACCTTGCGGACAGCGGATACGAAGTGGTTCTGGTGGAAAAGAGCCCCTCCATCGGGGGCATCATGGCCCGGCTGGACAAGACCTTTCCCACCATGGACTGTTCCATCTGAATTCTCGGTCCGAAGATGACGGATGTCGGTCGACATCCTAAAATAAAGCTTCACACCCTTTCCGAGGTCGTGGATGTGAAGGGGTATGTGGGAAATTTCAAGGTGAAGCTGTTGAAAAAAGCCCGCTATGTGGCGGAAAACGACTGCACCGGCTGCGGCGAATGCGCAAAAGTCTGCCCGGTGGTGCGGCCGGATGAATTCAACCTGGGGCTCTCTTCCCGTCGGGCCATTTATTCGCCTTTTCCCCAGGCCGTACCGGCGGCTTACATGGTGAACATCCATGAATGTCTGGGCCACAACCCCTCGGTATGCTCCAAATGCGTGGACGCCTGTGAAAAGAAATGCATCAATTTTCACATGTCCGATGAGGAGATCATCGAAGAGGTGGGCACCATCATCGTGGCCACGGGATCGACTCCCTTTGATCCCAGGGAAATGGATGAGTACGGCTATACCCGGTTTGAGAATGTGCTGACCAGCATAGAATTCGAGCGCCTGGTGAATGCAGGCGGTCCCTCCCAGGGTGCTTTGATCCGGCCCGGGGACCGGATCACCCCCAAATCCGTCGGGTTCATTCAATGTGTGGGCTCCAGGTCATCCAACAAGGGCGGAGAATACTGCTCCAATGTCTGCTGCATGAACACCATTAAAAGCACCCTGGTGATCAAGGAGCATTTTCCCGATGTCGACGTCAAGGTATTTTACATCGATATCCGGGCGTTCGGGAAGGGATTCGAAGAACTCTACCGGCGAAGCCGGCGTCTGGGCGTGCAGTATATCCGGGGTCTTCCCGGAAACGTCGAGGAACTGGGGAATAAAAGCCTTAAGGTTGCCGTAGAAGATTCCGCGTCCCATCAGGTGAAATTTCACGAACTGGATATGCTGGTACTGGCCGTGGGCATCAAACCCACCCGGAGCAACCACAAATTGCAGGAGATGCTGGGCCTGCAATTGACCCCTGACGGATTTTTCCTGGAAGCCCATCCCAAGCTTCAGCCCGTGGATGCCGCCACACGGGGCATTTATTTCGCCGGTTGCGCCGAAGGCCCGAAAGATATCAAGGAAAGCGTAACCCAGGGATCCGCCGCATCGGGGCGGGCCATCCGGCTGATGCATAAAGGTGAAATCACCACGGAGCCCATCACTTCGGAGATTGTCGAGGAGCGCTGCAAGTCCTGCGGGAAATGCGCCGAAGTCTGCCCGTATAACGCCATTACCGTGGATGTGAAGCGAAAAACACCTGCAGTGGTGAATTCCGCGGCCTGTGCCGGATGCGGGACCTGCGCGGCGGAATGTCCTTTTGACGCCATTGTCATGAACCATTTTACCGACGGTCAGATCATCGGCCAGGTCGACGCCATGCTGGAGAATGCACCCGAATCCAAGATTCTGGTGTTTGCCTGCAACTGGTGTTCCTATGCCGGAGCCGATTATGCAGGGGTATCCCGTCTCCAGTACCCGGCCAATGTCAGGCTGATCCGGACCATGTGTTCCGGCAGGGTGGATGAAAAATTCATCTGGGAAGGATTTGAAAAAGGGGCCCCGGTGGTCCTGGTTTCGGGGTGTCATTTCGGAGACTGCCACTACATCGACGCCAACCGCTGGACTGAGAAACGGGTGCTGAAAGTTCAGAAGAAAATGGAAAAACTCGGAATCCGGCCGGAAAGACTTCAGTTGAAATGGATCAGCGCCGCGGAGGGGGCCATTTTTGCGGATTTTATGCAAAAAATGGAAGAACTGCGACAAACGGTGTCGGCCGGGGAAATCAGGGATACTGTCAGGATCCTGAAAAACCCGCGCCGGGAAAAAGGGGATAAGGATTAAGGGCTCAGGGCAGAGGTGCGGTAAAGAAAAACAGTGGAAACACCTGTAGATGCCGACGGATTCGCTTCATGGAATTTATTGCCGATTTTCACGTGCATTCGAAGTACTCCCGTGCAACGGCCCGGGATCTGGATCTGGAAAGCCTTTATGTCGCTGCCCGCATCAAGGGCATTACGGTGGTCGGGACCGGCGATTTCACCCATCCGGCCTGGTTTAGCGAAATCCGGGAAAAACTGACGCCCGCCGAACCGGGGCTGTTTAAACTAAAAGAGGATATCGCCGCCGGATGCGACGAAAAGGTTCCGGTCTCCTGCCGCGGCACCGTAAGATTCATACTGACCAGTGAAATCAGCAATATCTACAAGAAAAACGGCAAAACCCGGAAGAATCACAACCTCATATTCCTGCCGGATCTTCAGACGGCCTGGGAATTGAATGCCCGACTGGACCGGATCGGCAACATCAAATCCGACGGCAGGCCTATATTGGGGTTGGATGCCAGGAACCTCCTGGAACTTCTTCTGACCGTTTCCGAAGACGGATTTTTAATTCCCGCACACATCTGGACCCCATGGTTTTCTCTTCTGGGCTCCAAATCCGGATTCGACTCGGTAACCGAATGCTTTGAAGATCTGGCTCCTCGAATTTTCGCCGTGGAGACCGGATTGTCGTCGGATCCGCTCATGAACTGGCGGGTTTCCCATCTGGATAACCTGACCCTGGTTTCCAACTCGGATGCCCATTCGCCGTTTAATCTGGGCCGTGAAGCCAACCGATTCAATACCACCCTTTCGTACGGGGATATCAAAAACGCCCTGGAAACCGGCGATCCGGAAAAGTTTTCCGGCACGCTTGAATTTTTTCCGGAAGAAGGGAAGTATCATCTGGACGGCCACCGGAAGTGCGGCATCCGTTTTTCTCCCCGGGAAAGCAGGGCGCAATGCAATATCTGCCCGTCCTGCGGGGCTCAGCTGACCCTGGGGGTGCTGAACCGGGTCGAAGAACTGGCGGATCGAAGGGAGGGAGAAAGACCCGAAAAGACCCATCCCTTCCATAACATCATTCCCCTTACCGACATTCTGGCCGACATTTTCGAAGTGGGGCCCAAATCGAAAAAAGTCGCCTATGCCCAGAACCTGTGCGTCAAAATCCTTGGCCCTGAATTAAGTATTCTCAGGAACATCGGCCGGGAGGAACTGGACAGAACAGGAATCCCCCTGCTGGGAGAAGCTGTCGAACGGATGCGGCTCGGCCGGATTCGCCTGTCTCCGGGATACGACGGTGAATACGGCAAGGTCCATATTTTTGAATCCGGCGAGCGAAAACAGCTGCTGGGTCAAAAATCGCTGTTCCTGATGCCGGTGATAGAAGTAAAGTCCCCGGGCAGGCTTCTGGTGAACGAAACCGTTGACCCAAAGCCGGAGCCCGCTCCCCTCGGGGTTTTCTCCGTTAAAGAACCGCCGACGGTTTTTGAACCGGCTGCCGGTATTTATTCCGGCCTGAATGCAGAACAGCAGGAAGCCGTCATGCATCAAAAAGGTCCCCTGATGATCACCGCAGGGCCCGGCACCGGGAAAACCCGCACCATCACCCACCGGATCGCGTATCTGGTGAGGGAAAAGGGGATATCCCCGGAGCATATCCTGGCGGTCACCTTCACCCACAAAGCCGCACGGGAAATGAAAGAGCGGCTGGGGAAACTGTTGGGATCCCATGCGCCCCCTCCCAGGGCTCTTACCTTCCATTCCTTCTGCCATGAGATCCTTGCAGGCGAATGCCGGAGGGCTGGAAAACCTGAAAACATCATCATTGACGAAGATGAACAGCGGCTTTTTGTCCGGGAGGCATTGAACCGGATCAACCCGGAGAACAACGGGGCAGCGGATGTCAAGGCGATGACGGACGGCATCGTCGCCGCCAAACAAAAAATCCTGGGGCCTCTGGATGATTTGTCCGAAATCGGCGAAACCCGCACGTTTTTTACCGATGTGTACCAGGCCTACCAGGATCTGCTCGCCCGGAGCAACGTTCTGGATTACGAAGACCTGATCGTCAACGCCTTAAAAATTCTGGAAATCGATTCCCGGGCGGGGAAAACATACCGGGATCAGTTCAAGTTCATTTTCGTGGACGAATATCAGGACCTGAATTACGGACAATACCGGCTCATTCAAGCGCTTTCATCTCCGGATAAAGACCTTTGCGTCATCGGTGATCCGGATCAGTCCATTTATGGTTTCCGGGGCTCCGATGCCCGGTATTTCAAACGGTTTTTGAATGATTTTCCCGGGGCCAGGTCCATTTCTCTATCCCAAAATTACAGGTCGACGGAAACTATACTGGAAGGCGCTTTCCAGGTGATTCGCAGGACCCGGAACAAAGAGGGTAATCCCTGCCGCATTTTTTCCGGCATCAACGGGGGGAAAACCCTGTCCGTACTTTCCGCATCCTCGGAAAAGGCCGAAGCCGTGGCCATCGGGCGGATGATCGAAAACATGGTGGGGGGGATGGGATTGCACGCCATGGATTTTGATAAGATTCATGATCCTGCAGGAAGCTTCGAAAGGCCTTTTTCCGATTTCGCCGTTTTATACCGGACACGGAACCAGGGGAGGTTCATCTCCGATATCCTTTCCAGGGCGGGTATCCCCTGCCAGGTGGTCAGCCGGGAAGACTGCCTTTCCGGAAAAGGCATTCGCGAATTGATCTCTTATCTTAAACTGATGGAAGGCTGGGGGACCATCTGGGACTTTGAAAGGCTTTTCCGTATCCCCGGCTGGGGCATCGGCGGCAAAATTCTTGAAAAATTCAGGACCTGGTTTTTTGAAAAAAGGATCGGATTTCCTGAAGCGCTGAACCATGTCCGGCGATTGCCCATTCCGGGACTTTCCCATGCCGGGCAGTTGAAACTGGACCGGGCCACCGGAAAACTTTTTCATTTAAAGAAGAAATTTCAGGATTACCCGGTGTTTGACATATTGTTGAGGCTGGCCCGGGAGCCGTTTCTTGAACCTTTGTTGAAACAAAACCGGGAATCGGAAAGCAACATGACCTGGCTTTTGAACCGGGCCAAAGAATTTAGCACCGATGCAAGCGGTTTTTTAAGGGAAATTACCCTGGACACGGATACCGACATCTATGATGCCATGGCCCAGAAGGTCGCCCTCCTGACCCTCCATGCCGCCAAGGGGCTCGAGTTTCCGGTCGTTATCATCGCCGGCTGCGAAGACGGGTTGATCCCCTACATTCGATCCGGCGAGGCGGAGACGGATATGGATGAAGAACGGAGACTCTTTTACGTCGCCATGACCCGGGCCAAAGAGCATTTATGCTTTTCATGGGCCGGAAACAGAAACATTTACGGGAAAAGGGAAGAGCGGCGGCTTTCCCCTTTTGTGGAAGACATCGAAGAAAGGCTGCTTCACCGGGAAAGGGGGCAGACACCTGCCAAAAGGGAAAAACCCCAGACCCAGCTATCCCTGTTCTGACCTCCCTTCAGACGGCCTTCCCGGAATAACGGCAGGGGATCTTCCCGTTTTCTGTCCGGCTCCCTCTGCCGTAATGCCGGATCACACTCTTATCCGCCAGCAGCGGTGAATGGGCTGACGCTTCCGGATGTAGTCTTCGGGAATGGTGTCGGCTGTAATTTCCGTGATTTCGGATGCTTTCAGGGAAGGGGCCTGAATTTCGAACCCCTGGTGATTGGTGGAGAAAAAAACAATGCCGTCCGGGCGCATCAGCTCGAAGACGGAAGCCAGGAGTTTCGGGTGATCTGCTTTGATGTCAAAGGACTGATTGCGGATCCGGGTGGTGGAATAGGATGGCGGATCCACCACGGCCAGATCAAAACGGTCCCCGGAACGCCGGGCTTTTTTCAGGAAATCCGGGGTGTCCGCATGCACCAGCCGGTTGCTTTCTTCCGGGATGCCGTTTACCGCGAAGTTTTCCCGGGCCCAGTGAATGGCGGTTTCGGAACGGTCCACCGAAAGGGTGCTTCTTGCCCCCCCTTTGGCCGCATAGCAGGAGAATGTCGCCGTGTAGCAGTAAAGATTGAGAAAATCCTTTCCTCCGGCCATTTCCCGGATCATCCAGCGGGTATCCCGGTGATCTGAAAATAGCCCCGTATCCACGAAATCCCCCGGGTTGACGAGAAATTTCAGATCCCTTTCCGAAACCAGGAATTTCTCATCGGTATGGTCGATCCGTTTGTACCGCTGGCCGTCTTTTTTCCCTGCGCGACGCTCCTTGAGATGAACCTTTTCCATGGGGATTCCCATGGCTTTCGCCACTGCGGCCGCCATCATCGGCAGCCATTCCGGGGACGATTGCCTGCGCATATACTCTCCCACCACCAGGCGGCCCGCATACCAATCCACCACAGCCCGGATTTCAGGGATATCCCAGTCGTAAAGCCGAAAGACTTCGATACCTTCCCGTGAGAACCGTTTTTGAAGATGCCTCAAGCGCTTCTTCACCCGGTTGGCCAGCATTTCCCCCTGGGCTTCAAACTTTTGCAATGTTTCCGGATCCATCATCTGAAGAAATCCTGATAGTAAATGAATAGGCTTAAAACGGATTGAGCGTCTATCCCGATTGTTTTTCATTGGATACCAGAAACCATCGGGTGAAGCAAACGAATGTTGCCCCACTGTTTCGACGGCTGATCGGACAATCGGGAATATTTGGCCCGGTAAAATTTGACAAACCCCGCTCTTGTCGTATAAAGTTCTGAAACCGAACCCCCGGAACATATTTCAGCTACAGTTTACGGAACGAAATACACATGGGCATTGCAGCGGATATCATTCTTCTGATCGTCGTCGCTTTTTTCTGCGGACTGCTTCTGCAGCGGCTGGGGCAGCCCCTGATTATCGGCTATATCGCCGCCGGGGTGATCCTGGGCCCCCATACGGGGGGGATCACGGTCTCCAATATTCATGAGATCGAACTCCTTGCCGAAATCGGCATTGCACTTCTCCTGTTTGCCCTGGGGCTCGAGTTTTCCTTAAAGGATCTTCAGCCGGTCAAAACCATCGCCCTGATCGGGACCCCTGTCCAGATCACCGTGACCATCGGCCTGGGCCTGGGCATCGGCTCCTTCATGGGATGGGATTGGAAAACGTCACTGTGGCTGGGGGCCATGATCTCCCTTTCGAGCACTATGGTGATTTTAAAAACTCTGATGAACCAGGGCTGGATGGGGACCCTTTCCAGCAAGGTCATGATCGGGATGCTCATCGTGCAGGACCTGGCCGTGATACCTATGATGATCATCCTGCCCCAGTTGAACGACCCGGCCGTGGGGTTGCCTGTCCTGGGTCTTGCGGCACTGAAGGCCGGACTGTTTATCGCCGGGATGATCCTCTTTGGCACCCGCCTGCTGCCCCGCCTGCTGGCCCATATCGCCAAGATCGGTTCCAGGGAGCTTTTTCTATTGGCCATCACCGCCATTGGATTGGGTGTGGGATATATCACCCATGTGGTGGGGCTTTCTTTTGCCTTCGGGGCTTTTGTGGCCGGGATGGTGTTGAGCGAGTCGGATTACGGCCACCAGGCCTTAAGCGATGTCATTCCTCTCCGGGATCTTTTCGGATTGCTGTTTTTCACCTCGGTGGGCATGCTCCTGGACCCTCAATTTCTCCTGAATCACATCCGTGAGATCGTTATCCTCGTTCTGGCCATCGGCATCGGCAAGGGAATTATTTTTGCCGTCATCGCCCGGATTTTCAACTACGGTAATGTCGTACCCCTGGCGGTTGGGCTGGGAATGTTTCAAATCGGCGAATTTTCATTCGTTCTGGCAAGGGTAGGGGTATCCACGAACTCCATCGGCAACGATCTGTATGCCTTGATCCTGACCGCGGCCATTCTGACGATGGTGTTGACCCCTTTGATTTCGGGTCAGACCGCAAGGATTTACGCTCTTAAAAAACGCCGGTTCCGCCATGAAACCCTTGAGTCTTCAAACATTCCCGATACCGGACTGTCGGGCCACGTGGTGATTGCCGGCGGCGGACGGGTGGGATTTCAGATCGCACGGGTTTTAAAACGCCTGAACATGCGGTTCGTGGTTGTCGAGCTGGATCACCGGCGTTTCGAACAGGCGAAACATGAGGGGATGAGCGTGGTTTACGGCGATGCGAGCCAGGAAGTGGTGCTGGAAGCGGCGGGTCTCCGGGACGCGGTCCTTCTGATCGTGACGGTTCCCGGTATTGTAGAGGCAAGATCGATCATCGTTCATTCCAAACATTTGAATGCGGGCATTCAGGTGGTCGCCAGAACCTCCGGGCCGGATGATTTTGATTTGCTGAAGGATCTGGGTGTATCCAATGTTGTGCTTCCGGAGTTCGAGGCGGGCCTTGAGATGATGCGCCAGTCCCTTCTGCATCTTCATGTTCCGCCGACCGAGGTCCAGCGTCACACGGATACGATCCGGCAGGAACTCTATGCCGATCTGTATCAGGAAGGTCATGCGTACAAGGTTTTGTCGCAACTCCGGGACGCAGAGCAGCAGTTTGATCTGCAATGGTTCCGGTTGAACCGGGAAAGTCCCATGGCCGGCAAGTCCATCGGCCAAAGTGAGATCCGGAAGAAAACCGGCTCCTCCATCGTCGGCGTGGTACGTGACGGGCTGCTTAAACCCAATCCCGATGCGGATTTTATACTCATGCCCGATGATCTGGTGGCCATTATCGGAAGTGAAGGAAACCGGGATGATTTTTGTCAACTGGCCCAACAGGAAGGCCATTGTCCGACCGGGCAATCCTTCCTAACGTCAGACCCTTAAGCATAGATATTCTCCCATCAGGTCAAAATCACCGTCATTATGTATTAATTCGTATCCGTTTTCGATGCAGAAAGTTGCGATAATGACGTCAATTGTCTTTCGAATTGGCCGGTCAGTAAATACATGCATCCAATAAAGAAAGCACCTCGGACAATAACTCAACATTGCTATGTTCAATGCACTTTGCGCCACGAGCATGAAAATCGACCGATTTAACCTGTTCAACCATTATGAAACCCGTAAGTCTGCTGTCTTTTGGCACGGGTATATGAAATGGGAAGCCTCGCTCCGTGTTTGTAATTGGGCAAACAATAGCCAATCCGGTGCTTTTATTGAACAAGTCTTTGCTAACAACAAAAGCGGGACGCCGACCTTTTTGTTCGTGACCGGATTGTGGATCAAAAGTGAGCGCAATGATGTCCCCTTGTTTCGGTATATAGGCCGCCATCTACCAGACCTCCTTACCGGTCGGCTCACCCCATTCAACCTCACCGGGCTCATGGCCTTTTGGAATATGGGCCACAAGATCCTTTAGGTTATAGCGGCCACGTATTCTTTTGGCTGGGGTCACGACCATAATGCCTTCTTTTACACTGATATCGACTTCATCCCCGACATCAAGCTGTGCCTCTGATAGCAGGTTTTTGGCAATACGTATCCCCTGGCTGTTTCCCCATTTTTGAATTTTTGCAAGCATCACACACCTCCATATGTATAGCCATTGTATATCCAAAATGGATGCAAGAATCAAGGACAATTTTTTAGGCCAACGATTTAATCAACGGCGCGGATTTTTGCGTCGGCTGAGTTTATTGGGTGCACCCGGCTTCAGCCCGGTATCTATGTGAACCGCACGGTGCGGACCCGCATGCCGGGGGGTGTGGGGGTTGGGCAGAAAACCCCCGGCTACGCGATTAGCCCTCTATTTTAAACAGCTCGATAGATAGTATCTTTTGATAATGCTCAAAATCTTTATCACTGGTAAAGATGGGAATGTTGATTCTATTCGCTACTGCACAAATTAGAAAATCAATGTGTGATCCTTGAACTCCCTTTTTTCGGCATTTATTACTGTACTCAGCAGCCAGCTCATAATCACCATCCAGGATGGGCGAATTTTTCAAATAAGATAATTTTTCTTTTATTATTTGATACTTCCGTAGATCGCTATAGCCGGAAAGGATTTCTTGTCTGATAGGTCCAATGATGATGGTTCTCTGATCCCGAATCAGAGAGGTAAGCGCATCGATCTCGAATTGATAATCTATATTTTGTGAACGAAGTGCATAGGACCATATGGGTGTATCAACCAGGACTTTCAACGCGTTCTACCTCTTTTATAGTCATAATTGGGATCTGGATCCATTTTCCCAAAAATATTTATTATTTCCAATTGCTTACGTCTATCTACAAACTCCTTGAGAGCAAGGTTGACGGTGTCCTTCTTTGTTTTCAATCCACTGATTTCTAACGCTTCCTGTAATAGTTGATCATCGATTGCTAAATTGGTCGCCATTGTGCACCTCCTTTTTTACACATCATATTACACATTGGCTTGTGTGTCAATTAGTGCAGCGACGCTGATGTACCGCAAAAATCAACCTCGCCGTTCATGAAGATCCGTTCATTGGGAACGAACACGTCATCGAAAACCGTTATGACTTCCTGGCCCCCGTACAGCGGATTTCCCACATCCGGCCCGCCTTTTTCCAGTTTCCGGGTATCGGAGGTCTGCCGTCCGTAGATATAGTGAATGCCCCGGGTGTTGGAAGGAAGAGCGAAACACACCGCCCATGCCTCCTCCCCGGGCCTCATGGACATCGTCGGCATGACCATGACCTCGTGGGAATTGAGCATGCCGGTCTGGTGAAATTTGGCTCCCCGGACCACAATTCCGTCGGGACGCCTGTCCACGACCCGCAGAAACAGGTCCGGATCGGCCTGGTCCTTGGGCCGTTTGCCCCGGTCCCCCTTGGGATCGGTCATGGCGCCGTCCACCACCAGATCCTCTGTCTGCACCCAGCGCCAGTAATCCAGAAACCGCCGGTGATAGTCCGTGCGGTGTTTTTGATCGCACTCGAAGGCAGCGCTGAAAACCGCGTTGGCCGCATCCATCCCCACGCAGCGCTGGAAGCAGCATCCGGTGATGTTCCCGCAGTGCCGCTGCATGATCACCTTGTTCATGAGGTCATCGGTGCTCTGATGGAGATGGGAAAACCGGTTGACCTCGTCCTTGCAAAGGGGGGATACCACCCGGAAGAGGGGACACGCCCCTGAACCGGAACCGGCCGAATGCCCGAAAGACGAATCGTCCGGCCTCACCCAGTTCCGGGGCCATTTCCATCAAGGCCGCCAGGGTTTCCGGCGGTGATTTTTCCATTTCTTCGGCGCAGGCCCTTGAGGCGATGATCCTGGCACCCTTCACCAGCTGGCTGCCGTAAAAATGATCGCCGTTGCCGTGGGTGATCACCAGGGTGTCGATGACCCGGGCCGCCGGGGTTGCCGCAGCCATCTCCCCGAGCATTTCGCGGGTATGTTCGATGTCGAAGAGGGTGTCGATGAGCAGGGACTCATTGCCGGATACCACAAGGCCGGCGTTGTTGAGCCCCCAGGAGCCGTCGGGCAGCAGGTAGGCGTAAATGCCGTTTCCGAGATGATGAAGCCCCTTGACATATTCCCATGGTTTCATGTCGTCCGTCCTCCTTCAGATCAATATCGACGGTCATGGGGTATGGGGGATCAGCAAATTGTATTGATTTTATCCGCCTCTCCCGGCTAAAGTCGTTCCGAATCAACGCATGCTGATCCTGTATACGATTTCCGGAGTATTTGTGCAACACCGGAGAGGGCCTAATTTAACGGGAAAAGGATCCTGATACCATGAAATATAAAGCCGTGATATTCGATCTCGATGGGACACTCATCAATACGCTGGAGGATATCGGCAATTCTGTGAATCGCGTGCTGGTCCGAATGGGGTTTCCGCCCCATCCCCTGGAAAAATACCGGGAGTTTGTGGGAGACGGTTCCAGGATGCTGGTGACCCGGGCGCTTGGGGAAGGGCAACGGGATGAAAAGCGGATTATGGAATGCCTGGAAGGGTTTTTTGAGGATTACAGCCGAAACTGGCGGGATTTAACCAGGCCTTATGAAGGGATACCGGAGCTACTGGATGGGTTGGCGGCCCGGGGAATCAAAATGGCGGTTTTATCCAACAAGCGACATGATCTCACCCAAAAATGCGTGAATTATTTTTTCCCGGGGGGGCGATTCGACGCCATTTTCGGGCAGAGAGACTCGGTTCCCCGGAAGCCCCACCCTGCAGGGGCCCTTGAAATCGCCGACATCCTGATGCTTCCCCCGAAAAAATTTCTATATGCCGGAGATTCGGGAACGGACATGGAAACGGCCCTGGCCGCCCAAATGTTTTCCCTGGGCGTGCTGTGGGGGTTTCGCACTCAGGAGGAGCTGATGGAAAAAGGTGCGGAGGCCGTCATCGATCATCCCCTGAGACTGCTGGATCTACTGGAAAATTAGGCATAATACTACAGGTCAATACCGTAGCTCTTAATCTTGGTCAGAAGGGACGGATGGCTGATTTCCAGGAGTCTGGCCGCCTGGGTCCGGTTGCCGCCGGTGGCCTCCAATGCCCTGGTGATGAGTTTTTTTTCGATAATGACCTGGGCGGCTTTCAGGGAAAATCCCTCCAGCAAATCGTCTATCCGCTTGCTCTCAAGTTTTATTCCAAAAGCAGGGGGAAGGTTTTCCGGCAGGATAATCTTTTTTTCAGCCAGAAGCACGGCCCTTTCGATAATGTTTTCAAGCTCCCGGACATTGCCCGGCCAGCGGTGTTTGACCAGAAGGGCCATGGCGGAGGGGGATATGCCCTCAAGGTCCCGGTCGAATTTCCGGATGTACCGGTCGATGAAAAGACGGGTCAAAACCGGAATGTCTTCGGCCCTTTCCCTTAACGGGGGAAGTTTTATTCCCATCACATTGATCCGGTAGTAAAGATCCTCCCGGAAGGTTCTGCGGACCACCTCATCCTCGAGGTTTTTGGCGGTTGCGGCGATCACCCGGACGTCCACCTTCTTAAGCCGGGCTTCCCCCACGGGTCTGACTTCCTTGTCCTGAAGCACCCTGAGCAGCTTGACCTGCAGCAGCAGCGGCAGTTCTCCTATTTCATCCAGAAAAAGAGTGCCCCCGTCAGCTTCCGTAAATAATCCGGCCCTGTTTCTGTCGGCGCCGGTGAACGAGCCTTTTTTGTGGCCGAAGAGTTCGCTTTCCAGAAGATTTTCGGGAATTCCCCCGCAGTTCACGGGGATGAAGGGTTTTTCCGCCCGGTCTCCGTTGTAATGAATGCCTCTGGCGATCAGCTCCTTGCCCGTGCCGCTTTCTCCGGTAATGAGAACGGTGGCATCGTTTTGGGCCAGTTTGGCGGTAAGAAGGAAAATACTCTCCATGGCTTTGCTTTTCGCCACCATATTGCCGAACCGGTAGATTCCCTCAATTTTTTCGACTTCCGCTTTCAATCGCCGGTTTTCGTACCGGAGGCATTCCCTTTCTTCGGCCTTTTTCAGCGCCAGAAGAATTTCGTCCGAATTAAAAGGCTTGGATATATAGTCATAGGCGCCCATTTTCATGGCTTCGATGGCCGTTTCCAGGGTGCCGTATGCCGACATCATGATGATGGCCGCTTCGCCGGCTTCCTTGGCGCCAAGATTCTGCAAAAAGGCCATGCCGTCCATCCGGGGCATTTTGATGTCGCACAGCACAAAATTATAGGGTTTCTCCTTCATCCGGGCAAGACCGACAATGCCGTCGGGAGCTTCATCCACCCGGTAACCGGCTTTTTTCAGGAGGATCGACAGCATATGCCGCATGTTGTCTTCGTCGTCGATGACCAGGATGTGTTTGAGCGCCTTTTCGTTTTCCATTTCAGGCTATTATCTCAAGTTTTGGGGTTAAAATCCGTGTGAAGCGGAAGAAGGACATAAAGGGAAGCCCCTTTGTCGGCGTTATTTTCAGCCTCCATTTTTCCCCCCATGTTTTCGACGATCATGAAACTCACGGAAAGACCTAAACCGGTTCCCTTTCCGGGGTCCTTGGTGGTAAAAAAAGGATCGAAAATATTGGCGAGATTTTCATCGGTGATCCCGCATCCGTTATCCCTGACGGTGATTTTCAGGGAGGGAAGGGTTTTCCCGCTTTCGGAATCCAGGATATTGATATTTTCAGTTGAAACGTCGATACTGCCGTTGAAATGATCTTCCCGGGATGAAATTGCGTCCGCCGCATTAATCAGAAGGTTGAAGAAGACCTGCCGTATGCTGTCGGGATTTCCGGCTACGATGTCGTTGACGGCCGATAGCTTCAGGGACAGGCGAATACGTGCCATAAAAGGCTGGGGAGTTATCACGTCGGCAAGACCGCTTAAGATTTCGTTGACGGGAACCGGTTTGATTTCATCGGTTGCGGGTTTCGCGAAATCGAGGAGCTGCCGAACCACGGTATTAATCCGGTGGATTTCGGTTTGGGCCCGGGCTATGAAATCCATCCTTTCCCCATATGGCAAATTCTCTTCCTTCAGAAGGTTCAAATAACCCAGCACGATGCCGATCGGATTTCCGATTTCATGGGCGATGCCCGACGACAACCTGCCGACCGAAGCGAGTTTTTCGGCACGAACCATGTCTTTCTGGGTTTGTTTCAACTCCAGGTTGAGGTTTTCAAGGGACTGGACCGTTTGTTTCAGCGCCGCCTTGTCTCTGGAAATTCCCATGAAGATACGGTTCAGTGCGGCGCTCAATTTGCCGAATTCATTTTTGTCTTCCTCATGGGCAAAGGCCATGTCTCCTTCTTCCCGGAACTGGCCTGCGCGGTCCAGGAGGCGGTTCAGGGGTTTGACCGTTATTTTTGAAATCTGATATAGACCGGCAAGGGTCAGTAGGATCAGATTGATGCTGAAATAGGACCAGAACAGGCCCTGAACTTTTCGCAAGGCCTTGTAAATTCCTTTCAGTTGCAGCACCATCCCGGTTCCGCCGATGGTGCGGTTTTCATTGACCAGGGGCCATGCAATGGCCAGGTATTCTTCCTGCTTCCAGAATACCCCCCAGGTTTCGCCCGAAAACCGGACTTGCCTTTTATTCTCGGCCATGGACAGGGGAACAAGTCGTTTCAAGAGACCCTGTGCATCGCAGTCGGGTCTTAAACTGAACAGGGGCCTGCCGTCATCGGCGATAATGGACGCGCATTCCACATCGGACTCGGCCATGACTTCCCTGATTCGATCTAATGTTTTCAGGGAAACCGGGGCGTTTTTTTTATTCGGCGCATCGGGGAGCTGGGAGATGATCAATTCCGCCAGAAGATCTGCTTTTGAAACCAGTGAATGGGTCAGCATTTCCTGGAAAACCGTTATCATGGCCATATGAATAAGGATCATTCCCATGGCGATCAGAATCGCCAACTGAACGGCGATGTTTATTTTCAAGCCGTGAAAAAACAAGCCGTGCCCCCGGATCTGTTTGGTTTTATCGTTCCTCGATAGGAATATACCGGTTTTCTGAAGGTCCCGTATAAATCTGACGGGGACGGCTGAGTTTCCAGTTCGGATCGTCGAACCCTTCTTTCCAGTGGGCGATCCACCCGGGAAGCCTTCCGATAGCGAACATGACCGTGAACATGTTGGTGGGGATTCCCACGGCCTTCAGGAAAATGCCGCTGTAAAAGTCAACATTGGGGTACAGGTGATACTCGATAAAATAGGGATCGTTTAACGCGGTTTCCTCAAGTGCAAGGGCCAGGTCCAGGAGAGGGTCATTTATGGAAAGTTTGGCAAGGACCCGGTGGACCATTTCTTTCATGATTTTGGCCCGGGGGTCATAGGTTTTGTACACCCGGTGTCCGAATCCCATGAGCCGGAAGGGATCGTTCTTGTCCTTTGCCCTTTCCACCAGGGTTTTAACATTATTCCCCTTTCTTCCTGCTTGCTCCAGCATTTCGATCACCGCCTGGTTGGCGCCGCCGTGCAGGGGGCCCCATAAGGCGGCGATGCCGGCGGATATGGAGGCGTAAAGGTTGACCCTTCCGCTGCCCACCATCCGGACGGTGGATGTGGAGCAGTTCTGTTCATGGTCCGCATGGAGAACCCAGAAAGCGTTCAGGGCCTGCACGATTTCCGGGTCTATTTCATAGGGCTTTACCGGAGAATCAAACATCATGTTGAGAAAATTCGCGCAATAGGAAAGATCCGGCCTGGGGTATACCACCTTATGGCCCCTGGAAATTTTATAGGACATGGCGGCAAGTGTGCGGACCTTGGACAAAAGCCGGGTGACGGTCCTGTCGATTTCTTCTTCAATGTCTTGAAGTTCGGGGTAAAAGCTTCTCAGTGCCGTCACCATGGAGGAGAGAATTCCCATGGGGTGGGAAGCCCTAGGAAAATTCTGAAAGAAAAACTGCAGGTCCTCGTGCACCAGGGACTGGTCGTTCAGCAAAACGGAGAAGGCCCGAAGCTCATGGCTCATGGGAAGCCTTCCGTGGATCAGCAGATAGGATGTTTCCACAAAACTCGAGTACTTTGCCAGCTGTTCGATGGGAATTCCCCGGTATCTCAATATCCCTTTTTCACCGTTCATGTAGGTGATGGAACTCGTGCAGCTCCCCGTATTGGGGAAACCCTGATCCAGGGTGATCAGTCCCGTTTCCTTGCGAAGCCTTGATATGTCGATGGCCTTTTCGTTCTCCGTTCCCGTGATAACGGGGAATTCATAGGTTTTGTCCTGGAAAATGATTTTTACGGTTTCATCCATTTGTTTTCCTTTTCAACCTCAGGCGAAGGATTTAAGGTGAGTAACCATTTAAATTTATTTTTTATACATAAAAATCGGCCATGGGTCAAGAAGGCCTTCGGCAGATCTCCATATTTCCCGTATGTCCTCATAAGCCTCGATCAGGATGGGCATGGGCTTCAGACGGGCCAAAACATGGGCCAAAACATGGATTGACCCGGCGGGATGATCATGGTACCGATTTAATCAATTGATCCGGTGGGCTCCCCTCTGGTACAATTCTAAAGGACCGGTCAATCCCAAGGAACTGGAAAACATATTCATCTAATAAAATCCCATATAGCACAAGGGTAATCAGTGGTGTCGAATAAATAATCGAACTCGGGAGAAGATCATATGCGTTTTACATTCAACGCGGAACAGGAAGCATTCAGGCGGGAGGTTGTTGCGTTTCTCGAAAAAGAGATTCCCGCGCTGGATATTGAGCTGGACAAATATGAGATGGCGGGGGGATCAAGCCGGGAATTTTCCCGAAAGCTGGCTGAAAAAAAATGGATCGGCCTGACATGGCCCAAAGAATACGGCGGATCTGAAAGGGGCTATGTGGACAAGATGATTTTAAGCGAGCAATTGATACGGCACCGGGCACCCACAGGCTATCATTTTGCGGCGGAACGCCAGATCGGCCCGGCCATCATCAAGTTCGGCGCACAGTGGCAGAAGGATTATTTCCTGCCGCGGTTCATCAACGCGGAAGACAACATTACGTTTTGCCTGCTGTTCAGCGAACCGGATGCCGGCTCCGATCTTGCCGCGATCAAGACCACGGCGATTCCGGAGGGAGACCACTATGTCATCAATGGGCAAAAGGTTTGGTCATCCGGGGCCCATAGTTCGGATTACGGATGGCTCCTGGCAAGAACCAACCCGGACCCGACAGTTCCCGGCCATATTGCCTGCAGTGAATTCATCCTTGATTTGAAAACGCCGGGCATTACGATTCGACCGATATTGAATATCATGGGCGAACACCATTTCAACGAGGTCTTCTTCGATACCGTCAGAATCGATAAGAAGTATCTTGTGGGCAGGGAAAACGAGGGATTCAAACAGATCGTTGCCCAGCTCGACTATGAGCGCGCCGGGATTGAACGATTAATGCAGAACCACCTGGTTTATGAAAGACTGAAGTCCTATCTTCGTGAAGGAGAATTTGCTGATGAGGACCCCGGGTTAGTGTATTGGATCAAAGACGCATTCGCCCGGCTTGAGACCGAACTCACCATCGGCCGGCTCTTGTGTTATCAGACGGCATGGATGATCGATCACCGGAAACAGATTTCGAGTCAGGCGGCCCTCTGTAAGGCGTTATGCAGTCAGTATGAGCACCGGCTCAACGATGTGGCCACCCGCTTGCTTGGCGCCTCGAGCCTCATGATGGGAGAAGAAAATCCCTATGCCCCCTGGGAGGGCCTAGTGGCGCAGTCCTATTTGCACAGCCCCAGCTATACCCTGCAGGGCGGCGCCGTGGAAATACTCAAAAACATCGTGGCGCAGAGAGGTTTGAAACTGCCCAGAGCATAGGAAGACAAAAAAGGAGTCGACGATGGATTTTGAATTCAGTTCCGAGCAGGAGATGCTGCGGAAATCATTTTCGAATTTTCTGGACAAGGAATGTGGCCACGATCTGGTAAAAGAGTGGTATAAGAATGAAAAGGGCTATTCTCCGGCCGTATGGAAAAAGATGGCCGGTTTGGGATGGATGGAATTAATTTGCGAATCTCTTGGAAATAAAGAGGGCACCAGCTTTTTGGATGCCGTGATTCTGTTTGAGGAGCTAGGAAGGGCGCTCCTTCCCAGTCCGCTGTTTACCAGCGCGGCAGTGGCCGGGTTCATCCTGTCGCAGGCATCCGATGAAGGACCGGGAGGTAAAGATATTGCCGAAATCATGTCCGGGAAAAAAATATATACGGCAGCCCTCATGAATGAAAGGGGCGAACTGGATCATAACAGGCCCGGGGTGTCTGCCGTATCCGATCAGAACGGCGGTTATCGGTTAAGCGGGACCCGCCTGTTTGTTCCCTATGCGGATTCGGCAGATTTTCTATTGGTATGTGCCGATCTAAAGAACGGCGGTCCCACCCTTTTCAGGGTCAAAACCGACAGTGTCGGGGTTACGGCCTGCCCCGTGGAAACCCTGTATCCGGAAAGAAAGTGCGTGGTCAAGCTGGATCATACTTTCGTGGATTCCTCGGATATTGTGGGAAAAGCAGGGAATGGCGGACAATATGTCGATGCCGTCATGGGGAAGATAACCTTATTAAAGTGCAGTGAAATGCTGGGGGGAATGAGTTTTATCCTGAATACGACCGTTCAATATGTCAAGGACCGCTGCCAGTTCGGAAAACCCCTGGGGGTGCTGCAGACCATTCAGCATTATTGTGCGGATATGGCCACCTTATACGAAGGCGCCCGGATGACGAACTATCTGGCGGCATCCTTGATAGACGACGGATTAAGCGCCGAAAAAGAAGTCGCCATGGCCAAAGCCTGGATTTCCGACGGGTATAAAAAATGCACCTGGATCAGCCATCAGCTTCACGGCGCCATCGGCTATACCGAAGAGTATCCCATTCATCTATACTACCGGCATGCCAAGGAAAATGAGTTGATGCTGGGGGATGCAAGGTATCACAGGTGGAAACTGATGGAGCGGATGGGCCTGTGATGGCAAGAGTGGCTCTCTCCGAAAAGGAAAAATCGGCCATTCCGGGTGAAAACGCACGAACCCTTTTCCATCTATAATCCTCATAGAAAGAACATGAACCATGAAACAACAGACTGCAGAAGGAGTAAACCTTTCGGAGAAACTTGGCCTGTCCTTACCCCTGTTCGCGTTTTCGGACATGCCGGAGGTGGTCGCCGCGGTGTCACTGGCCGGAGGGATCGGAATCCTCGGCGCTCTCACGTCAGACCAGGATGAGCTTGATCGCCGTCTTGGATGGTTAGACGAGGTCCTGGGCGACAGACCGTACGGTGTCGATATTGTCATCACCGCCGGCGACCATAAAGCGCCATACGCTGCCTCACAGAAAGCTGCGGAAGCGTCAATCCCGCAGGGGCACTGGGATTTCGTGGAAAACCTGCTCGCCGCACATCATGTTCCACCGTTGTCTGAAGGGGAGGAGAGATATCACGTGCATGCTGTCGGGCTTGCCGTCGAAGCCGAGACATCCGCACAGATCGACATCGCGCTATCACACCGAACGCGAGTGATCGTCAATGCGCTTGGACCCGTCCCGAAACCGATCGTCGAAAGGGTGCATCAACACCCTATACTCGTGGGGGCACTGGTCGGGTCGGCCCACCATGTTGAGCGGCAACTCGCCACGGGTGTCGATTTTCTGATTGCGCAGGGGACAGAGGCCGGCGGCCACTGCGGCGAAATTTCTACCATGGTCCTCGTGCCGGAAGTCGTCGAGGCTGTTTCAGGACGAGTCCCCGTGCTTGCAGCCGGAGGGATTGCCTCCGGCGCACAGGTCGTAGCCGCCCTCGCGCTGGGCGCCTCCGGAGTCTGGACCGGCTCGGTGTGGCTCGTTTCAAGTGAGGCGGCTCCGTACATTCATCCGGTTATCCGTGAGAAGTTGCTGGCCGCCCGTTCGTCGGATTCGGTTCGATCACGCGCCATGAGCGGCAAGCCGATGCGGCAACTGCGGACAGCGTGGACCGAGGCCTGGGAAAGCAAAGCGTCGCCGGGGTGTCTACCGGCGCCGCTCCAGGGAGTCATTCATCATAGTACCATGCCGCGATTCGTCGCTCCGGGCGCAATCTATGACAGCGCCATACCACAATTTCTTGTTCCGGGTGCGGAGCCGCTGTGCGGGTACCCGGTGGGGCAGGTTGTGGGCCGCTTGTCGTCGGTAAGGCCGGTCGCGCAGATTGTTGAAGAGATTCGTCAACAGATCGAGGCCTCTATGGCGCGGCTTAACCGAATCAGGTATTGTTCTGAATAATTCGAAGATTATCAATGAGGGTGAAAAGAGGAGACAAGATGAGCCATCAGTATATAAAAGTGGATGTGCAGGACAGGGTCATGATCATCACGATGGACGATCCGAAGACGAGAAACGCCATCGGCGATGAAATGTTTAAAGAAATATCAACGGAAATCGATCGTCTGGAAAAAGATCCCGATTTAAGATGCCTGGTCCTGACGGGAAAAGACCCGGCATTCTGTTCCGGCGCCAATGTTCGTGGAATGGCACAAATGGTAAAGGAAGACGAAGACTCGGGTAAAAGGAGAGCGCTTCCGGAAAAACCATGGGACGGCGTGACGGAAAGGCAGAACGACCCGGCCTACCGTGAAGAAACCGTGGAAGGGGTCAGGTCCTTGCCCATCCGACTAAGCCGGCTGCAAAAGCCCTCCATCGCAGCCGTCAACGGGTATGCCATGGGCCTTGGACTGGGTATCGCGCTCTCCTGCGATATCCGGTTTTCATCCGAGAATGCGGGTTTTTCCGAAACCTTTGTCATGCGCGGGCTGATTCCAGCGGACGGTTCCTGCTGGCAGCTGCCGCGAATGATAGGCCTTTCCAATACCTTTATGATGCAGTACACCGGAGACAAAGTAGACCCGGATACGGCCCTCCGCATGGGGCTGATCAGCAAGGTTTATCCCCATGAGCGGCTCATGCAGGAAACCCTTGAATTCGCTAAACGAATCGCAAGCGGTCCCACGTATTCCATGGGAGTGATCAAATGGCTGGTTCAACGTTCCCTGGAAGTGGATTTCGAAACCAGCATGAAACTTGCCGGCGTTGCCCAGACCGTGGCCAGAGACACCTTCGATCACAAGGAAGGGGTGCAGGCTTTTATCGAGAAGCGCAAACCCAATTACATGGGTAAATGAAAGGTTCCTGGGGAAAGATCCCTCCAACGCACGCAATTAAAAAACCAGACGGAATCACCGGTGATACGGGTCGGTGGGCATGGATAACCAGCCAGGTTGTGGGGGAGCGTAAAACTTTAGAAAGGGGAATCAGCCATGAAGTGGGACAACAGATTTAACGGAATTATTGGGATGTAAATACCCTGTTATGCAGGGTGCTTTAACCGGAATCGGGACCTGGGAGTTTGCCGCTGCCTGTTCCAATGCCGGAGCGGATGGCTGCATTACGGCGGCTGTTTACAAGACTCCGGAAAAACTTCGGGAAGCCATAAAAAAAATCCGAGCTGTGACCCATCACTTCACCGTCAACATATCCATCGGGGCCTGCCCGAATATCGACGGGATGTTCGATGTCTGTTTTGAAGAACAGATCCCGGTCCTGGAAACGGCCGTCTATAAGCCCGATGCGTATGTGAAGCGAATCAAGCAATCCGGCGTGAAGTGGATTCACAAGGGGGCCACGCTGCAATTCTGCAGACATGCCGAAGAGATGGGTGCGGACGCCGTTGTCTTGATTGGAACGGAAGGCTTTGGGATTAAAAACATAAAGCAACTGCCGACATTTACTTCCCTTTGCTGGGCGAGAGACCAGATCAGTGTGCCGTTTTTGATCGGCGGCGGCATCGGAAACGGCCGGACCATGGCGGCTGCCCTCGCGGCCGGGGCAGACGGCGTCTATATCGGTTCGGCCATCATGGCAACCCACGAATGCGCGATTTCGGAACGGGTGAAACAGAATATAATCCTGGCCCAACCCGATGAACCCTATAGAATCAGAGAACTGACCGCGCCTCCCGACCCGGAGGCTTATGCTGAATTGATGGCAAAAAGAGATTCCATGGATTTGAACAAGTGGATCCGCGCCGTGGAAGCCACTTTCTTGAAGCTGAAAGACAAGAAAAAGACGACGGGAGAAAAAACCATCTGGGAGGAAGGGGCTGAAGGGCTCGGTGAAGATCCCTATGCGGAAGGCTCTACAAAAGGGCCCTTTTCCTTTTCAAGCGCCTATATCAACCAGATTGTAAGCGTAAAAGACTTTATCGAGAATATGGTGAAAGAAGCGGAAGAAATTTTACAGGCATTTGCACGACGTCACCAGTTGTTATCTTAAGCCGGTTGGTACCATAGGATAGATGAGATCGGCCGCTTCTCCAGGAAACCCATGGGTCATCGAAAAGAAATGAGCGCAATGACGGAAAAAAACCGATGAAAGACATCAGAGACGACATATTCCGGGAAATTATGGACAGATCCGTGACCGCTGTGATCCTTGCCGATGATGCCGGTATTATTGCCGGAACAAAAGCGGCCTTTGAAAAGGCGTCGGAGCTGGGGTTAACCGTGGACTATATGGTGGAAGAAGGCAGGTCCGTAAATCCGGGAGATGAAATCACCCGTTTCAGTGGTGGACCCAAACAGATTGCCCAGGCAGAAGAACTCATGATGGGGTGCATGGCCAAACCCTCGGGTGTCGCCACCGCTGCCGGTAGATGTGTTAAGGCGGCGGATGAAAAGGTCAGGATCGTCTGCGGCTCCTGGAAAAAAATGCCTGCCGAAATAAAGGAGGCCTTAAGAAGCGCCATCGTTGTGGGTGGCGCGGATTTCCGCATCTGCAGCCCGCCTTTCATTTATCTGGATAAAAACTATGTGCGTCTGCTGGGAGGCGTTGAAATGACGCTTGAAGCCGTCTGTCGCCTGACAGATTATAAAAAAGTCATTCAGATTAAAGGCGATCAGAAGGATATCGCATGGGAAGCCACTATCGCTGCACGAGGCGGTGCAAACATCATCTTCATCGACAGCGGAAACCATGAGGATATAAATACCGTATCCATGGAACTTTGCAGAAACGGCTTAAGAGGGAATGTGAAAATCGCTTTCGGCGGCAATGTTAAAATAGAGAACATCGTGACCCTGAAAACCAGGAATGTGGACATCCTGGACATTGGAAAGGAAATCATCGATGCACCGCTGCTGGACATGAAAATGGAAGTAATAAATTAGCCTATTGCCTTTAATTATGAGGTTCCCATGAAAGTTGTCCATTTTGTATCGGTTGTCGACCCCCGGAAATGCAACGGGGACAGATTGTGTGAAGGCCTGTGCCCGGCCGGGGCCATCAAGGTGGTCGAGAAAAAAGCCCGGGTCGATGCAACCCGGTGTGTGGCCTGCGGCAAATGCGCGGATGTCTGCAGGGAAGAGGCCGTTACCTTGATCCGGCGGGATGACCCCATGGCGATCGGATTTAATGTGGCTGCTGTTGATCCGGCAAAGGTTCAGGAACTGTGCATGAAGGCCTCCCTCCTGCCGGATCTTCTGGTCTGCGCCTGCACCGGCACCCTGGCCGGGGAAGTCGCGGCAGCCGTTATCAGTGGTGCAAGGTCGCCGGAAGATATCGTTGCCAGGACCGGGGCCGGTTCCGGGTGCGGCATTTATTGCATGGGCGTTGTTTTCAAGCTGTTCCAGGCCGCCGGCATCAGGATTCCCGAAGACCCGCGGTGGAACAATCTCCCCTTGACCGCGGCGGATGTTCCGGAGGTGGTGAGCGAAAAATATCCGGCGTATTATTTCCGGGGAAGAATATAAAACAAGGAGAAGATCATGCTGCAACCAGCCGTCTTGCCGCCTGCCGTCATGCCCTCGATTTACGGGCCCCCGCCGAGAAGAACCCGTCCCGCCCATCTGCCGGGCATGGTCTCCGTGGGGGTGACCGAACTGTTTCCGGAAATGGCCAGGGGTTTTCTGCAGGGCGAGGGGATCGAAGCCGTTCGCTCGGCGACAAAAAAGGCCCTGGCTGATGTGGACATGCGTAAAATCAAACCGGAAGACAAGGTCAACATCCTCTGCTCGGAACACGGGTTTTACATCCTGGAAGGCCTGCATTACCGGGAAATGCTAAAGGCCCTCGGCGATGAGGTGTTCGACCGGACCGGATGCAGGAATATCCGGTATGTTCTGGCGTCGGGGATGGGAATAAAAGAGACAGACGAGGTGATCGATTATTTCGATCTTAAAGAATACTTCAATTTCAGGACCAGGACAACGCATCCATTTGACGCGGCCGTTGCCATTGAAACTGAAATCGGAACCCTTTACGGCCTTAAAAAAGTCCATGGAAATTTCTCAAACCGGAGCGCCAATTTTCTCCAGAAGGCCATATTCGATTCTCCCTTTGTTCAGGAAAAGTTTGTTTTCGCCTGCATCCTGAGAAGCACGCCGGACGGCATCACCGGCGTAAACGCGGATAATGATCTGTATCGGCTGGACCGCAGGATTTCAAAGGAACTGCTGCGGGACTACGGCAAAGTTCTCCGGTTGGTGGGAGAAATCGACGAATGCA
Organism: Desulfobacteraceae bacterium UBA5616; assembly: GCA_002423615.1. GTDB lineage: Bacteria > Desulfobacterota > Desulfobacteria > Desulfobacterales > UBA5616 > UBA5616. The sequence goes on from DIKO01000022.1 coordinate 53,811, forward strand.
TCGCCGTATGGGATGCGGGACGATGGGGATATTACATCCACGCCGGCGGCATCGCCTTCGGGTGCCTGGAAAACGGCCGGTACGACGCCTTTGACCTGGACATTCCTTCGGCCATGGGGTTCCATGACACCCTCGAGAAGTATTTCAAGGGGGAAATCAAAGCCCTGGACACCATCATGAACATCAACCCGGCGATCAGGGCGGTGGTCATCAACCAGGCGTGGCCGGGTCTTCCCATCAGCGATGTGCCCAGACATGTCCCCACCGTTGTCGTGGGAAGAGACCAGGCGGACCTGTTGAACCTGGATTCCACGAACCCGGATTTCATGAACCACGCCGTGATTTCCGACACCTTGGAAACCGCCATGGAATTTGCGCATAAAATTGCCGGAACCGACAAGGTCATCGTATTTGACGGCAGTTTCGGCTACTTCACGGTCAGCCGGACCATGGCGGATTCTCTGATGGAAAAGGCTGGGCATGTCGGCAGACAGGTTGAAGAACATTACCTGCCCCTGTGGCTGAAGCAGCGGGGATTGAATAACTGTGATGAGTGATGCGTGAGGAGTGGAAAGTGATCGGGGAACAGCAAAGTTCAAAAAAATATGATTTGTTAAGAAAAACTGAATTGAGAATTGAAAACGTCCGGCTGAATAAGGCAAACCTGACGGATATTGCGGCCTGCACGGCCGATGTCCTGGGGATCGCCCGCAATGACGTTCTGGTGGTGGACTACCGTGACGGCGCCCTCACCCTGGATATTCTCAACAGTCGCCTCAACGCCCATCAAATCGTCGGGAAAAAGGAGTTGCTGTTCAGAGATCTGGGCATGGTTCCGGGAGTGACCCTTTCGATGAATACGTCATTGCGGTCCGACGGCATGCTGGGATGGATCGCCCTGGATGAAGCCCCGGCAAAACAGGCCCTGCACAAGTCGGAACAGATGATCTCCCGGATTCTGGAAAACATTTCAAAACGGGTCATCGTCTTTTCTTCCGGAGCGGAAGTCGAAAGCCGGCAGATCCAGGACACCAACACCCCTGCCGTAATCAGGCGACTGGAAGCCGAAGGCTACAGCGTAACCAGCGGGGGAACCTTGAAAGACGACCGGGTATATATCTCCGCCAGATTGCGGGAAACCGCCGATTATGGGGGATACGGCCTTATTGTCACCACCGGCGGCGTGGGGGCGGAAGATAAGGACCACACGGTGGAAGCGATAGCGGCACTGGATCCACAAGCGGTTACGCCGTATATCTGTCATTTCACGATCGGAACCGGCCGGCATGTCAAGGACGGCATCCGGATCGCCGTGGGGGAATATAACGGTACGATGATCATCGCCCTGCCCGGACCCAACGATGAGGTGAAAGCCAGCCTGGATATCCTCGTGGACGGGCTTAAAAACAAGGCTGACAAGTCAATTCTGGCGAACCAACTTGCCGATCATCTGAAAACCCAGTTAAGAGAAAAAATGTCGGGGGGCCACACCCATTAAATTTATGGACTTGACAATGGAGGGCGACATGGGTTTCAAGGAAAATCTTTTAAGGAAAATCGAAATCGACCGGATCGCCGCAAAGATCCTGGCCTCCATCGGTCCTCCGGACAGCGAATTGAAAATGGATAAGGAGGCCGTTCGTCGCCTCCTTGAAATGAGCCCCTACCGGCATCAAAAGGAGCGAGACCTGGATCTCTATATTTTCGACCCGGAAGGTGCCAAAAGCAAAATCCTGGTTCTGGACAACGAACTGCCCCTGTATCGCACCACGCCGGAAGATGTGGGATTGCGAAGAAGCCCGACCCTCAAGGAAATGATCAGCATCCGGAATGCGTTGAAGATCCTAAACGATGCCGATGTTAAAATGTCCAAAAAGGAAAAGTCCGTGGAAGTCCTTAAAAACGACTGTATCGGATTGCTGGATCTTTCCTTCGGGACATCGGATATCGAGGGCATCGCCCAAGACGGAATCAAGTCCCTGGAAAGAGGATACGTGGACGGGGTCCTGGAAGCGCTGTTGCTGCTGTGCGAAATTCTGGGATTCACACCGGTTCCCGGGTCGATAAAGCCCGGCCACCATGAGATTATCGGGAAACTGGAGAAAAACGAAAAAGGGGGGTATGTCCTGGGTCCGGCGGTGATGTACAATAAAATGGACAATTCCCTGAAAATGGTTTCAGGCGGAATTTCCGGGGCCGGTGCAAAAATCCTCGATGCATTGAAAGCCGTTTCATCGGGAGACGAAAAGGCGGACATGGAGGGATCTGCGGTTTTTCATCATCTGGCCGGCAAGGTCGAGATCAGGCATCTTCCATGAATTCAGGAAAAGAACTCATTCAATAACGGGTCCCGGAGAATGCAGCTGCCTCCCCCGGGTTATCCTTGCCTTATAATACCGGAGTTCCGGGTAACTGCCAGGATGCGTCCTTTTTACCCAGCCGGTCCAAGAGTTCGTAAGCCGAATCGATGGCGAGTTCAATGCCTACCCCGGTACCGCCGGATTCGGCCCCGCACAGATAGAGTCCGGGAACGGCGGTTTCGACGCTTAAGCGGTTTTTCCCCACCTGTCCCACGCTTTGCCCCAGGCCGATGATGGCCCCGTTCTCTCCGACCATGCGGTGCAGATTCTCCGGGGTGGTCACATGCCGCCACATGATGGCTTCCTCGAGTCCGGGTAATATCCTTCCCGCCGTATGGACCACGATTTCCTCGAGCCTTTCCATGTCCGGGGCCCCGTAGGGAACCCATACACCGGCGGTGAGAAGCTGCCTGCCCTCAGGCGCGCATTCCGGGGAAAAATTCGACGGCACCGGCATGAAGAGGTTGACCTCATCGGGGAATTTTCCGGCTAAAAGGTCCTCTTCATTTTTCCGGGGATCGAAATTGGCGATGTGGGTGATCAACCGGTGATCGGTGACCCGGTGTTTCAAGGCCATCCGGACGATGAGCATGCTGTAGGAATAGGTCATGCCCTCCACATGCCTGCGGGTGTCTTCCGGGAGAGTCCCCTCAGGCAGGAGGTCCAGCAGCGTGCGTCGTCCGTCTGCGTTGGACACCACAATGGGGGCCCGGTGGGCGGCATTCTTCGATCGCACGCCCTGGGCCCGGCCGTTTTCGACGATGATCCCGGTGACCTCGCTTTTCGTCAGGATATCCCCGCCGTTTTTCCGGATGCCGTCGGCCAGGGCTTCGGACACGGCGCTGCAACCCCCGGCCGGATAACCGCTGGCCCTGGAACGGGCTTCCTCCCGTAGACACCGGATGAATTCTCCGGTACTGGACCGGTAATCCGGGACGCAGACATAAACCATGGTGATATTGTTGATGCAGGACAATGCCAAAGGATCGGTAACGCCCTTGCCGGTGACGTAGGTCCGCAGATCCACATCATCCAGTTTCCGGGAAGCCGCGTTGTCCATCTGGACCATTTCCCGCATCAGGGACATGAGCCTGGTGAACTGGTCCTGGGGGATCCGCCCCTCAAGGCCCCTGGGGAATGCGAAAATTTCCCCTTTATAACTCGTCATCGGGCGGACGTGTTTCCAACTGATCTCGCCGTCCTTGCCCACGGCGGCGTTTTTTTCGACGATCAGGATTTTTTTACCCAAAACACCGCCGGCAAGGGCGGCAAAGGCAAGCCCCCCGATACCCCCGCCGATGACGATGGCGTCATGGTTTACATTTTCTGCTGTAACGGACATTCCATCATTTCTCCTTTTTGGTGAAGTCAGGCTGTTAGCACAATTATTGTTGAGATTCGAGTCCTGCCGGTGTTGAATATTTATCCGCCTTGACCAGACGCCTGTCAGGCCGCCCGCTACCCCCATGCTCCATCCCGGCTCCATCCCGGCACCATCCGGCAGATCATCAAACATTCCAAGCCGAAGGGCAGGTACCCGCCGTAACCCAGCACCGGCATTTCAAACACATGGAACCGGTCCACAAAGGGCACGGCGTATGTCCATTTCGCGAGGCTATGAAAGTTCCACATCTCCCAGAACAGGCCGCAGATCAGGGCGGACCAGGGTCCCAGGACCACCTCCCGCCAGTCTCCGTGTTGCAGTGAGGAAAAAATATGGGGTCTTCCGGACAGAACCTGGATGGCGGTGACGGTCAGCAGCGGCGACACCCACAGCAGGGGAAAGAGAAAGTCCGGCAGCACCCCGATTAAAAAAAGTCCTGCGCCGGAAAGGATCAATATGGCTACCGCAATAGATCGATGCCGGCATGGACGAAATGCCGGAAACCGGGAAAGACCGCTGTTCACCCTTTCAAAAGAGGCCAGCCATCGGTATGTGCTGTAAACCGCCGGCAGCACCGTGGAGAAGGAAAGAGACGCAAAGGCCATATATTCCATTGCGGTGAAGCGTTCAACGCCCTGATAATGCCAGTTCTGGACGAAACGGTTCAGGTACTCGAAAAACCACCAGAAAAAGGAACTGAGGAAAAACAGGGCGATAAATCGAAAAGGGAATTCCACAACCGGGCATGTCCCTGAACGGGAAAAGCAAAGGGCGTTAACCGTGAGAATGTACCCCATCCACAACACCGGGAAAGTGTGACGCTGAAAGGCGGAAAACCACTGGAACCGGTTCCATGCCATGATCCATGCAAAAACCAGGATGAGAAGACCGAACATATTTTGCAAGGGGCGGAAATTCGAGAAGCCGGTTTATATCCATGCCGGCGGCAAGGCTGCCGGCCAGGGGCAGCCCGATGAGCATGGCGGCGATCAGGATCAATCCTGCCGGGGCGGATTTGATGAAATTTGCCTGTAAGTTCAAACCGGTTCCATCCTGTCAAGCCAAAGGGTATTTTTCAATTAAAAATTCAAGATAGGGAAAAACAGGTTCCGGATCAACAGATTATTGACCTTGGCGGCCAAACATCATACATTCGGGCTGCATTCGCCAAAAGGCATCCACCGGCTGGGGAAAAAGCAATAACGAGGAATTAGAAGGGCCCGGTACGATTAATCATGATTCAGTTTGAAAATATCTCTAAAAGTTTCGGTGGCAACACCCTGTTTGAGAACGTCAGTTTCCGTTTGAATTCCAGAGAACGCGTGGGTCTCGTCGGCCGTAACGGAGACGGCAAGACGACGCTGTTCAGAATGATCGTCAATGAGGAACACCCCGACGGCGGTTCCATTATCATTCCCAAACAGTACCGGCTGGGGTATGTCAAACAACATCTGGACTTCTCACATCCAACGGTTCTCGAGGAATGCATGTCGGGACTCCAGGCCCATGAACGGGATCATCACTGGAAAGCTGAAAAAATTCTATTCGGCCTGGGATTTACCGACAAAGACCTGACAAGAAGTCCCTGGGAGTTTTCCGGAGGATACCAGGTGCGGTTGAACCTTGCCAAGGTGCTGGTATCCGGACCGGACCTGCTGCTTCTGGATGAGCCCACCAATTACCTGGACATCGCCTCCATCCGGTGGGTGGAACGCTTTTTGACGACCTGGCCCCATGAGGTGATGCTGATTACCCATGACCGCGGGTTCATGGACAAGATCGTTACCCACGTGGTGGGAATCAATCGCAAGACAGCTCGAAAAATCGCCGGCGATACGGGTAAATATTATGAGCAGATCGCCCAGGATGAGGAAATTTATGAAAAGACCCGGCAAAATGATGAAAAACGGAGAAAGGAAGTCGAACTCTTCATCAGCCGGTTCCGGGCCAAGGCCAGATTGGCCAATATGGTCCAGTCCAGAATCAAGACCCTTTCCAAGATGGAAAAGCGGGACAAACTGGAAAAGCTGAAAACCCTTGATTTTTCTTTTAAGAGCAAGCCCTTTCACGGGAAATACGTGATGAGCGCAAAACACCTGTTTTTTTCCTATGACGGTCAACACCAGGTGATCCGGGATTTTTCCCTGAATGTCGGGCCCCGGGACAGGGTGTGCATCATCGGCAAAAACGGAAAGGGGAAAACCACCCTGCTCAAGCTACTGGCAGGCATCATTCCCCCGGCTGACGGCTCGGTTTCCTGCCATCCTGCCGTTGCCAAGGGTTTTTACGAACAGGATCAGGTGGAAGGCCTTGTTGAATCCCGGAATGTGGTGGAGGAGATCCTCTACTCGGACTCCGGCGTAGACCCCCAGACGGCGAGAAATATCGCAGGTGCCATGATGTTTGAAGGAAACGATGCCCTGAAAAAAATCAAGGTGCTTTCCGGAGGTGAAAAAAGCCGGGTGATCCTGGGCAAACTCCTGGTGACGCCGGTGAACCTCCTGCTTCTGGATGAACCCACCAACCATCTGGACATGGAATCCACCGACGCCATGCTGGCGGCTGTGGACAATTTCGACGGCACGGTGATCATGGTCACCCATAATGAGATGTTCCTTCACGCCGTAGCCCAGCGGCTGGTGGTTTTCCAGAACGGCAACATCGAAGTTTTTGAAGGAGGGTACCAGGACTTTCTGGATACGGTGGGATGGCAGGAAGATGAAAAAACCGGCCAAAGCGAATCAGGGGAAGATGAAAAAAACCGGCCTACGAAAAAGGAAATCAAGCGAATTCGGTCCGGGTTTGTGAACGAGCGGGCCAAGGTGATTACACCCCTTAAAAAGAAGATTGAGGAAACCGAGAAGAAAATTGAAAAGCAGGAGAACCTGCTGGAAGAATTGACCCGTAAAATGCAGCAGGTGTCAGAAAAGGGGGAGAGCGGAAAAATCAAGGAACTGTCCCGATCCATGTTCACCTGCCAGTCCGTGATCGACAGCCTTTTTGAAGAACTCGAGGATTTAACGGAGACCCACGACCTGAAAACGGCGGAATTTGACGCAAAGCAGAAAGAGATGGAGGATCAGTGGAATTAGGGGTCGATGGTTTTTCTTCGAAGAAGGGGCAGTTGGCGGGCGTTACACACCGGCCTTAAAAAATGGAGAAAAACCCAGGTAAATGCCGAAAAAAATCATAAAGAGGCCGCAGATCAAAAGCATTCCGTAATACGCCTTTGGATTCAGCCGGCGAAGCCCGAAAAAGGCCAGAAACGAAATCATCAGGTACCACGCCAGATCCCCGGCTTCATGACCCACAAAAAAAACAAGGAGTTTGAGCGGGTTTTGAAAGGATACATCGAACTGGATCATGAAAGCCAGGCCTATGGTGGCCCACCAGATCCACCAGAACGGGTTTGACATGGATACGAGGATGCCTCCGGCCACCGGATTGTCCAATGGGCCTTTGGAACAGGAATCTTCTCCATTATTCCCGCAGGTTTGATCATCCGTAAAAGATGTTGAAATTTTTCCGGAAAAAACATCCCGAAGTATGGAGATGCCGAAAATGCACAGAATGCCCCCTCCCAGAACCCCGATGACCCTGACGATCAGCACATTTTTGAAAACAAACGAGAAACCTAAGAGCAGAAAAAAAATGATGCCGATTTCGAGGATGGCGTGACCGGCGATGATCCATGCACCCATGAGATACCCATGCTTCTTTTCTCCCAGGGACTTGACAATGGTGTAGGTCATCAGAGGGCCCGGGGCCATGGCTCCGGTCAGCGCCGTTAAAAAAGAAAAGGAAAAAATCCCCCAGTAGGTTGAAACCGGGTCCATGGAGGATTCCATCGCCTTTTGCTAAAACCCGTCGTGATGAACAAATTCACTGAGTTCGCGTCTCTTGGGGGCAGGGGACTCTTTGGCCGGAAAGCCCACGGGAATCAGCGTCACGACCTGGTAGCCCTGGGGGACATTCAGGATTTCGCCGACCTTCTTATGATCAAATAGACCCACGATGACGGTGCCAAGTCCCAGGGAATGGGCGGTCAGGCAGATGCTCTGGGTGGCGATACCCAGATCGAACATATACCAGTCCCCTAATACGGTGGTGACCTGGTTGCTATAGTATCCGGAACTGTTGAGCTTTCCGCAAAGGGCAAGGACAACCGGGGCCGCCACAACGGCTTTTGTGGCCGGATTTTTGGGGGCCAGGGCTTCCTGAAGCTTTTCCTTGATCGAGAGGTTCTTGACGGCTACCACTTCCCAACACTGGGTGTTGGCCCAGGACGGGGACCATTGCACCGCTTCGAAGATCTGGGTGAGCATTTCTTCAGGGATATCCTTTTCTTCGTACCTTCTGATGCTTCTTCTTTCTTTGAGAATCTTCATAAAATCGGTCATCTAATGATCTCCTTCAGGGTTAATCGGTTCAGGGATAGGGTCTGCCATGGATCGATCGTTGCGGTTGCCGTCCCATGGCGGCATTAAAATTCCATATAATGGATAAAAAAAAGGGCAACACCAATTGAATGGCGCCGCCCTCGCAAATCTTTTAAAAATATCAGGAACCGCAGCCGGTCGATGCCGTGCCGCAGCCTGAACATCCGCCGCCGGCTCCGAAATCAATGCCGCAATCCAGCTTGAAACCCATTCCCTGAAAATCTACCTTAACGGGTTTGGCTCTTTCAAGAAGTTCCTTGTCGATGATATATTCAAATCCGTCTACTTTAAATACATTGTCCGTATCTTTAGGCTCATCCAGAGCCATGGCCAGCGAGGGTCCGCCTCAGCCGCCTTCATTCAGGAAAATACGGATAGGGAAAAGGTCCCTGCCCTTGAAATATTCCTGCACCTGTTCCGTCGCTTGTTTGGTAACCTCAACCATAATTGCCTCCTTTTCCAATTACCGGTCAGTATTTTATACTGTCGATAATTATTATCATTATTTTTGAATCAACATAATGACAAGAATCGGGTTTGTCAATGAAGAAAAACAACGGCATGGATATTTTCGATAGAATCGAAGGTGCTGATTCAGCCTTTGGATAGGTCCTTGAATAGGCTTGACAAAACACCCCCTGGTTTTTATATTGCACGCGTATCTGGGAACCGGAGAGAATCCTTTCCATGGGTTTTCCCTTGAACGAAAAAGCTGAACCGGCCCCGGGGAGACTTGCCATGCCCATATATGAATTTTTTTGTGATCAGTGCAATACCCTGTTCAATTTTTATTCAAACACCATCAACACGAAAAAAATCCCCAATTGCCCAAAATGTAAGGATACTAAACTCACCCGTCAGGTTTCGATTTTCTCATTTACCGGAAAGGCCAAAGAGGATGCCGATACCGATGAATTGCCTTTTGACGAGTCCAAAGTGGAACGGGCCATGAACATGCTGGCCGGGGAAGCGGAAGGAATGAATGAGGACGACCCCCGAAAGGCCGCGGACCTGATGAGAAGACTTTCGGAAATGTCGGGTCTGAAGCTCGGACAGGGCATGGAGGAGGCCTTAAGCCGGATGGAAAAAGGGGATGACCCGGAAAAAATCGAGGCTGAACTGGGGGATATTCTTGAAGGGGAGGACCCTTTTCTTTTGTCCGGGAAAAAAGCGGGCATCAAAACCGGACGGCCTGCACCGTTTAAGGATGAAACGCTTTATGATCTGTGATTCCGAGGGATCGGCAACCGGTTGCCGGGGGGGGGGGCGATGGAACAGGAAATTCTGAAAAAAATTGCGATTGTTCAGGGGGATATCACCCGAATGGACACGGATGCCATCGTGAATGCGGCGAACTCGTCCCTGCTCGGGGGAGGGGGTGTCGACGGCGCCATTCACAGGGCCGCCGGGCCCGAGTTGCTGGCGGAATGCCGCCGGATCGGCGGATGCCCTACCGGTGAGGCCCGGATTACCAGGGGATATCGCCTCAAGGCCGGATACGTGATCCATACCGTTGGGCCCGTCTACAGCGGAGAGCCCGAAGACAGGGAGTTGCTGGCCCGATGCTACCGGAACAGCCTGGCCCTGGCCGTCCGGAACGGCATAAAATCCATCGCATTTCCCGCCATCAGTTGCGGTGTTTACGGGTATCCCATCGAAAAGGCCTGCAAAATCGCCCTGGCTGAGGCCGCGGAATTTTTAAGGGCCAATCCTGTAATGGAACGCCTCGTCTTTGTCCTGTTCTCTCCCCGTGATCTAAAGATCTATCAGGATTGTTTGCAAACCGCCCGTTAAGAACACGCCAAAACTCCTTGGGATTTTTTTTCAGAAGGTATGTCCTTTACCATAGGTGTAAGCTTGATGGATGCTGGGACGGGTTCCAGAACGGCGACAGTTTGCGCAGATCTTCGATGATGGTAGGCATCTTTTCGATGACGAAATCGATCTCTTTTTCCGTGGTCCGGGTGGAAAGGCTGAACCGGATGGAGCCGTGGGCCGCGGTAAACGGGACGCCCATGGCCCGGAGAACATGGGAAGGCTCCAGGGAACCCGATGTACAGGCCGAACCGGAGGAGGCGCAGATATTGAATTCGTTCAGCATCAGGAGAATCGACTCCCCTTCGATATATTCAAAATTCATCGAAAGGGTGTTGGGCAGCCGGTTCGCGTTCTTCCCGTTCACGATGGCGTTGGGTATCTGCCGCAGCAATTCGTTTTCCAGATGATCCCGAAGTCTTTTCACGGTGGTGTTCATTTCTTTCAGGTGGTCCCGGGCCAAATCGCAGGCAATGCCCAGCCCGACAATCGAGGCGGTATTTTCCGTCCCCCCCCGCCGTCCCTTTTCCTGATGCCCGCCGATCAGAAACGGTGAAAATTTGGTTCCCTTCCGAATAAACAGCGCACCAATGCCTTTTGGTGCGTGAATTTTATGCCCCGACAGGGAAAGCATATCCACAGGCGTTTTACGCAGATCAATGGGGATTTTACCCACGGCCTGTACCGCGTCCGTATGAAATACAATATCTCGCTTTTTCAGGGTTTCCGCTATTTCTTCAATGGGAAAGATCACGCCGGTTTCATTGTTTGCCCACATGATGCTGACCAGGGCCGTGTCCTCTGAAAGATGATCCGTCAAAAACTTCATGTCCAGTTCACCCTTCCGGTCAACCGGCACATAAGACACCCGGTATCCGTTTTTGGAAAGATGCTCACACAGGTTTTTGACTGCCGGATGTTCAACACGGGTTGTAAGGATATGCTTTTTCGATGGACTGGAATTGATTGCCGACCAGATGGCGGTGTTGTCGCTTTCCGTTCCGCAGGCGGTAAAAACGATTTCATCCGGATTGGCACCGATGAGGCCGGCCACGCTTTGCCGGGCCTTTTCCAGTTGGGTCCCCACCATACCGCCAAAGGTGTGCATGCTGGAAGGATTGCCGTAAAAATCGTTAAAATAGGGCAGCATTCCTTCCAGAACTTCTTCCGCGACCTGAGTTGTAGCATTGTTGTCCAGATAAATGGGTGTCATGATTTCACCTCCTCGACAACCAGGTCGCTTTTTACGAATTCCCTTAATTTGGATTCCACATAATGTTTCAGCGTCACCTGGGAAGCGCTGCAGGAAGCGCAGGTCCCCTTGAGCTTGACGAAAACCGTATCTGCGGCGATGTCCACGAGTTCGATATCGCCGCCGTCTTTTTTCAGCGCAGGCTTGATTTCCCGCTCCAGGGTTTCTTCAATGAGCCGGATTTTCTGAAGGTTGGTCATCCGCACCGGTTTTATCGGGGTTAAAGTGGGAGTCCGTGAAACGCCGTCGATGATTTCCTGGATTTTTTCATGGCAATTTCCGCATCCGCCCCCGGCTTTTGTGTAATTGGTGACCTCTTCAACCGTGGTTAAATGGTTTTCGATTACGGCCTGTTTGATTTCAAGATCGGTCACGCCGAAGCATTCACAAACGATCTGACCTTCAGCGTGTTTTTCAGGCTCTCCGCGATAATTTGAAATCGCCTTGTGCAACGCATCCTTACCCATGACCGAGCAGTGCATTTTTTCCCTGGGAAGCCCGCCGAGATATTTCGCAATGTCTTCATTGGTGATCCTCGAAGCCTCTTCAAGGCTAAGCCCCTTGATCATTTCGGTAAGTGCGGACGATGACGCGATCGCGCTGGCACATCCGAAGGTCTGAAACCTGGCATCACTGATTTTGCCGGTTTCATCGAGCTTGAAGGTCAGTTTCAGGGCATCTCCGCAGGCCAGTGAGCCGACTTCACCGATGCCGTCATAATTTTCGATGACACCCACATTTCGTGGGTGCAGGAAATGGTCCTTTACTTTTTCAGTATAGTCCCACATGGATACCTCCCGGTTTATTCTGGATTTTTCTTTTCGGGCGATGGTTTTTTCTTGTCCGTCAACTGACAGGCATTCCGCGCTCAGGTCGATATCCCGAGCTTGGGAAGAATTAAATACTGCAACAGAAACCAGACGCCCACGATGACCAGTAATAACGCAATTCCATTCATATAGTTCGTTTCCCTTTTTCATGAAGTGTTTTATGGACATACATAATCACGGCAACCCGGTTTGTCCACTCAGGATTCGGCCTTTTCCCGGATTTCCGTCAAAGTGGATTCCACGGTGTTGCGGATGATATCGAGCCTTTCACGGGAAAGGGCTTCGAACCGGAGCACCAGGGCGGGCTGGGTGTTGGAGGCCCGGACCAGGCCCCAGCCGTCGCCGAACAGGACTCTCGCCCCGTCGATATCGATGACCTTGTAGTCTTTCTTGAAATGTTCGGTGATTTGTTCCACCACTTTGAATTTGATGTTGTCCGGGCAGTCCACCCGGATTTCGGGGGTGTTGAACGTGACTGGAACGTCGGCCAGGAGGGCGGATACGGTCTTGCCCGTGTCGGCCAGAATTTCAAGGAGGCGGCAGGCGGCATAGGTGGCGTCGTCAAACCCGAAGTAACGGTCGGCGAAAAACATGTGCCCGCTCATCTCTCCGGCCAGTTCGGCTTTTTCCTCCTTCATCTTTTTTTTGATCAGGGAATGCCCGGTGCGCCACATGATGGGTTTTCCCCCATGCTTTTCAATGTCGTCATATAGGGTCTGGGAGCATTTGACTTCGGAGATGAAAACAGACCCGGGTTTTCTTGAAAGAATTTCCCGGGAAAAAATGATCATCAACCGGTCCCCGAAGACGATGTCGCCCTTTTCGTCAATAATGCCGATGCGGTCCCCGTCTCCGTCAAAGCCGATGCCCACATCCAGTTTTTTCTCCTTGACCAGCGCGATGAGATCCTTCATGTTCTTCAAAACCGTGGGATCGGCCTCATGATTGGGAAAGGTCCCGTCCATCTCGCAGAAAAGATCATGGACCTCGCAGCCCAGGTCCCTTAAAACCGGGACCGCCACAACGCCTGCCGTACCATTTCCAGCGTCCACCCCGATTCTTAAGGGCCTTGAAAGACGGATGTTCCCTTTCACAAAGGCTTTGTAAGGGGTGATGATCTCACCTGTTTCACAGGCACCCTCGCCCTGGGCAAAGATCCCACCCTCGATGAGTCTTCGGATGTTCTGGAGTTCCTCGCCATATACCGAATCCAGCCCCTGGCAGACCTTAAACCCATTATATTCCTTCGGGTTATGGCTGGCTGTGATCATGACCCCGCCTTGCCGGTCAAAATGCCGGATTGAAAAATAAAACACCGGTGTGGGACAGACGCCCAGGTCCAGCACATCACACCCGGTGGCCATGAGTCCCTTGATGATCTGTCCGGCATAATCATCCGATGTGGTCCGGCAGTCCCTGCCCACGGTCAGTTTCCGGCAGTTGTGGTTTTGAAGGTAGGTTCCGATTCCCTTCCCGATTAAAAAAACTTCATCTCCGTTGATGTCCTTGCCGGCAATCCCGCGGATGTCGTACTCACGAAAAATATCCGGATTCATAAACGCTCCTCCTAATTAACCCATAGATATAAAAACAGAAATTAACCCAAGTAACCAGCAGTAAGGGGAGAAATAATGCAGCCTCCCCTGATTGACGATGTAAACCAGCAGGCTCAGAGCCAGATACCCCACGATTCCCGATGTCAGCATACCGAAAAGAACGGTAGCGGCGTCAAAGGATGCTTCGTTCGTCATGTCCTTTGCCGTTAAAAGTGTAGCGCCGAAAATAGCCGGTATGGAAAGAAGAAAAGAAAATCTCGCCGCGGTTTCCCGTGATACGCCCAGGTAAATGGCTGTGGAAATGGTCGAGCCGGAGCGGGAAATGCCGGGAAGGACGGCGATTCCCTGGACCAGACCGATAACGACGGCGTCTAACAGGGAAAATTCCGTCATGGTTTTTGCCTGTTTGCGGATGCCCCTGGTGAACCACAACAGAATCCCCGTGATCGACAGCATAATCCCCACGAGCAGAACGGAAGAAAAAAGCCGGTCGCTGATTTCATGAAAGAGCAGCCCGATAATCGCTGTGGGTATGCTGCCCGCGCAAATCATCAGAATCCATTTCATGTCCGGATCTTCCCGGGAAGGAAGTTCGGACCATCTCCCCTTCAGAATGAGGAAAAAACATCGCATCAGGGTGGCCGTCAAAGCATGGATGTCTTTCCGGAAATAAATAAACACGGCCATGAGGGTTCCCAGATGAACGGCAACGTCAAAACTCAACTGGGGCTCACGGATGCCGAAAAGGTTTTGTGCAATGACCAGATGGCCCGAGCTGCTGACGGGTAGAAATTCCGTAAGGCCCTGGACGGCTCCCAGAACAATGGATTCAACTGTATTCATGTTATCCTTTGATCACCACCAGAGGCTTTAACCTGGCCACTTTGGCGGAAATGCCGGCATTGTGGACCACGGCAGCCACCATGGATATGTCTTTGTATGCCTCGGGCATTTCCTCGGCCAGTGTGGATTTTCCAGACCATCGGACAATAATTCCCCTGTCTTCAAGTTCCCGGTAGATGGACCTGCCTTTGGCGGCTTTGACGGCAGCCTTTCGGCTTAATGTGCGGCCGGCACCGTGACAGGTGGAACCAAAGGTTTCCGCCATGGCTTTTTGGGTTCCCGTCATGACATAGGAGGCGGTTCCCATGTCTCCGGGGATGAGGATGGGCTGGCCGATGTGGCGGTAATCAAGGCTTAAGTCCGGATGGCCCGGACCGTATGCCCGGGTAGCCCCTTTTCGATGAACGCAGACCGTCCGGCTCCTGCCGTCCACCGTATGGGTTTCTTTTTTGGCGATATTGTGGCAGACATCATACACCTGATTCATGTTGAGCGCCCTGGGACCGATGTGGAACACCTGCTGGAACACTTCCCGGGTCCGGTGTAACAGGATCTGGCGATTGGCCCAGGCATAGTTGGCGGCGCAGGCCATGGCGTTGAAATACCGTTTTCCCGCCTCGGACTGAATCATGGCGCAGGCCAGCTGGCGGTCGGGGATCTCGAAACCGGCTTTGGGCATTTCGTTGACCATCTGGGCCAGGTAGTCGTCACACACCTGGTAACCCAGACCTCTGGAACCGCTGTGAAGAATCACCGTGGCCTGGTCCTGAAAAAGACCGAACGCCCTGGCGGCTTCGGGGTTGAAAATCTTTTCCACAAATCCGACTTCCAGGAAATGGTTTCCCGAACCCAGGGTTCCGAGCTGCTGCCGGCCCCTCTCCAGGGCCCTTTGGCTCAGTGTGTCCGGGTCGGCATTGGTCATGCAACCGCTGTCCTCGGTATGCTCGATGTCTCTGTCTTCCCCGAACCCCTGTTCCACGGCCCAGGAACTGCCATGGGTCAATACCCGTTTTTCGGCCTTGGCATTGAGCTTCACCGGCCCCGTTGATCCCACACCGCAGGGAATGTGTCGGTAGAGGGCATCGGCCAGTTCCACCGCAGTCTTTGAAATGTCCTCGCGGGTCAGGCCCGTGGATGCAAGCCGGACACCGCAGTTGATATCGTATCCCACTCCTCCGGGGCTGATGACTCCGGTGTCCCAGTCACAGGCCGCCACGCCGCCGATGGGAAACCCATACCCCCAGTGCATGTCCGGCATGGCCAGGGATGCCTTGACAATGCCGGGCAGTGTGGCCACGTTGGCCACCTGCTTCAGGGCTTCCTCCTGTTTTATCGCCTCCAGCATGCTCTCTCCGGCATAAATGATGCCGGGAACCCGCATGGCACCGGTCATGGGCAGCTCCCATCGATAATCGTCGATTTTTTTTAATATCATATCCACGGGCCCATTGCCCTCAATCCCTAAACATCAAAGATGATGGTGGAAGTCCATCCCTTTTTCTCCTGCTTCACGTCCAGGCCGTGATAGGTCACCGCCTTGATGTCATGCCGGATTTCATGGTGAATGGGATCAAAATGCAAACACTCGATATTTGCTTCTATCATAAAGGGTTTAATTACCTTAATGTCGATATTTTGTACAAGTATTTCTTTCCCCGACCATAAATACAACAGCTCCCGGAGCCATGCCGCCATCAGGTCCGGCCAGTCCATGCCCTGGACGGAAATACGGCGGATTTTCCCCTTCTTCGGTGGCCCGGGATGCACGATCAGGTCGAATAAGGCCAGACCGGCATGGTTGTACAACTGCCTTTCATCTTTTCCGAAGACGCGGATTCCCAGGTCCGCCGTATGGTCGATGAGCATGTAGAATCTCATTTGAAGTCAGGCCAACGGGTTCGCATATGGGATTCACCGGGACCTGTAAACAATTTCGCCGCATTGCCGGGTGTGGTATCCCCCCAGGGCCTGAACCCGGGATTTGAACTCTTCGGACCGGATGGTGGAAAGCAGGATCTGCATGTTTTCCGATTCAAGATGGGCTTCGGGAATGATCAGGTCGTACTGCTCGGTCACCACGGGAATGAAATCAAGATCCAGTGCCTTGGCCGCGGCGAAAATCCCCAGCCCCACATCGGCAGCGCCGGACAATACGCATACGGCGACGGACATGTGGGTAAATTCTTCGTTCAGGTAGCCGTTGATCGCGTCCGGGGAGAGGCCTGTCTGTTCCAACCGGTAGTCCAGAAGAATCCGGGTGCCTGAACCCGCCTGGCGGTTGATGAACCGGATATCCCTCCGGGCAAGATCACCGATATCTTTGATGTTTTTTGGATTTCCCCTGGGAATGATAAGCCCCTGATCCCTAAAGACCAGGTTCACCGCCGTTACCGGAATGTCGGGCAGATATTTTTGGAGGTAGGACACATTATAGGAACCGTCCCGGGTGTCCAGAAGATGGGACCCTGCCAGATGGCATGCGCCGCGTTTTATGGCCATCAACCCGCCCATGCTACCCACATGGCTGGAAGAGAGCGTAATGCGGTCATGGCCGGCACGGATGGCGTCAGCCAGGATGTCCAGTGAATTGTCATGGCTTCCCACCACGACAAGGGTGTTGTCGATCGCCGAAATTGGACGGAGCAGTTCGGCGGTTACCGGTTCGCCATCCCGGATTCCTTCGATGTGATTCGGTATGCGGATAATGCCGTCAGCCTCGGTCAGGGTGGTGATGCTGCCGGCCCCCCGGGGCAGGGGGTTGGCCACGATTCTATTCCCCACCCGGCCCAGTTTGACCCGTAAAAATTCCTCCACACCGAGTTTGGATGCCGTCTTGCGGGTGACTTCCACGGAAACGGCAGGTCTGGGCTCGTCGGGTTGACCCAGCATCCGGCAGATCAGTGGCTGGACGAATTGTTCAAAGGCGATGATGGCGGAAACCGGGTACCCGGGTATTCCGAATACCGGTTTTTCCCCGGCAGCCCCGATAATGACGGGTTTCCCCGGCATGATCGTCACACCGTGGACCAGGATTTCCCCCAATGCGTCGATCACCGGTTTGGCGTAATCCTCGGAACCTGCAGAAGAACCGCCGATAACGAGAACCATGTCCACATCACCGGCCAGGGCATCTTCCGCGGCGGACCTGATCTTTTGTTCATCATCCATGATCCGGTCGTTCCGGATATAGCCCGCCCCGCAGGCTTCCGCCAGTTTGCCCAGGACATGGGAGTTGGTTTCAATGACCTGGCCGGGTTTTAAGTCCGCTAATACAACCTTGTCCTGCTCCACAAGCTCCGAGCCGGTCGGAATGATGAGGATCCTGGGTTTCCTCATAACTTTCACGGCAAAATGGCCGGCGGAAAGCAGCGCGCCCAGACTGTAAGGGGTGATTTTGTGATTCCGCGGAAACAATAGTTCGGTGGCTACGATGTCTTCACCCATTTTGCGGACGTTCTGCCAGGGGAATGCCGGGGCTTCAATTTCAACGCGGTCATCATCCAGCACCTGGATATGTTCGATCATGATCACGGCGTCGGTGTTTTCCGGCATTACATGACCGGTGTTGACGTAAAAGGCATCTTTTCCGATGATCAGTTCTTTCGGGTTGTCGTCATTGGCGCCGAAGGTGGCATCGGCCTTGACGGCGATGCCGTCCATGGCGGCCGCATGAAAATTAGGAGCGGAGATGTCGGCAAATACGGGTTCGGCCAGGATTCTGCCCACAGCGTCGATCACCGGGATGCTCTCATGGGCGGATTTGTCGGAACAGGGGAACCGGCGGGAAATAATCTCCCGTGCTTCGGCCAGGGTCTTCATTTTCAGGTAAACATTTCGCTTAAGGTTCATATTTTTTCCGATCAAAAGATTAAACCAGAATCACGTCAACCACGGCTCCCTTGTCCAGACCTTCGGTATTGGCGTCAATTTCGATCAGGCCGTCGGCCTTCACCATGGTGCGGATCAATCCGGATTTTCCCAGCACCGGGTGGGCCCTTGCCATGCCTTCCGTCCGGCTCAGCCGGACCCGGATAAAATCCGTTCGTCCCTGGGCGGAAGCGATGTTTCTGTCGAGAACGGCGGGTATTTTCCATCGGGTGCAAGGGATTCGGCCCGAAATCCGCTCCAGAAAAGGTCGAACCACCACATCAAAAACCACCATGGCCGACACCACGTGCCCGGGCAGCCCGAAGAAGGGCTTTCCCAGGACTTTGGCAAGTATGGTGGGTTTCCCCGGGCTGATGGAAATGCCGTGGACCAGTATGGATGCCTCGGCCAGGGAGGATAAAACAGATATGGTAAAATCCCTTGCCCCCACTGAACTGCCGCCGGAGATCAGAACCATGTCGGATTCCGCCAGGGCCCGTTCGCATTTTCGTAATAGATCATGGAAATCATCCTTCACAATGCCGTAGATATTGGGCACGGCTCCGGATGCGGCCGCCAGAGCGGAAAGGGTGTGGGAATTGATATCCCGGAGTTGCCCGGGACCGGGATTTTCCCGGATGGAAACGATCTCATCACCGGTTGAGATGATCCCCACCACAGGCTTTTTAAACACGGTGATCCTGCCCATGCCCATGGCGGCCAGAAGTCCCAGTTCCTGAGGCCTGATTTTTTCGCCTTTTTTCAGAACGACCTCGTCTTTTTTGAAATCCTCACCCACCATGATCATGTTCTGGCCGGGTGCCACGCTTCGATAGACCTCGATGGCGGAATCGTCCACAGTCTGTATATGCTCGACCATGACCACGGCGTCGGCCCCCTTTGGCAACATGCCCCCGGTAAATATTTTTGCCGTCTCCAGGCGGGAAATGGAAAAACTTGGGATCTCGCCCATTGCGACCGAGCCCGCCAGGGTGAGGAAGGCCGGGTTGGCTTCGGACGCACCGAAAGTGGCCTGTGCAAAAACGGCGTAACCGTCCATGGTGGATCGCGGAAAATCCGGAAGGTCCATGTTCGAGACAACATCGGCGCCAAGAATCCTGCCCAGAGCGTCCTCCAGCAGGATTTCTTCGGTCCCGACCGGGGAGAACTCGCCGGTACAGGATATGACTTCCTCAAGATTTCTGACTTTGAAAAATTCCTTCATGGTCTGGTCCAATACCATAATTGGAAGCGGGATTCAAATCCCTCATGCCGGGGTTTGACCCGGAGCTTCTGATGACGGGTGTCAATCCATGTAATTTTCAGGTTTACCGGTATTCATGGCTTGCAATATATGAAATTTTGGGTATAATCAAAGCCTTTATGAAAACCCAATACAAAAAGGAATCGGTTCACACGGAATTTGAATTGGGATCCGGACGGCGATCAAAGCCGGGCAAGGCCCTCGATATCTTAAACCTTGAACCCGCATTTGTGTGAGAATGAGCGACCCTCAATTTTTGACCTCAACCCGATTTGAGGCCTTTAACCTGCCGGAAACGGTGTTAAACGGTCTGAACGAAAACAACCTGACCTTCTGTACGCCCATCCAGGCCGAGACCCTTCCCATCTCTTTACTGGGAAAAGACGTTGCCGGTCAGGCCCAGACCGGGACGGGGAAAACCGCGGCCTTTCTGGTCACGATTTTTTCAAGGCTCCTTGCGATGGCGGAAACAAAAACAGGGGCCCCGCTGGCGTTAATCGTAGCCCCCACCCGGGAACTGGCGTTCCAGATCCATGACGAAGCCCTGAAAATCGGAAAGTATACAGGTTTTACCCAGGCCAATATCGTCGGCGGGGTGGATTATGCAAAACAGGCGGATCTCCTGCGTAAGGGCGTGGACATCGTCATCGGCACCCCGGGCCGGATCATCGATTTCTACAAGCAGAAAATCCTGAAAACCGATAACATTAAAATCGTGGTCGTTGACGAGGCCGATCGTCTTCTGGACCTGGGGTTTGCCAAGGATATGCGGTATATCCTGAAAAACCTTCCCCATTATGAAAAACGCCAGTCCATGCTGTTTTCCGCAACACTTTCCTTCCGGGTCATGGAACTGACCTATGAGTACATGAATTTACCCGAGTTTATTTCCGTGACCACCGAGGAAGTGGTTGTGGACGGGGTCGAGCAATGTCTGTTCCACGTGGGAACGGACAACAAACTTTCTCTTCTCCTCGGGTTATTGTCCAGGGAAAGCTGGGAGAGGGTCATCATTTTTGTCAATACGAAATCCGGCGTTGAATACCTGGCCAGAAGGCTTAAAGGCAACGGGTGGCCGGCCGAAGGCATAACCGGTGATTTACCCCAGCCGAAACGGTTCAAACTCATGGAGGAGTTCAAGAACGGGAAACTTAAGATCCTCATCGCAACCGATGTGGCCTCCAGGGGAATCCATGTGGAAGACGTCAGTCACGTGATAAATTACGATCTGCCCCAGGATTCCGAAAATTATATCCATCGCATCGGCCGAACGGCCCGGGCCGGTAAAAAAGGAAAGGCCATTTCCCTGGCCTGCGAGAAATACGTTTATCATCTGGAGGCCATGGAAGATATCCTGGGGTACAAGATTCCCGTGATCTGGCCTCAGGACGACTGGTTTGTCGGGGACAACTCGCCTCCCGACCTTCCCGGTACGAAAAAAAGAAAAACCGAAGTCCGGCAGCGACTGGAGAGAAGGGTCCTCAAAGAGCCCCGGCAACGGAAACCCGTCATCAAAAGAGCGCCGGGAACCTGCCCGGGGAGTTTCTTCGGATTTAAACCGATGGATTCTGAACTTGTTATAATACCCCCGCCCGAAAGTGTTCCTGCACCCCCGCCCGAAATTGTTATTTCAACCCCCCCGGAGGCGGAATCCACCCCTCCAAAAAAGAAAAGACGATACCGAAAGAAGAAAAAGAGCATCTCTCCACCGGATGCTTCTTTGGAGTGAACCGGTTCGAAGGTTCCTGTTGGAACCGGTTTGCCCTTGATAAAATTGAATTTTTCCCGTAAAATGCAAACATGGGTTATGTATTTGATTTTAAAGACGCAATAACATACGAAAAGTGGTTTAACGGATCACGGAACCGGTTTGCTGTGGAACTCGAAAGCCGGTTGATCATGGAAATGTTAAACCCCATACCCGGGCGGAGACTCCTCGATGTCGGTTGCGGAACCGCGGCCAGGTGGTTTCCCTGGCTTGAAAAAGGCCTCGATCTTACCGGCCTGGACCCATCCCCCTACATGCTGGATATGGCCGGGGAAAAAATCAGGCACCGCGGCGAGTTTTACAGAGGTTTTGGAGAAGACCTCCCCTTTGAGGACAATGCATTTCATTACGTCACCCTGATCACATCCCTTGAATATGTCGATGATCCCGAAAAAGTTCTCAGAGAAGCGGCCCGGGTGGCAAAGGATAAAATATTCATCGGCATCTTAAACCGTCATGCCGCCAAATGCCTTCAAAGGAGAATCAAAGGGATGTTTGTGGAAACGGTCTGCAACAGGGCCCGCTTCTTCAGCATCTGGGAGATTCGGACCCTTGTCCGTAAAATTCTGGGGGACATCCCCCTGTTGTGGAAAACCGTGGGCCAGTTTCCGCCGCCTCTGGAAAAAATCGCCGGCCGTATTGAGGCATCCCCCCTGGTAAAAAATGTTCCTTTCGGGTCATTTGCCGGCATTGTCGTAAGGCCGGACCCCCGGTACAGGACAAGGCCCATGGCACTGCGATATTCGGCCAAGCAAACCGTCGCCGCCGGTGGGGACGCCCGGGTAGGGTGTGCGAACAGTCCTGTTGAAAGGAGGCATGATGGAAGCACTGCTGTACGAGCGGTTACCGGAAAAAAAAGTCGGATGTCATCTGTGTAACCACCGGTGCATCATAAAACCCGGTGACCGGGGGATATGCCGCGTGCGTGAAAACCGGGAGGGGGTATTAAAAACCCTGGTCTACGGAAGAATCATCGCGCGTCACATCGATCCGATTGAAAAAAAACCGCTGTTTCATTTCATGCCGGGCAGCTTTTCCTATTCAATCGCGACGGTGGGGTGCAATTTCAAATGCCGGTTCTGCCAGAACGCGGACATCGCCCAGATGCCCGAGGATTATGACGGCGCCCTCTCCGGTGCAAGGGTGACGCCGGAAGAAGTGGTTTCGGCCGCATTAAAAGGTAAATGCCGGAGCATCTCCTATACGTATACCGAACCGACGATCTATTTCGAGCTTGCGCTGAAAACTGCCGAAATCGCTCATGAAAAAGGCTTGAAAAACGTTTTTGTCACCAACGGTTACATGACCCCCGAGGCGTTAAAAATGATTTCGCCGTTTCTGGATGCCGCCAATGTGGACCTGAAGGCCTTTACCGATGAGTTTTACAGGTCCTTCTGCAAGGCCCGGTTGGAACCGGTTAAAGAAACGCTTAAGTTGATGAAAAAGATGGGGATCCTCCTTGAGGTGACCACGCTGCTGATTCCCGGGTTGAATGATGACCCGGACGAACTCCAGCAACTGGCAGCGTTCATCAAAAATGAGCTGGGGCCGGAAACTCCCTGGCATGTGAGCCGGTTTCATCCCACCTATCGTTTGACCGACAGACCCCCCACACCCGTTGAAACTCTTCTTAAAGCGCGGGCCATCGGCATTGATTCCGGGCTTCGTTATGTCTATGTGGGAAATGTCCCCGGAGAAATGGGTGAAAACACCCTTTGTCACGGTTGCGGCGATCTCCTCATTGAAAGAAGGGGATTTGTTGTTGAAATAAACCGGGTTCAAAACGGCCGTTGCCCCGGATGCGGCCAGACGGTTTACGGCGTCGGCATGTGACCGCAAGAGAACCCGCGGATATGCATAAAAAAAATCAACCGCCTCCGGCGGTCAGTGTCATCATCCCCGCCTATAACAGGGCCGATATGCTCCAGGAAGCGGTGGACAGCGTTCTTGCACAGACGTTTACGGATTTTGAACTCATTGTGGTGGATGACGGTTCAACGGACCATACCCCGGAGATACTTGCCGCATACGGGGATCGGATCATCCATTTGACCACGGTTGACCGGCGGGGGGTGAGCGCCGCCAGAAATGCCGGTATCGAAAGATCTTCCGGCGGGCTGGTTGCGTTTCTGGATTCCGATGACCTGTGGCTTCCCGGGAAACTGGCCTGCCAGGTGGAATTTTTCGCTTCCCGTCCGGAAGCCTTGATCTGCCAGACCGAGGAGACCTGGATTCGGAACCATGTCCGGGTCAATCCCAAAAATCACCACCGGAAAGCCTCGGGAATGATTTATGATAGGTCTCTGGACCTATGCCTGATCAGCCCTTCGGCGGTGATGATGAAAAGGGATCTGTTCCATCGGGTGGGAACATTTGATGAAGACCTTCCGGCCTGCGAGGATTACGACCTGTGGCTGCGGGTCACCTGCCGGTTCCCCGTGTACCTGATCGACACGCCTATGATCGTCAAGCGGGGGGGGCACCAGGACCAGCTCTCCAGGGAACCCGGACTGGACCGTTACCGGATCAGGGCCATATGCAAAATGCTGGGCGGAGGTCTTTTGACCGAACCCCAGCGCAGGGCGTCTGTCGACGTGCTGAAACATAAATGCGGAATTTTTGCAGCGGGATGTATAAAACGGGACCGTTTGGAAGAAGCGCGATGGTATGCCGGTCTGGTCGACCGGTATGCCTCATTGTCTTTAGAATATTTTAAGGAAAGGAAAGCATGAAATCGGAAACGCTGCGGCTGGATAATGGTCTGATTCTGGATATTTCCGATGAATCCCGGAAAATTGCGGAAAAAACGTGGGTCATATCCGTTGTCGCCAGAACCCGGATCCCGGTGACCCCTGAAACCCTGGGCGACCAGGTGGGGACAATCCCGGTTGAGGATATCCGGGCACTTGTGGGGGATACCCTTATGTTTGAAAAAAAAATGGTACGCAATTTTGTCGTCGAAAATGACAGGATCGACGTCCTAAAGCTCATGCAAAAGAATTTCAGGGACCGGATCGTTCCCTATCTTTCCAATGAAAAATTTCCCGGTAAATTTATAGCCAAAAGTTATAAGGAGGCCCTGGTTCGCCGATCATGGCGGAAATAACTTTTCCTTTACAACATATTTACAAAATAGGGGTTGATTATTCAGCCGGATTTCCGTTATTTTTTTATTGAACAGGCGACGGAACCCCAATTGAAGGGATACACCATGCTTCAACCCTTTCCTCTGCGCCGGGTGGCGACATGAATCGCCGGCGTTGGTTTCTGCATACAGCCCTGGTTTTTTCCTTTTTGATGGCAAGCGGCACGGCAGCTGCGGAACAGGACCCCATGTGGCCGGTTCCCGGAGGCGTGGTGCTGACCCTCGAACGAGCCGTGATGTGCGAGTCCATCGAAGCCTTCCTTCCTAAAAACCAGGGGGTCATATTTTCCATTTCGGTGGGCAGGGTCTTGTGCTTTTCCGCTTTCAGCGTGGTTCCGCGTGAAACGGTGATTTATCATAACTGGTACCGGAAGGACCAACTCGCCTCCAGGCGGAAACTGACTCTCAAACCGCCGAACTGGTCTTCTTTCAGCGGCATTCAATTAAGGGAGGCCGATACCGGCCCCTGGCGTGTGGATATTACCGACGAGCGGGGAAACACTATAAAAACGCTCAGATTCAGTATAACGGAATAAACGAATGAACGGTGTAGGGGCATTTTTATTCGGGATTCGCTGGCAGGATATAATGGATATCCTGATCAACAGCTATATCCTTTTCCGTCTCTATGTGTTGTTCAAGGGGACCACCACCTTCAGGGTCATGGTGGGGATTGCCTTCCTCTGGTTTTTTCAGCGTACGGCCGCGGCTTTGGGCCTGGTCATGACCAGTTGGAACATTCAGGGCATCACTGCGGCAGGAGCATTGATCGTCGTAGTTGTTTTCCGAAATGAAATCCGGTCCGTTTTTCAGACCACTAGCTTTAAAGCCATATTGTGGGGATTCCCGGGAACGTCTCCGGACACTCCCGTTGAAATCATTGTTCAAAGCATTTTCAGCCTTGCCGCCAAGCGTGTCGGCGCATTGATGGTGATCCCCGGAAAGGACAGCCTGGATGACCTTCTCCAGGAGGGAATCCCCTGGCAGGGAATAATTTCCAGGGAAATGCTGCACAGCATTTTCTGGGTGGGCAATCCCGTCCATGACGGCGCCGCCATCATCAAGGGCAAACGGGTTTCAAGCGTAGGCGTTATTCTTCCCTTGTCCAAGAGGGATGATCTGCCGCTGAATTACGGCACCCGGCACCGTGCGGCCGCAGGGCTGGCCGAGCAGTCGGATGCCCTGGTATTGGTGGCCTCTGAGGAACGGGGCGAGGTGGTCGCGGCAAAGGGCCGCCAGCTTATGGTGATGCGGGACCGGGCTGAACTGGAAAAAATGCTCTACGAACATCTGGGCAAACCTCTTGAAATCGATGATGCGCAAAAAAATCAAAAACGGAATCTCATCCTGGCGGGAGCTCTGTCGGTTGTGCTGATTTCGGGGATATGGTACGGCATCACAAGAGGATTTGACACGCTCATGGCCATGGAGGTTCCCATCGAGTACGCCAAGTCCGATACTTCCCTGGATATCAGCGAGACCTCCGTCAACACCGTCAAGCTCCACCTCAGCGGATCCAGTTTTCTTTTGAAATCCATCCGTCCGGGACAGGTGCGGGTGAGGGCCAATATCAGCTCGTCCCAGATCGGTAAAAGCCGCATCCCCATCACCCTGGAAGACGTCACCCTTCCGCCGGGGATCATGCTGAAAAAAGTGGAACCGCCTTTTGTCGAGGTGGTGATCGCCAAACCCACCCTTAAAGTCCTGCCCGTTCAGGTGGATTGGGCCGGGAAATTACCCGGGAATCTCATCATGGCCGATGTCAAGGTGGTCCCCGAGGAGGTACAGATTTCCGGAAAAAGTGATCTGCTGAAAGCGGTATTTACCGTCTACACCAAAAAAGTTCCGCTTGGCGACATTACCAGAAGCGGTCGAATGACGGTTGACCTGGTGCTGGATGACCCGTCTTTAAATCTTACACCGGATGCTAAAAAGGTGACCATCCATTACGTGGTGCAGAAAAGAACCCTTACATCGGATTTACACGGCGAGAAGGAGTAGGCGATGGTTAGAGATTTCTGGACCCATACGGAAGTGATCCGGATTTGCGGGGTCGAGGAAAGTTTTTTATCCCGTCTGGTAAAGGAAGACATCCTTTGCCCCACCTGCGTCGAAGGCTCATCCGCTCAAATGTTTTCCTCGATGGATCTGGAAAGACTCCGGCTGGCCAAGCTGCTTATGGAAGAAATGGATGTGAACCTGCCCGGTGTGGAAGTTATCCTGCGGATGCGCCAGAACCTGATCGACATGCGGAACCAGTTTGACGACATCCTGGAGGATATGTGCCGTCAGCTTAAAAACATCCATTCATTATAACCGGATATCGGCACGGATGTCCTTTTCATACAACGGATCCAGCTTTCTGGCGGTTTCCAGAATTTCCTGATCGTCCGTTTTGGGGACCTTGACCGTCAGCTTAATATACAGGTCGCCCTTTTCTCTGGTTTTGGCGTTCATGGCGCCTTTCCCTTTAAGCTTGAGCAGCTGGCCCCCCTGGCTCTTGGGTGGGATTTTCACATTGACACGGCCATCGATGGTGGGAACCGGTACGGTCCCACCGGCCATGGCCTCATGGACGGTAATGGGCAGGTCCATGTAGAGGTCGTCGCCTTCTCTCCGGATGTGGGGATGGGGCTTGATATGAATCACCAGAAAGAGATCGCCGGGAGCGCCCCCGTTTAAACCGGGTTCCCCTTTCCCTCCCACCCGGACTCTGGACCCTTCCCGAACTCCCTTAGGAATATTGACTCTGATCTTGTCAACCTGGTTCACAAGACCCGTCCCGCCGCACCGGGAGCAACTTTTACTGAAAACGCCTCTTCCCCGGCACTGGGCGCAGGTTTTGGTAAAATGCATGGGACCTTTGGAAACGCTCACCTGTCCCGTACCGCCGCAGGCAGGACATGTCGATGCACCCGCCCCGGAATCCGAGCCGTTTCCGCCGCAAGCGGTACACGTCGACGGCTTCTGAATGGCGATTTCCGTCTCAAACCCTTTTAGAGCGGATATCAAGTCAATTGTGATTTCATATTCGATATCTCTCCCCGGGCCGGCCATTTTGGTCCTGAAATCCCCGGAGTCGCGGCCGAAAATATCTCCGAAAAGATCTTCATAGCTGTGAAAACGCCCGAAATCCTGAGCCTGGCCTTGATATTCCCCATGTCCCCCTGCATTCCACTGCCGGTATTGCCTGGATTTTTCGGCGTCGAAACCGGATTGCAAACCTTCCTTCCCGAATTCGTCGTATAATTTCCGCTTGTTTTCATCGCCCAGACAGTCATAGGCCTCGGAAATTTCCTTGAACTTCTGCTCGGCCTCCTTGTTACCCGGATTAATGTCCGGATGCCATTTCCGTGCAAGTTTCCGATACGCTTTCTTCATCTCCTCTTTGGTGGCGGTTTTGGAAACCCCCAGGATTTCATAGAAGTCTTTTGCCATGAAGCCACTCCGCGGAATCTGATCCTTGTAAACACCCTCTAATGACACCGAAGGTTTTGATATTAAATTTAAATCGATATTACCTGAAATGAGGATGAAAAGTCAAATATAGATAAAAAACTTCATAGGCCTTTACACCATCCGTTCTATTTCGCTGATTTTCGTCCTGAGCTTTTTGTCTGAAATTTTAACCGGGGTTTTTAATTCCTGGGCGAAAACGGAAACCTTATATTCTTCAATCAGCCAGAACAAGTCCAGAACGGCTTCCCTTTTTTCGCCGGAGGCATCCGGTGAAAGGGAAGTGAGAAATTCGTTCAGTTTGTCCGTGAAGACCCTGGTGTCCTTTGCCTTGACCTGATCCTTATCAGGACTGACCATGGCCCTCTGTGCCCGGATGACCACGGCCTTTAGATATCGCTCCATATCCCTGAACCGAGATGGGTCATAAAGGGAGATGAAGTTGTTCGGCGCCAGGTGAAGCACTTGTTTTTCAAGCTCTCCGATGAGCTCGAGGATCATTGGGTTGAAACGGTTTTCTTTTTTCAGGCGGGCGAGAAAACCGGCAGCCTCATATCTGGCCTGGATAAGGGGCATGGCGGCATTCAAGAGTTCCTGAGCCTTTTGAAGAATCCGCGGGCCCATCCGGTCGGCATGTCGCATGAAGGCTTGTTCTGACCGGATGTCTTCATGAAAGAGGTCATGGATCAGCCGCTGATAGAGTTCTTCTTCCACATACACCTTTCCACCGAAAGGTTTAACAGCCTCATTCAGGTGATCGGGCAGGGACAAGGTCTTTCTTAAGAATTTCAGATCTTTTTGAAAATGATTGACGTAAAGGAGGGCGACGCCTTCCTTGTGGCGCGAAAGTGCCTTGCGGTAATCGACAAAAAGACGGAGATTGACCGTATGCGGTGATTTGTTCCCGCCCTGGGATTCCGGCTCAAGACCGGGGTAGAGGATCCACCGGGTTCCGTCTTTTACTTCAAACCGAAGGGCTTCGGGCAAATCCGGAAAATCCCAGTTGACGATCCCGCTTCGCTCCCATTTTTTTCGGATGGGGGAAAGCCCCCGGATTTCTGAATGGTCCTTTTCAGTCTGGGTTAAAACAGACTTGTCCCGACCGCTCCGGATCTCCATGCCCTTGTTCCCGGTAATGGAAATCCGCATTTTAAGATGATCCGGGAGGATCTGGGGAGTCCATGCCGCCGCCGGGACGACTACGCCGAACCGGTGATGAATGAATTCTCCCAGCATGGAAAGCAATGAGGCCCTCTTTTTCGGCATCTCGGCGACAATCACGTCAACGGTATCGGAGATGGGGACCAGCTGTTTGCGGATGGATTTGGGCAGACCCTTGATCAGGGTCATGATCTTTTCCCGGTGAAGGCCGGGCACCAGCCAGTCCAGTTCCTCCCCTGGTATTTTGGGTGCCAGGGTCAGGGGGATCTCCACGGTCAGGCCGTCATCCTCCTTACCCGGGTCAAACCGGTATTTACACTTAAAATCCCTGCCGTCCAGCTTGACATGGTCCGGATATCGGGCAAGATCTTTCTCATCCGGAGAATATTGAAAGAGATCTTCCTGCCGCATTCGTAGAAAAGAATCCTCCCGGTTTTTTTTCAGAAGATGTTTCAGGGTCCGGATGTCATAACAGAAGCCTAACCGTTTTTGATAAAAAGCAGCCAGGTCTTCGGGATCGATGAGAATGTCGCGTCTTCGCAGTTTGTTCTCAAGGTCCCGGACCTTGTCTATCAGCCTGCGGTTGTGTTCGAGGAAGGGAAACGTGCCGTCGATGTCTCCTTCCACCAGGGCCTGGCGGATAAAAATATCCGTGGCTTCCCGCGGGTTGATCCGGCCATAGGAAACCCTGCGGCCGGAAACAACGATCAGCCCGAAAAGGCTTACCTGCTCGGATGCCGTGGTTTCTCCCCGGCGGCGGTCCCAGCAAGGATCCGTCCAGACGGATTTGCACAGGTCTTTGCCGATTTCCTCCAGCCATTTGTCGTCAATGGCACCGACGCATCTGGCGTACACCCGGCGGGTTTCCACGATTTCGCCGGCAACGATCCAGGGGGTTGACTTACCGAACAGGGAAGAGCCCGGGAAAATCATCACTTCTCTGCCTTTGGGCGCTTTGTAGATGTTGGTTTCTTTTTTAACGGCGATATTGGACAAAAAGCCGCTCAATATGGACTTGTGAATGGCGGCGTAAAGGGGATGGAAGCCGCTTTTCGGATCCCCGGTCGTATCCGGAGGTTTTCTCCTTTCGGGTAGTTTGGCTTCGTCGAGAATGTCCCCGAGCTGGTCATGAATATCCTTCCATTCCCTCATCCGCCGGTGGGACAGAAAATTTTCCCGGCAGAACCGTTTCGCCGAACTGTTGCTTTTCAGTCCGCCGTCAGGTTCGTGATATCGGTTCCAGATATTGAGAAGGGTCACAAAATCCGAGAGCGGATCAAAAAAGGCCTTGTGCTTTTCATCCGCCGCCTGCGCTTTTTCAAGGGGCCGCTCCCGCGGATCCATAATGGAAAGGGCCGAAGCGATAACCAGAATTTCTTTCCGGCATCCCTGATCCAGGGCCTCGATGAGCATGCATGAAATTCTCGGATCAACGGGAAGCCGGGACATGAACCGTCCCTTTTCGGTCAGAACGAAGCGGCCCTTCAATCGCTCATGCCGGTCCGGGTTCCTGGGAACGATGGCCCCTATCTCCATCAGAAGGTCATACCCGTCGGCAATGCTTTTGGGCGAGGGTGCATCGATGAACGGGAAATCCGAAACATCCCCCAGGTTCAGGGAAACCATTCGCAAAATCACCTCCGCAAGATTGGCCCTCAGGATTTCAGGGGGCGTATAGAGGGGCCTTGCGAAGTAGTCTTCTTCACCGTAAAGGCGAATGCAGACGCCGTCGGCCACTCTGCCGCAACGGCCTTTACGCTGGTCGGCGCTGCTCCTGGAAACAGGGGATACGGGCATGGAGGTGGTCCGTGTCCTCGGGGAATACCGGGGGATTCTGGCAAGACCGGTGTCGATGACATATTTGATTCCGGGTATGGTGATGGAGGTTTCGGCAATGTTGGTGGCGATGATGATTTTTCGTCCGGGAACCGCTGAAAATACCCTGGACTGCTCTTTCGCGGAAAGCCTGGCAAAAATCGGCATGACGGTGACATGGGGATATTTGCGGCCTTCGAGGATCTCCCGGGTTTCCATGATGTCCTGCTCAGTGGGCATGAAAATAAGGATGTCGCCGCGGGAATGGGATCTCTCCAGGTCATCCACCACACCCACAGCCTGCTCCACATAGGACGATTCCTCCTCTTCATCCATCTCGGTTTCCGGTTTCCGGTGCCTGACCTCGACCGGATAGACGCGTCCGGAGACTTCGATAACAGGAGCTCCGCCGAATGCCCGGGAGAATTTTTCCGTGTCGATGGTGGCCGAAGTGATGATGAGTTTGAGATCTTTCCGCCGTTTGATCAGGGTTTTTAAAAAACCTAATATGAAATCAATATTGAGGCTCCTCTCATGGGCCTCATCGACGATCAGGGTGTCGTATTCGTACAAAAGGGGATCGTTCCGGGTTTCGGCCAGAAGGATCCCGTCCGTCATCAATTTAATATAAGTGTTTTTACGGGTTTTATCGGTGAACCGAATCTTAAACCCCACCCCTTCCCCGAGTTCCTGACCGAGTTCGTCGGCGATTCGCTGGGATACGGTGAGGGCGGCGATCCTCCGGGGCTGCGTGCAGCCGATCTTGCCGTTGACGCCTCTTCCCGCCTCAAGACAAAATTTGGGGATCTGGGTGGTTTTCCCCGAGCCGGTTTCTCCGGAAACAATCACTACGGGGTATTTCCGGATAGCATGGACGATTTCGTCTTTTTTCTCGTGGATGGGCAGTGAAACCGGATAAATGGGCCTGGGCCTGTTGTTTTTTCGACGGATCTTTTCCTGTTTTGATGCAGACAGCCGTTTTTCAAGCCGTAATAGAGACTCCCGATTTCCTGAATCCGAAAACGCTTCCGGGGGCATCTGGGCGAGATTGTGAATTTTACGGCGCGCCCGATCCCGGTCCAACGGCAGTGCGTAGGGCATGAGGGCCTTGATTTTTGCGATCAATTCTTCCGAAAGCGACACTTTTTGAACCTGATCTTCCAGTTATTGTTTGAAATTACGCTTGATTTGCCATATTTTAAGGGCATCCGGAATAAATACCGAAACGGATCATATCGAAGTTTGTTTCCCAAATCATCAAAAAAAGGAGAACTACATGGATTTTGTCGTAATCGGAGGGGATGCCGCCGGAATGAGCGCCGCCAGCCGGGCGAAACGAAACCGTCCCGACATGAATGTGATCGTATTGGAGAAAACCATGGACGTCTCCTACAGCGCCTGCGGCATGCCCTACAACATTGCCGATCCGGCAAGGGACTTGAACGATCTTGTGGTGAGACAGGCAGAGGTTTTCAGGGAAAAGCAGGGCATCACCCTCTTGACCGCGCATCACGTGGAAGGCATCGACCGGAAGGGCAGGAACGTCCGGGGAACCACCGATGCCGGTGCCTACTTCGAATTTTCCTATGACAAGCTCCTTATCGCCACGGGCGCAAGAGCGGTCAAGCCCGATCTTCCCGGAGTCGACCGGCCCGGCGTGATGGTGCTGAAGAACCTGGAAGAGGGCAGGCGGATCAAGGATTATATCCGGGACAGGAAGGTCAAAAAGGCGGTGATCATCGGCATGGGGTATATCGCTCTTGAAATGAGCGAGGCCCTGGTCAATCGGGGTATTGAAACGACGCTGGTCAAGTCCCGCCCCGGACTCCTGCCCTGGATGGCGCAGGAGCTGTCCGCGGAGGTGAAGGCGGAGCTTGAGGCCAACGGGGTCGGTATGTATCCCGGAAATCCGGTAAAACGGATCGAGGAAACGTCCGGGTCCGGGCTTAAAGTGGTTTGTGAAGGTCTCGACCTTTTTTGTGACATGGTGATCCTGGCCGTTGGGGTGACTCCCAACAGCGAATTCTCCGGGGAGGCCGGGATTGATCTGGGCGCCGGAAAAGCAATATCCGTGGATAAGCGGCTCATGACGTCGGACCCGCATATTTACGCCGCCGGAGATTGCGCGGACGCCATTCATGTGGTGACCGGAAAAAAGGCGTGGATCCCCCTGGCATTGCGTGCCAACCGTGCAGGATGGGCTGTGGCGGATAATGTCTGCGGAAAAAACGTCGAACTGGAGGGCATTGCGGGTACCGCCGTCTTCAAGGTGTTTGATCTTGAAGTGGCAAAGACGGGATTAAACGCGGGTGAAGCCGCCGCCGCCGGTTTCGAACCGGTTTCCGCGGTGGTGTCCACCCGTTCGAGGGCCCATGGCCATCCGGGGAACACCACGCTTCACCTCTGCATGGTGGGGGATAAAAAATCGGGGCGTCTTCTGGGCCTTCAGATGGTCGGGAAGGAAGGGGCCGCTCACCGGATCAACGCTGCAGCGGTGGCCCTGCATGCTAAAATGAGGGTCGAGAAATTCGCCCAGTCGGACCTGGCTTATGCCCCGCCCTTTGGACCGGTCTGGGACCCGATGTTGACGGCGGCCAACCAGCTTCAAAAAGACCTCGAATAGGAAAAAACAAACCCGACCGGTTGGAACCTTGATTCAATTTCAACGGGATATGTAGTGTTTCAGGGCTGTTCCGGCAAATTTGAAGATCATTGGGATAANNTGAAAACGAAAAAGCCCCCTTCGGGGATAAGGGGACTTTTTCATAGGAGTGATAAGAAAAGGCTTTTTACTGCCGGAAGTTGATTCTTAGATAATCCATCTGAATATGAATGTCAATCATTTTTTTTTATAAATTAGAATTTTTTTTGACATGTCATCGTCTGAATCGGCAAAAATGAATTTGGCGATACACAAACCTTGAGGAAATTAATCATGAAAAGCTATCGGAAGGAATTATGGTTCAATGTCCCCACAAGGCGGGCCTTTGTCAACATCACGTCCCAGGTGGAGGATTGCCTTACGGAAAGCGGCATCCGCGACGGCCTGGTTCTGTGCAACGCCATGCACATCACCGCCTCGGTGTTCATCAATGACAATGAATCCGGACTCCATCAGGATTATGAACGGTGGCTGGAGAGGCTGGCCCCTCATGAACCCGTGTCGCAATATTGCCACAATGTAGGTGAGGACAATGCCGACGCCCATATGAAACGGCAGATCATGGGGAGGGAGGTGGTTGTGGCGGTTACCGATGGAAAACTGGATTTCGGCACGTGGGAACGCATATTTTACGGTGAATTCGACGGCGGCAGGAAAAAACGCGTTCTTGTGAAAATTATCGGGGAATGATTCGGTTGATCAGTATTGTACATAAAATTGAAATTTTCTATAAGATGACTTGACACTGAAGGCATTATTTGGCATTTATCAAAATTCTTTCATATAAATCGGTATAATGATGTAACGTCAAAATATCACAGGAGGTATTCAGGTTATGGCCGAAGAAGCGATTAAGCTTGGTGGAAAGAAAAAGAGCATGTTTATCGACAAGGTTAAGGAAATTCTTCCTGAAGGGGGAAACCTTAATCTGTGTCTGACCTGCGGGGCCTGCTCTTCGGGTTGCCCGGCAACAGGTCTTGAAGGAATGGATCCGAGGAAATTTTTACGGATGGCTGCTCTGGGAATGGATGAAGAGATCTTGAGTTCAAAATGGGCCTGGATGTGCACCATGTGCCAGCGGTGTATCTATGTCTGCCCCATGAAAATCGATATCCCTCAGCTGGTTTGGAATACCCGGGCGAGTTGGCCCAGAGAGGACAGGCCAAAAGGAATCCTGGGGTCATGCGATATGGCATTGAGAAGCGATACCTGCAGCGCAATGGGAGCTTCAGCCGATGACTTTCAATTCGTCGTGAATGATGTTCTGGAGGAATACCGGGAAGCCCAGCCCGAGTTCGCGGACATGGAGGCGCCCATCGATAAAGCGGGTGCACAATTCGTCCTGAACCAGAACTCCCGGGAGCCGGTGACGGAACCCGATGAAATGGTTCCTCTGTGGAAGATCCTTCACCTGGTGGGGGCGGACTGGACCTATGCCAGTGCCGGTTGGGCCGCCGAGAATTACTGCATGTTTCTGGGGGACAATGAGAGCTGGAAACATATTGTCGAGGCCAAGGCCAAGGCCGTGGATGATCTGAAGGTGCCGATATGGCTGAATACGGAGTGAGGGCACGAACTCTTTGCAGTCCGGGCCGGACTGAAAAAATTCAAAATCCCCTTTAATTTCGAAATCAAAAGCATCATACAATATTATGCCCAGTGGATCCGGGAAGGAAAACTCAAGGTCAATTCCGACTGGAACAAGGACCTGAAAATCAAATTCACCGTTCAGGATCCCTGCCAGCTCGTCCGAAAAACATTTGGTGATCCCGTAGCCGACGACCTCCGGTTTGTCGTTAAAGCCGTGGTGGGGGAGGAAAATTTCGTTGACATGACCCCCAACAAATCAAATAATTTCTGCTGCGGCGGCGGCGGGGGGTTTCTCCAATCCGGGTATCCCGAAGCCCGCCGTGAATACGGGAAAATGAAGCTTAACCAGATCCTGGCAACCGGCGCGGCCTATGCCATTACGCCCTGCCACAACTGCCATGCGCAGGTTCATGATTTGGCCGAGCATTATGAGGCGGATTATCATACGGTCCATCTGTGGACCCTCATATGCCTTTCTCTGGGAATTCTGGGCCCCAATGAACGGGAGTACCTGGGAGATGATTTAAAGGAAGTGAACGTATTTCATCCCGAATCCGCCATGTAACGGTTGTTTCAATAAAAATACGATAAAAAAACCCCCGGCTTGATGCAAGCCGGGGGTTTTTTTATGGCAAATCGATCTGTCAGGCTTTAGGCGGCATCCATGGTCCTTCTGTCCGCCATATCCACCAGTGTTCTTTCCCTGGCCTTGTCAATGCCCAGGGCTTTTCGTTTTTTATCGATGTGTTCAATCATCATCCGTGCCATTTCATAAGGATCCGGAGTGAATCCCCATTTCCCCATTCCTCTTTTTTCAAGCCCGTCAAAGAGAAGTTTATGGAATTTGGTTTCCTCGACAATGGGGAAGGTTACCCCGAAAACCGTATATACGCCGGATGCAACGAAATACTGACCGATGCAGACGGCTTTTTCACTCATCCATTCCGGCGCAGCGCCGGCAACCGGCAGATCGGCAATGGAATCCCCAAGGCCCCCGGTTTTGACCATTTCCGAAGCGGCGATCAGTATCCGGCTGTTGTCTACGCAGGAGCCGATACCCAGAACAGGGGGCATGCCCACGGTTTCGCAGACTTCCCTTAACCCGTTTCCGGCAAGATATGCGGCTTCCGGTGTGCATAAACCGGCTTTGGCCAGGGCGATCTGGGAACATCCGGTCTGGAGGACGAGGACATCGTTTTTGATGAGTTCCTTGACCAGTTCAACATGGACCCAGTCCTGTTTAACCCTGGGATTGGTGCACCCCACAACACCCGCAACCCCCCGGATCCGGCCGTTGATGATGTTGTCGTTCAAAGGCGTATAGCTGCCCCGGAAAGTGCCGCCGAGCATGTAGTTGATGTATTCATGGGAGAACCCATGGACCCCCGTGTTCCGGATATTGGGGATCTGGATGGGTTTATTCCTGGTTTTAAACCTTCCAATGGCCTGGATCACCACCTCGTCGGTGCATGAGGTCGGTTTGTTTTCATGAAATTCGATATGCGTGGCGCCTTCGATGTGACACCTGGGGTTCGTTGTGATCAGCTTGGTGCCGTAACATTCGGCAACAGCGGCAAGCCCCTGCTTGATGCACTGGACGTCGACGCACATCACATCCACGGCACCGGTGACCAGAACGGCTTCGGTGGACATGAAATTTCCCGCATGGGGAACGCCGTGCCGGACCATCATCTCCGCTCCGGAACAGCACATGCCCACCAGGTTGATGCCGTCGGCTCCAGCCGCCTTGGCCGCCTTGACCAGGGTGGGTTCACTGACCGATACCAGCATGGATTCAAAAAGGTTGGGCTCATGGCCGTGAATGATGATGTTCACCATATTTTCCTTCAACACCCCCATGTTCACGTCCACCTGGACCGGCACCGGGGTCCCGAACAGGATGTCGGCAATTTCCGTGGCCACCATGGACCCGCCCCATCCGTCGGCAAGTGCCGTCCGGCTGATCTGTTTGGTGATGTTTTCGTAATGCTGGTCCACGCCCATATGGGTGCGGTGCATCATCTCCATGATTTCCCGCATGGCCCCGCGGGGAACGATCCCTTCCTTTCGCCAGGTTTCCAGGGTTTTTGCCGGGA
The DNA here is from genome assembly GCA_002423615.1 of Desulfobacteraceae bacterium UBA5616. Classification (GTDB taxonomy): domain Bacteria; phylum Desulfobacterota; class Desulfobacteria; order Desulfobacterales; family UBA5616; genus UBA5616. The sequence goes on from DIKO01000022.1 coordinate 91,114, forward strand.
CCCGTTTGGCAAAGGGGATTTCTCCCTCCACCTGGGTGTAGGTCCGCTCCAATTCCTTATAGAGCTCCATGGCGACTTCGGCAACGGTTTTGCCCGCTACATCGATGCCGATGGATATGGCGACGCTTTCCAGTTTAGCCACATCCTTGATCTGGTAATCGGTATTTTTGCCGCTGACCACCTCCCGAAACAGATCGAGCATGGACATGCCGTGGTCCGTGTGAGCCGCTCCGCCGGCGGCTACCATGCGGGCCATGTTACGGGCCATGATGGTGTCGATGGTGGCACCGCACACGCCGACCTTGCCGTAGGGGTCCTTCGCGTTAAGCCGGCAGGGGCCCATGGAGCAGTGTTTACAGCATGCCGAATCCGCGCCGATGGGGCATGCTTTCATGCTCGCCGCCCGATCAAACGCCGTTTCCACACCATCCGCTTTCGCCTTGATCAGCATCTGAGTGGTGGCGTCGCATATGGTAACATCCTTGAAATTCAATTCGGTTTCTTTTTTGGAAATTACCGGTTTACTGGCCTTTTCTTCCATTACAGCCTCCCTTCATGGAAAGATTGTTTTTACTTTCAATAATTAATGAAAAAGACCTGCCACATCCTCTTGCTGCCTCCAGGATGTATTTTATTTTCATTCAATCGAGCGTGTCGACCTGCTTTTGAAAGCATGACGCAAAAATTATCGATTTTCGGCGATGCTGGTCAGCTATTCCACTTGTTTAAAGGCATTAGCCTTTGCATTGCACACGGGGCAGGTATCCGGTGCTTCATTTTCGCAGGTATAACCGCACACCGAGCACACATAATAAGTCACGTCTTCCTGTTTGTCCAGATTGTCCAGGGCTTTTTGGTAGAGGGCTGCATGGATTTTTTCGACTTCGTTGGCAAAGGTGAAGCTGCGTTCCGCAACCTTATTGCCTTCTTCCTTTGCTGTGGCGATCATCCCCGGATACATGGATTTAAATTCATGGGTCTCGCCCCCGATGGCGTCCTTCAGGTTTTCGGCCGTGTCATTGACGGCTTTCAATGCCCTCAGATGGGCGTGGGCGTGAACGGTTTCCGCTGCTGCCGCGGCTCTGAAGAGTTTTGCCGCCTGAGGAAAGCCCTCTCTGTCGGCTTTTTCGGAAAAAGCCAGATATTTGCGATTGGCCTGTGATTCACCCGCGAAGGCTTCCCATAAATTTTTTTCAGTCTTTGTCATTTTTCGTATGGCTCCTTTTCATGGTAAGGTTAAAAATAATATAGCTATGCGGTCTTATGTCCATCAAAATTCATGCCAGTAAAAAGAGGTTTGAGGGAATAATTAATTTTGAATGTTTTCAATAACATAATCACAACATGAGGTAAATATTCGTCTAACCCCGTTA
>DIKO01000031.1 GCA_002423615.1 Desulfobacteraceae bacterium UBA5616
TTTTGCAGGAGAAGTGTTCCCGCAAATGGCGGATACCCTTTTCAGAAAAGACCCGGGTCAGCAGGGGGACGATCCGGCGATGGATACGATTGTATGAACAAAGCCACGGGGATTTGAAATCGCTTCATCCCATGGACCGGGCTGACCGGGGAGGACGGCGGGCCATGGAACGAGGTTGAAACCGGAGCGCCGAATACACCCTTGTACACCATATGTGCAGACCGCCTGGAAACCTTGATTATCGCAGGCAGGGGCACCTGCCTTTTATCCGAAAACAAGGGCCTTACCTGGAGGAAAGCCGATTTTTCGCCACCGATCGATTATACGTGGATTTATGATGTGACCGAAATCAAAGGGGACCGTTTTGCCGCCTGTGGAGAAGAGGGGCAAATCTATATCGGAGATCCCGGTCTTTTTAAAAAAGTTCGATAACGCCCATTATAGAAGGAGATCATGAGGCAATATGCAAGGTAAAAAAGACAGCCTGCTCAACCGGTTTTGCGGGTATTTGACACAACACCGGCTCGGCGTTTTGATTTTATCACTGGTCCTGGCAACCGGCTTTGCGTGTGGCATCCCCCGCATCAAAGGAGAAGTCGTCCTGGAAGAAATGTTGCCCTATGCCCATCCCTATCTCAAAATTATTGCCAAGTATTCGGAGGTATTCGGGAGTGGCGGATCCAGTATCGCCATTGCCTTAAAAGCAAACCAGGGCGATATTTTCAACGACAACATCCTCAAGAAAGTCCAGGCGATCACGCAGGAGGTGTCATTGTGGGATGAGACGTATTCCACCCTGACGGTCTCCATCGGCAGCAGGTCCGTAAAAGTCGTTAAGACATTGGGGGACGGGGAAATCAAGGTCCTCAGCCTGATGTGGCCGCAACCGCCGAAAACTACCGAGGAAATGGAGGAATTGAAAAAAAAATATTTACTCGGATCCCATTATCCAGGGCGTACTGGCATCCCGGGACGGTACCGCGGTGCTCATCCTGACCGAATTCCACGAGGACATTTCCTATGAACGCGCGTTTGACAGGTTAAACGGGTTGTATACAAAATACGCGGATGATGAAACCTCCCTGCACATGGTGGGGTTTCCGGTTCTGATGGGATGGATTTACAGCTACAAGCCGCAGATCGTTCTGGTCATGGGAATCAGCGTCAGTCTGATGATCCTGGTATTGTTTTTGATCTTCAGAAACTTCATCGGCATGGCCGTGCCGATCGCGTTCGGGGTCATCAGCTCGGCCATGGGATTGGGGTTTATCGGGTGGACCGGCATCAATTTCAGCCCCCTGCTGTATGTGCTTGCGTTTCTGGTCGCAGCCCGGATCATCAGCCATTCGGTTCAGATCACCCATCGGTACATGGAACAATATGCCTATCGTCAGGACAAGCTCAAAACCTGTCGCGATACCATGCGGTCCATGGTCCTGCCCAACTGGGCCGGCGTGACAACAGACGCGGCGGGCTTTCTCATTTTAATCCTGGTCAAGATCGCGCTCATGCAGCAGGTCGCGATTTTTATGACCTTCTGGATGATGACCGTTTGTCTTTGCGGAATTTTGACCCCGATTTTGTGTACTTATCTGACCACTGCGCGTGCGGCGAAAAACTTCGTGGAAAAAGCCGCCCATGTGTCGTTGATGGACCGGATCTGCACCGGGCTGGCCGGGTTCTCCATTGGAAAAGGAAAACCCCTGGTTATTGCTGCAACCCTCGCCGCTTTGGTATTTTGCCTGTTCCAGGCCCAGAAACTTAAAATCGGAGACGCAAGCCCGGGCTCGCCTCTGGTATGGCCCGATCATCCCTATAATACAGCCCAGGGGACGGTGGACGCCACGTTCGACGCTTCTTCGGAAGCGCTGATGCTGTTTTACGAGGGCGCGGCCAAATCGGTTTATGATCCCGCGGTCCTCAATACATTTGAAGCATTTGACCGGTACATGAAATCCAACCTCCCGGACATTTACAAGTCATCGGATTCCTTTATGGGCTTGATGAAGTCGATGAACATGATCATGCACGACGGCGACATGATCTGGCGGGAGCTTCCCCGCCAGGAAGAGGTCATGACGGGGCTTATCGGCTGGACCATCCCAGACGGATCTTTATACACTGAGAAGATATTTTAACGACGATATGAGCATGGCCCAGATCACCCTGTTTTTTGCAAACCATACATCGGACAATCTGATCCGGATCCGCGATGCCGCGTATGCGTTTTTTGATGACCATTCCATGAAAACCGAAAAGGGGGAGTTTCAGCTTGCGGGCGGCAGAATCGGCATGGAGATCGCCGTCAATGATGAGATGAAAAGAACCCATGCCATGATCGATGCCATGGTGCTCTCCGCCATCTTTATTCTTTGCGCGTTGTTTTACCGCAGTATCGTGGGAAGCCTGATGTTTACCCTGCCCCTGATCCTGGGCAATATGGTCGCCTTTGCCTACATGGCGATGAACAACATCGGGCTTTCCATCAATACCTTGCCGGTGGCCGCCGTCGGCGTTGGCGTCGGAGTTGATTTTGCCATCTACATTTACAACCGGTGCATTGAAGAATTTCAGCACCAGAAGAGCTGGGAGGACACCATTCTGATATCCGTCCGCACTTCGGGAAAAGCCGTTATCTTTACGGGACTGACCATGGTTCTGCCCATATTGACCTGGTATTTTCTTTCGGATTTGAAATTTCAGGCTCAGATGGGGGTTTTCCTGGCCATTATTCTTTCAACCAACGTCCTGTTGTCCGTAACCGTGCATCCCCTGATGCTTCAGTTGATCAGACCCAGGTTCATCATCCGTCTGAGTGAAAAAACCAATCGTCAGGGATCAGACAGTTCAGGAAAGGTGGAATGAAATGAAAATCATGGTTGCCTATGATATCGTTGATCCCAGTCAAAAAATTCTGGAAATCGCCAGGCTATACGCCACCGCATTTAATGCCCGGGTCAATATCGTCACATGCCTGCCTCCCAGCGATAGAGTCCGTGCCTATTGGGAACAAAAGGCGGCGCCGATTCTCGCCGAAGCCAAAAAATTTATCGAAATCGAAGGCGTCCCCTGCACGTCAGATTCGTTGTTTTCCGGCCTTACACCCGGGGAAAGCCTTGTGGATTTCGCCGACAAACATCAGGTGGATCAGATCATCATGGCGGTAAGGACAAAATCCAAGGTCGAGAAACTGGTTTTCGGCTCCAACGCCCAGTACATCATATTGAAGGCATCGTGCCCGGTTGTTTCGGTTCCATTGCCATAACACGCGTATATAAGGAGGAGAATGAAATGAAGAAATCGAATTTTGTTGTTTTAATTTTGGCATCGCTGCTCGCGGCCGGTGTTTCAGCCACTCCGGCAGCGGCAAAAGAGTTCAGTCTGCAGGGAGACGGCGTATTGAATGTTATGGGGTATATGAGCCAGAGCCTCCAGTTCAGTCTGAAAAACGACAAGTATGATTCGGAGGAAGATCTTCAATCCGCTCTGATGAACATGTTCATCGAGACCGATTACAAGCCGAGTGAAGCCCTCACATTTTATGCCTCCGGTATGCTGACCATGGACTGGATCTACGAAATCAAAAGCAACGACCACACCTGGCAATCCAGACGATTTAACAAATCCCGGGACAATTTTTTTATCGATGACGAATCCTGGCAATTGCTCAAGGAAGCGCATGTCACCTGGTCTCCGGGCAATTTTTTGTTCAGGGCGGGCAAGCAGGTGGTTTCATGGGGGGAAATGGATTTCTTGCGGGTTATGGACCAGATCAACCCGACAGACGACCGCCGGGGGTTTGCCGATGTTGAATTCGAAACCACAGTGATCCCTATCTGGCTTTTGCGGGCTGAATACTACCCCGATGTGGCGGCAAGGGGGGGGCGCGGTGCAGGATCTGGGAATCCAGTTCATATTCAATCCCAACGCCCAGTTTATTCCCAACCAGGATCTTGTCACCGGCAACGAAAGAGGGGGTATCTGGGCGGCAAATTACCTCATTCCCACGAATGATCTCGACCCTTCAGGTTTCCTTGCAAGCATTTTTGGCCCCACGACACGGGTGGGGACAATGGCCCAGGACATCGAAGAGGGTGACGAGTGGGACAGCGATTATTTCGAATATGGCGCCAAGGTCAACATGGTTATCGGAAATCACATGTTTTCCCTCAACGGATTTTACGGCCGCGCCAACAGCTCCGAGAGCATTATCACCGGAGCCGTCATGGATCCTTTGTGGGGTGGAGAAATCCCTTTGTTTACGCCGGATGAAGACGGACTGTTCCATGTCAACCTTACCACCCGGGGATACTTTCCCCGGCAAAAATTTGTCGGCGCTACGTACAATTATGAATTGAAATTTTTAAAATCCAGCACCCTGGGCGGCGTGGCCCCGGTAATGCGTGCCGAAGCGATGTATGAATTCGACCATACCTTCGTCAACCAGGACTTCGAGTTCGTCAAGTCCGATTATTTGAGGACCGGCGTTTCCCTGGACTGGAAAGCCAAACTCCGGTCGTTGAACGAAAAAGCGTATTTTACCATCATGCCGCAGTTTTTTTATGACCGCATCCTGGATGAAAAATCCGGCTGGGATGTAGGGCTGGATAAGAACAGTTATGCCCTGGGCCTGTTGCTGGAAACCACCTACCTGAATGCAAGGCTGAAGCCTTCGCTGGCCTGGCTGCATGATTTCAATGGAGAGGCGGATCTTTTACTCCCGTCCCTGACGTATACCAGAACCTACCAATGGGAATACACACTTGAAGGCCTGTTTATCGACGCACGGGAGAAAATGGACAACATCGATCTTTTTACCCATAAAAACTATATCGGATTCAAGATTAAATACAACTGGAGCTGATCTGTTCCACAACAGCGACAAAGCACCTAAAGGAGGTCTTTCATGAAAAGATATGCAGGTATTTCCGTGATACTGTTCATTGCCTTTCTGCTGGGCTCACCCCTTGCGGCCAAGGAAGTTTTCAAGATCAGCCATTCGGATGTTGAAGCGGTTAAGAAAGTGATGGATGACCCTGCGCCTTTCTACAGGGATTCCCAATACCTGAAAAAATGGCTCTCCGAGGAGGTTTGGAGTACGCTCATTTTTGATGAGAATCAGATGAAAACCCTCTGGGCCGACGTCGTCGGGCTTAAAGCACCCGAGGAAGTGGGCAAAATCGTTCCTGAAATAACGCCGGGGAAATACACCTTGAAGGATAAGGACCGGTTGGATTTCAAGCAGTTGATGCCGGAATATTTCTACAACAAATTCAATGAGCCCGGTGCGGCGCCATACCCCAATCTGATCGGCAATTTTACGGAATTCGAAGTTGTGCCCGCCCGGCAGTATTACCGGTCCCTGCCCCTTGCCGAAGCCACAAAAAAAAATATGGGAACGGTCAAACAGGAAGCGAACGGATATTTGATCCATGACTCCTATATCGCCGGTTTTCCTTTTCCCAGACCTTCCGGCCCCCATAAAGCCATGCAGATCATCTACAACTGGACCTTTGCTTACGGGTTGGCCAACTGGGACAGCTACATTGCCCTGGACAATGTCATCGGCGTCAACAAAGACTGGAAAATCGATCATGTGGGGAAAGGCATTGCTCCCATCATCAATACCATCGGCAGGGTTCAATTCCCGCCCATCGGGTGGCTTGACGAGCGGGCCCGGGACCAGAAGGAACAGGGGATTTACCGCTATACGGTCCTCGAACCCCGCGACGTTTACGGCAACATCTACTGCAGCACGGCATTCATCATTCCGGAAAAAGAAACCAACGTTCTGGCCTATGTGAACATTTTAAGACGGGTTCGCAAACTGTCTTCCAGCGATACCCAGGACCAGGCCATCGGCCAGGATATCGCCATGGATGACGCCTGGGGGTTTGCCCAGAAGCTTTCTCCGAAAGTCTACCCGTATGAATTTAAAATCATCGAGGACCGGGAGTTTCTCGTTCCGGTCATGACGGACGTGGGAGATTCCTGTATCGACTCAAAGGAAAAATTCAAATACAAAAATCTAAAGTTTGAACGCAGGCCAGTCTGAGTGGTTGAAATGAAGCAAAAAGACCCCAACTACATCTACAGCAAGCGGATCTGGTATGTGGACAAGGAGACGCTTCAGCCGGTGATCTGGCTTTTTTATGACCAGAAAGACCGCCTGTACCGCACCTTCATTCCGTTCTGGGGATTTATTCCGTCCATGGGCGCCGTCCATTTCTTTCAGTTCAACAATGAAGACCTTATTGACACGCACAGCACTTTTTCCTTCAGTATCGCCTACCCGAATCCCTACCTGGAAAGAAACGATGCGGGATTCAAAAGCCTGATGAAGGCGAAATGATGAATTTAACCCAAACTCGAAATGAGGGGGAATAAGAATGAGGGCTATCGTTATCGGCGGATGCGGCGCACAGGGAAGTTTTACGACCAGGGATATGGTGAAGCGTAACGTTTTCGACGAGGTTGTAATAGCAGACATCAATCTGGAAGCTGCTGATAACTTCGCCGGGGAGTTAAACAGCCCTAAGGTTTCGACACGGCGGGTGGACGTTCTGGATATGAACAGTCTGCTGCCGGCAATAAGGGATGTGGATCTCGTTGTGAACTGCACCGGGCCTTACTACCTTCTGGGTCCGCCTGTAGTGAAAGCGGCGATTACGGCCGGCAAGAACTACATTGACTTCTGCGACGACATTGCGGCCCACGAGGAAATGATCAAATGGGACCAGGAGGCGAAGAACAAGGGCTTGACAATTCTCGTCGGCCTTGGGGTGAGCCCCGGGCTTTGCCCCCTCATTGTCCTGGATTGTGCCGGTAAAATGGACGAGGTCGAAGAAGTTCATCTGCCGCAGTTGATTAACAATGCGGAACCGGAGGGACCCGCAGTCGCGGGCCACATGATTGCCAATTTTTTCGGCAAGGTTCCCGTCGTCAGTGGTGGCAAAAGAACATACAAGGAAGCCTTCATGGATGAAGAAGAAGTCGATTTCGGGCCGCATCTGGGCAAGGGGAAGGTATCCCCCTTCGGGCACCCGGAGATCTTCACGCTGATGCGCGTGCTCCCCGATATCAAAAACATATCCATCAAAATCGGAACTTATCCGGTGGAGGAATACGAGGCGATAAAGTTTCTGTCCATGATGGGCATGGGCAGTGAAGAACCGTTAAACGTAAAAGGTCGGATGGTTGTTCCACGGGATTTTCTCATATCTTTGCTTATGGCCCAGCCGCCGCGCGAGATACCCAAAGACCGCCCCATCAGCTCAAGCATGATCTGTGAGGTGAAAGGGAAAAAAGGCGGCAACGCAATTACCGTTAAACTCTATTTTAACGGGTTTATGGGGCCGTCTACAGGACTCCCCTGCTCATTGGGCGCCGAGTGGATCGTCCAGGGCAGGATCACCAGAAAGGGAGTCGTGTTTCCGGAGGAATGTATCGACCCGAAACCTTTTTTGGATGAGGCATTTAAAAGAATCCGGGAGAGTTCATCCTTTTTTGAAATCAAAGAAGAGATTATTATTTCACGGACCCTGTAGTGAATTCAGGAAGCACCCCGGAAAAAGAAGCCGCCGCGACACGTGCGGGTCACCATCAACGGTTCACGAATTACCGTTCACCGTTTAACAATAAAGGAGATTGATCATGGCTGAAAAAGATTATTCGCAAGGCGCGGCATATGTATACGGGCAATACGTCTCCCTGGAGGGTGCAGTAATTCCCATATGGGATATGGGGTTTATGCATGCGGACGTCTGTTACGACGTCATCAGCACATGGAACGGTAACTTTTTTCGTCTTAAGGATCACCTGAAGCGTTTCCGGAATACCCTGGCGGGCTTTCGCATGCATCTCGGCCTTGATGATGCCGCCATGACGGAGATCATGATGGAATGCATCCGGCTGACCGGCCTCAGGAATACTTATGTATATATCATTTCCGAAGACATCATGTCCGGCGATAAACCAGGCCCCATCTCGGTGAATCTGAAGAACCGTTACTGGGAAAAACGTGAGGCCGGATGGCATGCGACATTGGTTCAATAGTGAAGACATAAATCCTGCATTCTCCATGGTTACCCGTCCGAACGGTTTCATCATTTGAAACTGGGAGGATTTTATGCCGGTTGCCGATACCGGCAAAAAGACCGCGAAAAAGGATTGACAGACCGATGCAAAATGACCAGAATCGACAATATCCACGGCCTTCGACAAAAGTCATTGCAGGGGAGAAAATTCTATGTTTGAAAGCATTTGCCGTGCCATGTCCGAGCCGGAATTCTATCCCCACGACGCAACCGGACTGGAGCGCCGGGATACCCACATCTCCACGGTGTTTTTGGCCGGGCCGTGGGCCTATAAACTGAAAAAACCGGTAAAATTCGATTTTCTGGATTTTCTTTCCCTTGACGACCGCCGTTTCTTCTGCGAGCGGGAAGTGCTTCTGAACCAGCGCCTGAGCCGGGGAATTTATCACGACGTGGTGGGCATCTATCAGGATGACCAGGGCGGGTTTTCCCTCATGCCCGGGGGGATGGTGGTGGAATATGCCGTGAAAATGACCCGGTTGCCGGACAACAAGAGCCTTTCGGCGCTTATCCGAAGAGGGGAAATCTGCGTTGATCACATAACGACCCTGGGAAGGATGCTGGCCGCTTTTTATGAAAAGGCGGAGCATGGTTCTCACCAGGATGAATTTGGAAAGCGTGAATTGATCTCATTGAACATGGAGGAAAATTTTGCCGGAATTGAACCTTTTGTGGGGAAAGGTCTTTTTGACGGTGAAAGATGGGAATTCATCCGACAGGTATGCCGGTCTTTCCTCAAAGATCATGGCGATCTCTTTGACCGCCGCATCGCCGCTGGGAGGATCCGCGACGGACACGGGGATTTAAGATGCGAACATGTGTATTATCATGACGGGATCCAGGTGATTGACTGCATCGAATTCAACGAACGGTTCCGATACGGCGACGCAGCCCTCGACCTTTCATTTCTGGTCATGGATCTGGATCACCTCGGCTGCCCGGATCTCGGGCGGGAGTTGGTCTCCTCCTACGCCATCAGTGCGGCCGATGTTGAAATATATCAGTTGCTGGACTTTTATGCCGCATACCGGGCCCTTGTCCGTTTAAAAGTATCCTGTTTTTCCATCGGCCAAAACCGGCTGAAGGAAAATGCGTTCATGGAAAGGGAGATCCGGCGTTATCTGAACCAGGCATATTTCTATGCCCTTCTCTTCGGCCGCCCCACCCTGTGGGTATTTTTCGGCCTTCCGGCTTCGGGAAAGTCCACCCTGGCCGGAAAAACGGCCGAGGCCTTGTCGCTGCCCGTGTTCCATTCGGATGTGGAACGAAAAAAAGGACTGAAGAAATCTTCCCGGACCCGGGCTTCCTTTAATGAAGGGATCTACCGGACGGCCTTCCGGACCCGGGTATATTCCCGCCTGATATCCCTGGCTCAGGAACGCCTCGCGGCCGGAGGGTCGGTAATCCTCGATGCCACTTTTCTTGAACCCAAATGGCGAAAATGGATCGGTCAGCTGGCCGAGGATATGGACGCCGACCTCGTCTGGGTTCAATGCGTCTGCAAACACCAGACCAGCATATCCCGCCTGCAGCAGAGAGAACTCGACCCCGGGGAATCGGACGCCCGGCTGTCCCATTTTCTGGAAATGGAAAAAAGGGCGGTTCCGTTTGCCGCCGAAAATCCGGACACCCACTTTGTGGTGGACACCGACCAGGTTCTCAATAGATCCCTTGTGGAAGTGCTGTCTCAGGCCTATTCAGCAAAAAGGGCACAGATCAAATCCCTTGCATAAAATCCCCGAATCCGGACTTTACCTCGGCATGTGGTCAGCCATTTGATGGTTGACCTGGCCCATTTTCTGGATTATAAGGCGGCACAAAACCGAATAACTTTAACAAGGAATTAAAAATGAACGACGACCCGGACGGTTGTCCGATTTGGGCATGCCGGCAACAAAAATCGAGATTTGAAAAATACGATAATCCTGAGATACTGCGATTGTGACCTACGGATTATGATGTGAGGGAAAGGGCCGAATCCTGAAAGCCCTTAAACTCTCCCACCTGCTTCCCGGGGCCGTACAATCCATCCGCCGCGGCCATTGGGGAGGTTATCAATGAAAAATACACTTCTGGTTCCAACTCTTCGGGAACTGATCAATTCCGGAAACCTTTCGGATATCCATGAATTCTGTGAATCCTGTCACCCCGCAGAGGTGGCGGAGCTGATTTCGCCTTTGTCGCCCGAGGAGGTCTGGGAGGTGTTAAACACTGTTGATCTGCCGTTAAGAGCGGAGATTTTCAGCCACCTTGAAGGTGAATTTCAGGTGGATGTCATATCGACGTTGAAAAGGAAGGATGCGGTTCCCCTTTTCACCGAGATGCCACCGGACGACCGGGCGGACCTGTTCAAGCGAATGCCGGAAGAAAAACGCGAACGGCTCATGCCTGCGCTGGCACAGGCCGAACGGGAGGACATCCGCCGTCTGGCGTCCTACGAGGAAGGCACCGCAGGTGCCGTCATGACATCCGACTATGCTTTTCTTACCCCGGATCTAACGGCATCCGAGGCAGTGGAACGGCTGCGCCAGGTTGCTCCGGACAAGGAAACCATTTATTATGCCTATGTCGTAAACGAAAAGCGAAAGCTTATGGGGTTTGTGTCTTTAAAAGACCTGATCCTGGCGCAGAAGAATGCCCGGATCGCCGATATCATGAATGAAGATGTGATTTTTGCCAGAGTTTACGATGACCAGGAGGACGCAGCCCGGAAAATTCAGAAATACGATTTGATCGCCCTGCCCGTGATCAACGGCGGTGACGCTCTGGTGGGCATCATCACCCATGACGACGCCATCGACATCATTACCCAGGAACACACCGAAGACATGGAAAAATTCATGGCCATTGCCGGAAGTCACGAGTCGGCGGGCTATCTCCGGATTTCGGCCTGGTCCCATTTTAAAAACCGGTCGGTATGGGTGGTCGCCCTGGCCGGACTGGGGCTGGTGTCCGGATTTATTGTGCAAAATTATCAGAGTCTTCTTTTGCAGTTCGCCATTCTGGCCGCTTTCATGCCCATGCTGGCCGCAAGCGGCGGCAATACGGGGAGTCAGTCGGCAACCCTTGTGATCAGGGCCCTGGCCCTAAAGGAAATCTCTTTCCGGGATATTTTTCGAATTCTGGCAAAAGAGACCCAGGTGGCCCTGATGCTGGGGATGCTTCTCGGCTTTCTTGCGTATGGCCGCGTGGTGATTTTCGGGGGTGGAGATATGCTGCCCCAGGGGGCGTCGCTATCCATGATCGGCTTTGCCGTGGCCGCGGCCTTAAGTCTTCAGGTGATCAGCGCCACCCTTATCGGCGCGCTTCTGCCCATGATCGTGGCCCGGTTCAAGCTGGACCCGGCTCTTGTGGCAAGCCCGGCCTTAAGCTCCGTTGTGGATATTACCGGCTTGTTGATCTTTTTCTCCATGGCCAGGCTGATTTTAGCCTTATAACCTGCCCGGACACTCAGGGCAGGGTATTTTCAGAGAACAGGGATTTACTGTAAGTGGCCTTGCCGTCGCCGGGCGCGTAAAAATCATGAAGGACCGATTCCAGAACATATCCGCAGCGTTCATAAAAGCGCCGGGTGCCGCGGTATTGGTCCTTGTGAGAAGTCTCCACGTAGATCCGTGTCCCCCCGATTCTCCGGACCTGTTTCTCTGTTTCGGCAATGAGGATTTGCCCGACGCCGTTTTGCTGATAATCCGGAGAAACGACGATCCAGAACAGGTCATGACTGGATACGGTACAGGCGATGGGGCCGTAGCAGGTATACCCTACAGGGAAGTCCTTGTTTAAGGCGAAAATAAAGTGGTACCCGCTGGCCACCCCCTTTTCCAGTCGTTCCTTAACGAGTTCCATGGCCACCTGAATTTCGTCCTCCCGGAAAAAACCGGTTTCATGGGTCATTTCGCCCACCCGGGCGATATCGTCCGGATTGGGTTCATAGCGGAAGGATAAAGGAACCGTGCATTTTCGGGAGGACGAATGAACGTGGATATCCGGGACTTTCGCACGTTTTTCTTCCCCGCATCCCGGAACATGCCGTAAAACCGGGTGCTCCAGGATCCGCTTGACCACTTCGGTAAACCCTATGCCCTCCCGGATTGCGGCGGCGGCAAACCCGGCATCCGGGGAAAGGCAGGGATTGGTGTTGATTTCAAGTATCCACGGTCGGTTATCGACATCCACCCGGAAATCGACGCGGGCATATCCCCCGAGGCCAAAGACCTCCCAGCATCTCCGGGCGATTTGATCGATCTCCCGGAGAAGGGGAGCATCGGTTGCCGGGAACTGAAAACACCTGGGGGTGTGATGGTATTCATAGGATGAAGGATCCCATTTGGCCCTGTACCCTACGATTTTCGGCTTGTCATCCGGATATCCATCAAAGATGATTTCCGCCGGGGGCAGGACTTGAGGCCCCCCCGGGCCGGCCAGAAGAGAAATATTGAATTCCCTGCCCTCGATGTAAGCCTCGGCAAACCGCTCGTCTTTGGGTGGACAAGATGTTTTTTCCAGCAATCCAAGGATTTCTTCCCGATTTTTTCTCTCAATGACGGCGCCTTCATCCAGACCGATGGATGCGTGTTCCCACACGGACTTGATCAGCCATTTTTTTTTCTCGGCATCATCTGAAAATTCAGGCAATTCTGAAACCGGTGGAAACGGGGTTGATGCGCTGATCAGGGAGGGTGTCTTAATCCCCGCTTTTTCCATATGGGCCTTGGCAAGGATCTTGTTGGAGGACAAAAGAACGGCCATGGCGCTTGAGCCTGTATAGGCAAGACCCATGGCATCGAGAAGGGTGGGAAATAAATGAATCAGACGGCCCCGGCCGCCAAGAGATTCCACCAGATTGAAAACAAGGTCGGGCCGGATGTCTTCGAGACGGCTTTTCATGGCGAACAGGTCCAGGGTGCAGGAAAGGACAAGGGCCTGATGGCCCAGTTCATTCAGAGCGGATAAAACAGCCTCCGCCTGGATGAGGACATCCGTATCGTCCGGGGCCGGGGTGTCGCTTACGGCATGATGAACAATGGCGATTTTCATTTAATGGCATCCGTAAAAGGGTTGCATCTTACGGCAGACGAATTGACGATCATTTCGATAAGGCGGATATAGGGCAGTCCGATAAGGCCGCAGATAATGGGCAGATCGGAATGCTCCGGATGCAGGCCGGCCATGGGGTTGACTTCCATGAAAAAAGGGCGGCTTTTTTCATCGCACCGGATATCGATCCGCCCGGCGTCCCGGCATCCCAGCACCCGCCAGGCGCAAAGGCAAATCTCTTCGGCGGTTTTCACCGCCGGATCATCCCCGGGTTTCAGAAGTGAATAGCGGACAACCGCTTCACTGTTTTCCTTGTTGGCATAGGAGTAGACTCCGGGTTCAGCCCCGCTTAAAAGATGGACCTCCATTGTTCCCAGTACTTTTGCCTCTTTCCCGGTTCCTATTATCCCCATGGTGAATTCCCGCCCTGGAAGATAGGGTTCCACCAGAACGGGCTGGCGATACCGCGAAAGCAGGGCTTGTGCCGGAATTTCAAGATCTTTTCTCCGGCGGATGATGGAATGGGGGGATATGCCCTTCCCCGTTCCCTCGGAAACGGGTTTGATAAACCACGGCGGGTCAAAATGAATGTTCCCCGCATCCGTGACAGATTCCAGGAGATAAAAATCCGTCGTGGCCAGACCGGCATCCCGGATAATGCGTTTGGTCATGGCCTTGTGAAGGGTCAGGCTCATCACCAGGGGATCCGAAAAGGTATAGGGAATGTCAAAAACTTCCAGAATGGCCGGTACCTGGGCTTCCCGGCCGATGCCGTGAAGGCCTTCGGCGATATTGAAAACCAGATCCCATCTGTCTCCGGCGGAAAGGTGCTGGATAAGATTTTCAGCATTTCCGATCCTTGCCGGCTCATGGCCCAGATCGGCCAATACTTTTTCAATGGCATCTATGGTGTCGTCGCGGTCAAATTCCGCGGTTTCATCCAATGAATAGCCCTTTTTCAGATATTCGGACTGAAGATCGTATGTCATTCCTATTTTCATCAGGCACTTTTGTCCTCATCCTGCAGGATCGGCAGGTTTTTTTTACAGGGTATGGAAAAAACGGTTTTCACAAACGATAAGGCAGGGCTCCTGCACCCTGCCACATCGTTAAATAGTGTTGCGTCAACTATGGATTTGAGATCCGACATCCGGATAGGTGAACAACCTGTTCTCATAATTTTTCATGACAATGGCGTCTTTTCGGCGCTTTTCAATATTATTGGGCATCAGGGGTATTTTACCCCCACCCCCCGGAGCGTCTATCACATAGGTCGGCACGGCGTACCCGCTGGTAAACCCCCTCAATCCACGGATGATTTCCAGGCCCTTTTCCACGGGGGTGCGGAAATGGCTGGAGCCGCTGATCGGATCGCACTGGTAGAGGTAGTAAGGCCTCACCCGCATCTTCATCATGTGATGCATCAGTTCCTTCATGGTGCCCACATTGTCGTTTACCCCTTTCAGAAGCACGGTCTGGGAGCCAAGAGGAATGCCGGCATCCGCCAGCATGGCGCAGGCCCGGTATGATTCCGGCGTGCATTCATCAGGATGAACAAAGTGCAGGCTCATCCATATGGGGTGGTATTTTTTCAGGATTCGGACCAGTTTTTTGGTGATCCGCTGCGGGAGCACCGCCGGGACCTTGGTGCCGAACCGGATGATCTCCAGGTGAGAAACAGGTCGAAGCTGTTGGAGAAGCCATTCGATACGGTCGTCGCTCAGGGTCAGCGGGTCCCCGCCGGAGAGCAGCACATCCCGAATGGATGGCGTGTTCTGAATGTAATCGATAGCCATCTGGAGGCGGCTTCGATTGGGATAAATGGCCCCATGACCCACCATCCGGCTCCGGGTGCAATAACGACAGTAGGTTGAGCAGAAATCCGTCACCAGCAAGAGCGCCCTGTCGGGGTACCGATGAACCAGTCCGCAAACAGGGCTTTGTCGGTCTTCTCCCAGGGGGTCATCCGCCTCGCAGGGCATTTTGAACAGCTCGTGAAGCGTGGGAACAACGGTCTTACGCAGGGGTTGGTGAGGGTCTTCGGAAGACAACAGGCCGGCATAATAAGGCGTAATCCCCAGAGGCAGCGAAACCCCGGTCATTTCCATGGCCTTTCGTTCCTCATCCGAGAGTTTGAGGATATCGGACAACCGGGGCAGGGTCCTGATCCGATTCTGAATCTGCCAGTGCCAGTCATTCCACTGCTTGTCTTTAACACCGGGGAAAAATTGATGCCGGAAGGAGCGACGGAGTTGCCTGTCGCTTCCTGAAAGACCGGCGCCGGATCTGATAAAACTGCGGCGCGGGCTTGTCATGCGGCGGTAGATGTTATGAATACTTGAAGGTATGTCTTCGTGATAATCGAACCCCTGACCTAAGGGATCCTCATCTCTGTCATCGCAAAGTGTTTCCTTGGGTTTCTCAACACTGGGTTGCGGTTGCATTTTTTCCTTCCATGGTTTTTTAAGGTGAGGTTGATCGCCCTTGTTTGGGTGTGGTTTGGCAATGCAAGCACCGTGCCGATTTTAAGGCAAGGCTTTTTTAATATAATATACTTGAAATTATTAGATATTTAAACTATTCGCCGGCGCTCGCGGCTGTCCTTCAGAATAAAAAGAACTTTTAGTTCCTATAAAGTGCATTCCGGGCTCCAGCAATAGCCATAAATAGATATAATATCTTGAATTATTAATATAAAAATAAAGTGAACCCATAGTTCCGGTTTTGCACCAAATCAGATGAGGCAATTCCTTTCGTCAAATGGCGGGTTTCCGCTGGAATGGCCGATGTTTCACCCTTGCAAGCGGTTTTGTCGGGGAGGTGCGTTCAGCGTATGAAGGATTTGGCATATATTTTGCTTTGAAATTTCAGGATTAAGGGCCGCTTTTACGGGGATGGAGAAAAAAAGGGGTCAACAAAATTGACATGGGGATTTGTGAGCGGCATAATTATTTCTTTTGACTGGCCATGGCGGCAAGGTGAATTAGAACTTTGTCTGCGGCAAAAATAATCGTTATCACAATGATGGACATATGTGGAACAGCATAAACCTTCGTGGCCGAATTACTGTAATACTTGGTGGAATTGTGCTTATAACCCTGATGGGCGGCATGGTGATGATGCTGTACACCTACCGCATGGAAACCCTTCTCAACTCGATTTTTTCAAAATATTTAACAGCGCTGCAAACTGCCGAAGCCCTGGAAATCGCCCTGGTGAACCAGAAAGGATTTGTTTCGTATTATTTTATCGACGGTGATCCGGACTGGCTTCGCCAACTGGGGGAATACCGGCAGATTTTCAAGGAACGCCTGCATGAGGCCATGGAGAATACCCATGCGGGAAAGGATAAGGTTATCCTTGACCAGTTGAACCGGGAATATGAATCCTATATCGAAATCAAGGACCGGGTCATCAATTATTATAAGTCCGGGGAAAAGGATACCGGGGTTTTGCTTCATAGAAAAACCCGCGATCATTTCTTCAAAATCCTGACGCTCTGCCAGAATTATAAGGAAATCCACACGGCCAAAATTATGTCCGCAAGCCGGGACAGTCATGACCAGGCGAGAAACCTCCGGTTTATTTCCTTGGCGGCCATGACGGCGGGTTTTCTGCTTGCCCTGTTAATGGCCTTTATCCTGATGAAACAGATTCTGGATCCGGTGAAAATGCTGACCCGGGAAGCGGACAGGAAGAAAAACGGCAAGGGAAAGGAAAACGAGATCAAGGCGTTGAGTCGGAGCGTGTACAACCTGATCAAGGATGTGGATGATTCTCAGATAGAGCTTGAAAAAAGCCAGAAACATCTTCTGGAAGCCGAAAAACTGGCTTTGGTGGGAAAACTGGCCGCAGGCATGGCCCACAGTATTCGTAATCCGTTTACTTCCGTTAAAATGAGGCTTTTCTCCCTCAGCCGGTCCTTGGAAATGGCTGATGCCCAGAAAGAAGATTTCGACGTCATATCGGAAGAAATCCGCCACATTGATACCATTGTTCAGAATTTTCTTGAATTTTCAAGGCCCCCCAGACTCCAGATGCAGAAGATAAGTCCTTCTTCGGTGGTGGACTCAACCATACAGCTGCTCGAACATCGGCTGAAGTCCTACAAGGTTTCCCTCCAGGTGAAACGGGTGAAGAGCCTGCCCGATATCCAGGTTGACCCGGACCAGATAAAGGAAGTGATCGTCAACCTCGTGATCAACGCCTGCGAAGCCATGCGGGACGGGGGAACCATTGTGCTCGATGAAAAGGTCATCATATCGCCGACGGGTGGCAGGGCGGTGGTGATAGCGGTTTCGGACAATGGCCCGGGAATCCCGTCCGCCATGCAGGACCGTGTGCTGGATCCGTTTTTCACGACCAAGGAAGAAGGAACCGGCCTGGGTTTAAGTATTGTCAAAAGAATCATCGAGGAACATGGCGGTCGCCTGGACCTTGTTTCCGAAGAAGGCAAGGGAGCGACGTTTATCATTACGCTTGCGGTAAAGGAGGAAGTATTTGGGAACGATCCTGGTTATTGACGATGACGATCAGCTGAGGCAGAGCTTTCAAAAGCTGTTGACCCAAGAGGGATACCGCTGCATCGGTGCCGCTTCGGGGGAGGCGGGATTAGAACTGCTGGAAGTCGAATCTCCTGATCTGGTGATCCTGGATATGCGACTTCCCGGAATGAACGGGCTGGAAACATTCAAGCAGATCCACCTCCTGGAACCCAAACTGCCCGTGATCATCATGACTGCCTACGGCACCACGGAAACCGCTATCGAAGCCACCAAAATGGGGGCTTTCGATTACGTGTTAAAGCCGTTTGACATTCCTGACATTCTCAAGATTATCGCCCAGGGCCTTGATGCCGGAAAATTCATGAGGTCCCCCGTTGAAATGGACATGGTTCCGGACGGCGGCTTCAAGGAGGCCATTATCGGTCGCAGTCAACCCATGCAGGAGGTTTACAAGGCCATCGGCAGGGTTTCCTCTACCGAGGCCACGGTGCTGATCCGCGGGGAGTCGGGAACGGGAAAGGAGCTGGGCGCCAGGGCCGTTTATCAGCACAGCCTGCGTAAGGACAAACCGTTTCTGGTGATCAACTGCGTGGCGATTCCCGAGACCCTTCTGGAAAGTGAGTTGTTCGGCTACGAAAAAGGCGCATTTACCGGGGCTGTCCACCGCCGGATCGGCAAAATAGAACAGGCTAACGGAGGGACCATTTTTCTGGATGAAATCGGGGATATGCCGCTGAGCCTTCAGGGAAAAATCCTCCGACTCCTTGAGGAACGATGTGTGGAGCGGTTAGGCGGTCGGGAAACCATACCCGTCAATGTCAGAATCATCGCGGCCACAAACCGGAATCTGGAAGAAGCAATTTCCGAAGGCAGATTCAGGGAGGATCTTTATTACCGGTTGAAAGTGGTCACCATCTGGCTGCCCCCGTTAAGGGAACGTCCCAGCGATATCCCTCTGTTGACGGACTATTTCATGGCGCGGTTTTCAAGGCAGGCGTCGGTGGACAACCCCGGCGTTACCGAAGAGACCAAAGCACTTCTGTCCCAGCAGTTCTGGCACGGCAATGTCCGGGAGCTTGCCAACACGATCCACAAGGCGCTGATTTTTAACCGGGGGACTCCCCTGAGCCCTGAAGACATTTTACGGGCCATTGGTCAGGACGTGCATCCCGGCGGCGTGGAAGACATGGATGACGAGAAAGGCATTGTTCAGTGGGTCAGGAAGGAAATGATGAATCGCCATCGGGAGGACCTGTTTGACGCCATCATGGACCGGGCGGCCAGTATCGTTATTTCCGAGACCTTGAAGGTAACGGAGGGCAACCGTTCCCAGGCCGCGAAACTTCTGGGCCTATCACGGCCGACCCTGCATTCCAAAATTGAAAAATACCATCTTAAAATGAAAACTTCCGTCAGCTCAGATTGATTTTATTTTCAAAATCTCATCTTAACCCAGAGAAATTTCATTTGAATTCTTTTCGGCCTCTTTTTTGACCGTCATCAGGTTCTTACAGGATGTAAAAAAAACCGACAAGGCCTTTTCCGAATAATTTTCAGAACAAATTTATGGAAAAATAACTCGCAATAAAACAATGGGTTGTAGGCATCAACCCCGTCGAACGGGTTTGGCATATGTGTTGCAGTCCATTCAGGCAATCACTCAGGCGTGAAAAAATACGCCTGAACCCTTACTACCGGTAAAACGCCTAAAGGCAAAAGGAGGAAGAAAGATGAAGGAGATTAAAAGAATATTGTTTCCCGTGGATCTGTCCGAAGTTTCGGAAAAAATCGCCCCCTATGTGGAAACCATGGCGGAAAAATTTGATGCAGAGATCCATCTCCTGTTTGTGGCCCGGGTATTCGATTATTTTGTCAGCATCTATGTGCCCCACCCATCCATCGACCTTTTCGAGGAACAGGTGAACGAAGGCGCCACGAAGAAATTAAAGGAATTCAAGGAAAATCATTTTGCCGGCATATCGTCCGTTAAGACGGCGGTGGTATCGGGAGATGCCGCGGAACGGATTCTGGTGTATATACAAGAGGAAAAAATCGATCTGGTGATCATGGGAACCCACGGCAGAAAAGGGCTTGATCGCGTGATTTTCGGCTCCGTGGCCAACAGCGTCTCGAAAATGGCCGCGGCGCCGGTGTTGTTGATCAATCCTTACCGGATACCGGCGATTCTGGGAAATAAACAAAAATAACCCGATTCCACAGGAGACTCGCCGGTCATGACCGCAATCCATCTTGATGCCCTGTTTCAGCCCAAGTCGGTCGCCGTGGTGGGGGCAACGGAACGAAAGGGAAATGTCGGTTCCGCCATCATGTTCAACCTCATCAGCGGCGGATATCGGGGTGAAATTTATCCCGTCAACCCCCATTATGATACTATATGGGGGAAAAAAGCCTGCAGGCGCGTTTCAGATCTGAAGACACCCCCCGACCTGGCGGTGATCGCCACGCCCATTGAAACGGTTCCTTCCTTGATCCGGGAGTGCGTTTCAGCCGGTATCAATGGAGCCGTCATCATCTCCGCAGGGGGAAAGGAAACCGGAGAAAAAGGGAAAAAAATCGAAGAGGCCATCCTGAAGGAGGCCGGCAACGGCGGTGGGTTCAGGATAATCGGCCCCAATTGTCTGGGCATTATCAGCGTGGGGCATTATCTGAACGCCAGCTTTGCCAGCCATATGCCCCTTAAGGGGAAAATGGCCTTTATCTCCCAGAGCGGCGCCATTTTAACCACCATACTCGACCTGTCCATCAAGGAGCAGATGGGTTTTTCCTACATCGTCAGCCTGGGCTCGATGCTGGATGTTGATTTCAGCGATGTCATCGATTACCTGGGAGGGGAGCCCGATGTTAGCAGTATCGTCATGTATATCGAAAATTTAAGCCGTATCCGGAATTTCATGAGCGCGGCCAGGGCGGTCTGCCGGATAAAACCCGTTATTGCCCTTAAGGCCGGTAGATCCAGGGCCGGTGCAAGGGCGGCGTCCTCCCACACCGGGGCCCTTGCCGGGGAAGATGCGGTTTATGATGCGGCTTTTAAACGCGCCGGAATCGTTCGGGTAAAGACGTTTGAAGAGCTCTTCGATTGTGCCGAGCTGTTATCCAAGGCCCCGCGGTCCATGGGGCATGGACTGGCCGTTATCACCAATGCCGGAGGCCCCGGCGTCATGGCCGCAGACACGCTTTCGGATTACGGTGCGGAACCGGTGGAGCTTTCGCCTGCGACCCTTTCAAAATTGAATGAAGTCCTCCCCGAACACTGGAGTCGTTCCAACCCCATAGATGTCTTGGGGGACGCTACCCCTGAACGATATGAAAAAGCGGTCAAAATCTGTTTGAGCGCACCGGAAGTCAAAGGCCTGCTGGTCATGCTGGCGCCCCAGGCCCTGACCGATCCCGGCGAAGTCGCCTTGGCCCTGGCACGGGAACTCTCGGGGAAAAAAGTTCCCGTGATCACCGCCTGGATCGGGGGAAGGGACGTGGAGGCAGGCAGGGAAATTTTCAACCGTGCCCAAATCCCCACCTTTGATACGCCGGAACGTGCCGTCCGGGCTTTTATGAATCTGGTCCGATATGGTGAGAATGTCGAACTGCTGCAGGAAATTCCATCGAATCTCCCGGGGAAGCTGGAGTTCCACCGGGAAGAAGCCAAAACTTTCGTTGAGAACCGCCTCGGGGAATCCCGGCGGATGCTTACGGAACCTGATGCCAAACACCTGCTGTCTCTCTACGGGATCCCGGTGAACCCAACCGGAACGGCATCCTCCGAGGATGATGCCGTCAAGGCAGGTTTTGAGATCGGCTTTCCCCTGGTGATGAAAGTCTGTTCAGAGCACATCAGTCATAAGAGCGACCACAACGGGGTCCTCTTAAACCTTGGAGACGAAAACGCGGTGAGACAGGCCTATAAAGCCATTGTCGCGGCGTGTGATAAAGCCTTTCCGGATGCCGGGATCAGGTGCGTCAGCCTTCAGCCCATGGTTCGGGATGCCGAGTACGAATTGATTTTCGGGGCCAAAATGGACAGGGATTTCGGGCCGGTAATACTGTTCGGAATGGGCGGCATTATTACGGAAGTCATCAGGGACAGGGCAATCGCCCTGCCGCCGCTGAACCGGCTCCTGGCCAGGAGGCTTATCGAGGAAACCCGGGTATATCAGCTGCTGAAGGGATACCGGAATCGATCCGGCGTCGATTTGACCCTGCTGGAGGAAATTCTGGTGCGCCTGGCGCAGATGGTCACGGACATTTCGGAAATCGATGAACTGGACATCAATCCCATGATCATCAAAAACAATCGGGCCCTGGCTGTGGATGCCAGAATCCTTTTACAGAAATCCGAAGTCAAGGCACCCCTGCATCTGGTGATCAGCCCCTATCCCAAACAGTATGAGGAGCATGTCGTCTGCAAAACAGGGGAAAAGGTTTTTTTCCGGCCTATCCGTCCGGAAGATGCCCCTCTTTTGATCGAGCATTTTGAAGGCCTTTCTCCGAGTACGGTTTACCGGAGATTCTTCAGCCCCATCAAGCAGTTGTCCCACAGCATGCTGACACGGTTTACCCAGATCGACTATGACCGTGAAATTGCCTTAGTGGCTTTATGGGAAATGAACGGTCACGGGAAACTGATCGGGGTTGGGCGCATCGTCAGCGAAATGAGCCGGAAAGAAGCCGAATTCTCTATTTTGATATCGGATGACTGGCAGGGCAGGGGGATCGGCGCAGGACTTCTCAGCCGGTGCCTGTTGATTGCAAAATCCCACGGTATTCAAAGGGTCATGGGTATGGTGCTGGCTGAAAACACCCAGATGTTGACCCTGGGGAAAAAACTCGGATTTGATATGAATCTGGTTCCCCATGAAGGAACCTATGAGCTTCATATCGATTTGAACAAAATTTAAAATAAAAAGTGGTCAGTGTTTAATATTTTTACATGGTGTAAAAAAAACTGACATTTGATCGGAGAAAAATGACCGGATTCGGGGTCTGCCGATGTGTAACCGTGTGGAACCCTGAGGTAACCCGTAAAATCGGAATAAACGCCGGAATGGCACGGGGATTGCTAAACCACAACCTCTGATGGAAAATGAGATCCGTGGAAAAGAAAATTAACGTATTGATAACCGAACGAAATTCCCATGTAAGGGATTACCTGAAACGGGAAATGGAGGCCGAGGGGTATGTTGTGCACCTGGCTGAAAACGGGCATCAAATGCTGAAGTATGTTTACCATAGTGATCCATTGGATGTTATTATTATGGACCCGGATCTGCTTGACGCCGACGTACCGGGGACCCTTAAGGTCCTGAAGGACCGGATCCCTCCGGTGATCGTCGTCTTTCATACATTTGAACAGGATTGGGAAGAGTATGGGAAGATTCTTGATGATGTCGTTTTTGTGGAAAAAAGAGGAAACAGCATCGAGGGTTTGAAGCAGGTCATGGCGAACATGTTTAACGCAAAGGGGAAAAATCCGCCGGACCGACCATGAGCGGATAACGAAACCATGATAAGAGACGCGACCAAAGCCATCAATCAACCCTATTACCGGTCACTGACCCGTAATATCATACTGATCATCATATTCGTAACCTTTACGCCGGGTGCGCTGGTGATGGGCGTGATATGGGAGGAATACAACGTTGCGTATACCGAGAAAGTTTTTTCCCACCTGAGGGAACTGGTCCAGAAACACCGGCAGAACATCGATTCATTTCTGCAAGAAAAGCTGGCGGACATCCAGCTTATCGTGAGCAATCTCAATTTTGAGAAATTAAGGGATGAGCGCCGCCTGGGAATTCTTTTTCAAAGCGCCCAGGCCCTGTACGGCCAGGTTTTTGTGGATCTGGGTCTGGTGGACGACAAAGGCATGCAGGCGGCTTATGTCGGGCCGTTCAAACTGGAGAAGGCCAACTACGCGGATGCCAAGTGGTTCAGGGAAGCCATTGCCAGCGAGTTTTACATCAGCGATGTTTTCCTGGGATTAAGGGGGCATCCGCATTTTGTCGTGGCCGTGCGTCATCAGTGGCAGGGCCGGTTCTGGATTTTAAGGGCCACCATCAATTTTGAGGCATTCAACACCGTCGTAACCAATCTTCGTGTCGGAAAAACAGGAATAGCGTTTTTGCTGAACCGAAACGGCGAATTTCAGACAAAAAAGCCCGAAGGGGTTGAACTCGATGAAGTGGCGTACGGAAATTTTTTCAAGAATGCGGATGTGATGGAAAATGATATCAGCTATGTGGAGAGCCGGGATCATAAAGGCGAAAAACACATCTACCTGGGGGCACTTCTGAACAACGGCAACTGGCTGTTGGTGTTCCGGCAGAACTATGACGATGCCCTGGCCGATCTGATCGGTTTTCAGAAAATTACCGTCATCATTTCCCTTCTCGGCGGGCTTGCCATTGTTGTGATGGCGTATTTCCTCTCCCGCCGGATGGTCAACCGTATCGCCCGTGCCGACCGGGAAAAGGAGATGATGAACCAGCAGGTGATAGAAACGGGGAAACTGGCGTCCATCGGTGAACTGGCCGCCGGGATCGCTCATGAAATCAACAACCCCGTGGCTATCATGGTGGAAGAAGCGGGTTGGATTCAGGATCTTTTGGAAGAAGAAGAGTTCGGCCGAAGTGAAAATCTTGAAGAATTCCAAAGGGCGCTGAATCAGATCAACACCCAGGGCAAGCGTTGCAAGGAGATTACCCACAAGCTTTTGAGTTTTGCGAGAAAGACCGATTCGAGGGTCCAGAACGTCGAAATCAATACCCTTATCGAGGATATCCTGGGTCTCTCCTACCAGCGTGCAAAATATATGAATGTGGCAATTCATACCCATTTCGGTGAAGATCTGCCCCAGGTGAAAATGTCCCCGTCGGAAATGCAGCAAGTGCTTCTGAACATGATCAACAACGCCCTGGACGTCATGGAAAAAAAAGGAGGAACCCTGGATATTTCGACAGCCCTGGAAGACGACCATGTCACCATAGAAATTGCGGATAACGGACCGGGGATCCATCCGGACCACCTTCCCAGGGTTTTCGACCCTTTTTTCACCACAAAACCGGTCGGAAAGGGAACGGGGCTGGGGTTGTCCATATGTTACGGCATTATTAACAAAATGGGCGGTAACATTGATGTCAAGAGCGCGATCGACGTGGGAACCGTATTCAAAATAAAGATCCCGGTTCCCTTTGAAACCGGGGTGCAATGAATCTATGATGGAAATTTACGATAAGATCAACCAGGAGGAGGGGCATTATGGCGGTTGCAAATGTACTTTTAGTGGATGACGAGATCCCTTTTGTCGAAACCATGACCAAGCGGCTCAAAAAAAGGGACCTGGAGGTCATGAGCGCCCACAACGGGCCTGATGCCTTGAAAGCCCTCGAGGATCATCCGGGTATCGAAGTGGTGATTCTGGATGTGAAGATGCCCGGAATGGACGGTATCGACACGTTGAAGGAAATTAAAAAATCATTTCCCTTGACGGAAGTCATCATGCTCACCGGTCATGCCACGGTGGAGTCAGCCATAGACGGGATGAAACTGGGCGCCTTCGACTATCTGATGAAGCCCTGCGACAATGATCAGTTAATGGAAAAAGTCAAGGAAGCGGCGGCGAAAAAACAGCAGCATGAAAACAAAATCATAGAAGCCCGCATGAAAGAGATCACATCCCGTCGCATATAAAAAATGGGGAGAGGGGAAATGGCACGAATGGACGTCTATCCCAACGGCCCGATTAATGTGTTGATCGTGGATGATGAAGTCGGGTTCGTGGATGTCGTGGCTAAGCGGATGTCCAAGCGAAAACTGAACGTCACAAAGGCCTACAGTGGAGCGGAAGCATTGCAGATCATGCGGAAAAATGATTTTGACGTGGTGATTCTGGATCTGAAAATGGAAGACATGGACGGCATCGAAGTGTTGAAAATACTAAAAAAAATGGACCCCAACCTGAAAGTGATCATGCTCACGGGGCACGGATCGGAAAGGGCCGCAAGAGACGGCCTTGAATTGGGAGCCGCCGATTATCTGACAAAGCCCTGCGAACTGGATGAACTGGTGTCCAAAATCAGGGAAGTCCATAAGTACGGACGGTGAAATGATGGAAAAAATTACGGTGTTGCTGGTGGATGATGAAAAGGATTTCTTATCCACCATGGCCAAGCGCCTGGGAAAACGTGGGTTGAACCCACTGAGGGCTGAAACCGGTGAAGCAGCTATCGACCTTCTGAAACATCAGCCGGTCGATGTGGTGGTCCTGGATGTGAAGATGCCCGGAATGGACGGCATTGCGACTTTAAGGGAAATCAAGAAGATAGACCCTTTAATTGAAGTCATCATGCTGACAGGCCATGCCAGCGTGGAGGCCGCTATTCAGGGAATGGAACTCGGGGCGTTCGATTACCTGATGAAACCTACGGAGATCGATGAGCTGTGTTACAAACTTGAGGATGCCTACCGGAAAAAAAACCTTCAGGAGCAGAAGATAAGGCAGATGGAACGGCAGTGGAAGTAAAATAAAACAGATAGCCGCGGCTATGAATACAGGCGATAATAATTAAGAGGAGGAGTGGTATTGAAATGAACTTTTTCAGGCAATGGGGAAAATTCATGCTGGTGGGCGCGAAAGCCCACGCCCGGTGGGAGCTGTCGGTTTCCACCACCATACTCAAGGACAAAAAGCGGCTCTTTCTGCTGGGGATTCTGGTCATTCCGGCGGTACTGGGCAGCTTTGCCTTTGCTGATCAGATCGGTGGGGCCTTACCGGAATTTGTAGGAGGAAAGGAAGCTTACAGTCCCGCATTTTACAGCAACATGATATTTATCATGTCCATACTCGTCGGCGTGGGGGCGGGGCTGATCACGGGCTGCATCGGAGCGGGCGGCGGTTTCATCATCGCTCCGGCCCTCATGAGTATCGGCGTCAAGGGCATCCTGGCGGTGGGGACGGACCTGTTTCACATTTTTGCCAAGGCCATCATGGGATCGGTGATCCACCGGAAACTGGGAAACGTTTCCGTTGCTCTGGCCTTGGTTTTTCTCATTGGCGCCATCATCGGGTCCACCGCCGGCGGCGTGATCAACCGGGTGATCTATGAGATCAATCCGGTTTTGAGCGATGCCTTTATCACCACCATTTATTCCCTCATGCTGGGGCTTCTGGGCACATATGCCATGACCGACTATCTGAGAAGCCGGAAAGCCGGCGGGGGCGTGCAGGACGCTCATGGTGGAAAATCTGAAGGGGCGGAACTGGGCGCTTTACCCCAAAAACTTCAGAATTTAAATTTTCCGCCCATGGTGAAATTCGATGAGGGGCTTATTCCCGGCGGAAGAAAAATATCCTGGGTGTTTCTGGTCTTGAGCGGCGCTCTCGTTGGACTTGCCGCAGGGATCATGGGTGTGGGCGGTGGGTTTCTCACCTTTCCCATTTTTGTATACATGCTGGGCGTATCTTCCATGACCACGGTGGGGACCGATATTTTCCAGATCGTATTCACCGCCGGTTACGCCGGGATCAGTCAGTACGCCATCTATGGGTTTATTTTCTACACCCTGGCAATGGGGATGCTCCTGGGATCCTTGCTGGGGATCCAGATCGGCGCTCTGGTGACCAAGGTGGTCCCGGGAATCACCATCCGGGGGTTTTACGCCATGTCCGTTCTGGCGGGTTTCGTGAACCGGATTTTCGCCCTTCCGGCCAAACTGGGGGAAATGGGGTATATCCCCATTGCCAAATCCACCGGCGCCATGTTGAACACCATCGGCATCTGGGCATTTTTCATCGTCATCGGGGCTTTTTCCGTCTGGGTCATCGGCACGTTTCTTTTAAATATCAGCGTGCTCAAGGGTGAGGGGGTGAAATCATGATTGCGGACAAAAAGGAATTCGGCAAGGGCGTGGCCCTCATGGTTAGTTTTTTCGCGGTTCTGGCGGTTATTTTCATGCCGGTCTTCAGTGGTCATAACGGATTGAATTATCTGGATTCCCTGTATAATTCCATCTCAAAGGGGTCGGCTTACTACATCCCCCAGATGAAGGAAGATGTCTTACCATACCAGGGGAGGACGGTTACCGTCGAACTGAAGCTGGCTGATGAAAATCAGGCCCGGCAGACGGCCGACCTGTTCAACGCCGCCGGGGCCATGGTCAATATCAACGGCGATCTGATCAAGGTTTCCGGAGACCTGGGGGCGATTTTACAGCAAAGTCTTGAAGATGCCGACCTGATGTATCATAATAATGGAAAAGCTGTTTCCGGAAAATACGGATACCCTGAGCGGCAGGCCCTCTACAACTGGTGGTCCGCGTTGAAGGCGATGGACAAGAACTTGAAAAAACAGGAATTGTTTGAAGAGGCCAAAATCGTTGCCAATGTCCAGCAGAAGGCTGTGGAATGTTCTTACAACTATTACGGTATCGCGCCTGAAAAGATATCCGACAAGGTGGGGATCGTTCTTTTTTCCCTGGTGTTTTATGTCATCTACACCTTGTGGTATGGATTCGGCATCATGTATATGTTTGAGGGATGGGGACTGCAGCTTGGAGATCATTAAAGATAGCAAGTCCCCTCTTCAATGATACGGAAAGGCTGAAGGCGCAAATCGAGGCCTCCGGCCTTTCTTCTTTTTTAAGCGGCCTTAACCGGCGGGGATACCCTTGCGTTATGGGTTTTATGGCTTTTTTGAAGAAACTGACGACGCGGCGGAAACCGGAAGATACGGCAGATGTGGAAGCCCTTCGCATCGACTTCAAGGAGCGGTACCACCATTTCAAGCTGCTGCTCAATGCCAACAGCAACGCCCTTTCCGCGATGGCCGATATGGAGAAGGCCCTTAGCGGAATTTACCCTTTCAGCATGTCCTTTGTCCGTTCAAGATGCACACAGGTTTCGGTCAATGTATTCCAGATGATTCAGCATATGCACAAACTGGCGCCCGGTAAATTTCCGGCCCTGGATGAGCGGTTCGTCCACATACGGCATGAGCTGGATTCGGTTTTCAAGGCTGAGAAGCAAATCCCGGATAAACGGCTGGTCATTCCCTTTAAAGACATTCACCGGGAAATGGCCGATATCGTCGGCAATAAAATGGCGAACCTGGGAGAAATCCGGAACAAAACCCGATTTCCGGTGCCGCCGGGTTTTGCCCTGTCCACCTACGCATGTGATAGATTTTTTGAACATAACGGCCTTCAGATGGAAATCGACAGAAAACTGCAGGCAGTGGATGGCGATGATCTTCAGGTTCTGTATCAACTGAGTTCTGAAATTCAACAATTGATCATCCGCTCCTCCGTTCCCGATGACCTTAAGGATGCGATGCAGGAAGCCTGGCGGGAAATCAGCGGGAACGGGGAAAGACCCCTCAAAGTGGCTCTGAGAAGCAGCGCCCTGGGAGAGGACGCCGCGGGAAGTTCCTTCGCAGGCCAATACCTGTCCGCGCTGAACGTGGGAGTTGAGGATTTTTTCGATGCCTATAAAGAGGTCGTCGCCAGCAAGTACAGCCTTCCCGCCATGAGCTATCGCCTCAGCCGGGGAATCCGGGATGAGGATGTTCTCATGTCCGTGGGGTGTATGGCCATGGTGGAAGCCGTCAGCGGCGGGGTCGCTTATTCCCGGAATCCCGTGGATATGCAGGATGGCGGTGTTTTCATCAATTCCGCCTGGGGCTTGCCCAAATCCGTTGTGGATGGGACAACGGATTGCGATATTCTGGTCGTATCCCGGGAAACGCCCATGAAAGTCATTCACCGCAGCATTGCCGACAAAGCCAGAAAATACGTGTGTTATCCGGAAGAGGGGGTTTGCCGCATGGATTTGACCGAAGACGACAGGCGGAGAAACCTTTCTGTAACGGAAGAACAGGCCGTGTCCCTGGCCGGTATTGCCGTATCTCTGGAAGAATATTACGGGTTTCCCGTGGACATGGAGTGGGCGCTGGACCCGGATGGAAACCTGCTGGTTCTCCAGTGCCGGCCCCTGATGCTGAAGGAGAAAGCCGGGGAACCGCTTTCGGAAGCCGAGAATGCCAAAAACCCGGAAGCCGTGATTGTGAAAGGCGGGATTACCGCATCGCCGGGAGCCGCCTCGGGCGTGGTGCACAAGGTGGAAAAAGGCGCCGATGTGCTGATGTTTCCACAGGGTGCCGTTTTGGTGACCGACCAGGCGCTTCCCCGGTGGGCGCCCCTGATCAATCGCGCTGCCGCCGTGATTACCGGCCAGGGGGGATTTGCGGGACACCTGGCCAATGTGACCCGGGAATTCGGCGTTCCCGGCCTTTTCGGTGTATCCGGAATTTTGGAAAAGGTCGGAAACGGCGAGATGATCACCGTTGACGCCGACCGTCTCACCGTTTACCGCGGAAAAGTGGAGGTTCCCCGGACTTTTCCCGCGGCAAAGAGCGTAATGGCCGGAAGTCCGGTTTACGAAATCCTCAAGCAGGCAGCCGGATCAATTGTCCCCTTGAATCTTCTGGACCCGGATTCCCGGGATTTCACTGCCTCCAATTGCAGAACCTTCCACGACATCACCCGGTTCATCCATGAAAAATCCGTCCAGGAAATGTTCAATTTCGGAAAGGAACATCATTTCCCCGAACGCTCCAGCAAGCAGCTTTACGACAAAGTGCCCATGCAATGGTGGATACTGAACCTCGACGACGGATTTTCCGAGGAAATCACCGGAAGGTACGTACGCCTCGAGAATATCGCCTGCGCTCCCATGCTGGCTTTCTGGGAGGGCTTCGCCGCCATTCCCTGGGAAGGGCCTCCGGCCATCGACGGCGGAGGCTTCGCCTCGGTGATGTTCCGGGCAACGGCCGATACAGCGCTGACCACGGGAGTCCGCAGCAAATACTCGGACCGCAACTATTTTATGATTTCCAAAAATTTTTGCAGTTTGAGCTCCCGCCTGGGGTTCCATTTCTCCATCATGGAGGCCCTGGTCAGCCGTCGCATCAGTGAGAACTACATCACGTTTCAGTTCAAAGGCGGTGCCGCCAATTTTGAACGAAAGTTGAAGCGGGTGATATTTATAGGTGAAATCCTCGAGCAATACGGATTCCGGGTCGATATCCACGAGGACAACCTGGTCTCCCGCATCGAAGGACGGGAAGAGCCGTATATGCTGGACCGTATGAAAATTCTGGGGTATCTGACGCTCCATACCCGCCAACTGGACATGATCATGGCCAATCCCGGCCGTGTGGCCTATTACCGTTCCAAAATCGAGAAAGACATTGAACGGTTGATTCAAACCGGGTAAAAAAGGGCTTGGCGCCCGAATCCCGGATGTCGTATCGTTGTTCATAAAAAAAGCGAGAGGATGGGTCATCATGAGTGACGCGGTTTACAGACAATTATTGGAAGTCATGAAAAAACGCGGCGGCCCGTATGCGGGCGCGGATATACCGGAGTTCTATGAAATGGCCGAAGCGCTGTTCACACCCGAGGAAGCCCGGGTGAACAATGCCATGCCCAAGGGGCTTTTTACCGCAGCAGACCTGGCCGGTCTGATGTTTAATTCGGGATTCGAACCCCGATTCGATCCGGACGTGTGTACGGCCTGTGAGGCCTGCCTTGATCGCTGTCCCTCCCAATCTCTTTCCATGGGTGAAGGAAATGTTCCGGTGGTTGACCTGGACCGGTGTTTCGGCTGCGCCGCCTGCGCAACGGGTTCTCCTGTCGAGGCGATTTCAATGGTCAAAAAACCCGGATTTGCCGAACCGCCGAAGGACACGCAGGCCCTGAAGGCGGCCATTAAGGCGGCCGGGTAATGTGATGGGCGTATCGAACGGATTTCGGATCAGGATTGCGAAAGTATTTTCAAAGCGGATAACACGAATTTTTAAAACGGCTGGGAGGTCCGATGAGCGGATTGTTTGAAGAAACCCTGATAAACAGGCTGCCTGTTAAAAACCGGTTTGTCCGGTCCGCCACCTGGGAGGGACTGGCGACTGCGGAGGGGTCCGTCACCCCGGAACTGGCCGATATGATGGCGGCGCTTGCAAGAGGAGGCGTCGGTCTGATCATCGGCAGCCACGCGTATGTTTCCCGGGAAGGTCAGGGAACTCCCCTCCAGCTCGGCATTTATAAGGATGAACTTATTCCCGGGTTAAAAAGCATGACTTCGGCGGTTCATGAAAACGGCGGAAAAATACTCGCGCAGCTTTCCCACGCCGGCATGCATGCCGGGCACCTTCCGGAAGGCCTTTGGGCCCTGGGGGTTTCCGCCTCCGACGGGCCCCGGGAAAAAAATATCCGGGAAATAACCCAAGACGGCATTAAGGAACTTGTGGCGGCATTTGCCCGAGGGGCCGAACGGGCGATGGCGGCAAATTTTGACGGCATTGAAATTCATTCGGCCCATGGATACTTCCTCAGTCAATTCCTGTCCCCGGTTTACAACCGGCGAAAGGACGAATATGGGGGGACAATCAACAACCGGGCAAGGATTCATCTTGAGATTTATAATGCGGTCCGAAAAGTCCTAGGTAAGGATGTTCCCCTGTTGATCAAGATGAATTGCGAGGATTTTGTTGACGGCGGCTTGACCGTCCTGGAATCCGTTGCGGCGGCCAAACTGTTTGCCGATGCGGGTTTTGATGCGATCGAGGTGAGCGGCGGGCTTCTCAACGGGGGGAGACTTTCCCCGACAAGGACCGGCATTTCAAGCGTGGACAAAGAGGCCTATTTCAGTAAACATGCGACAGAATTTAAAAAAGAAATAAAAATACCGGTAATCCTGGTCGGCGGGTTGAGGTCTTTCGAAGTGGCGGAAAAAATCATCGCCGACGGCGTTGCGGATTATATTTCCATGGCCCGGCCGTTTATCCGGGAACCCGGCCTGATCAACAGGTGGGAAAAAGGAGACCGGCGCAAAGCGGAATGCAATTCCGATAACTTATGTTTCACTCCGGGTTTTGAGGGCAGGGGAATCTATTGTGTTTCCCGGGAAATGGAGGAAAACAGGAAGTCCCTTAAATAAAATCAGAAAACTGCTTCCCCTATATTTCAGGTTTTCGCGGAACCTTCGTGTTCACCCATAAGGTGTTGCTGATGATGCGCGGATTCCCACCGTTTGTCCAGAAAATAGAGAATGGGCACGGTCATCCGGGAAAAGAGCAGGGAAGCCACTTCACCCGCCATCAGGGAAATGGCCAGACCCTGGAAAATGGGGTCAAACAGGATCACCGAAGCGCCTACCACAACTGCAGCCGCGGTGAGCATCATGGGCCTGAACCGCACCGCCCCCGCATCGATGACCGCCCGGTCCAGGGGGACCCCCTCCTTGATCCGCAGTTCGATGAAATCCACGAGGATGATGGAGTTCCTCACCACGATGCCGGCCCCGGCGATAAAACCGATCATGGATGTGGCCGTGAAAAAGGCGTTCATCAGGAAATGGGCGGGCAGAATGCCGATAAGGGAAAAAGGAATGGCCGCCATGATCACCAGGGGTGTTGAAAAGGACTGGAACCACCCCACCACCAGGACGAAAATCAGCACCAGCACCACGGCAAAGGCGATGCCCAGGTCCCTGAAAACCTCGTAGGTGATATGCCACTCCCCGTCCCATTTCATGGAGATCTTTCGATCGGTTTCCGGAAGCCCCGCCGTATGCTGCTCGATTTCATACCCTTCGGGAAGCTCGATGGCCTTGATTTTATCCCACATCTCCAGGATGGCGTATACCGGGCTTTCCTTTTCACCCGCCACATCGCCGATCACGTAGACCACCGGCATCAGGTTCTTGTGATAAATGGCGGGGTCGATGTCGATGGCCTGAACGGATACGAGTTCGGACAGGGGCACGAGGTTCCCGTCCGCCGCCGGAAGCCTTCCGGACAGGATCCGGTCAATGTCCGCACGGTCCGGAAGCGACGACCGAAGCACGATGTTGACGTCTTCCTTTTCCCGGGGCTGGTGGAGCAGTCCCACATTCTTCCCGCTGATCCGGGTGGACACCGTCTGGGTGATCATGGCCGCCGGGATGCCGTGGAGAGCCGCCTTTTCCCGGTCTATGGCGATCCGGAAGCGCGGCTGGGGGTCTTCCCTGTACCAGTCCGTATCCACCACGCCCGGGGTGCTTTCAAAAATATCCATGATCTTTCGTGCGATTTCAACCCTTTGTTCATTGTCCGGTCCATATACTTCGGCCACCAGGGTGGAAAGCACCGGAGGCCCCGGGGGAACTTCCGCGATTTTGATCCGGGCCCCGTAACGGTCGGCAATTTTTTTCAGAAAAGGCCGCACCCTTTTGGCGATTTCATGGCTCTGAAATTTTCTCTCCTTTTTCCCGGCAAGGTTTACCTGAATGTCCGCCAGGTTGGGTCCCCTGCGAAGGTAGTAATGGCGGACCAGCCCGTTAAAATTGAAAGGTGCCGACAGACCGGTAAAAATCTGGTAATCCACCACCTCTTCGACGGTTTTCAGATAATTGCCCATTTCCATCGTTGCCGCCGAGGTATCTTCAAGCGTGGCCGATTCCGGCAAGTCGACAATGACCTGGAATTCGCTTTTGTTGTCGAAAGGAAGCATTTTGACCTTCACCATGCCGATGCCCACCATGGCGCAGGAAATGAGTAAAAGGAACGTGACCAGAATTAAAAAGGACCATCTCCAGAAGGGGTGGTGAATCAGCGGATCCATCACCCTGCGGTACAGTCTTGTGCTCCAGTCTTCCTGGTGATCTTTATCTTTTCCCTTGGAGGAGTGATCCTCGCCTTTTCCGAGAAGCCGGATAGACGCCCAGGGAGTGACGATAAACGCGATGAGCAAAGAGAAAATCATGGCGGCGGAAGCGCCCACCGGGATGGGCCGCATGTAGGGTCCCATAAGCCCCCCCACAAAGGCCATGGGCAGGATTGCGGCGATGACCGTAATGGTGGCCAGGATGGTGGGGTTCCCCACCTCGTTCACCGCCTCGACGGCCACAATGCTTTTGGGACGTTCACGGTTTTCCTCCATGCGGAAATGCCGCACGATGTTCTCCACCACGACAATGGCGTCGTCGACGAGTAGTCCGATGGAAAGGACCATAGCGAACATGGTGAGCATGTTGATGGAGAAGCCGAAAAGCCCGAGTACCGCGAAGGTTCCCAGAAGGACGACGGGCACGGCGATGGTCGGGATTAGCGTCGCCCGAATGTTCCCCATGAAAAGCCACATGATCAGGAAGACCAGCAGGATGGCCTCGAAGAGGGTTTTGACCACCTCGTCGATCGCCACCCTGACGAATGGGGTGGTGTCATAGGGATAGACGACCTTCATCCCCGGCGGAAAGTACTGGCTCATCTCATTCAGCTTTGCCTTGACCGCGTCGGCCGTATCGAGGGCGTTGGCGCCCGCGGCCATTCGTATGGCCATGCCGGCGGAAGGCTTGCCGTTATAGAACCCTTCGATGTCATAGGCGTCGGTTCCCAGTTCCACCTTGCCCACATCGCTGATGCGCACGCGGGATCCATCGGGATTGACGCGGATGGGAATGGAGGCAAACTCGTCGGGGTTCTTGAGCATGCTCTGGACGACGAT
>DIKO01000057.1 GCA_002423615.1 Desulfobacteraceae bacterium UBA5616
TCCAACCGTTGTTTGCGGCCATAGGATATTTTTTTAAAAATGAAAACAAGATGTCCATGGGCCGGAACGGACCCTCTTTATATTGACTACCATGACGCGGAATGGGGTGTTCCGGTATATGATGACCGGAAGCTTTTTGAGTTCCTGGCGCTGGAAGGGGCCCAGGCAGGGCTTTCCTGGATCACCGTTTTAAGGAAAAGGGAACAATACCGAAAGGCCTTTGACAACTTTAACCCGGAAGCAGTAGCCCGATACGGTGAAGAAAAAATCCGGTCCCTCCTGTCGGATAACGGGATTATCCGAAACCGCCTTAAAATCAACGCCACGGTCGCCAACGCCCGGTCCTTTCTCCAGGTCCAAACGGAATTCAGCGGCTTTTCCAATTATATCTGGCGATTCATTGAAGGCATGCCCATCACGAACCATTGGAAAAGTATGGAAGAAATCCCCGCTAAAACCGATTTGTCGGAAACCATTAGCCGGGATCTTAAAAAACGGGGATTCAGATTTGTCGGTCCCACCATCTGTTATGCCTTCATGCAGGCGACAGGGATGGTGAACGACCATGTTATTCAATGTTTCCGGCATGATGAAATCAGGCAATACCTATGATAACAATCTCCTGACGGAGTCCCCGTTTTCAAAAATTTCCCTGAAGATGTTTTCCTGTTCATCCAAAATTTCATTCAGGATGTTCATGTCGGTCATGGGATTCATGATGACGCATCGGAACACGACAATTTCTCCTCCGTAAGCTTCCTTACGGGTCAAGGTCGTTCTGGACACAAAACTCTTGCCGGCCTCCCGTTCAATCCTCTGGGTATTCCGGTTGATTTCGTTCAAAGCATCATTGATCCGCTGTTTCTCTGAAACAGAGGCCTGAGTCAGCTTCTCCAGAATATCCGACGGACACAGGCGATAGGTCAAAATATTCAGTTCAGGCTGGGTGACCAGTTGAAAATTCCGCCGTTTCCGGATTTCAGCCGCAAAATTCTTCGCTGTTTCGATGCCGTGTTCAATGAGCAGGGAATACCCCTTGCTGCCCATGATTTTAAGCGTGCTGTCCAGAATCAGCGAATTGGCCTCCCTGGATCCGGCCAGGGATTTGATCCCCAGGTCCACGGAACCCGGCCGGTTCACATACCGTGAATGGTAGGCCACATGTTCCATGAGGGTTGGATTTTTAAAATAAATCATCCCACAGGTCATGGGCATGTAAAACTGTTTATGCCCGTCAATGGTGACCGAATCGGCGAACTCGATGCCTTCGACCAGATGGCCGTATTTCTCCGACATCAGTGTGGGCCCGCCCCAGGCCGCATCTACATGAAAATGAATGTGATTTTCACCGCAGATCTCGGCCAGCGCGGTCAAAGGATCGATGGCCCCCGTTTCCGTTGTACCAGCGATGCCGATGACGGCAATGATTTTGGATTTACCCCCGTCTTTTTTAATTTCCGATATTTTAGCCCTGATTTCATCGATGTCCACCTTGTTTTTATCGTCAACATCAATGGGGATCAGATTCTGATTCCCGAGTCCAAGGAGACCCGAAGCCTTTCTGAGAGAATAGTGACCCAGCCTGGACACCAGAATAACGCCCCGTTCAACGCCATAGGCCCTGCAGGCTGAATGAAACCCTTCGTTTTCAATTCCCCCAAACCCGTCTTTTGGGGGAAAGGCTGCATTTCGGGCCACCCACAGGGCCGTGGTATTGGCCAGGGTGCCCCCGTCCGTAAAACACCCCAGGGTGGTATAGGGATTTTGCACATGCTCGTCATAAAAGGCCTGGTCTTTTTTATAAATGAGACGGTGTATCTTGGCCAGAACCTGTTTTTCGATAATGGAAACCACCTTGGACGTTTCCAGTTTCACGACGTTTTGATTCAAAGCGGCCACGATGGTTTTCAAGTGAACCATAAAAAAGGGGATGGCTGATGTCATATGGCCGATAAAATAAGGGGAAGCGACGTTTACCGCCAGAGGGGCGATGTCCTCGATGAGATCGGTGATGACGTCGGCCAGTTTTTTTTCAGGATTGGCGCTGATATGTGTGCTGTTATACCGGGCGGCCAGTTCTTTGAGACTGACCTCTTCGGTAATCCCCACGTGCTTGTTCAAAAAGCTGTGAAGACCGAACAAAATGGGTTCCATATATTTAAGCAGAATGTTTCTGGAAGCCTCGTCCTCCGGCTTCAGAAATGTTCTGATCAGGGTATTCCAATCCGCCACCAGCTCTTTTTTAGGATGGGGCGTATATTGATCATCTGATGTCATTGCAGTTGTTATCCATTGGGTTTTTACTGTAGCTTCCGACACCGTTATTCGGCGACCGGCATACAGCCTCCCCTATTTGGATAGGGCTTTAAAGTCAACAATAATTTAATTTCATAGTATTTGAATTTCATACTGGAATCAGTTATTGTAAACTATTTTTAAACCGCATAAGAGGTGCTTCCACTTAGAACGTTTTATCCCAGAGGAAATGCAGATGGACCGGGAATGCGAAAAATGGCTGTGGGCCCAATGGGCGGGAACCTGTATGAAAAACCTGAAAAAAAACGGTTTTGACGCCTTGTTTGTCGAGAATGCCGAAAGTGCCAGGGCAAATATCATGGAACGCTTTTCTTCCTATGAAACTTACGGTGTCGGGGGATCGGACACCATTCGCAAGATCGGGATCCTGGATGATTTGCGGAAAATGGGAAAACCGGTTTATGACCATTGGGCGGATGGATTGTCCGGTGAAAAGGAATTGGAGATCCGGCTTTTACAGGGCCGTTGCGACTGCTTTTTTTGCAGCGCCAATGCCGTTGCCCTGACCGGCGAGATCGTCAACGTCGATGGAATCGGCAACCGTAACAACGCCATGACCTTCGGACCGAAGAAGGTCGTTATTGTAGCGGGGATGAACAAAATGGCGGCGGATCTGCCCGCGGCCCTCAAACGGGTTCATGATATCGCTGCACCCATGCGCGCCAGAAGCCTCGGCATGAAAACGCCCTGTGCGGAAACCGGAGTGTGCACGGACTGTCATGTACCCCAGCGGATTTGCAGAATTACGACCATTCTTCACCGAAGGCCGGCATTAACCGATATTTCGGTGATCTTAATCAATGAAAGTCTCGGCTTTTAGAGCGGACCTGATATCTTAATAATTTAACCAAAAAGGAGAACTTTGAATGAGGTCGGTGTTGAAAATAACGGTAACGGCAATAATCGGGGCATGGTTGTTATGCCCCTTGACACTATCTGCAGCGGATGCCCCTGCCGTCGAAAAACAGGAAGTGGCCAAGGTCAACGGGAGTGCCGTCTACAAAAAAGATTTCGATATGGCCTACGGCATGGTCGAGGAAGGCATGAAAAGCCGGGGAGCCAAAATAAATGATTCCGAATTAAAGGCGCTGAAAGAAAAAGTACTGGACAATCTCATCGACGCGGAAATTATTTATCAGGCTTCTCAGAAGGATAAGGTAAAAATCGACGAGGAAAAACTGACATCCCAATGGTCCAAGATTAAAAGCCGGATGGAGAGTGACCCCAATTACAAAGCCAATATCGAAAAAATGAAATATTCGGAACCTGAATTAAAGGAACAGATTCGCAGGCAGATGATCATTCAGAAATTTTTAACCGATAAATTCATGGACAAGGCATCCGTAACTCCGGATGAGATAAAAGCCTATTATGATGGGAATCAAAAGGCATTTCATATACCGGAGCAGGTCCAGGCAAGCCATATTTTAATCAAGGTTGAACCCCAGGCTGACGAAAAAACAAAAGAAGCGGCATTGAAAAAAATCAAGGAAATCCAGGAAAAAATTAAGAAGGGGGGAGACTTTGCCGCCCTGGCGAAGGAATTTTCAGGGTGTCCCAGCAAGGAAAAAGGCGGGGATCTGGGATTTTTCGGTCGCGGACAGATGGTCAAACCCTTTGAAGACGCCGCCTTCAGCCTTGAAGAAGGCAAAATCAGTGATATCGTGACCACCAATTTCGGGTATCACCTCATCAAAGTCACCGGTAAAAAGGCTGAATCCAATATCCCCTTTGATGAAGTTAAACCTAAAATTGAGAATTTTTTGAAACAGCAAAAGGTGCAAAAGGAAATCGCCGGATTTCTGGCTTCGGAAAAGAAATCGGCCAAGGTCGAACGGCTTTTGCAGTAACATCACATGCGATTCCGGCGGTTCTATACCGTATGATAAACCGCCGGAATCTTGAAAAAAACATGTATCGGCTTTCCTTGAAAACCGATACGGGTGGTTTTATTTCCGCATTTACCTTTTCTTGTCCGGAGTTTTTTGACTGACTGTCCGGTATCACAACCCCTTCAGAACGAGGCATCCATGGAAAAAAACAGCACCCATAATCTTACGGCTATTCTGGATGCCGTAGAGGACGGCATTTATATCATCAATTCCGACTATGTGATCGAATTCATGAACACGGCGATGAAACGTCAGTTCGGCCAGGGGGTGGGACGGAAATGCTTTGAGGTGGTGGGCGGGCAGAAAGAAATTTGTGAATGGTGCTCGGCCGGTTCGGTATTCCATAAACTCGAAACCGTCCACAAAGAGTATTATCATCCGGCAACCGGTAAAACTTTCAGCGTAACTGACTTCCCCATTCAAAATTTAGACGGGACCATGTCCAAATTAAGTCTGTTCAGGGACATTACCGAAACCAAGGTCCAGGAAACCAAACTCAGGGAAACCGAAGGTCATTATAAGCGCTTATTTGAACATGTGGGATCCGGGGTCTATATCAGCAGCAAGGAGGGCAAATTCATAGATGTCAACAAGGCATTGATGGACATGCTCGGATACGAAGACAAGGAGGAACTGCTGAATATCGACCTGTCCAAGGACCTCTATGTCAAGCCCGAACACCGGAAAACGTTTCAGGAGATGATTGAAAAGGAAGGCAGAGTTATTGACTATGAGGTGGAATTCAAGCGAAAGGACGGGTCCTCCATCCCCGTATTGCTCACCAGCCATGTCCGATATGATCAGGAGGGCAATATCATTGGATATGAAGGTATAAACGTGGATCTGTCCCAGCGTAAGAAAATGGAACGTGAGCTCAGGGAGGCCCACGATTTTCTGAACAACATTGTTCAGAACTCCCCCAATGCCGTTATGAGCGCCGACTTGAAAGGCACGATGATTCTCTGGAACAAAGGGGCCGAGCGGATGCTGGGATACCGGGCCGAGGACATTATCGGCAAAATGAATATCACCGAGATTTATCCCCTGGGAATGGCCAGGCAGGTCATGAAAATGATGAGAGGGGGAGAATATGGAGAGCCGGGAATCTTAAGATATTATCCTGTTGTATTTAAACAGAAGGCAGGAGGAGAAGTAGACGGCCACCTTTCAGCCTCTATTATTTACGATGAAAATGGAAAAGAAATCGCCACGGTGGGTATTTTTGTGGACCTCCGGGACCGCCTGGCCATGGAAAGAAAGCTGCACCGCACCCAGGAACAACTCCTGCAGTCCGAAAAACTGGCTGCCATGGGACGGCTGACCTCCCAGATCGCCCATGAGTTGAACAATCCCCTTTATGGCATCATGAATACGCTCGAACTCATGAAAACCGAAATCGGCCCAGAAAACCGCAGGAGAAAGCTTCTGGAAATGTCCCTTTCGGAAACCATGCGGCTGGCGGAGATGCTGAAAAAAATGCTTTCTTTTTCCAAACCCGACCAGGAAGAAAGAAACCCCGTTGATATGAATGTTCTGCTGGATGAAATTCTGCTTCTGTATGAAAAACAATTATTTGAGAATTCCATCAAGCTATCCAAACAATTTGTGGATGATCCGGGTCGGGTGAATGCCTCTAAGAATCAGCTCAGGCAGGTTTTTCTCAACATGATCTCAAATGCCACGGATGCAATGCCCGAAGGCGGCACACTGACAATTCAAACCCTAACCGATGCCGATCATGTCAAAATCATTTTTTCCGATACGGGCATCGGCATCAAAAAAGAAAGTATCAGCCGGATATTTGACGCTTTTTTCACCACCAAGGACAGCGTCAAAGGGGTGGGGCTTGGTCTTTCGGTGTGTTACGGATTTGTAAAGGACCATGGTGGGGATATAGAGGTGGAAAGTGAATTGGGATCGGGAACAAGATTTACGATCATACTCCCCCGTTGCCGGGAAAAATGACTGAAAAAGCCGCTTTCCGAAATCCTTATTCCTGAAGGATGTGATCGGAAAATCGGTTCAGTTTCTACTGTCGAACTAAAAATCTGGAATTCAACCGCTTGGCGCCAAAAAAATCTTTTGTAAATTTTTCGGCTTTTTCCATGTCATATGCCTTGCAGGAAAAAATATTGATGTAGGCGGCGCGTGAGAATTCGGAAAAATGCCCGGTAATTGAACTGGTTTCAATAAACTGCAGCAGAGAATAGCCCTTGGTATGCTCCTTGTTTTCACCGAAATAGGGCGTCATGGGCTCACCATAAGGCTTCATCTCCAAAATTTTACATAATCTGCCTGCAAAATCCCGGATCATGGTTTCGCTTGCGATGGCTTCGGGGTCGCATTCATACAAGTCCATAATCAACTCCCACCCGAAAGTGACCCCGGTTAGCGTCTTTCCCCCGGAATTGTGAGTATCTGAAAAATCCTTCATTTCACAACGCCTTTGAGATAAATCGGAACCTGAAAGGCGGCGGTATGGATCCCGGAATGATAATAATGGGTTGAAAGTGAAATGGCCCGAGATTTTTCAAGTAGTTGTTCGTAGGACGTTTTTAATGGATCAACGGTATCGGAACAGAAAACCGATGAAAAAAAACCGCCTACATATGTGGGAACGGCAAACACATAGAACGAAACAAAATGAAACACATCTTTTAACCGTTGATAAGTCATTTTTTGTTCGTCCGGCTGCAATTGAAGTGATCCGGTCTGGCGGACCATGATTCCGGCCGGGTTCAAAACCCGCCGGATATTTTCGTAGAACTCCCGGCTGAAAAGGATTTCCGCCGGTCCGATGGGATCGGAAGAGTCCACGATAACAACATCATAATGTTCATCCGTCTTCCCAACATATTTGGCCCCGTCATCAAATATGAGTTCCGACCGCGGGTCTTCAAATGCCCCGTTATTGATGGAAGGCAGATGCTTTTTTGAAAATTCCACAACTCTGGAATCGATCTCCACCATCACGGCCTTTCGGACCGAGGGGTGCTTTAAAACTTCCCGGAGCACCCCGCCGTCTCCTCCTCCAATGATCAGGACCGATTTGGGTTCGGGATGGGCCATCATCGGAATATGGGTCATCATTTCATGATAAATAAACTCATCCCCTTCAGTGGTCTGCACCAATCCGTCAAGAATCAACATCTTGCCGAATTCATGGGTGTCCACCAACTGTAAATGCTGGAATTCCGATTTTTCTTCATGCAGAAGGGCCTTGATGCGATATCGCGTTTCAATATTAGGCCATTTTTCAGTCACCCATTCCTCTGTCACGGAAGAATTCCCCTTCTGATTTCTCTGACTTCTATCCGTTTTGGCTGAAACCCCTTGTCCAGAACCGGCAGGGTCAATCTGGGGTTAATGGTGCCGCATACAAAAATATCCACGGCGGCATACTCATATTCCGGCCAGGTATGGATGCTGATGTGGGATTCTTTCAATATCGCAACGCCTGAAACACCGCCATTGGGTGAAAAGACATGAAGGTCTATGCCGAGCATGGTAGCGCCGCAGTTGTCAATTGCCTTGATGAAGATCTCCCTGATACGGGCCGGGTCAGTCAAATAGCGTGCTTTCCACAATTCAATAATCAGGTGTCGCCCGGCAAATTTTAGCCCGTCTTCACAAATGCAAAACTCATCCGACTCCATTCTTTCTATCACAGCAGACTGGTTTCTCATCGATGTTCATAAAGCTCCTTCTGTAAGTAAAGTTGGGATTGCTTTTAAATGAATCGCCGGCTAATGTCCACAGAAAAATTAATCCCTCGCTGCCGCCGGCCCGCAAAAGTGCTGAAAACCAATTATTTAACGGAATCTTTCAGCGCTTTGCCCGGTACGAATTTGGCTACTTTTTTGGCTTTTACCTTAAGGCTTTTTCCCGTCTGGATGTTTTTAATCGTCCTGGCTTTTCTTTCAGCAACCTTGAATGTGCCGAACCCGGTCAATGTAACGGCCTCTCCTTTTTTTAAAACATCCAGAACGGCTGAAAGCAAACTTTCCAGAACGGCCTTGGCCTGTGCCTTGGACTCCAACCCCTTTGCCATTTCGTTGATTAATTCTGTTTTATTCAATTTTTACCTCCAATTCTTCGGTTTAATGATGAATGTAAGTTTCCCAAATTTTGTTGTACTGCTTTCCGCGCCATGGGGCGGATTTCTCCTCATTTTCAATCTTGATC
Source organism: Desulfobacteraceae bacterium UBA5616 (assembly GCA_002423615.1). Taxonomy (GTDB): domain Bacteria; phylum Desulfobacterota; class Desulfobacteria; order Desulfobacterales; family UBA5616; genus UBA5616. The sequence continues at coordinate 8,394 of DIKO01000057.1, forward strand.
TTACAATCGATGCAAAGAGCGGCAACCGGCCGGGCTTTCAAGCGTTCAAATGAGATTTCTTCTTCACATATTTCGCAGATGCCGTATTCGCCCGATTCTATTTTGGCTAATGCCTGCTTGATTTTTTTGATGAGTTTGTTTTCCCTGTCTCTGATCCTGAATTTAAAGGCAGTATTGATGTTTTCCGTTGCAATGTCCAATGGATCGGAACTCCGATGTTCATTGCTCAGGGCTTCGGATACCGATTGATCGGCCTTTTCCAGAAGCTCATCCATTTGGCGCTGCAACAGATCCTTCAAAAATATCAATTCTTCAGGCGTCAACGTAGCGTCCTCTTTGATAAAAATAGTCCATCATTATACATCGGTTAAAGGGTCAACCACACTGAATTTTTTAATACGTATGGTTTTGGTGCTTCTTTTGTCTTTCTGGACGACGCCGGTAGCGCTGATACATTGATTGATCAGTTCAATAAATTTTTCGCCGTTCTCAATCAAATACTCCTCATCATCAATCGCCGAAAGGGAAACTTTGGTGAAATCCCCTGAGCTGTTCCAGCCCGATGGAATGATGACGCCTTTGACGATCCGGCTTTTTTCAATTTTTTTTGTCTTCATGTCAACATGTCAAACCAGTCATCCGGTACACTCCCTAAAATCTTCGATGGGATCAACTGGCTCGAAATCATGGGTTAAAATTGGTTAAAATTTTACATGCAGCAACTCATCACGGCAGCACTTTTTTAAGCAATATTTATGCCATTATATAACCTCTTAAAATTCCTTTAAATCTATAATTTTTCCAAAATAAATAGAACTATTAGTTCTGGAAAATAGTCCAAATGATAAAATTACCCCTAGTTTTCTTTCGAATATTGATTTAATTCATTGTTAATATAACAAAATCTTATTAGGAACAATATGTTCTTAATTTTTGGGGTCTGGAAGGCCAAGTTCCGATTTAAACAGGGCCGGATGGCATTAAATCTGTGAAACAAAGAAAAAGACCCTTTATAAAAACCAGCTTTATCAAATGTTAAATTGATGGTATAGCAAAAAAAATTTATAAAATGGGGCATTTTTCAGGGTCGAGAATCAGGGAAGCAGGCTAATAGCCAATTTTCAAGTACTGGAGAAAACAATGCAATCGATCCTTGTCGTCACTTCCGGGGTTCGGTTTGAAGATTCCATTGAATCCTGTTTTCCAGAGGAATACAGGGTCGATAAAATCAATGGCCGGGAGAAGGCCATAAAAGCGCTTCAAAAAAAGCGGTATGATTATATTTTTATCGATATCGACATCCTATCAAGAGGATTGACTGGAAATGACTATAAAAAATCCCTTCAGCCGTTCTGGGATATTTACCCCTTGCTGCAAATTGTCGTCATCACCCCCAAAGACAAGACAATGGAAGCTGTTAAGGTCGTTAGATCAGGCGCTTACAATTATTTAACCTATCCCATTGACCCCACCGAAGTGCATCATGTCATCGAAGACATCAAGGAATACCAGATTCTGAAATCCGAACTCGATTATCTCCGGGATGTATTCTGGAAAGAAGACGTTCAGGAGATTCTGAAAACCAACAATTTGGCCATGAGTGCGGTAGTCAATAAGATCCGGTCGGTTTCTCCGACAAAAACCACGATTCTGCTTGTGGGCGAGACGGGAACGGGAAAAAGCGTGCTGGCGAGAATTATTCATCGTCACAGTAACCGGGAAAATGCCCAGTTCATCAGTGTCCACTGTGGCGCCATACCCGATACCCTTCTGGAAAGCGAACTGTTCGGTCATGAAAAGGGCGCGTTCACCGGTGCCATTCGGAGAAAACCGGGAAAATTCGAAATCGCCAAGGGAGGCACGATTTTTCTGGATGAAATCGGAACCATCTCCCCCGCAGCGCAGATTAAGCTGCTCCAGGTCCTTCAGGATGGAACGGTGAGCCGCGTCGGCGGTGACGACCTTATCGAAACCAACACCCGGGTCATCGCCGCAACCAATACGGATTTAAAAAAAATGGTGGAAAACGATCTTTTCAGAAAAGATCTCTATTATCGGCTCAATGTATTTCCCATCGAAATTCCGCCATTGCGCGAACGAAAGGACGACATTCCTTTTTTTGTCGAAATATTTTTAAAACGGCTGAACAAGGAGCTTCAGAAAGACATCCACGGCATCCACCCCCATGTCCTTGACGCTTTTATGCAGTATTCCTGGCCTGGAAATATCCGGGAGCTGGAAAATCTGATGGAGCGGGCGTGCATTTTGGAAAACACGGATATCCTGACGCCGGAAAGCTTTCCTAACGAGATTTTTCAAAAAGGACAGGTATCGACGGACCTTTTGATCAACGCTGTCCTGCCCATTATGGAGGCCCGGCACAGGGTTGTTGAAGATTTTGAGAGAAAATACCTCAAAGCACTTCTAACCCGTCATAAGGGAAGAATATCCAAATCCGCAGAGGAAGCAGCCATTACCACCCGGCAACTGAACAAATTGATGTTGAAGCATGGTATTCGCAAGGAGGAATACAAACACTGAAGCACATACAGATCAAGACCTGCCATACTGTTTTTTGCTGAAACTGACAGGTCTTGTTCCTGCAACCCTAATTCGGGGTCTGCATCACCGGCTATGCATTGATGGCAATTTTTCTGGGAACCGCTTTCCGGGCTTTGGGCATTTTGAGCCTCAATACCCCGTCCTTTAAATCGGCATTAATTTTTTCCTGATCGATTACCTGGGAAATGGTAAACTGCCGATAGTATTTTCCCGTTTCATATTCAATGAGTACATCTTCTTCATCAGCACCTTTAAACGGCTCTATATTTCCGATTATCGTCAACGTGTTTTCCCTTAAATCGATATCCAGACCATCGGGTGAAACTCCCGGAATATCGGCAAGCAATGTAATTTCCGTATCTGTTTCAAAAATATCCACTTCCGGGGTAAACAGCAGCCCGGACATCGTCTGTTCCGCCTGGGACGTTACTTCCTGTTTTTCTTTTGCCTGGAGATCTTTGGTTTTCATGTCCGCCATGGCTCACCTCCTGTTTTCCGATGATGGTCATTTGACCGTTATTTGACGGGGTTTTACCTTTTCAGCTTTTGGAATGAGAATGGTCAAAATGCCGTTTTTAAGATTAGCCTCGATTTTTTCCGGATCAATTTCTCCGGGAAGGTTTATCACCCTGCTGAATTTCCCGGCATCTCTTTCGCTTCTGTGGTACCTGACGCCCTCTTCGGACTCTATTTTTCTTTCCCCTGAAATGGCTATGGCGTTATCTGCCGAGGTGATATTGAGGTGACCCGGGTCTATTCCCGGAAGTTCCGCCCTCAGAATATAATGATGAGCGTTCTGGGTCAAATTGACAGCGGGAAAAACGCCGCTTTTCACAGCTGCCTTGCCGTAATCTCCGAAACCGGAGAACAACCGGTCAAATTCTCTCCTGAAGCGGTCAACTTCGGCGAGGTTTCTTCGGTCTGTCCAATACGGCATGTTTAAAAAATTCCGGTATAACATTTGAGTATCCTCCTTTCTCCTTTTTTGTGAAGCCCCGCCTTATGCTTCGTCAACGGGGGGGCATCGCCCATGCAAAAAAACCTGACCAAACATCTCTGCAAAGTCATAAACTCACTTGAACCTGCAACGGAAAAGGATTTATACTGCCGGGGAAGGTATTTCGAAGGGTCACTGAATTACCTCATAGAATCACCTTCCCAATTTCCGCTACACTGCAGGGTTCGATCGAAAAAGATAATTTTATAAAATAAATCAGCTGATTTAAACTTTATGGAATAAACTAATTCCCCATTTTAAACTGTCAAGACAATAGAAAAAACTTTTTTGCTGCTTTCAACAAGCAGGGCTGTTCCGCCCGGAATGCACGGGGAACAGCCCTGACGTCTTTTAAAAGGAATCCCCATGTACAATTAATACATGTCTTCATCCATGTCCTGCATGGGTTGGGCGGATTTCTTCTTCTTTGGTTTTTCCGTGATCATGGCTTCCGTGGTCAGCATTAACCCCGCCACCGATGCGGCGTTCTGAAGGGCAAACCGGACAACTTTGGTGGGGTCCATAACCCCTGCCGCCAGCAGACCTTCATAGACCCCTGTTGCGGCATTATAGCCGTAATCATCCTTTTCCTCCAACAGCTTTTTAACAACAATGGAACCCTCAATCCCGGCATTGTCGGCAATCTGCCGAACCGGCTTTTCCAGGGCTTTCCGAATGATGTCAACGCCGATTTTTTCATCTCCTCTGGCTTCGACCTTATCCAAAACATGAAGGCATCTGAGAAGCGCCACGCCGCCACCGGGAACGATTCCCTCTTCTACGGCGGCCCGTGTTGCATTTAATGCGTCTTCTATCCTTGCTTTTTTCTCTTTCATTTCCATTTCGGTAGCGGCGCCGATATTGATGACCGCCACTCCGCCGACTAATTTGGCCAGACGTTCCTGCAATTTTTCACGGTCATAGTCGGATGTAGTTTCTTCAATCTGCGAACGAATCTGACGCAGCCGGCTTTCGATATCCGCCTTGGTGCCGGCGCCTTCCACAATGGTCGTATTTTCTTTTTCAATTCGGACCTTCTTACATTGCCCCAGTTCTTTTACGGTAACATTTTCAAGTTTTATTCCCATATCTTCGGAGATGACCTGGCCTCCCGTGAGGATGGCGATATCCTCCAGGATGGCTTTCCGCCGGTCGCCGAATCCGGGTGCTTTAACGGCGGCAACCTTAAGCGTTCCCCGGAGCTTGTTCACAATCAGGGTGGCCAGCGCCTCGCCCTCGATATCCTCAGCGATGATCAGCATGGGTTTTCCCATTCGGGCGACCTGTTCAAGAACAGGGAGCAGATCCTTCATGGAGGAAATCTTTTTTTCGCAGAGAAGGATATAAGGCTCTTCCTGTTCGATTACCATCTTTTCGGCGTTGGTCACAAAATACGGTGATAAGTAGCCTCTATCGAACTGCATCCCCTCTACAAATTCCAGGGTGGTGTCCATGCTTTTGGCTTCTTCAACAGTGATGACGCCTTCCTTGCCGACTTTTTCCATGGCTTCCGAAATCAATTCCCCGATAACGGGGTCATTGTTGGCGGAAATTGATCCGACATGGGTAATTTCCAACTTTCCTTTGGTAGGTTTTGAAATGCGTTTAAGTTCCAGGATAACTTCCCCAACCGCCTTATCAATCCCCCTTTTGATGGCCATGGGGTTTGCCCCGCTCGCCACCATTTTCTGCCCTTCATTGTAAATGGCCTGGGCGAGAACGGTGGCTGTTGTGGTACCATCCCCGGCGACATCGCTCGTTTTGCTGGCAACTTCCTTGACCATCTGAGCGCCCATGTTTTCCAACTTATCCGCCAGTTGAATTTCTTTGGCCACGGTAACGCCGTCCTTTGTTACCAGAGGAGAGCCAAAGGATTTTTCCAGAATGACATTATTTCCTTTGGGGCCTAATGTAACCTTTACGGCATCGGCTAGGATATTGACTCCTTTTGCCATCTTTTCTCTGGCTTTTGAACCATAACAAATCATTTTTGCTGACATGTCCGTTCTCCTTAATTGACCTGAATCCTTAAAATTTGGGTTAACTTCAGCCGATGACGCCTAAGATATCATCCTCTCTCATGATCAAATGTTCGACTCCGTCGATCTTAATTTCGGTCCCCGCATATTTCGAAAACAGTACCCGGTCTCCTTTTTGAACTTCGAGTGGGATACGCTTTCCAGCTTCATCCTTTTTTCCCGGACCTGCAGCGATGATTTTCCCTTCCTGTGGTTTTTCTTTAGCAGTGTCCGGTATGATAATTCCACCGGGGGTTTTTTTCTCTTCTTCCACCCTTAAAACCAATACTCTGTCATTTAAAGGTTTAATGCCCATTTGTTCTTTTCCTCCTTCATTCCACGATAAGGTTGCACGATAAACTGCTCCGGTTTGCCGGGCGGGGATATGAATAATTTATTTCCCTGTTTTGGCCGCGCCAAAAGGCGCTTTCAGGTCAAGTTTAATCCGCAGTGGATGCGGATTTATTTAATTTATAAAAATAATTCCGATTTATTATATGTCAAGGAAGGGGTTCGTTGTTTTGATAAAATGTCTTTGATTTCAGATGGTAATAGCAAATTAAACCCTCTGTTTGGATCAAAGATAATCCTCCATGCCGAGGAGAATCAAGGCCGTGTGGGTCCCGGATGACCAGGTTTTTTTGTGGCGTGAAACCTGAATTGATGTTTTTAATAGTGATTTCATGTACTTAATGCGATGTCGAGAGAAATTATCGAGGTTTAAAAGATAGGCCGAATAGGCTTTGTACTTTTTGTTCAAAAGTTCCAGAGTCTGTTTCGCCTTTTCGGGATCGGGGAATCGGGCTGAACCTTTTGCCTGGTTGATTCGACTACCGATGCAGTCCTCCAATTCCGGGTCTGAGAAAACGTTCCGGTTGATCCTCTCATCCCATGCCGCATCAAAATATCGCCTCATATCCACCGGAAAAGCGACCACCCATTGATCCCCTTTCCGTTGAATATAGGGGGGGTGATCCTCATTGAGAATATCCGGAAATTCCCCCAGCAGATCATTCCAGAATCGCATCCCCTGAAAATTGGCTACGAGATCGCCATAGGAAAATATCCCTGTGGTGGTAAACCCATAATAGGTCATTTCGGAATTGATGCCGTAGAGCAGGGCATCTTCCACACCATAATTTTTTAAATAGCAGGTTTTAAAATAGGTAAACCCCTGGGCGATGAAATGACCGAGTTTGTCGGTCCCGATAATGAAATCATCCGCCTTGAAAACGCCTCCCATTTTTCGGGAGAGGATCAGGGAGGGTGCCTGAAGGAATCCCATTCCGTTATAAATGGATTCCCGGATATCGATCTTTAAGATTTGTTCATCATTATGTTGTTCGAGATTTTTTTCCAGTTGGCTGATAATTCTGCCGCCGAGATTCTTGTTTAAAATACGATACAGGTCCTCGGCATCGCTCAGGCCCCTCTCATTGGCCTCGCGCACTGAGGCGTTTATTAACCTGTTGATTTCATGATTTATAAAAGCTACCGCATCTTTGCGGATCAAGCGGGTTTTCGTGTAACTGTCGATCTCCGATGCGCAGGCTGCGGTGCCCCAGCAAATCCAGACCAGACTAATGATATGAATGAAAAGAACCAGGATGCCGCTAAACTTGATTTTCATTCTCCATTTCATAACAATCCATTTTCCAAAGACAAGTGTGAAGAGCCGCCAGTGTTTCCTTATCTTCGTACTGAGAATAAATCATCATTGGATGAGATTATTTTTTACCAAACGTCATTTTCCGTGTCAAGCGACTGTTATTGGATTGCCGATCCTTCACCGGGCGGTCTAAATGACTGTGGTTTCCGGAACCGGTTTGATAAAGGTCTGCCGAAGGCTGTAGGTATATGCGCCCTGTTCGGGGATCATCAACAGGTCCCCCGGTTCCATGCCGTGTCCCCAGTAGGCTCCGCCCCATACATCATGAGGGGTGCATAGAGAGCCCAGAACAAGACAGGTTTTTTCTTCAAGAGCCGGACGGGTTAAATTCAGGATGGGGCAATAATCGATTTCATATCTTTCCCACCCGATGGCATTGGTTCCCGCATCGGTGATGACCAGGTCATCGGCTTTTTTATCCATCACCGACAGAAAAAGGTGCATGGCATCATTGACAATCCATCGGCCGGGTTCAAAACAGATCCGGCAGGGAAAAATTCCGGACAGATGACGTGTGACGACCTCTCCGATCTTCATGGCAAAACATTCAATGGCGGTTGACTCCACCCGGTAATGGACCAGGGGCGAATGATCGTCCAGACCACAGGCTTTTTGAATGGACCCTGCCGGTGTTCCTTCGTGTCTGAGCCATTCACCCTGTTCAGGCCAATAACCGCCACCGATATCGATGAATTCCAGTTGTTTTTTAAACGTCTCGGACATCCCCAGGAGCGTACGGCCCAGGTTAGCGATAAAATTGGCCTGGGCTTCCGGGGACATGTTCCAGCTCGTATGGAACTGGAGCCCTTTTAAACGGATTCGTGTCGATTTCCGGACGGCTTCGCGGAATTCAGGCAACCTTTCCGGGAGAATACCGAATTTTCGCCAAAGACCTTTGGGCTGGGTTGTCAGTCGAACTCCGATGGACATGTCCCGGCCCACTTCCGCGCAAATGCGTTCAAGTCTGGCCAGTTCGCCGAAACTGTCCACCAGGACGACGACGGCATCGCTGTTTTTCACCGCCAGGGCCAGTTCTTCATCCGTCTTTCCCGGCCCGCTGAAAATGATGTCCGTGGCACCCAGGGACAGGGCGGTTTCAAGCTCAAGACCGCTGGACACGTCAAGTCCAAAACCTTCCTCAAGGAGAATTTTGGAAACATCGGGACAATTATTGCTCTTCATGGCGAAATAAAATGCGGTGTCCTCAAAAATCCGGTTAAACGCGTTTTTAAATTTACGGGCTTTATTCCTGAGAATGGAACTTTCCAGGACATAACGGGGAGGTGGGTATTTTTTCAAAACGGAAATATAGGCATCCGAACGGTCAAAATATTTCCGGACATGTTGGTTTAATATCTCCGGCGGAAGGATGGGGGGGGTATTTGAAAGCCGCCGACTCAATTCGTATAACTCCGTGATGTTTTCATTATGCATTTGACGATTCAATCATTATTTCCAGTTTCGTAAGCAGGTCTCCACATTGGGAGATGAGACTTTCTTCCCCGCAGGGCCTGAATATGACGTGTCCGAGAAGCCATGAATCATAGTCTTCGGGAGGCAACAGCACCCGATGGCCCGGCTTTCGCAGGAGATGAAGCTCAAGGACCCGCGGGTCTACAAGCAGTTCCCGGGGTTCAAGCATCTTGACGGTGCCGTTGCTTTGGGCATGTATCCTCATGCCGACAAGAGGCGAGGAATGCGTGGGTCCGGTCAAATTAAGCCGGAAACCCCGGGTAAAGTCCAAATTCAATTTTAAGACGTCCAGTTGCCATCCCTTCCTCAATAAACAGGGAATGCAATCTCCCCCGGGGCGGGGGGTCATTTCCAGAAAAACGATCTTTCCATTATAGGCCTTAAAATCAGCCATGCACAAAGCCCTGGAAATCCCAAGGGCATTGGCTGCCTGATACAGGAAATCAGAAAGGCCCGGAAGAACATCGGAAAGTTCACCGGGTGAGTGCAATACATACGCCCATGTGGTTCCAAAAGGGCCGTGGGGCGATAAAATTTTCCGGCAAATTCGAATCACCCTCGCCTGATTGTTTTCGACAATGAAGTCGCAGCTGTATTCTTCCCCCCCGATTATTTTTTCGGCAAGGCATCCCTCCTTAACGCTTTCTTCGGCCTTGTACATCCGGCTGTTTTGCCGTTTCAGAAGCCCGGTGGAAATTTTGCGAAAATTTTCCCTGCACTGGTCAGGGGAATTTCCGATGAAAACCAATTCACTGCCGCTGCCGTTTCGGGGTTTGAAAACACATGGCCCGCCAGTTAATTTAAAAAATTCAATAGCTTGAGTCTCTGATTGGATCAACGCCGCTTCCGCGCAGGCCACATGGTTTTTCCGCCATACTCCATTAGCCGAAAATTTATCCCGACAATTGTCAATGGCTGACACAGGCGGATAATGCAGTTTATAAGCTTCGGCCAAAATGGCCGCAAGCCGCATGGATTCACAATCAAAACTGGCCACCCCCGACAGACGAACCTTTTCCTTCCTCAGGTGATCCGCCAGGCGGGATAGAACCATGTTTTCATCCGTCAAATCGCAGAGAATTTCTTCGGAAGCAGGTGGAGGGACCTCTTGAGCCTCATTCCTCGTTACAGGATCTGTAAGGAAAAGTACTTCCTTGGGGCATGACTGCCGGATCCACTGCACGTAATCCGGGGTTGTTCCGACGACCAGAACCATTTCTTCACCGGGCGGCATAGACAGGGGCCTTGTCTTCTCCGTCCTGATGGATAAGTTTATTTGTTTTAAGTATATAAAGGGGTCTGGGTGTTAAATGAAACCGTTCCTTCCATCCGAAATCCCCGCAGAGAAAATCAACCGATTCAATCCGGTTCCGGCAGGACCAGTACATGTGGTGAAAATTGATCATTTTGGCCACACCTGGAAATTCGGGGTTCGTTGCCCCGGCCAATACGGTATAAGTAGAATTCCACACGGCGCCGACGTCAATGGCGGCGACCTTACCCCCCAGGCACACGGTTGTAACGCGCAAAAGGGAATTATCCCACAACCACGTCATGAGTTTTTCAAAGGAATTGAAAAACCTGGGGTCGTTGAAAAAGGAATTTTCTCCGTAAGCTTCACGGTTCATACTGAACATGTTTTCCATGTCCGGACGGTGGTTGTAACGGTAATCGACTCCCCATGCCTCCAACCGGGAAATCTCCTTCATGATATTTTTCCGGGATTTGCCGGAAAAACAATTTAAATAGGACGAAAATGAAAAATCATACCGTTTCGGGTAAAACAGGTACCCGGTTTCATCCACCTCGGGCGACCCGTTCTTTAGTAAAAGCGACTCCGGAGTCAGGTATCGGATATGGGTGTTGTCCGGAATTTCCCGGATCAAGGACCGGAGGGCCCTTGAATTCCGGGCCAGTATCCGATTTTGTTCCAGCCAGGTTTTCCCATGCCAGGTTTCACCTGGAAAGTGGCCGAAACATTGGGTTTCTTCAATCCAGCTCAAGGCCAGAAAACCTTCCGTTTCTCCATGATTTTCCGCAATCAGAAGCCGAAGCGGACGGCGGAATGCCTTTTGAAAGCAGTCGCGTACGTCCCAAAAATCGAAGAGATGAGACAACGGCCAGTATTTTTCCCAAATTCGCCGGCACTCGAATACATCTTCGGAAATTCTGACTTTGAGCATAACAATCCCTTTATCGTCTCATGGTTACATTTAACACGCTGTGGGCTCCCCCAAAAAAATCCCGCGCGAAAAACTGGACTTTTTCCGGGTTATAGGGTTTGCAACTGAAGACGTCCAAATATACGGTATTCGTCTGATTGGCAAAATGGGCCGAAATAAGAGAGGTTTCGATCAACTGTACCATGGAAAAACCGGCCACGCGCTCATCCTCTCCAAAATGGACGACCTGGGTTTCTCCGAAGCGTTTCATTTCAATTTTTTCACAAAGCTCTGCAACGAAACGCCTGATTTCATCCGCATCGCGAATGGTGGCGGGGTTACAGTCGTATATGTCTATGGAAGAAGCAATTCCCCATACATTTTCTGCAAGAGCATTTTTCATCACCATTAATCCGGTTACCCCCGGCATATTCGCAATAGGGTTGTTACGGGTGGGGTCTTCCTTTAAATTCAGCATCGGCAAATCTCCTTTTAAGTCAACTTTTATTAACATGTTCCAGCCCGACAATTCATTTCAGGTTCAACCCTTTTTATTTTTCCTTCAATGATTGCAATTCTGGTTTAACGCCTCTAAGCACATTTCATGCCAATTAAAGATTTCCGTTAACCTGTTAATAATGCGTATAAATAAAATTCACCCCTTTTTCAAAAAAAAAGATTCCATCATAAAAAGGAAATAAAATACCGAATTAAACATAAAAAAGTATTGAAATACCGAATTAGATCAGATATAAGAAAATAAATGATGATTTTGAGCGAAGTTGAATTTGTCCGTTTTCAGGCCAGATTGCATTGTCGAAGCGTTACAAATTTTTTAAAACTTTAATTTTATTAATTTTTATTTAAACTTAAAAAAAATCCGTCCAATTTGACACCACCCCGAACTTATGAAAAACAGTATTCAATTACCGATTTGAGGATCTGCCATGCTGATCAGAATTGTTATTGCCTTAAAGGACAAGGGCCTTCAAAAAACCCTTGAAAAAAAAATTTCCCAGACAGAGGTTCGTGTCGAATGTATCGGGCACTCAAGAAATGTCTGGCAGAATATCGTGCGATCCTGCGGCGATATCATCATTATCAGCGAAGATCTCATTTTAAGCCCTGTTGAGCAGGGTCTGGCCTATCTGAACAGTTTGCCGGAAAACCCCACAACCGTTATTCTGCATGAGTCGGATTCATCCGAGGAGCACGCTCAACTGGCTGCTGCCGGCGGCGACGTGGTTCTATTTTCCGGGATTTCACAAAAAAGCCTTCTGGAGGCCATAGAATCCACCATTGAATCGCGAAGGCAATACATTCAGAAAGAATGGATGGGCAAAAGAGGTCTGGTGCATCCCAAGATAAGCGATTTTGATGTGGGCAGCGAGATCATGAGGATTTTTGTGGAAGAGGCGCAACAGGTCATTCCCGGTGATTCTCCCATTCTCCTGGCTGGAGAAACCGGCGTGGGGAAGGAACATCTGGCCAGAGCCATCCATGCCGAAAGTCCACGTTCAGGTGGCCCGTTTGTTGCCATTAATGCCGCCGCCGTTCCCGAACAACTTCTTGAAAGTGAACTTTTCGGTCATGAGCAGGGTGCTTTCACCGGCGCTGCCCGTTACCGCCGGGGGGCCTTTGAACTGGCCCACGGGGGCACGATATTTCTGGACGAAATTGGAGAAATGCCCCGTCATCTTCAAGTGAAATTGCTTCGCATTCTCCAGGATTACGAGGTGCGCCCTCTGGGGGGCGAAAATTCCATCTGGGTGGATGTCAGGGTTATTGCCGCCACCAACCGGGATCTGGAAAAAGAGATCGCCCTGGATAATTTCCGCAATGATTTGTATTACCGGATCAGTGTTCTGACCCTGACCATTCCACCATTGCGGCAGAGGAAGGAAGACATCCCCGGTCTGGCCCGCCGGTTTATTTCCTATCACCGATTCAAGGTCGGACGTGAAGTGAACCGTTTATCGGAGAAGGCGCTTCAGGCCCTTTGCAATTATGACTGGCCCGGGAACGTCAGGGAATTGATGAATGTGATCGAACGGGCCATGCTCCTTTGCAAATCGGATGAAATCACCCTTTCGGATCTTCCGGATACCTTCCAGAAAGGCATTTCTCCAGAGTCCCAGTTGTTGACGGCGGGAAACGCCGTTCCGGATCAGTGGAACAACAAGACCCTGGCGGAAGTCATGGCGGAAATTAAAGATCAGGTGGAAAAACGATACATCGAGATGGTGCTGAAAAAGACAAACGGCAGGGTGGGCCAGGCGGCCCGCATTGCCGATATACATCCCCGGGCGCTTTATAATAAGATGAAGCATCTTCAAATTTCAAAGAAAGATTTTAAAACCGCAAAGTAATATTTCCCTCTCATAAAAGGTGCGTTTCCCTTCATGAAAGCCATCTTTTCCGTTTAAACCATACCATCATCAGGACAATGATCAATACAACGACAATCCAGAAAGCGGGGTAGGCCCATCGCTGTTCCAGCTCGGGCATATATTTGAAATTCATGCCGTAAACGCCGGCCAGGAAGGTTACGGGGATAAAAATGGTGGCGATAATAGTCAATATTTTCATGGTTTCGTTCATCTTGTTGCTGAGTTCGGACAAATAAACATCCTGCAGACCCATCAAGATGTCTCGAAGGGATTCAATGGTGTCAAAGACCTGTATGGAGTGGTCATGGAGGTCCCTCAGGAACAGACGGGTGGGCTCTTCAATGAGGTCGAATTCGGCGTCGATCATGGTATTTAAAAATTCCCTGAGGGGCCATACCTGACGCCTGAAATAGATCAGTTCGCGCTTGATGTCGTGAATCCTCACCAACGTCTCATGGGAAGTATCCGCAAGCATGGAGTCTTCAATGGTTTCGGTTTGTTCTCCGGTGTGGTCGAGGAGCAGAAAATAATTGTCTATAACGGCGTCCATTAAGGCGTACATCAGATAGTCCGCCCCTTTTTTGCGAATCCGGCCCTTTCCTTTGCGGAGCCGGTCCCGCACCCCGTTAAAAATGTCCCCTTCCATTTCTTGGAACGTAATGAGAAAAGTCCTCCCCAGAACAAAACTGACCTGCTCGGCGTTAATCCGGTTTTTGTCCTGATCCAGAAAGAGCATTTTTAAAACAACATAGAGATAATCATCAAATTCCTCCAGCTTGGGCCGCTGATTGGTGTTCACGATATCTTCCAGGGTAAGGGTATGAATCCCGAAAAGCTTCCCCACCTGCTCAATGATATCGACATCGTGAAGGCCGTCGATATTGATCCAGGTGACATCCGCGCTGTTTTTAAAAGGCACCACCTCTTCAAAATGGCGTACTTCTTTTTCCAGAAGGTTCTCATCGGTATAATTGAAAAGAGTGATGCCGGCGGTTTCGATTTTTATCTCGCCCACATGGACCAAGGTACCTGGGGCAAGGCCGACTTTTGGGGTTGTTTTTTTCATGAATGGCAACATGACAATCTTTCTTTTTTCGGTTATTGGGGAGAAAGTGTTTCACCCATCGCATCCGATGAGACGACTCTGAATTCCAGTGGCCTTATGGTGTCCAGATGCACATCCCGCTGAGGAAAGGATATGGTGAGCTCGGCTTTCCTGAATGCCTGGTCAATGGCCATGTTCAGGCTGTGGAGCATGGGGATCCAGTCCTGGATTCCGTTGATAAATACCCGCAATTCGAAATTCAGGCTGTTGTCACCGAATCCCTTGAAAACGGCCATGGGAGCTGGTTTTTTCAAAACCATGGAATTTTCTTCAGCGGCCTTTATCAGTAATTTCTCAGCCAGGGCTGTGTCCGACCCGTAGGCGATGCCCACCGGAACGACAATCCGGATAATGGGATCGGATAATGTCCAGTTGACCAGCCTGCCGGTGATAAATTCCTTATTGGGAACGATGAGCTCTTTTCGATCCCAGTCCGTGATGGTGGTTGCGCGGATTTTGATGCGGGAGACGGTGCCCACCGTGTCGCCGATGGTGATGGTGTCGCCGATGCGAAAAGGCCGCTCAAAGAGAACGATGAGACCGCTGATGAAATTGGCGACGATTTCCTGAAGACCGAACCCCAGGCCGACGCCCAAAGCGGCAATGAGCCATTGAAGCTTTACCCAGTTAAATCCGAGGGTATTAATGGCCGCGAGACCGCCCATGGCGATAATCCCATAACGACAGAGAGTGGTGAATGCATAGCGGGCTCCGGTGTCCAGGGAGATCCGGTTGACCAAGGTTATTTCCAGAAGACCCGGCAAGTTGTGAGCGGCAATATAAGTGGTAACAACAACCAGAACGGCCATAATCAGGTTGGCAAGGGTAATAGGAACGGTCTGGGGTACGCCGTCGACCATTTCGTTGTAGGCCCACAACCGCACCTCCTGAAGCATGGTGAACGCTCCGAACGTTTCCTTCCAGATCGCCCAGACCCCCACCAGGGCCACGATAAAAACGGCGGTTTCGAGCAATACCCGGGTTTGAATATTAATTTCAGCCAGGCTGATTTCAGATTCCGCGGGGATAATGGGGCCTTGCCCGGTGGAATCCGATTTTCCAGGGGTTTCCCCTGTAGCGGACATCGTCCTTAATGCTTCTGTGGTGATAAATTTGTTACGCACCCGGGCCAGGAAGCGGAGTGCTAAATCCCGCAGAATTACAATACCAACTCCCAGGAAGATGGTTTTGGCCGTTAAATCCCTCAATTCCAAGGCTGAGTAAAAATACCCAAAACCCACCAGCAGCATGTTGCTGAGGGGAATCATGATGGTTAAAGGATACCATGCATAACGGAACCGGGTAACCCAGGAATGGGGCCGATCCTCGATCAGACCGGAAACCAGCCCACCGGAAAAACGAAATATCATGGCGCAGAACAATGCAACGGTGACACCCTGGGCCATCAGCCCAAGCTTGGCCAGTGAATTGTCATATTGGAATACTTTAGAGCCGCCCATGGTGGAGATAATAAAACTCAGGATGATCAGCAAGGGTGTAAACAGGCCGAGGTTCCTGCGAATGGACAGGCGGGCGGATTCGGACCACTTGAAATGGATCTGGGCCAATCCTTTGCTGCGGCAGAATCCATAACAAAAGGTTAACAGAAATGTCACTCTGGCCGTGCTGGCCAGTCCTGTTGCAACACTTTGCGTGAACTCTGCGGATTGGGGAAGATCTGTTAACTGGAGGGACATGAATCCCATGAAATACGACCACACCAGGGACTCATAAACAAGGAGCAGAAAGCCCTGGAAGGTCATCAAAATGGAATCGGTCGAGGCATATTTGACCTTGTTTGCAATTTTTTCCCAGTACACCCCTGTTTTTTTCCGCCCCATCAGGAGAACCGACATCATCACCACCCCGAATAGCCAGGTCACGGGTCTGGTTTGAAGTGAGAACTTAACATCATCCAGGAAGTTATTCAGATTTTGAAGGCTCAGGATCCATTTCAATTCCATGACCAGGCCTTTGACATCGGAAATTCCGATAGGCTCGGAACTGCGGATCCACATCAGATTTTTACTTAAAAACGCGGAGAATTCTTCGGACCGGGCAATCAATTGCTGCTCCGCATATTCCAGGTTCCGGAGAGATTTAAAATAGCGCTGATATCCTGATTTCACTTTCTCGAGCAAGTTTTTGTAGTTGGTTGCAAGTTCCCGGATCTGAGGTATCAATTTTTGCTTTTCTTCGAAAGAAAGGTCGGGAACAGCAGCCAGGATTCTATTTGCGGATTCATCCGGATCCGCGGTTTCCTTAAGTTTACGGTCCAGATCGATCTGAGATTCCTGGATCTGGGCCATCAGCCGCTGGCGCTGGTATGAGTTATTTCGGTACTGGCTCACCGAAGGCAGCATTTGCTTCTGTTCTCTCAAGGCCAGTCCTACGGCGCCGGTAAGCACCATATTGTCCACCCGTTCTTTTGCCAGGGCGAATTCCTGATCTATTTCCTTGAGTTCGACGCTGATTTTTTCCAGCTGCCCGGCCGCAACCGCTTCTCCCCGGGTCAGCTCTTCGAGTTTGGAAGTGAGTTCAATATTGAGGTCTATCTGTTTCCGGACAGGCGGCAACAGTGATGATTTCTCGCCGGCCTCCTCGGCAATTTTTCTTTCCTTTTCGGCGTCCTTCTGCCGGAGGGATTGGAGATGGGCCTGGTAGTTCTGAATAGTGCTCTGCAACTGGTTGGATTCGAAGGCGGCCAAGTCGCGTTCGGCGGCCAATAACCGGAGGAGGGTCTGTTGTCCAGCCAGGTGCTGCTCAATCATGCGGATTTCGGTTTCCAGCCTTGCCTTCTCCACTGTATAAAGGATATTCCTCACATCCATGATGACGGTAGATTTACCGGAACCCTGGGTATCCTCTTTTTCCTTCCCCAATATATTCAGCCGTTCTTTAAGCTGTGTGATGGCACTGGGCAGGTTTGCGGTTTTTTTTTCTTCATCCTCGAGTCGGCTGCTGAAATGGTCTAAGACATTCCGTATCTGTGCTTTTTCGACCTGCATCAGGCCTAATTTTTCCTCCACGCGCCCGGCTGACAATTGAGCCAGCCGTTTTTCGGCGATTTTCGACGCCGTTTTCAGGGTTTTCAGCTTTTTCGTTATGGCCTGCATACGGGCCGGCGCATGGCTGATCTCCTCACCGGTCTCTTCGGTTTCCTGTTTTAATGCTTCGATCTCTTCAACCAGCGCAAGAGCCCTATCTATAAGCGCAAGGGCTTTATTTCTATCAGATTCGTCGAGTTCCTTCATGTTTTCAATGACGGAACGTTTCGACAAAAGGGCATCGGCATCCGGAATTGTATGTTCCAGGGATATGCCGACGGATTTTGCCTTGTTGACGGCGTACGCTGTCCCGGCGAGGGATAAAAGCCAGATAACGATTAAAACGATATGGCGAAAACGATGGGTCATGATTTTTCCTTTGGCCTTTTTATCTTGTCCATACAGGCCAAACCTATAAAATTTGATTGTAAAGTTAATGAGTTGAGACTAATGATACGTATCATGAACTATATCATGGAAAATAAAGTTATCAAGAGGAAAGCTCTTTCTCGTCAATCCGTGATGTCTGCGTTCCGGATATAAATATTGGGCAATTCTCATTAAACACCTTAAACGGCGTTTTTCATCGGCTTCCGGTCGGCTGAAGTTTGAGGAGATCATTTGCAGGCTTTCCTCCTGATTTATTTAAAAAGTGGCGGATCAAAAGATTACCATCACCCACCAAAACATACCACCGTATCAGGCGGCCACCACCGAATACGGCGGCTTGACGTTCCTCCCTTATCCGGATTTTTCGTTCCCTTAAAGAAAAAAACTTTCTAAATCAAGGTGTTAAAAATTTCAACCGGCCATGTCGATTCCGGCACAGAACTTGATAGGGTAAAATACCGTAACCTCTTTCAAGAAGATGTCCCTTTATAACCTATGCCCATGTATACCGCTAACATTAAAGCCAGGGTGGATCCCCAGAAGCAACTCGAATTCGAGCAGACCCTGACTGCTTTATTAAAGGAAGTGGAAACGATCGGGGAATGCCCGCAATGGAATATTTACAGGGGAATAAACGATGAACATGAGTATCTTATTGAAACCTCATGGCCAAACAGGGGTACCATGGAAAAGTATTTAAAATCCAAAATCTTCATGATCCTGACGGGCGCAATCCAAAATCTGTGCGATCCCCCTTCGGGCGATCTTAAAAAGACCCGGACCCTTGAGGAAAAAAACATATGGAAGCACGTGGGGAGAATATTAAGAGATGGGTGAAAACCCGGATGGTGAGTATTTAAACAAAGGAGAATGATGATGCGCGATGTAGCCATAATCGGTGTTGGAATGACCCGGTTTGGGAAGTATTTATCCAAAAGTCTGAATGATCTGGTTCACGAAGCGGTTCTGGATGCGCTCTCGAATGCAGGCGCTGAAAAAAAACATATTGAAGCCGCGTATGTGGGCAATGCGGTGGGCGGCCTGATGACGGGACAGGAAATGATCCGGGGTCAGGTGGCGCTGAGCACCATGGGGATCGATTCCATTCCCATCTATAATGTTGAGAGCGCCTGCGCAAGCTCTTCATCCGCCTTTAATCTGGCATGGACGGCGGTCGCAGCCGGTGTTCATGACTGTGCCCTGGTGGTGGGCTGCGAGAAGCTGTATGACCGCGACAAAGCCAAATCTTTCAAGGCGCTGGGAACTGCCGTGGATCTGGTAAACGGGATGGACTATTTTAAAAAAGCGGAAGAAAAATCCACATCCGGCGATAAAATCATCATGGAAGGAAGTGGTGAAAAAAGAAGCATATTCATGGACATGTATTCTTTTTTGATCAAGGACTACATGCGCAAATACGGCTTGACCCGGAACCATTTTGCCGCATTGGCGGTCAAGTCGCACAAAAACGGGGCGTTGAATCCGCATGCCCAGTATCAGAACGAGGTCACCCTGGAAGAAGTCCTCAACTCCGGAGAAGTGGTATACCCGCTTACCCGGATGATGTGTTCGCCGGTGGGGGATGGTGCCGCCGCCGCCGTCATCTGCTCGAAAACCAAGGCGGCTCAATTTACCACAAAACCCATATGGGTTGCAGGCTCGGTTCTGGGCAGCGGGAAGATCACATTTGACACCGGTGATTCCGTTACCCGGCGCCTGGCGCCGAAAATTTATGAAGCTGCCGGTGTCGGCCCGGAAGATATCGACGTGGTCGAGGTTCACGATGCCACTTCCCCTTCGGAAATCATGTTCCTCATCGAACTCGGTCTTTGTCCTCCGGAAGAAGCGACCCGATGCATCGAAGATGGTCGATTGGAACTCGGCGGCAGGATGCCGTCCAATCCCTCGGGCGGTCTTGCCTCAAAGGGCCACCCCGTGGGTGCTACCGGTTGCGCCATGATATACGAGATCGTTCAACAGCTACGGGGGGCGGCTGGAAAGCGTCAAGTTCTGAACAACCCGAAGATCGGAATGACCCATAACGGCGGTGGGATACTCGGCATCGATGCAGCGTCCATGGCCCTTCACATTTTTAAACGGTAAAAAACGGAGGAGATGCACATGGATCCTCATGAACCCAAATACTTCAACATGAATATCGAGCCGCTCCTGAACACCCCTGAAATGCGAAAGATCCAGGAAGGCAAACTCTCCTCCACCATGCGGTTTTTTTGGGACAAGGTGCCGTTCGACCGGGAGCGCCTGGAGCAAAACGGCATAAAGCCGGATAAAATTAAAACCTTTGAAGATCTCTCCGCCTTACCCGGTTTTTCACAAAACCACGGATACCATGGGCGAGCTCTTCGGTCGCATCGGGTGGCGGTGTCATTTCAGACCCGGCGACCGCCTGGCCATCGGATTTGGTCTGAGCATGCATGCGGCTGGAACGCCCCATCTTTTCTGGTTTCAAAAACTGAAAGGTCTTACGATCATTCCCATCGGGGCGGAAGCGGGAACGGAAAAACTGCTCAGCTTTATCAAGCTATTCAAGGCGAACATCCTGAGCTGCACTCCGTCGCTGGCCGCTTATCTGATCGAGCGGTCTCAGGAAGTACTGGGAGAACCGGTTCCCATGGAAAATGGTGCCACCGGCCTTGCCGTATTCACGCCCCTGGAACCGGAATCCACCATTTTCGTACACAACCTGCGATTTACCTTGAACGACATCCACCAGGTGTTCACCGAGCCGTGTCCCTGCGGAATGAGCGGTTTCCGGTACAAAATCATAGGGCGGGCGGACGACATGCTCAAGGTCAAAGGGGTGCCCGTCTATCCGGCATCCCTTCAGGGTGTGATCAACGGTTTTATTCCCAGGGTAACGGGCGCATTCAGGATCGTTCTGGATGTACCCCCCCCGGGTCATCCCTCCGCTTAAACTCAAATTGGAATACGGTGAAGAAATAAGGGAAAATGAACTTCCGTCCCTCGAAAAGAAAATTCAGGAAAAAATGCATTCGGTCAATAAGATTCACCCGCAGATTATCTGGCTCAAGCCCAACACTCTGGAACGTGCCGTCAAAAAGACCCAGTTCCTGGAAAAGGCCTATGAAAAATCATAATATCTGAAACTCCGTTCCATTAAGCCAAGACGTCAGTTCTGCGTAAGTTTTCGCCCCTTTTCCCGTTGACTTCATCGGGCCGTCCTTATACATTTTCAAAACAACCATGCCTGTATGAAAGACCTGAACCTGAAATTGGCGATAATCCATGAGCACTTCCTTGTACATTGAACAGACGCCTCCTCCGGGGAAACGGATACTGAATTTCCGGGGAGACACGATTATTTTTGAGATGGCGATAATGAATGCCGGGGACGGTTCAGCCTGGGTGAGAACGAACATCGGTCATGCCCCCGTTTCCCGGAAGGAGGTTGTTCTTCATGTGGAAAGGGATGAAACCGTTCTGGGAAGGGACTGGTTTGATTTTCCCATGACCCGTGCGGGAAAAAACCGTTTCAGAATTGTTCTTCCCTTGAACGAAGTCGGGCATTTCGAAGCGAAATGTTACTTCTTGAAACCCGGTTCCATCGATCCTGTATGGCCCGATGGCCTGAACGTTTCCATTAATGTACAACCCGCCGATACCTGCTGCGCCAATATCATCTACAATGCCTTTGTCCGGCAATTCGGACCCAATAAAACCGGCGAAATGAGGGTGGATAAGCATAAGGATTGGGTATCCGTTCTTGACCACGATGGATTTACCGTTATTCCTCCCACGGGAACCTTCAGGGATCTTGCCAAGGAATTGGATTTTATCATGGGAGAGCTGGGCTGCAGAATCATCCAATTGCTCCCCATTAACCCCATACCCACAACTTTCGCACGGATGGGCCGGTACGGCAGTCCCTACGCATCTTTGGATTTTACATCCGTGGACCCGGCCCTGGCCCAGTTCGATCCCGGCGCAACCCCCCTTGAGCAGTTCATGGAACTGGTGGATGCGGTCCACCGGCGAAACGGAAGAATCCTCATTGATCTGGCGGTGAATCATACGGGATGGGGGGCTGAACTCCATGAAACCCATCCCCAGTGGCTGGCCCGGGACAAGGAGGGAAACATCCGGATGCCCGGAGCATGGGGGGTGATCTGGGAGGATCTGGCTCAACTGGATTATGGCCATCAGGACTTGTGGAAATACGTGGCCGAGGTTTTTCAGACCTGGTGCAAGAGGGGTGTTGACGGGTTCCGTTGCGATGCGGGGTATATGATCCCTCTTCCGGCATGGAAGTATATCATTGCCCGGGTCCGTCAACAATTTCCGGATACCCTTTTTTTCCTGGAAGGGCTGGGCGGCGAAATTTCCGTTACCCGGGCACTGTTGAACGAAGGAGGGTTTAACTGGGCCTATTCAGAATTGTTCCAGAATTACGATCGCCCGCAGATCCAGGCCTATTTGCCCGGGGCCGATGAAATTTCCCGGTCCGACGGTATCATGGTGAATTTTGCGGAAACCCATGACAATCCCAGGCTTGCCGGAATCTCGAAAACCTATGCCAGGATGCGCACGGCCCTGTGCGCCTTATGTTCACAACACGGCGGTTTTGGTTTTGCAAACGGTGTGGAATGGTTCGCCGCCGAAAAGATCGTGATTCACGAGGCCAACAGCCTGAACTGGAACGCGTCTGAAAACCAGATCCCCCATATCCGGAAACTGAATCTCCTCTTGCGTGAGCACCCTGTTTTTCATGATCAAACGGATTTGAAATTTTTGGAACAGGGTGATGGCAATTATATCGCCCTTTTGCGGGATCATCAGAAGTCCGGAGAAAAACTGCTGATCCTGGTCAATCTCGATACGGAACATCAAAACCGCTGCATCTGGAAAAAAGAGGACGGCCTGGCCCATAAGGAATTGTACGATCTTTTGAGCGATACATTGAAAAGCACGCCGCTTTCAGGTCAGGAACAATCCTGTCTGCTGGAACCCGGTGAGGTGGTCTGTCTGTCGAAGGGGAAAGGCCAAGGTGATCAATATTTCAAGGGTGCTGATTTTTCCCGGCTCCCGGAAAGGATTGAACAGCAGCGGCTCAAGGCCAAGGTGCTGGATGTTATCACATTTTTCAGGAAGCAAAAAGATCTGGGAAATTATGAAATGGATAAAGCCGCAGAGGAACTTCGGCAGGACCCGGAGGCCTTTTGCCGCCAGGAAAATTTCTTTTCAGATGAATCTTTCGTCGTCAAATGGCATTGGCCCCGTGACCTGACGAGAGAAGTCATGGTTCCCCCGAAGCATTTTCTTCTGGTCATTTCTGAATTTCCGTTTCAGGCCCAGATTATCCAAAACCACGGCGTGGTGGCCCGTGAAGATAGTATCAAGATGGGAAGCGGATCTTTTTTTGTCCTCTTGTCTCCCCTGCCCGTTCCGCCCATCCATCAGGAATGCATCCTGAAGATGACGGTTCATGAGGCGGAGCAGACCCGGCACCAGGAAGGTCATCTGTTCTATCTCTCGTCATTTAAAAACGTTTTTGTCAATCCGGTGTATAATCGAAATCTGGTGCGCCGGTTGAAGCTGATTCATCTGGCCACAAACGGATCCGGCGCCATGTCTCGGGTTTCATTGTCGTGGGGAGAGATCAACAGCCGTTACGATGCCATGCTGGCGGCCAACCTTCATCCCGAATACCCCTCGGACCGATGGGTGATGCTTGCCTGCTGCCGGGCCTGGGTGGTTTACCAGGGCTATTCACGTGCCATCGATGATGACTGCCTGATCCAATTCTACCAGGATGACACAGGCGCCGGATGCTGGGAATATGTGGTCCCCATCGGCCAGGGACGCCACGTGGCCCTGGCTGTTCAAATCAGAATGACCCGGGGTGAAAACCGGGTTGAGCTGTCATTTTTCCGTCATCCCAAGGCACACACCACCGGACGGTTACCGGATGATCAGCCGGTTCGCCTCATCCTTCGCCCCGACATCGAAGACCGTAATTTTCATCACACCACCAAAGCCTATTCAGGACCCGAGCATCAGTGGCCGGGGCGCATTTCCATAACACCCGATGGATTCAGGTTCTCACCGTCGGAGAAACGTAACCTATATGTCGAATCGTCATCGGGAAATTTTGTGTGGGAACCGGAGTGGCGGTATATGGTGTACAGAGCACTGGACGCCCAAAGGGGACTTGATCCGGATTCCGATCTTTTCAGTCCGGGATACTTCTCATTTTTGCTGAATGGAGACAATAGCGTTGACCTTACGGCCCATGTGCTTTCATCCGATGAAAAAACCGGTCATACTGGCGCAAAGTCCCTCTGGAAACCCCGCAACAAAGTCAGACTCCCCCTTATTCAGAGCCTGGAAAAGGCCATGACCGATTATGTCGTAAAGCGCGGAAATTATAAAAGCGTCATTGCCGGGTATCCATGGTTTTTAGACTGGGGACGGGACTCGCTGATATTCACCCGCGGATTGATTGCTGCGAAGCGTTATGAAGAAGCCCTGGCCATTTTAAAACAATTCGGCATGTATGAGGCTGGTGGAACCCTGCCCAACATGATTGAAGGTGAAAATGCAGCAAACCGGGACACCTCGGACGCACCCCTGTGGTTTTGTCTGGCATGCCGGGACATGACGGATTCGATGAAAAATGACAAATTTCTGGAAGAACCGTGCGGAACCAGGACCATCAGGGATGTTCTGCTGTCCATCGGATCTTTTTATGCTTCCAGGACCTTGAACGGCATTGCCATGGACCCTGAATCAGGACTGATCTTCAGCCCCTCTCATTTTACCTGGATGGATACCAACCATCCAGCGGGAACCCCCAGGGAAGGATATCCCATTGAAATCCAGGCACTCTGGTTTGCGGCCCTGGAATTTCTCGCCCGCATTGACCATCGCGGGAAACCGGAATATTGGCGTAGCCTTGCCCAAAAAACGGGCACTTCCATCAAGGAACTGTTTTACTTAAAGGACGAAGGGTATTTATCCGACTGTCTACTTGCGGCACCCGGGCAACCCGCGGCATCCGCTCAACCCGATGATGCCCTGCGTCCGAATCAGCTTCTGGCCATAACCCTCGGCGCTGTGAGGGATAAGCGGATCACCCGGAGCATGGTCACGGCCTGCGAGGTTCTGCTGATCCCGGGTGCCATTCGCAGCCTTGCACATCGCAGGGTGAAACAGCCCCTTGCCATTTACCATCAAGGGCGCCTTATCAATTCGCCCCATGATCCCTACCAGGGCAGATATGAGGGAGACGAAGATACCCGGCGGAAACCCGCCTATCACAACGGGACCGCATGGACATGGATATTCCCCTCCTTCTGTGAAGCTTATGCCGTTGCCTTTGGTGAAAATTCCACCGATACAGCCCTTGCCCTGCTGGGCAGCAGCGAAAGAATAATTCGGGAAGGGTGCGTCGGCCATGTGCCTGAAATCACGGATGGAGACTGGCCGCATCAACAGCGCGGATGCGATGCTCAGGCGTGGGGGGTCGGCGAGTTGTATCGTGTTTTAAAGAAACTGCTGTGAGGCGTTATTTTACCAACCGTATTGCCACCGGATGAACTTTTGATTTGCAGCCTAGGGTGTAAAGAACCATTAATTCCCAAAAAAGAGGAAAATATCGCTGATGAAGCCTATTTATGTAAATATTCGTCTAACCCC
>DIKO01000033.1 GCA_002423615.1 Desulfobacteraceae bacterium UBA5616
GACCGCCTCAAGAAGCTCCAGCCCTTTTACCCCGGGTATCTTCAGATCCAGGAGGACCAGCTCGTAAAATCCTTTTTTGATTTTCTCAAGGGCTTCGGCTTTCGTGAATGCCTGATCCACGGGCAATCCTTTTTTATCCAGGATTTTTCGGATGTTGTTGTTGACGGCCACTTCATCGTCAACCACCAGAATGTGTTTTTCACGCGCTACGGCCTGCACTGCCTGTTGATCGGGCCGCGTTTCCGATTCCCGGGCCAGAAGCATCTTCATATTTTCTTTTAACTGTTCATAAGGCGTTACGGCGACGCCCTCATAAATCAGGTGGTTGAGGTATTCGGGTCCGGTAACTGCAGCCACTTCCTCGAAACTGAACGGCATATCCGGAGCAATGAGGGTTTTGCCGTCAAACCCCTGGATTTTTGCGGTTGCCGGCATTCTTTTTTTGGCTTTCAGCTGGGGACATTCGGCGGTTTTGGTTCCGGCCTTGCAGGTCATGCCGAGTTTCTTGAAGATATCGCAGACCATGTTCCCCACATCGCAGAATCCCTCCAGAGGCATCTGGGCCGTTACCTCCACAAGGGGGACGTCCGACCGGGTCAGATGGTCTGCGTAAGCCGCGCCGGTGATCCTGACGACTTCCTCCCGGTCAAACGGCATGTCCACATCCATTTTTTTGTCTTTCATCAATGCGGTCATTCTTTCTTTCAACTCTTCATAGGGGACAAAGGAAAATTCATTGTGCATATTCCGGATATATTCCGGTCCCGTGATCCTTTCCACCTCATCGTAGCTGAAGGGCTGGTCAATGCCGATCAGAATTTTACCGTCGAATCCGGGGGGTTTGGCGGCTTCCGCGGATTTTTTCTTCGCCTTGAGTTGGGGGCATTCGGCGGTTTTGGTTCCGGCCTTGCAGGTCATGCCGAGTTTCTTGAAGATATCGCAGACCATGTTCCCCACATCGCAGAATCCGGCCAGAGGTTCGGGCATTCGGACTTCCACCACGGGCATGTCGGACCGGCCCAGCATTTTGGCGTATTCGTCTCCGGCGGCCTTGGCCACCTCCTTCTGGTCAAAGGGAATATCCACGTCGATGATATCGATGTGCTCCCGCTCGGCTTCGGTGGAGGGGGCTTCGGTTAATTCTCCGGACAATGCGAGATTCACCTTCTGCCTGAGTTCATCCGGCGTAAAAGGCTTCGGCAGATAATCCAGGGCGCCCAGTCGGATGGCTTTCATGGCCGTATCCGTGGATGCATAGGCGGTGATCATCATCACTTTTGTCAAAGGCCATTCCTTTTTAACGAGCTTGAGCAGCTCCAGGCCGTTGGTGTTGGGCATCACGATGTCGGAAATCAACAGAGAGTAGGATTCGAGCGCCATCTTCTCCATGGCTTCGGACGCGCTGGTGGCGCAGGTCACTTCATAATTGTTTTTCTTGAGGATTTTTTCAACGCTTCGACAGATTCGTTCCTCATCGTCCACCACCATGATTCTGGGTCTTGTTTCCATCATCCGCTCCTCCTTTTCCTTATGATATGGATTTGAATTTTCAAAAAACCATGAATTCATCAAATGTCTTGTATCTTTTTGTTTCAATGGATAGCAGGATTTGTGCCATGGATGTAGATTAATTATAACATACTGAATAAACGATAATTAAAAAAATTCCAAAACCGCTTGCCTTAAAAATGTATAGAAAAAATATACATTTTTAGCCTGGATTTTACAGGCTTCCCATTGCATCGAGGTTGAAAAATTCACGAAAAGGCGGTTATCTTAAAGGAATGCCGGGTTTCGGCATGATTGGCGGGAAGATGTGTTTATAAAAAATATACAGTGTATGTGGATTTTAAACAGGCATTGGGGGCAATGGTTTCTTTTATACCTGATCAATGGCCCATTTCGATTTTAGAGCGCTTGATATTGTGTTTTTTCAACAGGCTTTGAAAATTGGTCCGCTGGAGACCGGTGCAGTCCGCGGCCTTGGTGATGTTCCAGTCATTTTTAGCCAGGGCGTTCAGGAGAAAATTTTTTTCAACCCGGTTGACGGCTTTTTCACGGATTTCCTTTTTCAGTTTTTTCAGATCCTCGTTGGTTTCCGGGACCACTTCCATCATCTGTTCCACTTCGTTGGTTTCCCATGACAGAAAGAGGTCCTTGGGGGTGATCTCTTCGCCCTCGCAGAGAATCACGGCTCGTTCGATAACGTTTCTCAGTTGTCGAATATTTCCCGGCCAGTCATGGGCGGTGAGCCTGTTGACAGCTTCATCCGAAAACCCTTTTAGGGATTTGCCCATGGCTTTTGCGAACTGGTTGAGAAAATGATAGGAAATCGGAAGAATGTCGATTATCCGTTCTCGTAAGGGGGGCAGGAGAATGGGATAGACAAAGATCCGGTAATAAAAATCTTCCCTGAAGCCGCCTTCATCCACCATGTCCTGAAGATTCCGGTTGGTGGCGAAAATGAGCCGGATGTCCACCTTCCGGGGATGAACCGAGCCAAGGGGGAGAAACTCCCGGGATTCGATGAAACGCAGCAACTTCCCCTGGATATGAGTTGAAATATTGCTGATTTCATCCAGGAAAACGGTTCCCGAATCCGCCTGTGTGAAAATTCCCTCCTTGTCTTTGTCGGCGCCGGTGAAGGCTCCCTTTTTATATCCGAAAAGTTCGCTTTCCAGGAGATTTCCCGTCAGCGTCCCGCAGTCCACCGCAAAAAAAATCTTTTCCCGTCGGGTGCTGTTGGCGTGAACGGCCCTGGCCACCAGTTCTTTCCCTGTTCCGCTTTCTCCGCAGATCAGGACGGTGGCGTCCGTGGGCGCCACTTTTTGGATCATGGAAATGACTTTTTTGATTTTCGGGCTGTTCCCCACGAGTTGGTGAGAAACGGGTTTCGTGGATTTGAGTTGCGTCATGAGCAGTCTGTTCCGGCGACCGGCCTCGATGTCTCTGACGGCCTGAAGCACCACCGAACGCATTTCATCCGGGGTAAAAGGCTTGGGAAGGTAATCAAAGGCCCCGGATTTCATCACCTCGACCGCCGAGGATACCGATGCATAGCCCGTGATCACGATGACCCGGGTTTCCGGGTAATGCTCCCGGATGTGCTGGAGAACGGCCATGCCGCCCATCCGGCTCATCTTTAAATCAGTGACCACTACATGAAACGGGGCTTCCTCCATCAGGGAGAGGGCATCCCCGCCGCTTAAGGCGGTAGCTACCTCATAGTCGAGTTTAGACAATATTTTTTTGCAGTTGTTACAAATGGCCGGCTCGTCGTCTATAATCAGAATCCGGGTGGCCTCGGTCATTTTTCATCCCCCTGGTTTATGGGGAGCCGGATGGTGAATTTTGTCCCGAAGCCCGGATTGCTCTGGACGTCGATGGTGCCGCCGTGTTGAATGATAATGCCGTGGGTGATGGCAAGGCCCAATCCGGTACCGGTATCCTTTGTGGTAAAAAAGGGGTCGAATATTCTTCCCCTGATTTCTTCCGTCATACCCGTTCCGGTGTCGCTGATTTCAATCTCCACGGAATTGCCTCGATCTTCGTATCGTGTGCTCACATCGACCTGCCCCCCTGAACTCGTGGCCTCAAGGGCGTTGATCAAAAGATTGATCAATGCCTGTTGGATCTGCCCCTTGTCCAGGAAAACCGGGGGGAGGTCCTCGCTTAAATTCTGAGACACGGTAACATCATTGAAGGCGGCCTGCTTTTTGGTCAACAGCAGGCTTTCGGATACCACTGCATTAAGGTCGTTTTCCTTCTTTTCCGGTGTATTCTGCCGGGCGAAGTCCAGGAGGCTGGTCACGATTTTCCGGCAACGGATGGTTTCCTTGGCGATGGTGTCCAACTCCTCATAGAGGGGGTGGGATTTTTCAAGCTCCTCCTGGGCCAGCATGGAGGTGGTCAAAATGGTAGTCAGGGGGTTGTTGATTTCATGGGCGACGCCTGCCGAGAGCCTGCCGATGGAGATCATCTTCTCCTGGTGCATCATGTTTTTCTGATAATTGATATCCCGGGTAATGTCCCGGGACATTTCCACCACCCCCACCACCTCGCCTTTTTCAAAAATGGGGTAGCAGGAGATGGAATAATACAACAGATTGTTTCCATTTCCAAAGTGGATGTGCGTGGACTGGCTGGGCTTTCCCGTTGAAAGGGTTTCAGCCAAAGGGCAGGGGTGGTCCGTGCCGTCGCAGGGAATATCCCGGTGATGGGTGATTTCATAGCAGTACCGGCCGATAATCTCCCCGCTTTTCATTCCCACACGGTTTAAAAGGGTGTCGTTGGCGTCAACGATGCTGTAATCTTTTGCAATGACCAGAACCTCTTCATGGATCAGCTTGTTAAAAATGAGGCTGCTCATGGACTCCAGTTTTTGGAGTTTTTCCGAAGTCTGCCGGTGCAGATCGGAAAGCCTGCCGATTTCCCGGAACAACTGGGCGGTCCTGCTGGAGATGGCGCGGACGGTTTTCGCCTTTTTCCCCAGAATATCGTTATAGATGTCCATGCTGTCCTTAAGTTCGATGATCAGATCGATGTCTTCCCGCTTAAAAAAATCATTGTAGTCGTTCGTCACGAACAAGCCCATTTGTTCTGCCCGCATCCTTCCGACTTCGTCGTGGTTTTCTTCGGCAACGGCCAGAATCCTGGGCCTGATCTCCTGAAATTTGTGCCGGTCAATCAACTCGATCAATTCTAAACATCGCTTACCGCCTCCCACAACAGCAATATTCATGCTTGGTCTCCTTTCGGTCCCGGTGATATCCCCGATGTCGGCAGATGATGTTTGTTTCGATGGGTTTTTTGGGTCGCCGTCCTCGCATGGATTTCCCATCCAGCTCAAAATCAGATCTTCATTCATAATATGTTTGTTAATCTCCCGGTAAAACTTTATTAATAAGGAAAAAAGGATAGGTAAATTCGAATTGCCTGTCAAGTTCAAATGCCTGCGGAAAAGGCCGGGAGGATATTTATAACCATTCATAATCATATAAAAATCGTTTTAGGCGTGGGCGCTGTAACCGCTTCTTTTGGTCCCGTATCCTTTTACGGTGGATTTTTCCCCGCGTCGAATGGGTTCTCCTATGCAGTGCTTGACGACCGGAATGTTTTTTGTGTAATCTTTTTTTAAGGTTTCAAAGTTTCGGGTGGCCCAAAATGGTGGATAGACCTCATGATGAATGATGCCGACATATTGAAAGAACTTCGGTTCGGGTTTCTCGGCTCATATGCCGTTGCCGGAATGGGAGAACCCTGGGTGTCCAAAATGGAGAGAACTCACGGGCTGCTCAGAGAAATGCGAATCGGCGGGATTCTCACCCTGACCGAAGACGATCTTTACGGAACCCTTCACCAAAAGGCCGGTTTCCTTCACCACCATGAACCCATTGACGACACTCTGGCGCCCTCCATCGAGGGAATGGACCGGGCCGTTTCATTCATGGACCACTGCCTGAATCAGGCCTTTGGCGTTGCTGTTCATTGCCTTGAAGGCAGGGGCAGAACCGGGACCATCCTCGGTGCGTGGCTGGGAATCAGGGAATCCCTCAACCCGGAAAATGCGGTCAGGCGGATTTATGAACTCAGGCCGCACACCCTTCTGACCCCTGCTCAGAAAAAGTTCCTTTATGAATACCTGGACCCCTGCCGGAAAAGCTAATGGTTATTGACACCACGGGATGTTTTTGCCATACTCCCAACCATTCCAGGACGTATATTTCAATAAAAAACAATCGTTTTTAAAATTCAAATCCCATGGAGGGGTTGAATGGCTATTTTGAAAGGATGCTGCAGATGATCAGGGTTGGATTTGTCGGCTGGCGGGGAATGGTGGGTTCCGTTCTCATGAGCCGAATGCTGGCAGAAAAAGATTTTAAAAATTTCGAGCCCATGTTCGCGTCCACTTCCCAGGTCGGCCTTGCCGGACCGGATGTCGGGATTGACACACCTCCCTTGAAGGACGCTTTCGATATCAACATGCTTAAAACCATGGAGATCATCGTCACCTGTCAGGGGAGCGATTACACCAAAAAAGTATATCCGGAGTTGAAAAAAACGGGTTGGAACGGGTACTGGATTGATGCGGCATCAGCCCTTCGCATGAAAAAAGACAGCGTTATTGTCCTGGATCCGGTCAATCGGGACGTTATCGACAGATCCCTTGTCGCCGGCGTTAAGAACTATATCGGCGGAAACTGTACCGTGAGCCTCATGCTCATGGCCATCGGGGATCTGTTTAAAAACGGGCTGGTCGAGTGGCTCTCCACCATGACCTACCAGGCCGCTTCAGGGGCAGGGGCCAAAAACATGCGGGAGCTGGTTGCCCAGATGGCCGCTGTGGGAAATTCCGGAAAGGAACTCATGGGGAATGCGGACAGCGCCATTCTTGACCTGGATGCGCGGATCACCCAGACCCTTAAAAGCGATGGGTTCCCGGTTGAAAATTTCGGAGCGCCCCTGGTGGGAAGCGCTCTTCCCTGGATCGACAGCCTCATGGAAAACGGCCAGACCCGAGAGGAATGGAAGGGGTTTGCGGAAACCAATAAAATACTGCAGATGAATCCACCCATTCCCGTTGACGGCATTTGTGTCCGCATCGGCGCCATGAGATGTCATTCACAGGCCATGACCCTCAAGCTGAAAAAAAACATTCCCGTAGATGAGATCGAGGATATGCTTTCAAAAGCCAATCCGTGGGTCAGGGTGGTCCCCAATACCAAGGCGGATTCCATCAGGGAATTGACCCCGGCGGCAGTTTCCGGGACGCTGACGGTACCGGTGGGCAGAATCCGTAAAATGAACATGGGACCGGAGTATCTCACGCTGTTTACCGTGGGGGACCAGCTCCTCTGGGGTGCAGCGGAGCCTGTCCGGAGAATTTTAAAGATCATTCTTGAACATGTTTCACGTTGATTTCAACCGCGGCCGGATTGAGCCCGGGATGCCCCGATCCTGAGGGCATCCAGTTCAATCCGGCTTTATAGTTCCTATGACAGCAGCAAAACAAAATGTAACATCGGGTATCGAGCGCCTGGACCACCTTCTGGGGGGAGGGATCATCATCGGCGACAACGTCGTCTGGTACGATGACGCCGGCAGTCTGGCCCATGTATTCTGCCTCAACCTGATCAAGGCGTCCCAGTCCCGGAAAAAATATATCATTTATGTCAGCTTTGACCGGAGCCCCAAAAATCTTCTGGATAAAATCGGCTCTCTGGCCGACAGCCGGTATTTGACCATACTGGACTGTTTTACCAACGGCAAGGGAGAGGGCGCGGATGTTTTCCTGAAATTCTACAGGGAAAATGCACCCGGAAACACCTGCAGCATTGTAAAGGTTGAAAATCCTTCGGACCCGGACCAGGTGATGGATGCGGTTTACGCCCTTCATCAGACCATGAAAGGTGATGTCCGGCTGGTGTTTGAAAGTCTCACCGGCATGCAGGAATTGTGGGGCGGCGAAGACCGTATCCTGAAGTTTTATGCCCGCAGCTGCCCGCGACTGTACGAATTGAACACCATCGCCTACTGGATCGTTGAAAAAGAGGCTCACACCCAGCAGTTGAAAGCCCATCTGAATAAAATCACCCAGGTGGCCATTGACCTTTCCCTCAGGCGGGGGAAAACCTCCCTTGCCGTCATAAAGGCCGAGAAGCGGGATATCACGCTGCTGAACAAGCCGGAAAACTACTGGAACAAGGACCTGGATATTTTTTTTGATCCGGAAAAACGGACCACCGGCCGCATCGACCTGGGGGGCCGCATTAAAAATCTGAGAAATCTGACGGGGTTCAACCAGAGCGAACTGGCCAAATCCGTCGGCGTGACCCCCAGCACCATCTCCCAGGTGGAAAACAACCAGATCTACCCATCACTTCCGGCCCTGATCAAGATGGCCGAAATTCTCAATGTGGACATCAGTTCCCTGTTCCGGGAAAGTTTTTCCCGGGAGCCTTCCGTGGTTTTTCCAGAGGCAGGGGCAATCGAAGTCCATTTTCCCCTGATTCCCAGGGCCGGCCTATTTTCCAAACGCTTCACCCCCATTGATTTTGACGCAAGGATCGAGAGTTATCTCATCGACATTGCTCCCGGCGCAAAGATTAATTCCCATTTCTTCATGCACAAGGGAGAGGAAGCCGGGTATCTGCTCTCCGGGGAAATTCAACTTCACCTTGAAAAAGGAATGGACACCGTCAGAGCCGGGGACTGGGTTCAGTTAACCGGCCAGATTCCCTATCAGTGGGAAAATGGTGGAGACGAGCCGGCAAGGCTACTGTGGATCAGGATAAAATAGGCGACATGAGGTCAAACGCGGTGCCTTACCCCTGAGCCTCCGACAGGGCAAAAAAATTTCCGGTCCGGATGCATGAGCAGACGGTAAAAAGGAAAACACATCCTTGGTTAAGGTAAAGGAAAAAACGCTGCAAGAGGAATTAAAAGAGAAGATTGCTTTCCTGAAAAATGTTATCGAGGATTTACCGGTCGGGGTACTGGTTCTCGACAATGACAGCCGGGTTGTCATGATGAACCGCCGGCAGGAGAAGGTATCCAGGATTGATCGCAAAAAAGTGATCGGGACCCTGTTTCATGAGACCTGGAAAAAAATTCTGAATGTGCGTTCCACCAGTGACAAGGCATTCAGAAATCATTACTGGGACCTGATTAAAAAGAAAAAGCCCTATGTTTTCATCTTCCATGACGTCACACCTCAGTTCTTCGGTGATAAAATATCCGGCTTGTCCTATGGCACCCCGCTTTTTTCCGGGGATGGATTTATTCTCGTTCATGAAATTTCCGAAGAAATCAAACATGACAAGGTATATCTCGACAAGCTGAATCAGCAACTCTCCAGATCCACCGCATTTCTTGAAAATCTGCTCAATGCCTCTCCCAATGCGATTATTACAACTGATGAGCAGGGTGTTATATTGACGGCCAATAAAACGGCGGTGAAGCTTTTTGAAACATCTTATACAGGGTTTCTCCATAAGCCGGTGTCCGATCTTTTCGATGATTTCCAGACGGTGGAAAAAATCGAAGACTCCGAAATTGTCAAGGAAGGGATTGAGGTCAGATGCCGGAAAGACAACGGCCGGGCTTTTCAGGCAAGAATGCAGCTGAGCACGTTTAACCTGCCGGGCGATGCCTCCCCTGTGAGATTATTTCTTTTCAGGGATATCACCATCGAAAAATCGCTGGTGCTTTCCATCTCCGAACGACTTAAATTCGAGGAAATGATTTCCACGCTCTCATCCAATTTTATCAACCTTCCGTCGAAGATGATCGATGAAAAGATTGAAGAGGGATTGAAGATCATAGGGGACTTTCTTGCAATCGATGTGAGCGCCCTGTCTCAATTCATTGAAAATGGAGAGTCGTTGAAGGTCACTCATTCAAGTTCATCCATTAAATCCTCGCTGCTTCTCGGCCAGGTGCTGGATAATAATGTCCCCTGGTACACTGAAAAGATCCGGGCCGGCGAAACCATCATCCTGCCGAATGTGGCGGAAGATGTGCCTATGGAGGCCAGGCTGGAAAGGGCTTATTTTACACGGGAAGGCTATAAATCTCACCTGGGGATCCCCCTTTTTGTCGGGAAGCAGATACTGGGATTTATCAGTTTTAGTTCCCTGACCGTTTACAGGTCATGGCCGCAGGATCTGGTAAAACGGCTTCGGTTGGTTGCCGAGATATTTGCAAATATTCTGATGAGAAAAAAAACGGAGGAGTCCCTTGAGAAAGCGTTTTCAGAAATAAGGTCCCTGAAAAACAAGATTGAACTGGAACGGAATTATCTCAGGGATGAAATCCGTCTGGAGCACAATTTCGAAAATATTATCGGCCAGAGTGAAGCACTCCAATATGTGCTGTTCAAGATTGAGAAGGTGGCCCCCACGGATTCAACCGTACTCGTTCTGGGTGAGACCGGTACGGGAAAGGAGCTTATCGCACGGGCCATACACCACGCCAGCGGTAGAAAAGAAAAGCCGTTTCTGAAAGTGAACTGTGCCACCCTGACGGCGAATCTCATTGAAAGCCAATTGTTCGGCCATGAAAAGGGCGCCTTCACCGGTGCCCATGCCAGGCATATCGGACGGTTTGAGCTCGCAGACGGCGCCACAATATTTCTTGATGAAATCGGAGAGTTGCCACTGGAGATGCAGCCCAAGCTGCTGCGCGTTCTTCAAGAAGGCGAATTCGAACGAATCGGAGGTTCCCGCACCATCAAGGTGGATGTCCGGGTCATCGTGGCCACCAACCGGAATCTGGAAGCCGAGGTTGAAAATGGGAGATTCCGGGAAGATCTTTACTACCGTCTCAATGTATTTCCCATTTCGATTCCGCCTCTGAGAAAAAGGATGGATGATCTGCCGCTGCTGGTAAACGTCTTCACGAAGAAATTCAGCAAAAAAATCGGAAAACATATTGGCCAAATCCCAAAAAGAACAATGAACATCCTTGAAAACCATACATGGCCGGGGAACGTGAGGGAACTTGAAAATGCCATTGAGCGGGCCGTGATCAACTCGCCGGGGCCAAGTCTGGAAGTAGTGGAAGACTATGCACCGGGAATCGGATTACCGACCCGTGATTCTCTTGGCAGACCCCTTTCGGAGGTCGAACGTGAATATATCATGGCCGTTTTGGATGGAAAAAAATGGATAATTGAAGGAAGTGACGGTGCCGCAAAAGCTCTGGGCTTAGCTCCCAGCACACTACGAAACCGAATGATCAAGCTGAAGATCAAAAGATTATAGAGGGCTGGAAAATCGGAAAAATCGAAAAAAATTCCATATGACCACCATTTTTGCCCGCCGTATATGGTGGTAGCCGCCATTTACGGTGGGCTTTCGTGATATCAATCTCTTCAGGTATGTCGCTCTTAACAGGTAAACCCAAATAAAATCAAAAGTATGTCATATATTGAAGTTAATTCAATAACTGGCATGTATTTCGCAATATCAATCCATGATATTCGCTTCAAATTATCATACATTACTCATATTTAATACCCGGCATCCTTAATAATGGACTCATGCAAATGCTCGTTGTTACCGTCAGAACAGTGACGGTTCGGGGAAAAACGCCTGAATTCGAGCAGACCATAAAATCTTTGATACGAGAATTTGAAAACTGAAAAAGTAAACATGGAAGAAGTTCTGTAACCCCGTTGACGCCTTTTATCCCCTTACCCGCGTGATGGGTTCACCGCCGGGTGACGGCGCTTCAAATATTTAAAAGACAGAGGAGCAGAGCACATGACTGATGAAAATAGAAAATACTTTAACATGAAAATTGAACCCCTGTTGAATACCCGGGAAATGCGAAAGATCCAGGAGGAGAAACTCGCTTCCACCATGCGGTTTTTTTACGATAAAGTACCGTTTGACAGGGATCGGATGGACCAGGCGGGTGTTACCCCGGAAAATATCAAATCATTCCATGACCTGGCAAAGGCTATACCCATAACCGGTCAGGCGGATTTTAGGAAAGTTTTCGATCAGTTTGATAATGACATGGCAAGGTCCTATCTGTATCTTTTCGGTAAAGAAAGAATGGATGATATGTATTTGCTCACCACAACATCGGGGACCACGGGTATTCCCACACCATACCCGGTGTTTCACAAAACCACGGAAGCCATGGGCGAGCTTTTCGGGCGTATTGGATGGCGCTGTCATTTTCGTTCCGGCGACCGCCTTGCTGTGGGTTTCGGCCTGAGCATGCACGCCGCCGGCACCCCCCACCTGCTCTGGTACAGAAGAATAAAAGGGCTGACGATTATCCCCATCGGCGCAGAGGTCGGTACGGAAAGATTGTTGAGTTTCATAAAGTTGTTCAAAGCCAATATCCTCAGTTGCACTCCCTCGCTGGCGACCTATTTAATAGAGAAATCCAGGGAAGTTCTGGGCCACCCCGTAAAATCACTGGGCATTAAGACCCTCATGTGTGGTGCGGAACCGGGAGCCGGGATTCCGGAAGTCAGAAACCGGCTGGAAAGTGAATTCGGCGCTAACCTTTATGATGTCGGCGCCGGGTATGGCGCCTCCTGCAATCATCCGGAATACCAGGGAATGCACTGGGTCGCCGATGATTACTGCCATTATGGACTGGTGGATCCCAAAACCCACGAACCGGTACCTATGGAAAACGGCGCAACGGGTCTTGCGGTGTTTACGCCCCTGGAACCTGAATCCACTATTTTTATGCACAACCTGCGGTTTACATTAAATGATATCCATCAAGTTTTTACCGAACCATGTCCCTGTGGATTAAGCGGTTTCCGTTATAAGATCGTTGGACGCGCTGATGACATGTTAAAGGTAAAAGGCGTTCCGGTTTATCCGGCTGCTATTCAGGGCGTGATCAACGGTTTTATTCCCAGAGTGACGGGCGCATTCAGGATCGTTCTGGATGTACCACCGCCACGGGTTATCCCACCGCTTAAACTGAAAGTGGAATATGGGGAAAATATTGGGGAGGCCGAACTGCCGGTCCTTGAAAAGGAAATTAAGGAAAAAATGCATGCCATTAACAAGATTAAGCCGGAGATTTCCTGGCTTGCGCCCAACACCCTGGAAAGAGCCGTTAAAAAGACACAATTTTTGGAAAAGGCTTATGAGAAAAAATAATCATTTTCAACCAAGACTTATATCACCTACAAAAAGGACCTATAGATGAAGAATAATTGGGTTATTTTAAAATATCTTTTTATCCTGTTCTGTTTCAGCTCACTGATTTGTCCCCTTGTCTATGCAGAAACGCCGGGTGAAACCATCAAGCCCGGCGACATCCACGAAAATATTTATGACGGCATGATGCTTTCCCACGATATTTACATCATGGTGGGGGAGCGGGGAAAGATTTACCGCTCCACCGATGCCGGCGAAAGCTGGAAGGTCATGCCCAGCGGCACCCACCAGCCCCTTTTCTCGGTCAGTTTCGGAGATGACAGAAACGGCTGGATCAGCGGCAATGGAGGATTGATCCTGCACACCAAAGACGGCGGTAAGACCTGGGTCAAACAGGACAGCAGTACCAAAAAAGATCTTTTGAGCATTCATTTTGCCGATGCCCGTATGGGGGCCGCCGTGGGGGACTGGGGCGCAATTGTCAGAACCGAGAACGGTGGCGGAACATGGGAGGATGTCTCCCTGGCCGACGATGTCGTTCTCTACGGGGTGAAGATGATCGACGGTATGACCGGGTATCTCACCGGTGAGTTCGGCATCGTGTTTAAAACCGAAGACGGGGGCAAGACCTGGCAGTCGCTGCTGGACGAAAGAGACACCTCCCTTGAACCCCAATCCTTGTTTTGCCTGACCGAAGATAAGGGTACCTTATTTTTCGGGGGTATGGACGGGAAAATTATCTATAGCGAAGACAAAGGGCAGAATTGGGTCAGGTCCAGGAACGATTTAAAACAGTCCATATACGGCATTGCCGTAAAAGGGAATAACGGCTGGGCCGTGGGAGACCTTGGTGCGGTCCTGTTTTCTACAGACAGGGGCAAAACCTGGAACCAGGTGGAGCTGCCCCTCCAGTTCAAGCTTTCATGGATCTGTGCGGTAGACAGTATGAATTCGGATGCCGTATCAGGTTTTGCCGCCGGTTCCAAGGGGCTTTTTTTGAAAATTAAAAACAACGCCATGGCATGGAAATAGGGGAGGTGAATCCTTGAAGAAGAAAATTACGCAGCGTTATATCGCGTTCATACTGCGGCATCGGTTTTTAGTCCTTCTGGCCATCGGACTTGTCACTGTGTTTTTCGGATACAAAATGTATAATCTTCGTATTGCCACGGATTTTTTTTCCCTGTATCCGCCCAAGCATCCGTACATCCAGCTCTACAACAAGTACCGGCAGATGTTCGGCAGTGCCAACGTCTTGGTCTGCGGGGTTGAGGTCAAGGAGGGTGATATCTACAATATCGAAACCATCGCCAAAATAGACCGCATCACCCAGGAACTCATGCAGATAAACGGCTGCAACAACCTCCAGGTGATTTCCATCACCCACCCGAAATTAAAAAATGTCCAGGTTCAGGCGTGGGGTATCGTTATGGAGCCGGTGATGTACGGGGGGGTGCCCAAAGACAAAGCAGGACTGGAACGGATAAAGCATAACGTTTATACCAACGAGGGGATTCGGGGTTTTTACGTGTCGCCCAATGACAAAACCGCTGCCATATTTGCGGGATTCTGGGAGGAGGGGCTTGATCCCCTGGCGCTCAATAAACGCCTGGAAGAAATCCGGGTCCGGGAAGAAGATGAAAATACCCGTCTTCATTTTACAGGGTATCCAGCCCTCTACGGGTACATATATGCCCTGTCTCCCCAGATATACTCGGTGTTCGGCGTCACCTTCCTGGTGATTGTGGCCCTTTTGTTTTTTTATTTCCGTACCTGGCAGGGAGTGGTATTGCCGTGTATTGCTGCCCTACTCAGCGCCATCTGGGGCCTTGGGTTTTCCAGCCTGCTGGGCTACAGCCTGGACCCGCTGATTTTGGTGGTGCCCCTGATCATCTCGGCCCGGACCATCAGTCATTCGGTTCAGTGCACGGCCCGGTATCACGAAGAGTATATCCGCCTAAACGACCAGAATGAGGCCATTGTCTGCGGATATGGGGAACTTTTCATGCCAGCCACGCTGTCTGTCCTTACCGATGCCATCGGGATACTGGCGGTATCCGTTGCCACCATCCCCCTGATGCGCAACCTGGGAATTTTCGCTGCCTTCTGGATTATGACCATTGTGGTGAGTGTGCCTACCCTGACCCCCATCCTGCTCAGTCTGGTTAAACCGCCGGGCAAGACGATTTTAGAACGCGAGCATAAAGGCAGACTCTACGATGCCATTGCCAGACTCCTGCTGATTCCCTCCCAGGGACGGGGTAAATGGATGGTGATGGCCGTTGGCGTCATCGTTCTGGTCGGCGGGGGTTATTATGCAAGTAAGCTCAAAGTCGGCGACACCGAAGCCGGAGCCGCCACCCTGTTTGCCGATCACCCCTATAATGAGTCCTTCCGGTTTTTCAACAAAAACTTTGTCGGTGCAACGCAACTGGTAATTATTGCCGAAGGAAAGGAAGAAGGGGCAATAAAAAGTGCTAAGGTCCTCCAGACCCTGGAGGATTTTCAAAGATTCATGGAGGCTGAAGGGGGAACCGCCGGGACATTGACCTTCACCAACATCGTAAAGAGGATCAACCGGATGTTCCATGAAGGCCATCCCAAATGGGAAAAAATCCCCAACAAGCAAAAATCCATCGGGGAGATCGGCTTTATCGTCCAGAGCAATTCATCCGCCGGCGAGATGGATCGGTACCTGGATGAACAGTGGACAAACGCCACCATCACCTGTTTTTACAAGGACTACAACAACGACCTGATCAAACAGGCGCTGGGAAAGGCCCAGGAGTTCATCGACAACAACCCTGTGGAAAATCTGAATTTCAGGCTGGCCGGTGGTCTGATGGGGATACTGTCGGCCATCAACGAGGAGGTGGAGTACTCGTACTGGGTGTCCCTGCTGGTAGTGTTTAGTGTCGTGTTCATGCTGTGCGTGATCAGTTTCCGGTCGTTCATGGCAGGGGTGATTCTCATTATTCCCCTTGCCATCAGCCAGCTCTTGTCGGATATGTTCATGTATATCAAGGGCATTGATCTCAACATCAATTCACTCCCTGTGGCAGCCATTGCCGTTGGTATCGGGATTGATTATGGGATTTATCTTCTGGCCCGGGTCGCTGAAGAATACCAGGAGTGTGGAGACTACAACCGGGCCAACAGCCGGGCATTGGAGACCACGGGAAAGGCCATCATCTTCACGGCCACCACCCTGATTGCAGGTGTTGTTTTCTGGGGCTTTGTCGATCTGAAGTTTCAGGCGGAGATGGGTCTTTTGTTAGGCCTTTTGATGTTGCTGAACATGATCAACGCCCTGGTATTTATCCCCTCCCTGGTGGGGGTGTTTAAACCCAAGTTTGTGGCGACTACGAAAATGGCATAGGTTGTTTTACTAGTTAATCATTAATTTAAAGAGGGAGGAAGGCTGATGAAA
Organism: Desulfobacteraceae bacterium UBA5616; assembly: GCA_002423615.1. Classification (GTDB taxonomy): domain Bacteria; phylum Desulfobacterota; class Desulfobacteria; order Desulfobacterales; family UBA5616; genus UBA5616. Next base: position 16,069 of record DIKO01000033.1, read on the forward strand.
AACAAATTGTTGGTAATGGGCATATTAGCCTTTGTGGCGACCCTTCTACTGGGTTTAGGCCCTGCGGGAGCGGTCTGGCTGAACAAAGAGAAAACCATTGAGATGAAAGGGAAACTTCAAACCAGGGTATCGGTGAGTACGGAAGATACCACAGGATTTACTTATCCCCAGGTCGATGCCTGGGAGGTTGTCCAGCATCGCAACATCGCTTATGTTGAGTTTAACCATCAGCTGAAAAATCACGACTGGTCAGGGGTCAATCTTCAGTATCATCTGCTGGGCCGATTCATGTATGAAGGAATTTATGATTACGGCCCCGAAGAATACAGGAATCTCCCGGATATTATTCCCGCTGAGACGGATATAGACGATTTCAGGAAAGACGCTGATCTGTGGGAAGGTTATGTGGACATTTCAAAGAACAAACTGTTTTTAAGAATCGGCCGGCAGAACCTGGCCTGGGGAGAGACTGACCTGTTCCGTATTCTGGACAACATCAACCCCCTGGACAACACCTACGGTGGAATTTTCGAGGATCTGGACGACCGCCGGATCCCCCTCGACATGCTGCGCGCGAACTATGACTTCGGCAATGTGGGGCCGATTTATTCGTTTACCCTGGAAGGGTACTGGGTTCCCGGTTTTATCGAGGACACCGTCGCCCCATGGCCGCCGCAGGGCACAAGATATTCATTTCCGCTTCCATTGACCAGCGATCTGCTGGGGCCGACGTTTACAAACTACGGTTATGAATTGGTCGAGCCGGAAAAGAAAATGGAGGACAGCCGGTTCGGGATTCGCCATACCGGCATCTTGTTTGACAACATAAACTACACCCTGGCCTTCATGCGCACCATCCCGGATGTGCCGATTCCCCGGTTTACGGCCGATTTTGCGTCTGTTACGCCCGGGGTGCCGCCGTTTGCTTCGATGAACCGGGAGCTGATTTACGATACGCTGGACATTTTCGGTGCCAGCGTCAATTTTTATGAGTCCTTTACAGACCTGGTCTTCCGGATGGAAGCCGCATTTTTTGATGATGAGCCGGTATTTATTCCCAGCGAGAACGCCGCACCGATTGCGTTTTTGCTGGGGGGGCCTTTTGCCACCGAGAGAAGCGTTCCCAAACGTGACATTGTTCGCTACATGGTGGGGCTTGACAAGTTCCAGTGGATTCGTTTCCTCAACCCCAATTCCACATTTTTCATCTCCCTGCAGTACTTTGGGCAGTACATGAAGGATCACAGCGATGACATCGCTGTGGCGGTTCCCTTGCCGCCGGCAGGAGCGACCTACCCCAAGGTCAAGGAAATTGAGCACACGTTTACCGGCCTGATCTCCTCACCCTATCGGCAGGGCGCATTGGAACCCCAGCTGTCCGTAGTATACGATGTCCGGGGCACCTGGATGTTCCAGCCCCAAGTCAACTTCAAGTTTGATCCGTTTCGGTTGATGTTGCAGTACAGCACGATAAGCGGCGAACGGACATCCTTTGGTCATTTCAAGGACCGGGATCAGCTCACAACGATTCTGACTTACGTGTTTTAGTTAACCTGAAAAATAAGGATGTCTAAGTGTTCGAAAACAAAAAGAAGTATTTATGTTCACATACGAATTCGACCCTTTAAAACGGAGGCAAAAATGAAAATAAGATATTTTAATATGCTATTAACTCTATTTCTGTTCATGGCCCTGGGATCGGCATCCTTTGCTGATGTGTCGCCCGGTGACGTTATCGATAAAAGAAATTGGCAGACTGTCCAGGGGATGGTGCCGGACTCCATCCTCAACTGGGTGAAAGAGGGCAGGATCGTGTTGAATGTCGGCAAGTTGAATTACAGCCCCCTCGAATTCGTTAAGAATGATTTAGGCGACTTGTATTCCAAGAACAAGGGGAAATACGCATTAAAGGATGCTGAAATCGTTGATGCCAAAACCGGACAGATAGCCCTTGATGTCCTGGGATACCCTTTTCCGGGATTTGACTGGAAAGAAGATCCGGATGCAGCGCTGAAATTTATGTACAATCGTTTGTACATGCAGGGATACTGGGGCAATGTCGATATCCCCACCTGGCAGTTGCAGTTTATCAGTGAAGACAAGGGCCTGATCCGTGAAGCAGAGGCATCCTATTATCAGTATGTCATAGATGGGAACCCGAGAATGGTAGGGCAGCCCAACCCCCAGCAGCTACAGCGGCATCAAATGTTCAAATTTCATACGCCCTTTGACATCGCCGGAACTGCCCAGATGAGCACGCGTTTTATCAGTGCCACTCAACAGGATCTACTATTCGGTTTTCTACCCTCCATTCGAAGGGCCAGGCGCCTGACACCAGCAAACCGGTCAGATCCTATTCTCGGGGGAGATGCTGTTATTGATGATGCATGGGGTTATGATGGTAAAATCGCTGCGTTTGACTGGAAAATTGTTAAGGAACAGGAAATGCTGCTGCCGTATCACAGCGAAGACCCACAATTATTATTGCATTTGGGATCGGGTATTTATCAGACGTCCGCTAAGATGAAGAAAATTGTCTGGGGGTACGAAGATTCTGGCTGGTCCGGTGCAAAATGGGCGCCTCTCAATATGATCTGGGTAAAACGCCCGGGTTATATCATCGAATCCAAATCAAAAGATCCCTATTACAACTACGGTACAATTATTCTATGGATTGATGCTGAAACCGGAATGGGGATGTTAAAAATCATCTACGATCGGGCTGGCAAATACTGGAAAACATTTTTAGTGGGCGGATGTGATTTTGCCACAGAAGATGGCAAAAAGAAAATGGCGATATACTCGCTGCAATTGGCCATAGACGATCGCTCGAAAAGAGCTTCTAATATAAACGGCGTAGCTACAGGAAATACATATACCATGGGCGGGAATATGGATCCGAGCATATTCTCCCTTGGAGGATTTGCCAAGTTCTGTAAATAGTGAGCCCATATCATTAGTATAGTGAACTCTAAATAAAGTGCACAAAATTGTTTTTTTTACATCCGTATTCTGTGTTGCATCAACGGCCGCATAAAACCAGTATGCAACCGTTGATGCGCCTTGAATAAGACTGTAAATCCTGCACAATTTTAGATCGCTTTATTTAATCCAAACTCCTTAGCTTTCGGAAAAATTGTGCACGAGGTAATTAAAAAAACATAAAATCTATTAAACGGGCAGACCTTATGCAAAACTTCCAGAGGTTGATTTGAACCGGATTTAGCAGGAGGTCTATTCGGGTAAGGAGGACTGTATGACTGCATTATCTCATCTCTTTTCACCGATTAGCATTGGTAATTGTGAAATTCGCAACCGGATTCTGATTTCCGGTCATTTGACGGGATTTGCGGATAACGGCATGCCGTCGGAACGCCATCTTCGTTACTACGAAGCCCGGGCCAAAGGCGGTGTGGGCCTGATTATTCAGGAAGCTGTTCCCGTTTCCCCCCATGGCTACCTGCTGCCGACCGCGGTTCAGGGGTGGAATGATGCTATAATCCCAGGGTTGAAAAGAATCAGCGATGCGGTTCATGCCCAAGGCGCTAAGCTTTTCTGCCAGGCATGGCACAACGGAAACGAAAATCATTCATATATAAGCAAGGTGCACAGCCAGTCCTGCTCGGACGTTCCGTCCTGCGGCGTGGGGGAAGTTCCGGCTGCCATGACCGAAAAAGACATCGTCGAAGTTATTCAGATGTATGTCGATTTTGCCTTGCGTCTTAAGGAAGGCGGATATGATGGCGTTGAACTCCATTTCGCCCATGGATACCTTCCCCAGCAGTTTTTATCACCTTATGTCAACAACCGGGAGGATCAATACGGCGGGAGCCTTGAAAACCGTATGCGTTTCGGTATGGAACTGATCGATGGGGTCAGAAAGGCCGTGGGCTCCGATTTTGTCGTGGGTCTGCGAACCAGCGCTGATGAACTGGTGCCAGGCGGATTGGCACTTGACGATATGAAGGAAATAGCCACCGTTTGGGACCGGACCGGGCAGATTGACTTCCTCGACGTTTCCATTGGGAATTATAAAACTTTAGCCCCCATTGTGGCTCCCATGATGATTCAGGCGGGAGCGTTCGTCTATGCCGCAGCGCAACTTCGCCAGGAGGTTGAAGTTCCTGTTTTTGCGGCGATTCGAATCAATGATCCGGTCATGGCCAACGACATCATCCAAAATAACGAGGCGGACATGGTCGTCATGACCCGGGCATCCCTGTGTGATCCCGAAATGGCCAACAAGGCAAAGGAGGGGCGTATTGATGACATTCGCCTATGCGTTGGCTGTAATGAAGGATGCTGGGAGCATGCCTTAAGAGGAATGCCCATTACCTGTGCTCAGAATCCAGAGGCGGGAAATGAAGGTACCCTTGGGATTGCCCCCGCGGAAGAGACGAAAAAAGTAATGGTGGTAGGCGGCGGGGTGGCCGGTATGGAGGCTGCGATTACGGCAAAAAAACGGGGACATGACGTGACGCTTTACGAGAAAGGGGAACATCTCGGAGGGGCTTTATTGATTGCTTCCCGGGCACCTGCAAGGTCCGATCTCGAACAGGTGATTCGGTACCGGGAACATGAACTGAAACGGCTGGGGGTGAATGTAAAAATGGGAACCCGGGTGACCGTAGATCTGGTTGAAGGCGAAAAACCGGACGTAGTCATCATCGCAACCGGTGCAACGACGGTAAATGATCCGTCCCTGGCCATCGTCGGTATGGAAGCATCCATTGAAATTGAAGAAGGTGCCCATGTGGTGACAGCGGAGGATGTTCTGGAAGGCAAGGTCGAAACCGGTGATAAAGTTGTTATTGCAGATCTGCAACCCTACATGAAGGGGCTGGTCACGGCGGAGGTGTTGGCGGACCAGGGAAAGGAAACGACCCTGATCATGCCGTATGGACTTCGGCTGCTGTCGCCCAGCCCCTATGATATGGACAATGCAACCTTTACCATTCAGGTTATCAATACAACGGCCAAAAAGGTAAAGCGTATCAGTGATTTTGCCGTGAAAAAGGCGCTGCCCGGGAAAGTGATCATCAGGAACCATTTCACTGAAGAAGAAGAGGAACTGGATACGGATACCCTGGTATTGTCCTTCTGGCGCAAATCGGATTGCGCTCTTTTCCATGAACTCGAAGGAAAGGTTACGCAACTCTATAGAATCGGGGATTGTGTTTCCCCGCGGCGGTATATTGATGCGGTGGATGAAGGATATCAGATCGGGTGTAAAATTTGATTCCCGGACCAACAAGAAGGTTTAGGAAGGAAAAAATATGAAAATAATGGTGTGTTATGACGGTTCAAAGCCTTCAATTGAGGCCCTCAAGGAAGCCAAGCGACAGGGGGACGCTTATAAAGCACAAATCCTTGTCGTGTGGTCGATGGTAACGGAGGATCGGTTTCACGAAAAGGAAATAACAGCGGCCAGAAACAGTTTGAATCAGGTCAAGGATGCGTTTGAAAAAGAAGGTCTCACCTGTTCAATCAATCTTTCTATTCGCGGCATGGAGCCAGCAGAGGATATCGTGCTTCTTGCCGAGGAAAATGATGCTGATCAAATCATTATCGGGATCCGGAAAAGATCACAAGTAGGCAAACTTTTGATGGGCTCTGTGGCTCAACAGGTCATCCTACACGCAAAATGTCCGGTGTTGTGTGTCAAATAAACGCATGACTGATCAAGAAATATACATGTAAAAAGGAGAAAGTAATGACAACATATTTCGACATCAACTTGGATCTGACGGCAGAGGACAAAGCCATCCGGGATGAGGCTCATAAATTCGCAAAGGAAGTGATGCGCCCCCTCGGCAGGGAAATAGATGCCATGCCGGCCGAAGAGGTGGTCTCGGAAAAATCCCCGCTTTGGGATTTTCTCCGGCAGGCATATGAACTTGGTTTTCATAAGGCGGTCTTTCCCAAAGAAGTGGGGGGCCTTGGCTGTACACCCATCCAAAGCCATCTTTATATGGAAGAACTGGTCTGGGGAAACATCGGGCTCTGCGGTTGCGTACTGCTGGCTTGCTGGCCGTACATAAAAGTTCTTGAAACCGGAAACCAGGAACTCATCAATGAATTTGTTGTCCCCTTCTGCAACTGTGATGACGGCAGCATGACTGGATGCTGGGGGATTACGGAACCGGCTCATGGATCGGACACTCTGAATATCGGTGAGAAGTTCTTTACGGACCCGAAGCTTCAAGGCCAGCTTCAAGCACGGCTGGACGGGGACGAATATGTTCTGAACGGACAGAAATCGGCATGGGTTTCCTGCGCTCCGTTTGCCTCCCACGGTATGATGAATGTTTTTATCGAACCTTCCTTGGGGATGGCCGGCGGAGGCGTTTGCATTCTTCCATTAGACCTGCCCGGTGTCAAAAAGGGCGCTGCCCTTGAAAAAGTCGGCCAGCGGGACCTTCCCCAGGGAGAATTGTTTTTCGACAACGTCAGGATACCCAAACGGTGGATGTTTTATACCCCGGAAAATTATGTGGATTCGATTAAGGGCAACCTGGGATTCGGCAATACGGCCATGACACTTTTTGCCCTGGGCCTTTCACGCGCGGCATTCGAGGAGGCATACGCCTATGCCAAGGAAAGAGTTCAGGGCGGAAAACCCCTGGTTGAACATTACGCCATGAAAATTCGGATTCACCGGATGTTTGCTGCTGTAGAGGCAATCCGGGCATTCAGCCGCGCTCTATGGAACCTCAACATGCGGATTTCACCCGTGGCCTATGAATATGCATATGCCGGGAAAACCTTTTGTTCGGAAACGGCAAGGGACGTGATTGAAGAAGCGGTCCAGATATTTGGCGCCAATGGCCTCACCAAGGAATATTATATTGAAAAACTCTGGCGGGATTCCCGGGCACTGACCATCGAAGACGGAGAAAATTTGACGCTGAACCGCCTGGGCGGCCATTTATTAAATGAAACATTTCCAAGAAGAAAGGTGAATCAGCTTTTCTGATTTAAACCCCTTTTAAAAGAGAGGCATCCGATTCACGTCCATCCAATCCGCTGTTGCCTGATGGGATGGACATCCGCTAAATTCAGGGTCAAAAGTGGGGCATCAACCCAAACCATGGAAATCTGGATATATGCACAAACTATGGGGAAGTCACTATCAGAGGCCTCCCTCGAAATACTCAGTGAGGCACGCCGATTGGCAAACCCGCATAAGTGGGGCGTTTCGGCTGTTATCCTGGGAGATAGCCCGGGTATCACATTGGACACGTTGGCCCAGCACGGGGCTGACCGCGTTTTTTTCGTACCAAGCGAGCGTCCTGCCGCATATTGCCCGGAAAAGGTTACTGAAATTCTTGTGGATTTGTTAAAAGCCCATTTGCCGTGGGTACTGCTTTTTCCGGTTAATGACGTGACGAACGATCTGGCGCCCCGCATCGCCGCGCGAATGAGGGTCGGATTGATTCCCCGTGCGGATCGTTTGCACTTGTCCGATGACGGAACGTTAACGGCCACTCGGATTTGCTTTCAGAGAAAAATCCAGGCCACAGTGGTCTGCCCTGATGCTCGCCCACAGATGGCTACGGTGGGTTCCGGTGTCATGAAGGTCCAAAAAGACACCCGTAAGGATAGGGTCCCGTGCGAATGCATCGAAGTCAACCCCGAGACTTGTTTGGCGGGTGGGGCTTCCCGTGTCAAGGTACTTCGGTTCATCAAGGCCGATCCAAAAAAGATCGACATATCGGACGCGGATCTGATTGTTTGCGGGGGAAAAGGCGGCGGAGACAAGGCACAGTTCGAGAAAATCAAAAATTTGGCGGATCTTTTAGGGGCGGCGCTCGCTGGTTCCCGTGTCGCTGTGGACAATGGCTGCATCGGCAGAGAGCGGCAGATCGGGCAAAGCGGTAAGTCCGTGTCTCCCGAATTGATGATTTCCTGCGGTGTTTCAGGTGCCAATGCCCATACTTTCGGTATGAGGGAAGCCAAAACGGTCATCGCCATCAATAAAGACAAGAATGCTCCCATCATCAAACTGGCCGATCTGGGTGTGGTCGGAGACCTCCATGAGATTCTGCCCCGGTTAAACCATCGAATAAAAAAATATTTAGACCAGATCAATCCGGAGAAAAGATGAAATACGGTGTACATCCGAAATCTTTTGTGTATTTCGGAATCCCCGGCGAAGTGTTGGCCGGAGGGATTATCGCCCTGTCGGCAGCAATCTTTTTATTTATCTGTTTTCGTAGATTTCAGCTGTTACGGCAGGGGCTTTCTGATCCGCGCATGGATTCGGTGGTAGATCGGCTCAAGGGCCTGATTACTGATGGGTTTCTTCAGAAGCGCCAGCCCCGGTACCCGGTGGCGGGAATTCTTCATATCGTTATTTTTTGGGGTTTTTTAATTTTGTCCCTCAGATCCATCCAGCTTTTGGCTGAAAGTCTGTCTTCGGGTAAGGATTTCATCATACTGAGCGGGATATCCGGGGATATTTACGGCTTTCTGAAGGACCTGGCGGAACTGGCAACCCTTGCGGCCTGCATTTTCGCCATTTACCGCAGGGCGGTCGTTCAGCCGAAAAGATTTCAGGGAAGCCGTCAATTCGAAGCTTATCTCGTACTCGGGCTGATCAGTTTTTTAATGATAACCGATCTTTTGTTTAATGGCAGCGGCATATCCCTTGGAATATATAAAGGCCAGGTGCAACCGATTTCCAGTATGGTCTCCGTGCTGCTTACAGACATATCGAAGCCGGGACTGCAATCACTTCATAACGCCGCCTTCTGGCTTCATCTGATCAGTTTTCTCTTATTGTTGAACCTTCTTCCCCTATCCAAACACTTCCATATTATCACGGCGCTTCCGAATGTATTTTTCAGGAAACAAATTCGCGGGGAACTCAAACCGCCCCGTTGGGATATCCAGGATCTGGATGAATTGGACAGGGTGGGTGTTTCAAGTGTATCCGATTTTACGTGGAAGAACATGCTCGACTTTTTTTCGTGCACCGAATGCGGCAGATGTACTGACCATTGCCCTGCCAATGCGGTGGGCAGAAACCTGTCTCCCAAGAAAATAACCATGGCACTTCGGGACCAGGCTTATAAGGAAAATCCTATTCTGGGGGATTCGGATCACAATCAGAAACTCACGGATGCCGTAACATCGGAAGAACTGTGGGCCTGCACCACTTGCGGGTCCTGTGAAGAGCAGTGTCCTGTTTTTATAGAACACGTGGACAAAATCATTGATATGCGCCGTGATCGGGTGATGATGAAGAATGATTTTCCACCGGAACTCATACAGATGTTTCGTAATATCGAAATTTTTGGAGATCCGTGGGGCAACGGTATGGCCCGGCGAAAAGAATGGATCGAAAACCTGGAAATTAACGATGTCGGCCAGGGAGATGCCGTTGATATCGTCTATTGGGTGGGCTGTTCCGGGGCCTTTGACAGCCGCTATGCGGGTGTTGCCCGGTCCCTCGCCGGTCTGATGAAAAAGGCGGGTGTTAATTTCGGCACACTCGGTAAACTGGAGAGGTGCTGCGGAGATTTTGCCCGGCGGACCGGCAATGAGTATTTATTCCAGGCGATGGCGAAGGAAAACATTACCTTGCTGAACCGGCTCGGCGTTAAGAAGATTGTTGTTTCGTGTCCGCACGGCTATAATACGTTAAAAAACGAATATCCCAGGTTTGGTGGAAAATTCGAAGTCGTCCATCACAGCCGGTTTCTCTGGGAGTTGATTGAAGCAGGCAGTCTCAAGTTGTCCAAAACCGTTAATAAAAAAATCGCTTATCACGATTCCTGTTATCTTGGCCGGTATAACGGAGAGTATGAAGCCCCCCGGAGAATCCTGGAATCCATACCCGGAGTGACACTTGTGGAAGCGGATAGAAATCGGGAGAAAGGATTCTGTTGTGGTGCCGGCGGGGGATACATGTGGCTGGTGGAAACAGGGCAGCGGGTCAATGAAACCCGGGCCGGAGAGATTGCCGCGGCAGGCCCTGATCAAGTCGCAACAGCCTGCCCCTTCTGTCTCACAATGCTGGATGAGGGAATGGCAGCCCATGAGCAATCTGAATATAAACCGGAAGTTCTGGATTTGACGGAAATCATCGAAAAAGCCTTATGAACAGTATTGTCTTCATTAAACAGATAGTCCAGTTTTACCTTCACAGTGGCATTGATCCTAAAACCAATGGAATGGTCAAAGAAGGATTTGTCCGTACCATCAATCCCTATGATGAAGTCGCCCTGGAATGTGCCATTCGGCTCAAGGAGAAAACGGGAAAGGGCCAGGTCACAATTGTCACCTTAGGGCCGGAAGTATCGGATGAAGTGCTGCGTTGGGGCATGTCCCTCGGTGCGGATACCGCCATTCATATCCTGGATGACGAAGACCTTCTCAAAGACCCCTTAATAGTGGCCGCCATCCTGGCCGAAACCGTCCGGGAATTTGCTTACGACGCACTTTTTTTCGGAAAAATGGCGCTTGATGACGAATTCGGGGTGGTAGGCACCTATGTTGCCGATTTGCTCGGTCTTCCCGTTGTGACTGCCGTATCGGAATTTAAAATATCGGAGCCCGGGAAGGACGTTATCGTCCAAAGGGCGTTGGAAAGGGGAAACCGGGAAGAAGTGTCATGCCCGCTGCCGGCTGTTTTTACCGTAGACATGAGCCTTGGACGCCCTCGCTACCCCACTTTTCCGGAAAGAAAAAGGGCTGCCCGCGAGGATATTGGAACATTGGATGCGAAGGTCATATCGAAACGGGCATGTCTGGATGTGAGGTCGCCAGACCTTGTGATTAAAAGCCTTGCTCAGCCGAAATTAAGACCGAAGAAGATATTGGCTCCGGATAGCGGGCTTTCGGCAGCCGGAAGAATTCAGTTTGTCATGAGTGGGGGAATGGGGAAGAAAGGGGGAGACAAGGTCGGAGGGGACCCTGAAAAAACGGCAGGGGCTATCTTCGACTTTTTAAAGGAGAAAAAATTTTTACCCGAATCAAAAGACAGGCCGGAAGAAAGAAAAAATGCATCTGAATAAAATTTTCACAAAAGGAGCGCACTTATGGTTATGGAAAAATACGATCAACAAAGGGGTGAGGAGCGGATCGATGAATATCCAAGATTTTCTCCCCAAGATCTCAGGCGGCGTGAGGGCACCATACTGGCTGCCCGGCTCTGCATCAACGCCGCCATGACGGCCCCTGTGGCCGGTGGGGTCGCCCAGGTCCAGGCGGCTCTGGTGTATGGGCAGGAAGAACTGGAAGGCGTCGCACGAAAAATGGAGGAGCTGGCCTACACGAACGAGCGATGGAAACGGCGCTTTCTAAATGAAGCGGTCATGGTGCGGGAATCGGATGCCGTCATTTTTCTGGGAGACTACCGGGCCCATGAAACGCCTCTGGATGCCATGTGCGGTATGTGCGGAGCTGAAAAGGGCTGTGCATTTTTTTATGAACGGAGGGAAACCAAAGACGGGCTGGTGGATGTCACGGACAAACGAAGCAAGACCCCTATCAAGGGCCCGCTCTGCAGTGCCCGAGTAAACGACTTGGGGTATGTCATGGCATCGGCCGTGTGGATGGCCCAGACGCTTCTGGTGGACGCCCGGCCTTTCATGAGTGTGGGGCTGGCCGGGATGAAACTGGGGTATTGCGACAAGTCCGCCATGGTTGTGGGCATCCCCATGGCCTCGATCGCCAAGAACCCCTTCCAGGATATCGGCATCGACTATCACCTGATCAACATGGAAAAGATGATTGACAATACACGCAAAAATGCCGTGGTGATCCGGCAGACCGGTTCCGGCATTCATTTCGATTACCGGACACAGTATCCCAAAGCCGAAAAGGAGGTTGACAATGGCTAGAATAGATGGAAAAAAGGCCGCCCAGGACAGCCTGATGGACGTGGCCAGGCTGGCGGTTGCGGCAGCATACCGTGCGCCTCAGATGACGGGCAGAATGAAGCTGCAGTCGGAAATCGTTACCGGTGAGGACTTAAGGCCGATTATCGAGTTCTTCGAAGCCATCATTCCCATATCTCCGGTGATGTATTTCGATTACTATTCTTACAAGTATTTTCTCGACAACAATGAGCCCCTGCCCCTGTTGCTTTTAGGCGCCGACCTCACAAAATCCGAACTGGGTTGGGACTGCGGGGCCTGCGGTTTTGAAACCTGCGCCGAGTTCAATGCCTACTCCAAGAATAATAAAGGCAGAAGTGCGCTGTGGGCAGGGCCGACCTGCAACTGGAAGCTCATGGACTTCGCGGCGGCCTGTGATTTCGCCTGTGCAGCCGTGGCCCAATATCGTTTTGACGGCCGTGTTATGGGGACTGTCGGTGGTGCTGCATCTAATGTCGGATTTTTGCCTGCTGCCAGCGCTGTTGTGGGCCTTCCCATTGGTCCCGTGGGTGAATTCAACTGGTTCAGCCGGAAGCAGAACCTGGAGACATCCACACAGGATATGCATCTGAAGTGGCTTCAGCAGACATCGCCGACAAACTGGCAGGCTTTCCCCGGATCGACCAAACCCTGCACCAAAACCAAGCAGGACTGGTGGAATGATATGCAGTACGTGAAATTCGAGTCCGTGAATGAAGAAGAGGTGAAAATAGCCGGTGAAGCCATGCAAAAGGTCCAGTCGGTGAGTGAGAAGTATTACGGGAAAGTATCCGAATGGTATAATAAGGATGAAGAATGATGGGGTTCCAGTCCATTCCCATATGAATGGCGCATTGGTGGTAAACGGCGGCCTGACAAAGGCGGCCGGTTCACCGTTTCAGCAGGCTTAGGGCAGGAAAGGCTGGTTTATGGATTTGTTGAGTTACACCCCGGCCCATGAGGCGTTTCGGATGCGGCTGAGAGAGTTTTGCAATACCCGTGTGACTCCCTTTGTGGATGAATGGGAAAAAAATCATCTGGTTCCCAGATCGGTGTGGCAGGAAATGGGCCGCAATGGCTTCTTGTGCACATCCGTTCCCCGGGAATATGGAGGCATGGAAGGAGATTTCTTATATTCGGTCATTGCTCTGGAGGAAGTGGCCCGCACCAACCATTATGGACTGGATGCTTTTTTGCACAGTGATATCGTTACGCCGTATATACAATCCTATGGCAGCAGCGATCAGAAGAAGAAATATCTCACCGGCTGTGTTACCGGGGATATCGTAACCGCCATTGCCATGACTGAGCCCGGGGCCGGAAGTGATCTTTCCGCTCTTGCGTCCACTGCCGTCGAGGCGGATGGCGAGGTGGTGATCAATGGATCCAAAACGTTTATATCGAACGCGGTGTCGTGCGATCTGGTTGTGGTGGCGGCAAAAGATCCTGATGAGGGGAACCCTTACAAGGCCATCTCCCTTTACCTGGTTGAAGACGGAACGCCGGGGTTCAAGAAGGGAACGGCTTTTAAAAAACTGGGCCTGCACAGCCAGGATACGGCCGACCTGTATTTCACCAACTGCCGGATCCCTGTGGAAAACCGCCTGGGGGAAAAGGGATCGGGGTTTGTGAAGCTCATGAAGAAGCTGCAGCAGGAAAGGCTTCTGGTTGCCCTGCTGGCAGTGGTCAAAGCGGATTTCATGCTCCAGTGGACAATGGATTACCTGAAAAACAGGGGCTCCGGAGCGCCCGTAATCGAACAGGCGGCCAAATTTTCACTGGTGGAAACGGCCACGGAAATCAAGTTGGGACGAACCTTTATCGACAAACTGATCATGGAGCACATGAGGGGCGAGGATGTGGCCATCCAGACGAGCATGGCCAAATACTGGTGTTCCGATATGGCCAATCGTTCGGCAAACACTTGCCTGGACATATGCGGAGATTTCGGCATGACTGAAAAATGCCCCATTGTGCGAACGTTCCGGGACATCCGGGCATTTCCCATTTTTGCCGGAACCAATGAGATCATGAAGAATATTGTGGCAAAGCAGATGGGTTTTTAAAATACCCTGTTTGGTATGATTTTGCATTAAAATGTGACTTCGTGGGCAGTTAGTCTCTTGATATCAGGAGGTGTTATGCGGAAAAATGTGGAGGGGGAAAAAGAAAAATTAGGAAAACGTGAATTCTATCCCAATAAGGCCGCCTTTGTCTCGGAGGAATTACGGGATCACGGAGTTGAAATCGCCTTTGGCGTCCATGGGGGAGACCTGTGGAGCATAATAGATCCCATGAGCAGGGACGGCATCAGACTTATCACCGTTCACCATGAGCAGACCGCTGTTTACGCGGCAGAGGCATACTCAAAGGTTACCGGCAAGGTCGGTGTGTTTTATGCCGATACCGGGCCAGGGGCGGCAAATGCAGCAAGTGCCATTCAGCAGGCTTATCTCAGTTGTTCTCCGTTAGTGGGCATCGTCGGAGGTTCAATGCCCGGCCAGGAAAAGTATTATGGCCTTCAACCTAACTTCTCCACTGAAATGTTTAAACCGATTACGAAATGGACGGTTCGGATTGAAAACGAATATGCCGTAAAACACTATATTTCAAAAGCATTTAAAGATGCGCATACATATCCGAAAGGGCCATGCGTTCTGGAGCTGCCGCTGACCAGCTATGTCGGTTATCCTTCTCCTCAAAGTTATGTAAATACGATAGCGGGCTTACCATATCAGGAGAAGTGGCGGGGAGATGAAACCGGAAAACCTATACCGGAATCCGGTGGAGACCCGATACTAGTTGAAAAGATGATTAAAAAGCTGTGGGAAGCAAAAAATCCGGTTGTTTTTGCAGGCGATGGCGTTCATTGGTCGAGGGCCAGCCAAAAGCTAATTGAATTTGCAGAATTGGCCCGGATTCCCGTATGCGGCAGGCGTATCGGAAGAGGCGCCATACCCGAAGTGCATCCCCTTCATTTTAGCTCACACATCCACCGCAAAGTCCTGGCGGATTGTGACTTGATGGTCACCATCGGAATGAAAATCGGCTATTTTGATTCCACATTTGGTCGGGGATGGCCTAAATGCATTCAAATAAATGAGTCTCCGGAACACATCTCTCATACAGTGGATTCGGATATGATCGTCCCCGGAGGACCAAAGGTCATATTGAATCAAATGATTGAACACATAAAGGCCAATAATTTAACGCCACCTGTTGAAAGAGGTGCTTGGATTGAAAAAATCCAACTGCTGCAAATGGACGCAGACTCAAGACTGGATCAACGGGCAACCCGTTACAAGGACAATAATCCTATTCACCATGGCTGGCTTTCCAAAGTCGTGTGGGATACCTGCGAAGATTTATATAAAGGAATGAACCGGGTTATTATTGACGGGTATACCATATCCGGATTTATACCTCCCATGATCAAAGCACGGTATTCAGGACAAGTCCTGGATGCTTCCGAACATGCCGGTGTAGGGCATGGTATCGGCATGGCAATCGGGGCTGCTTTGGGAGATTCTGAATCAAAAAGACACCCCGTGATTGCCATGATGGGGGATGCCGGTGTGGGGAATTCGGGATTCGATATCGAAACCGCCCTACGGTATAAACTTCCCATAGTATACATCATCACCAACAATGACGGCTGGCTCACCGGCATGAAGTATTATTATTACGGTAAAAACTGGGATGCCATGGGAGCCCAGGACCGTCCCCAGGGGCAGGAGTTTTTACACGATATACGATATGAAAAGCTTTCCCAGGTGTTCGGTGTTCATGGAGAATACGTAACGGATCCGGGCGAACTTCGTCCAGCCCTTGAGCGATCCTTAAGATCCGCTGAAAAAGGAAAAACAGCGGTAATGAATGTTATCGTTGATCCTACTATTATGAATCCTGTTACTCACAGCAACGCATATGTGGCCGGATTTAACCATATCCCCTGGGATGATCTCCCTAAACGTGGGAAAGCAATGAGGAGAAATTATTATAAATTGTTTCCATGGGATGAGGCTGGAGAACCTGAACTGCCAAGACCGGATAACTGGGCGCCGGTTTCCGAAGAAGATATGGAGCCATAACCGTAATACATAGAACCCGCTTATAAAAAACAGTAAAATGGATTGGTTTAACGATTAAGGATGAGAATCTGTATCGCAATGAATTCAATATTATTTTGAAAGATAATAGTAACCGTTCACAGTGCCAATAACCTATTGATTTAACAACGAATGTAATTTACCTGGGTATGCACTTGACTCCAGTGGGCACAACATATAGTGTGCTCTTTTATGAAGGATTATCCTACAAACTTGCTCGATTTTGATAAAAATT
>DIKO01000072.1 GCA_002423615.1 Desulfobacteraceae bacterium UBA5616
ATGTCAACTAAATGGTGACATTGCCTACGAGTCCGGCAAAGGGTTTAAAGGAAGAAAAGGGGCCCTGAGGCGTTTCTGGGGAAACATCGCTATATGGGGCGGAATCCTCGAGGCGGGAATGCTCGTTTTCATGACAATAAATACACAGAAGTTCCCAGTTGCTGCCGTCCAGGGGGTTATTATCGTGGTTATGGTCACGGTGATGAACCGTCAACTCACGAAGTTTCTTGCCGCTGAACTCGCGGCCGCACCGACCGCAGACCCAGGGGAACAGTTTCAATGCCCTTTCCCGATAGGTTTTTTCTCTTTCCTGCTGATCACGCCGGGCTCCGGCGATAATCTGTGATATTTTTCCGGAATGATCCGGATTATTGGTCGAGACCATTTTCATCCTCAATAAATTCATAAAAATTTAGTCGGAAAGGATTCCGTATCCGTTAGGGACAGGGTTTCTCCAATGGTTTGCCCGCCCTGGGTGATCATCATTTTAGACGTTCCGTGAGCCAGCATTTTTTGATTCCGATCAAAAACAGTTGCCTCCGCAAGACAAATGGTCCTACCGGTTTTTATGCGGTTTCCCTTGGCTATGATTTTTCCTTCTTTCACGGGGGAAAGGAGATCCGTTTTCAAATCAACGGTAATCAGACCAACACGTTCATCAATATCGCAGTAAACCGACCAAAAGGCCGCAGTATCGATGATGGAAGCGTAAACGCCGCCATGAATGCCGCCGAAAGGATTCAAATGTTTTGTTTCCATCACAATTTCAACGACGGAAAAACCTGTTCCGATTTCTGAAACGGTCATTGACAGCAATTTAAAAAAAGGACCCTGGTTGATGGATCTTAAGACTGTCCGAATATGATCTGGGTTCAGTAACGCCATAACGCCTCTTGAAAAATTCGAAGTGCCCTGCCGGTCCAACGCAAGGGTTTTATTTAAAACAGAAATGACGAAACGCCTCTTTATGACATACTGATGGATGGGATTCAGGTCAAGAAAAAACAGGTTACCTCAGATGAAGTGAAATAGGGGTGCTAATGAAAATTAAGTTAAAATAAAAACCGTATTAAAATTGTTAGTAGAGCTAATATGTTGATATCATACAAAATTTTTACTTGACAGATCCGGAACAAAAATACTAAATATAACAAAAAGACTAAAAAAAGGGAGAAGCGCAGTTATGGCAAAAAAACACCAACCACACAATAAAAATACGCCTGAATCGGTATTGCCGCTGATTGATGATATTATCGCAATGCTTCATCAACAAATTGAAAAAGGCGAATCACTGATCGTCAACCGCCCGATTCCTGAATCGGATTATGAATATTGGGAAACCAGAACCACCACTATTTTGAAAAAATCATCACCAGTGGACCCGACCGCGGTAAACCGGTTTTTGGCGTGCGGAGCGTATGGAGATTCACACCGAAAATCCAACGAGGCTTTCTGGGAGAATCATCGGGCGATGAGTGTTTATGATAAAATCAAAATTGTGGACTATCATTTGCATTTACTTAAGAAAATCAAAATCCGGCCCGAATTGATCCTGGAAAATTAATTTCCCTGATGAAAGCCCCGAATCCCCCAATCCTGTTATAAAATATAATTGCCAACCTTTCCGAAATAAGATAATCATATACAGTATTCGGCCATTCCATGGGAAACCGAATTTTCAGCAGGTTCCGCCTCTCTAACCGCTATCCCAGAGCAATAAAATTCCAATCAATTCTCTCGTGAGGAGGTTTTCAATGAAAAAATCCTTTGGTGCAAAAATCCTGGCATTTCCAGCGCCGGTCTGGTGCGTGGGGACATTTGACCGGAACGGCAAACCCAATGTCATGACAGCCGCATGGGCAGGCATCTGCTGCTCGAAACCCCCCTGCGTGAATGTTTCACTAAGGAAGGCCACCTATACATATGGCAGTCTGATGGGAAAAAAAGCGTTTACCGTAAGCATTCCATCGGAAAATTACGCCGGGGAAGCCGACTTTTTCGGAATTGCCTCTGGAAGGGATGTAGACAAATTTGAAATTTCCGGATTGACCCCGGTTAAAAGTGAACTGGTGGATGCCCCTTACGTTAATGAGTTCCCTCTGGTCATGGAGTGCAGAGTGATTCATTTTCATGAAATCGGTCTGCATACGATTTTTATCGGAGAAATCTTGGATGTAAAGATAACCCGCGAGGTGCTCTCTCAGGACACGAATCTGCCGGATCTTTTAAAACTCAAACCAATCACTTTTGCACCGGAAATTCGGACCTATCATGGTCTGGGGGAAGTACTTGGCCATGCCTTTGATCTCGGGATGCCCCTCCACTTAAAAAATGAAGCTTAAACCGAAAAAGTCCAAACGGCTTTACCACAGGCAAAATAGTTTTTCGGTTTTCCGCGTCAATCTTTTGTTTCCATAAAACGCCGATAAATATAAAAGGGAAAGGAGAATCCACATGGCAAAAGAAAATCACCCACCACTTGGCATGAGGGAGTTTCAGCCCAATCCGTCCACGTACATCGCCCAAGCCCTGGTGGAGCATGACGTTACGCATGTATTCGGAATTCATGGCGGGCATGTCTGGCAGATCGTGGATGAGATCAGCAATGCCGGTATCAAGTTCATTACGTTCAGGCACGAACAGGCGGCTGCCTATGCGGCCGAAGCCTATTCCAAGGTGACGAGAAAACCGGGCGTCTGTGTCGCCACTGCGGGTCCGGGCGTCGGAAATGCATTCAGCGCCATTCAGCAAGCCAGAATGAGCGGTTCTCCGGTCATTCTGATTGCCGGGGGGAATGCCCCGGAAACCGATTACCTGCCCATTATCCAACCCTGTTATGTGACCGATGTAATGAAAAACATCACCAAGCTATGCCTTCGGGTCACGGAAACCGCACAGATCAAGCAGGTTTTGTCACGCGCGTTCAAGGACAGCCAGTCCTACCCCAAAGGACCGGTGGCGCTGGAAATGGAAATAGGCATGTTAATGAAAGCGCTGCCGGCGAAGCCGGTCAGCGCCTATGGAGAACATGCGCTCTATGTTTCAAAATGGCTGGGGGAACAAACCGGCCGTCCCATCCCACCGGGAGGGGCTCCGGATCATATCCAAAGGGCCGTCAAGAGGTTATGGGAGTCGGAAAAACCGGTCATTTACGCCGCTGACGGATGCCACTGGTCCGACGCTTCCGCCGCCTTGCTGGAATTTGCTGAAATCAGCCAAATACCGGTAACCACCAGACGAATCGCCAGGGGCTGCTTTTCCGAAGTGAATCCGTTGTATTTAGACTCCAGAACGGGGAGAGCCGCGATTAACGAGGGCGATATCAGACTGCTTCTGGGCGGGAAGGTCGGCTCCTTTGACACGTTTGGCCTGGGCTGGCCCCCAACCATACAGGTCAATGAGTCCTCGGATCATATCTGGACTCACCTCAATACGCCGGCGGCCATCGTCGGCGATATAAGGGTGGTGCTGGAGCAGATGACGGCATATATCAAAGAAAACAACCTGAACCCCCCGAAAAGCAGAGAGGCATGGATCAATCGGTGCCGGGAGGTACAGAAAGGAGGCCTGGAAAACCGTAAGAAAAAGGCGGAAACCTATCATCACCATAAACCCGTTCATTTCGGATTTCTGGCCAAAAAGGTATGGGATGTTTGCGAAACGCTTTATCAGGGGATGAACCGGGTCATCATTGACGGATATACCATTTCAGACTATATGCCCGCGTTCATTCGTGCAAGGTATTCAGGGCAGGTCATGGATGCTTCGGAATACGCCGGCGTCGGTCACGGCGTGGGAATGGCCATCGGGGCGGCGTTTGCAGATCCCGATGCCTGCCGGCAGCCTGTTCTGGCGTTGATGGGAGATGCCGGAATGGGAATATCAGGAACGGATTTTGAAACAGCCGTGATCCACCGACTCCCCATCGTGTTTCTCGTTACGGAAAACAGGGGATGGCTGAATGGCATGAAATGGGTTTATTACGGAAAAAACTGGGAAGGCATGGGAGAACAGGACAGGGCTTATGGTCAGGAGGGGGTGGAAAATGCCCGGTACGATAAGTTCTGCGACATGTTCGGCGGGCATGGGGAATATGTTGATGATCCGGCCGACATCGAATCTGCCATGACCCGCGCATTTAAGTCTGCTGAAAAAGGCGTTCCCGCACTGGTTAATGTGCGCATGGATCCGACAATTTCAAATCGCCAGATTTACACCGGAGCGTATGCAACCTGCTGGCAGCACATTCCCTGGGACCGCCTGGCGCCCAGGGGCAAGGCCATTCGAAGAAATACCCTGTCCCAGTTCAACTGGGAGGAAGCCGGGGTTGGGCCCATGAAAATGCCCGATCCCTGGGAACCGGTGAAGGAGGATGAGACATTTTAGGCGCATGACCCCGCCCCTGAAATCTTTAAAAGGAATCCGCTTTCAGGTTTTTTTTCGTCCATGATATCGCTGAAGCCGTGCAAGGGCTTTGGCTGCACGTTGCAGGGAAGGGAATGCCGGAATGCCGGCATTCCCGAACTGTCCCCTCATTTTAGCCCCTTTGGCCGCCAGTTCCGGGTCTCCACCCTCTGAATCCACTGTAAACACGGTCGGCTTTCTGTTTGGACGACTTTTGATCATGTCTATGACCCTGGGCGTGGGATCGGTTTCATCAAAGGAGTGAAACGCTTTTCGGGGAATGAGCCGATCAATAATGACCATGGAAATGGCGGGATCGCGATAAGCCTGGTCCAATATTTGTCCCAGATAGACGGGATCACCGAAAACCCGCCAGTCATCGAGGGGATTTCCGGCAATGGAGCCGGCCTGAGGAACTGTTGCTCTCAACCATGACATGGTTTTTTCGGAAAGAGAAGGAACCGTCAGGCCTTCTCTGACGCAGGTATCGCTACCCGTAACACTGTTTCCACCTCCCCCGCCCAGCAGAAACACACCGTTGCCTCGGGGTTCGGAGAGATTGGAAAAGGCGATCACCGAATCGGCCCATTCATCCATGGATTCAACCGGCACACTACACGTCTGGCGGAAAAATGAGCTCCAGAGTTCTGGTTTACCTGCCATGGACCCTGTATGGGAGGCGGCAGTTGCAGATCCGGCTTCCGAAGAGCCGCCTTTCCAGAGGACGAGGGGTTTCTTAAGGCTTGTTTTTCTGGCCAGAGGCAGCAGGTGGTGACATTCCGAAAGCCCTTCCAGATACAGGGCGATCACTTTTATGTTGGGATCCTCAGCCATAAATTCAAGGTAGTCAAGAACGTTCAAGACCGTTGAATTCCCCGTACTGACGGCCTTGTCAACACCTACCCCGAGAAAACACAGGTATTCCGTCAAGCGCTGGGTAATGCCGCCGCTTTGGGAAATAATCCCGACAGGCCCGGAGATTCCCGGAATAGCACCCCATGCGGTGAGTCCCGAAGAAGGGCAATAGGGTCCCATGCAATTGGGCCCCATGATGAATAGGTTTTTTTCTTCGGCAATGGAAGCAATTTCTTTTTCGAGCCTTATCCCTTCGGCGGTTCCGGTTTCCTTAAACCCCGAAGTCAGAATGTGGATATGACGCAATCCGATTCGTGAACATTCATCCAGGACCGATGGGACATGGCGGGCCGGGACGCAAACCATCGCCAGCTCAGGTGTCAGGGGGAGAGAGGACAGATCTGGAAATGCTTTTAATCCCATAATTTCCTTTGCCTTGGGATTGATGGGATAAAGTCCGCCGGCAAATCCACTCTCCTTAAGTTTGGCTAAAAAGCTTGCTCCGCCGAATTCCAGATTTGTACTTGATACGCCTACAACAGCAATATTTTCGGGGTAAAAAAAAGGGGTCAGTTCCTTTCTCTTCTGTTCCACGATGGTCTCCTTTTAACTTCATCATCCATCGGCAGGGCCGGGGTTATTCTTCAAACAGGTACCTGGACAGGGTCAGTAGTCCCTCGGGACTCGATCGTAACCATTCAAAGGCAGAATAACGAAGTTCTTTTGAACTTACAAATAAATTATGGATAAATACGGTTATTCATAAGTCGGTATACAGCCTGCGCAAAGGCCTAAATTTAAAACATGTACCGGAAGAAGCCATCTTCCTTTTTTGTTGACTTAACCACCATCATTTTTTAATTTTAAAATAAAAATATTACTGAGGAGCATGGTCATGACTCAACGCATGTATGAAGAATTAAGGCCTCTGTTTCATCCCCAATCCATCGCCATCATAGGTGCATCCAATACCCCGGGGAAATGGGGAAACGATATGGTGGCAAGACCCCTTCAGTCCTCATTCAGAGGAGCGATTTATCCGATAAATCCAAAAGCCAAAGAAATCGAAGGACTTAAGGCTTACCCCAACCTCCGGGATGTTCCCGGACCCGTGGATATGGCCGTGATTACCATTCCTGCTCCGAAGGTTCCCGAAGCGGTAAGGGATTGCGCGGCCAAGGGGGTCAGTGCCATGGTGGTGATTTCGGCAGGATTTGCAGAGACAGGGCCTGAGGGTAAAGCCCTTCAGGACGAGGTTCTGGAAATTGCGCGATCCGCCAATATCCGGTTCATGGGACCGAACGGCATGGGCATCTACACCTCGGGGGTCCGCCTGAACACGGCCTTTGATTTCATGCCCCTGCCGGGGGGCATCTCATTTATTTCCCAAAGCGGCACCATGGGGGCTTTTCTCATGGGCGTCGCCTCGGACAAAGGATATGGATTTAACGCTTTCCTAAGCGTGGGGAACCAGGCGGATTTGTCCATGGCGGATTATGTCGAGTACCTGGGAGACGATGACCGGACAAAGGTGATCGTGCTTTATATCGAAGGACTGAAAGACGGCAACCGGTTTCTTGAGAATGCCCGAAAGGTGGTAAAAAAGAAACCGGTCATCGTTTATAAAAGCGGACAGGGAGAAGACGGCGCCAGGGCCACCATGAGCCACACCGCTTCCATCGCCGGATCCGACCAGACCTTCGATGCCGCCTGCCGCCAGGCCGGGATCATCAGGACGTATGATGTCAGCCATGCCTTTGATATTGCCGAAGCCCTTTCAAAGCAACCCCTGCCAAAGGGCAATCGTGTGGGGATTGTGGCCGGCGGCGGCGGAATGTGTGTGGTTTCTACAGATGCCTGTAACGGCTATGGGTTAAGCGTTCCGGAGCTGGACAGTGCAACGGTGAAGAAATTGGCTCCATACCTTTTGCCTCATGCCGCACCCCCGAAAAACCCCATTGATCTGGCGGCCGATCCCCGGGGCATGACCATCGCCGAGATTGCCGAAGCGCTTGCCCGGCACCCAGGCATTGATGCGATCATTGCGGAAGCGCCTTTGTGGGGAATTTCACCGTCAACCATCAAGGAAAAGCTGGAGGCCGCCGAAAGGCTGTCCCTGATTCCTCAGAAATACGGCAAGCCCCTGATCGCTCTGGCCATGAAGCGCAATATGACCGGTATTGTGTATGAGCTGATGAGGGACAGAAACATCCCCTTTTATGAATTCCCCAAGGATTCGGCAAGGGCCGTTTACGGACTTTACATGTATTCGAAATTAAAAATGCGCCCGGATCAATAATTTGAGGGGATATCGATCCCGAAAAGTGCTGCGGCGTTCTTCCCCAGGATGCGTTCCAGGGTATCCCGGGGAAGGTTTTGCTCCTGAAACCAGTTGATTTCACGGTTCCACGCATAGGGAATATTGGGGAAATCCGTTCCGTAAAGAACCCTGTCCACCCGCCATTTACCCAGACTCCAGGGATTCGGAAGCGGGAAATAATCCGCTACGGCCATAGCGGTGTCCAGCCACAGGGTGTCATATTTATGCAAAAGCCGTTGATAGGAAAAATATTCGTCGACTCCCATATGGGGCACGCAGACCTTTAACCCGGGAAAGTTTCGAATAACCCTCTCCAGTTTTTCCGCGCTGCACAATACATAGGGATCGCATTTATAGGCATCGCTTTTGGGCTCCCTGCTGACGTGCATCACCAGCGGTTTTTGCCTTAAGGTGCATAAATCATAGATGGCTTCCATTTCATCGCTGTTCATGTCGAAACACTGCACATGGGCGTGAAGTTTTACGCCTTTTAGTCCGGCATCAAATGCATCGGATAAGATTTCCGCCTGGTTTTTTTCCCCCGGAAATACCGTTGCCATACCAGTGACTTTTCCCGGGAATTGTTGACACAAGGTCACCATGTAGGTATTCAATTCCCTTGCCATTCCCGGTTTGTGGGCGTATTGAAAAGCTACGACATGGCCTACTCCCCGCGACAGGAGATATTCGAGGATCTTTTCGGAAGTGAGCCGATACCGTATGGGCCACGCAAATCGGTCAAACCAGTTCCACAGGGCTTTGAATATGCCTTCCGGAAAGATGTGAACATGGGAGTCCACGATCAGAGGCATGTCCTGGGGAACGGTGTCTTCTTCAGGGTCATTGACGGAATTTAAATTCATCAAGGTCATGATTGCCTCTTTTAAATGAGGATCAACAACTGTGTTACAAGCGATGGTAATTTCAGAGGGAAAAAATGCCGGGTTCTTTTCTGCCAGGTCGACCTTTAAAAGTCAATGTCCCATTTCATATCGTCCATTATCCGCAAACAGCCCGGACCGGGTCTTGTCCAGGAGGTCGGGGGACAGCCATAAATTGATTTTCAGACCGGCCCGGCATATTGATTCCCGGAAAAGCGCTTTAACCATTTTGTTCAATCATAAACCTCATTCCGGACCGAGAGCCTCGTCCTATGATATTTTGCAGCATCAAAAGCAGATTTCGCGATTTTAAAGCCCGCCTCCTAGTGGGAACCCGGCGGCGTCAAAAACCCACAGGACCTGTATTGAAATCCTATGGGGAAATTAAACGGAGCGTTTTGACCGAGGAAGACCTCCGGAACTATATGGAAAAGTACGCTGAACGGAAAAATATCCCGGTTTACCGGGCGCGGCAGGATGCCGTGGGTTTTTTTGAGGAAATCGCCGCAAAATATCGACCGGGATTTGTGGCGCTTTGCGCTCACCTCATTCAGTGGCTCTCCACCACCATTTTTGAGGGCATCCGCATGGACAGGGAGCGGTTCGAAACCATCAGAAGGATGTCCTTAAACGGGCCGGTGGTTTTTGTGCCGTGTCACCGGAGCCATATCGATTCATTGGTGATGCTCTATGTCATGACCCGGAACCGCATATCTCCTCCGCATTTTTTTGCGGGAAAAAATCTGTCGTTCTGGCCCCTTGGACCCATCCTCAGAATGTCCGGAGCGTTTTTTGTCCGGAGATCTTTCGCCGGCGCGGTGTTTTACACAAAGGTTTTTTCCGCCTACATCCGCAAACTTCTCGAACAGGGGTTCCACATCACGGTTTTTATTGAAGGAACCCGGAGTCGTTCGGGAAAGCTGCTTCAGCCCCAGTTGGGGATGATCAATATTTTATTGAATGCCTATGAAAAAGGAGCGTGCAGCGATCTGGTTTTCGTGCCCGTTTTTATCGGGTACGACCGTGTTCCCGAAGAACGGGAATATCTCCATGAAATCCAGGGGGGCCGAAAAACCCCCGAAAGTCCCCGGCAGTTTTTAAAAATCGGGAAATTGTTAAAAAAACGATATGGAAAAATTTATG
>DIKO01000028.1 GCA_002423615.1 Desulfobacteraceae bacterium UBA5616
TTGGCGATATAATCAAAGCAGGCATTGTCGTTGCTAAACCATTCATCAAACTCTTGGAATGTTTTAGGATAATCGATGCCGGCAACGGGGTGTCTTGGCTCCTCCATAACCGCATACTACACCATGTGGTCGGTTGAGTAAAGTGCATACCCACTTTGGGATATTATCGTTATTGATGAGGCTCATAATGTCGCCCAGAGGGGAAAAGGCTCTTCCCAGAGAGCAAAGCTGGCAAAGCTGTTATCCGGCAGATCGGATACTTTGATCATGCTGTCTGCAACACCCCATGATGGAAGCGCCAGAAGTTTCGCCAGCCTTATGAACATGCTTGATCCAACGGCCATTGCCAATCCTGATCAATACGGGCCGGAGGATATCAAGGGGCTTTTTATCAGGCGGTTTAAAAAAGATATACAGGGCCAAGTCCGGAATGCCTTCAAACAAAGAGAAATCAGCAGCGCCTATTGCCCGGCCAATGATACTGAAGAGGATGCATTTGAAGTCTTCACCCGCCTGAACTTTAAAAAGCTGGATCAAAGAGAAGGCGCAGGACAATTGTTTAAAACCACCCTTGAAAAGGCATTGTTTTCAAGCCCGGCAGCCTGCCTCATGACCATCAGAAACCGTATGAATCGGTTGGAAAAAGATAAAAGCGGCGAAGCGGAACAAGATATCGCTCAGCTTGAGGGGCTCGCGGTTGCGGTTTCCAAGATAACACCAGACCAATTCTCAAAATACAAAAAACTGCTTTCCGTGATCCGGGACAACACCCACGGATTCGGATGGACGGGGAAAAAGTCAGATGAACGCATGGTCATTTTCACGGAACGAATAGAAACATTAAATTTTCTGCATCATAACCTGCCCAAAGACCTTGATCTTAAAGAGGTTCAAGTGGGGATTCTGCATGGGGCCATGTCAGATGTGGACCAGCAGAAAATTGTGGAGGATTTCGGCAGGGAAGAAGCGCCGGTCCGCCTCCTGATTGCTTCGGATGTGGCGTCCGAAGGCATCAACCTCCATTATCTTTGCCATCATCTGGTTCATTTTGATATTCCGTGGTCCCTTATGGTGTTCCAGCAGCGAAACGGAAGGATTGACCGTTATGGCCAGGATAAAACGCCCTATATTCTCTACCTTGTAAACCAGAGCGCCAATGAAAAAATCAAGGGAGACATGCGTATTCTGGAGCTTCTCATTCGAAAAGATGAAGAGGCTGTTAAAAATATCGGCGATCCATCGGCTCTTATGGGGGTTTATGATATTGACGCGGAGGAAAGGATAACGGCTGCGGCCATTGAAAACGGAAAAAGTGAGGCGGAATTTGAAAATAGCCTCAATCATACAGCCCATGCGGCTTTTGATCCTTTAAAAATCCTGATGGGCGAAATCCATACACCCCCGGTTAAGGAATGCGCTGAAAAAACCGGAACCCTCCCGTCATTGTACAACCACGATTTTCATTATTTAAAGGAAGCTGTAAGGTATTTAAACCAAACGGAAGTTCTGCAGGCGGAATTTGATGAAACCGATCAAAAGGTCATTCTCACCGCAACGCAAGATCTGAAACATCGGTTAAGATACATCCTTCCCGGAGAGGTCTGGCCTGAAGATGGTGCCTTTGTTTTTTCCGCTGACCGGGATGATATCCAGGAAGAAATCAGGCGCAGCCGGAAGGATGAAAATGCCTGGCCGCGAATGCAGTATCTCTGGTCTCTTAATCCCATTCTGGAATGGGTCAACGATAAAGTGGTTGCCGGGTTCGGACGGCATGAAGCCCCTGTGTTAACTCTCCAGGATGTCTTGCCGCCCGACACCCTTATCTTCCTGCTGGCCGGCCTGATACCGAACCTAAAAGGGCATCCGCTGGTTCACCGTTGGTTTGGCGTGACGTTCCAAAACAGAAGTTTTCAGAAGATTGAACCCTTTGAGGCGATTTTAAGCCGGACGGGCCTGGGCCGAAAAACCTTTCCCAACAGGGGTGAGACTGTTGAACTTCAGGCCTTGGGCAATCTCCTTCCCGAGGCAGTGAAGCACGCAAGGGCGTTTATGAGTGATGAACGGAAATCCTTTGAAAGCAAGATCAATCCAAAACTCCAAACCCACTTGGATAATCTTGAGAAACTGAAATCCCGGCACCACCGGCAGTTGGAATTGTTTTTCGAGGAAAAGAAACAGCTCCATCGAAAAGAGCAGGAAAAGCGTGATATCGACCGGAAATTTGACGAGTTCTTCACCTGGATTGAAGAAACCATGACCACGGAGGACAATCCCTTTATCCAGGTCATTGCCGTTCTTAAGGGGGTGGCGTAATGGCTATGGATATCACCGGCATTACCAATGAAAATGAATTTTATACCCACCATTATCTTGCCGCCATTCTCGAAAACGACTTGAAGGATGTGCTTTCCCGGTGGAAACAGAAAGAGGATGAGGCAGGCGTTCCCCAACCCCATGAGAAACTTCGCGGTTTAAGACGGGCATTTTTCAATGCATCCAGTCTTCTGGAACGTGAGCGAAGCATCAGGGAAAGGCTCAATATCCAGAAGGCGTTTATCGGCGACCTGCTTCTGGTTCTGGGTTATGAGTACCAAACCGAATATGTTGACCTGGATGAGAACATTCGTGTTCCGCTATCCGGAGCCATAAACAGGGCGGATGGATCTCCGGAACTCTGGATCATTGAAGCCGCACATGTTGACGAACCCAATGCCGACCCCTTGGAATTGTGTTTTCTACCGGAACAATATCCGGACAAAGGAGACGCGGAAAAGATTTCGGACGTTCCCCTGGAAGAAATCATCACCCGGAAAATTTTCAGCAATGCAGAGCCTCCCCGATGGGTGATCCTGATCAGCTTTACCCAACTCCTTCTTCTGGACCGAACCAAGTGGAATGAAAAAAGGCTTTTGCGGTTTGACATCCGGGAAATTTTAGACCGCCGGGAAACGTCCACCTTACAGGCTATGGCAGCATTGCTTCACCGGGATTCCGTCTGCCCTGAAGATGGTTTGCCGCTCCTGGACACCCTGGATGAAAATTCCCACAGACACGCCTTTTCCGTATCGGAGGACCTGAAATACTCCCTGCGGGAGGCCATCGAACTTCTTGGAAACGAGGCGGTATTTTATCTTCGGGACCAGCTTCACGAAAAGATTTACGGCAGGGACATGGCCGGTCAGTTGACCCTGGAATGCCTGCGGTACATGTACCGGATGCTGTTTCTGTTTTATATCGAAGCCAGGCCCGAACTGGGGTACCTTCCAGACAAATCTGAGGAATTCCGCAAAGGCTACAGCCTGGAATCCCTCCGCGATCTGGAGATGGTTAAACTCACCACCGATGAATCCAGAAACGGATTCTTTATCCATGAATCCATAAGAACTCTGTTCAACCTTCTTTATAATGGTTTCAAACCAACGCAATTGCAGGTTTCCGACAGTCCGGATCACCATACCTTTACCATCTCCCCGCTTAGAAGCCATCTTTTCGACCCGCAGAACACGCCATTGTTAAACCGGGTGAAAATTAGAAACTCCGTATTGCAGCGGATTCTTGAACTCATGTCTCTTACCAGACCGGGCAATGGCAGAAATCACCGCCGGGGTCGCATTTCCTATTCCCAGCTCGGCATCAACCAGTTGGGAGCGGTTTATGAGGCATTGCTTTCCTATAAAGGTTTTTTTGCGGAAACGGATTTATACGAGGTCAAAAAAGCCGGTGAAAATCATAATGTGCTGGATACCGCCTATTTTGTAAAACCCGAGGATTTCTCCCAGTACACGGAGGAAGAGCGGGTTTTCAACCCGGACGGCACCCTGACCCGATATGAAAAAGGCACCTTTATATACAGGCTGGCGGGCCGGGACCGGGAAAAATCCGCCTCTTATTACACGCCCGAGGTATTAACCCAATGCCTGGTGAAATACGCATTAAAGGAGCTTCTGCAAAATAAGACCGCCGATGAGATTCTGGGATTGACCATCTGCGAGCCTGCCATGGGGAGTGCCGCGTTTTTAAATGAAGCCGTCAGCCAATTGGCAAAAGTTTATCTGGACTTAAAGCAAAAAGAAACGGGCCGGGTGATTTCCCATGAGAATTTCCCCTTGGAACTCCAGAAAGTTAAGATGTTTATTGCCGACAACAACGTGTACGGAGTTGACCTGAATCCCGTGGCCGTAGAACTTGCGGAAGTTTCCCTGTGGCTGAACACCATTTATGAGGGGGCCTTTGTGCCCTGGTTCGGCATGCAGTTGGCTTGCGGCAATTCGCTCATAGGAGCCGGACGCAGGGTATTTCATGAACGCCTGCTTAAAAAAGATAGAAATACCGATCCTCTATGGATAGATGAAGTCCCCGCCCGGGTTATGCCCGGTGAAAAGCGCGATCCTAATTCCATCTATCATTTTCTGCTGCCGGACAAGGGCATGGCGGACTATAATGATAAAGTCGTTAAACAGATGGCGGGAGACGGGATCAAAACCATCAATGAATGGCGAAAAGAATTTACCGAACCTTTTTCAAAAAACGAAATCGATCAGCTCAAAAACCTTTCCGATGCAGCAGACAAGCTCTGGAAAAAGCATGTGGACATGCAGCGGCATATTGACCAGCGTACCACCGATCCGTTGTATGTATTCGGCCAGAAAGCGCCAAAGGATAAAAAGCAACCCAACACCACGGAAGTGAAAGACCGCATTTATCACCAGGAGATGTTTTCCAAAAATGTGCGAAACTCCAGCCCTTTCCGGCGGTTGAAGCTGGTCATGGATTACTGGTGCGCCCTGTGGTTCTGGCCCATTGACAAAGCGGATCTTCTGCCCGGGCGGTCCGAGTTTCTATTTGATCTCACTCTTGTGCTGGAAGGCAACCTTTATGACATGGTTGAAAAGGGTCAGTTGCCCATTTTCCCCGATACCCAGCCCAAACAACTGTCTTTGAGCATGCTGGATGAACTGGGGTATGTGAACGTGGACAAGCTCTGTGAAGAAAATGCAAGGTTTGGCCTGGTCAAGGAGCTTTCGGAACGATACCGGTTTCTTCACTGGGAGCTTCAATTCGCCCAATTGTTTGAAAGCCGGGGCGGGTTTGATCTGGTTTTGGGAAATCCCCCTTGGATCAAGGTGGAATGGAACGAGGGCGGGGTTCTGGGGGATGCGGAGCCGCTTTTTGTGCTGCGGAAACTCTCTGCATCGGCCCTTGCGGAAAAGCGGGATGAAGCCCTTGAAAAACATAATCTTATGGAGACTTATCTCAACACCTTTGAAGACGCCGACGCCACCCAGAATTTTCTAAATGGTCTTCAGAACTACCCCCAGCTCAAAGGCATGCAGACCAATCTTTACAAATGCTTTCTGCCCCAGGCCTGGATGATTACCCGCCAGGATTCAGGCGTGTCCGGGTTTCTCCATCCCGAAGGCATTTATGATGATCCCAAGGGCGGCGGGTTCCGGCAGGAGGTGTATCCCCGGTTGCGGTATCATTTTCAGTTTCAGAATGAATTAAAACTTTTCCCGGAAGTGGATCACCATGCAAAATTCAGCATCAATATTTTTGCCCATGATCCGGATCGTCGGGTTTCATTTATGCACCTGGCCAATCTTTATGCACCGTCCACCATTGATAAATGTTTCGAACATTCCGGCCATGGACCTGTTCCCGGCATAAAAGATGATGATGGTTGTGCTAACCTAAAATTGAC
>DIKO01000004.1:0-6688 GCA_002423615.1 Desulfobacteraceae bacterium UBA5616
CATGCTTTATTGTATGGGAAAGCTCTTTTAACGGGGATTGTGATGAAAACAAAATTCTGGGCAATGTTGACGGTTGTGGTGATGCTGATGAAGGCCGGAGATTCGGCTGCGAAAGACCCGATCCAGCCGTCCGCTTCGGGCGAATCGGATCCTGTGCTGGCCAAGGTTCTCGACGGTGTGGAAGACCGTTACCTCATTACGGGTTTTTCCGCCCGGTTTGTACAGATATCCACCATCAAGGCCATGGATATCTCGGACACGGCCACTGGGAAACTCTTTGTCAAACCGCCCGGAAAAATGAGATGGGTGTATGAATCTCCGGACCCCCAGATCATTGTTTCAGACGGAGAAAACCTCTGGATTTACCGCCCTGACGACAACCAGGTCATGACGGGCAAATCCCCATCCTTTTTCGGTGACGGCAGGGGCGCCGGCTTTCTGTCGGATATCGGCATGATCCGGAAAAAATTCAAAATCTCCCTTGAAAAGGCCGAAGACCCGGATGTTTACATGCTGAAGCTGATTCCGGACAAAAATTCACTGGAGATCGCATCCATCTTTCTGTATGTGGACAAACCGCATTTCAATCTGGTCAGAATCACCACCTATAATGCTTACGACGACGAGACCCGGGTGGACTTTTTCGACATTGAATTCGACCAGTCCCCCAATGAGGAATTATTTAAATTCGTCATACCGGAGGGGGTGGATATCTTCGGAATAGACGAGCAATAAATGCGTAAGGGATAAAGCCATGAACAGGAACATCAGGGAACTGGCCAAAAAACGAAACGCCGTGATCCTGGCCCATAACTACCAGCCCCCCGAAATTCAGGATATCGCCGATCTCTGCGGCGATTCCCTGGAATTGAGCATCAGGGCCTCAAAAACCGACGCCGACGTCATCGTGTTCTGCGGGGTCCATTTTATGGCCGAGACCGCTTCCATCCTGTCTCCGGACAAGACCATCCTGTTGCCCCGCCTGGACGCGGGC
The DNA here is from genome assembly GCA_002423615.1 of Desulfobacteraceae bacterium UBA5616. Classification (GTDB taxonomy): domain Bacteria; phylum Desulfobacterota; class Desulfobacteria; order Desulfobacterales; family UBA5616; genus UBA5616. The sequence goes on from DIKO01000004.1 coordinate 995, forward strand.
TGCCCCATGGCCGACATGGTCACACCGGAAATGCTCAAAAGGGAATTAAGCCGGATCGGCGAGATGCCCGTTGTCACCTACGTCAACACATCCGCAGCGGTTAAAGCCATGTCCACCATCTGCTGCACCTCGGCCAATGCCGTGGAAGTCGTGAACAGCCTGGACGCGGATGAGATCCTCATGATCCCGGACCGGAACCTGGCCCGCAATACTGCTGCAAAAACCAAAAAGAAAATTCATTTCTGGGAGGGGCACTGTCCCATTCACGACCGGTTGACCCCGGAAGCGGTGTTGGAGAAAAAGCGGCGATACCCCGACGCCCTGTTCATGGCCCATCCCGAATGCAGGCCCGAAGTCGTGGCCCTGGCGGATGTTTCCCTGAGCACTTCGGGAATGATCCGATTCGCGGCGAATTCCGATCACAAAACCTTTATCGTGGGAACGGAAAAGGGAATGCTGTATCCGCTTCAAAAAGCCGCACCGGGCAAAATATTCATCCCCGCATCCGACGACATGTTCTGCGACAACATGAAAAAAATCACCCTGGAGGATGTGGCCATGAGCCTGGAGAGACTTTCAGGAGAAGTCAGAGTTCCGGCGGACATCCGGGAAAAGGCCCTGTCCGCCGTACAAAAGATGATTGCCCTTGCCCATTAAGGCATTGTCGGGATATGAATCCCGACCTGCTTTTCCTGCTTCGCAGTCCGGGTTTCCATACTCGGCATCAGACTTCGTTGGCCGGGTTTCCATACCCGGCATCTGAAGCTCAGTTCACCATCTCTTCCGGGATATCTGCATTGGTATACACCTTCTGAACGTCATCGCAATCTTCCAGCATATCCATCATGCGGATCATCTGCTCGGCTTCCTTGCCCGCAAGATCCATGGTGGTTTTGGGGAGCATGGTGATTTCAGCGTCCATACAGGGGATGCCCGCCTGATCCACGGCGGTTTTAACCGCCTCGAAATCTTCCGGGGCCGTGATGATTTCGAAGCTGCCGTCATCCTCGCGAACGTCCTCGGCCCCGGCCTCCAGGGCCGTCTCCATCAGCTTCTCCTCGTCCACGGCCGTCTTTTCCACCACGATATACCCTTTTTTGTCAAACATCCAGGCCACGCATCCGTTCTCGCCCAGGTTGCCGCCGGCCTTGCTGAAAATGTGCCGGATGTCCGCCACGGCCCGGTTTTTGTTATCCGTCAGGGACTCCACGATGACGGCGGCCCCGCCGGGACCGTACCCCTCGTAAATCAGTTCCTCGTAACTGACGCCCTCAAGGTCGCCCGTGCCTTTTTTGATGGCCCGTTCCACATTGTCCTTGGGCATGTTCTCATTTTTCGCCGCCAGGACGGCGCTTCGCAGACGGGGATTGGCGCCGGGGTCCCCGCCCCCCATTCTGGCGGCCACGGTGATTTCCTTGATCAGTTTGGTGAAAATTTTTCCGCGTTTGGCGTCCGCCGCACCTTTCTTGTGTTTGATGGTGGACCATTTGCTGTGACCTGACATGTTTTCCTCCTGATAAAACCCTATGCGGTTTCCTCTTGTTCCGTTAATTCCGGAACTTCCGCCTCGATTTGTTTGTTCAAGCCGATGATGTAAATCTCCTTGCTGGCCTTTCGGGTGCTCCTGGGCTTATAGATCTTACAGCTCTGGAAGGTCTCCTTCACCAGGGCCAGAAACCGGTCGAAATCCTCCCCCTGAAATATCTTGCAGACAAAGGAACCGCCGGGAACCAGGGTTTTCCGGGCGATCAACAAAGCCGTCTCGCACAAATTATAACTCCTGGCCGAGTCCACATGTTTGTTGCCGGTGGTGTCCGGCGCCATATCGCTCAGCACCACATGGAATTTTTTGCCCCCGGGCGTTAAAACCGCCACATCCACAATAAAAACATCTTCCTTTAAAACCCTGACATTTTGGGGCAACTGGACGGTCAGCGCCCTTACGTCCACCCCGACGACCATCCCTTTGTCGCCGACTTCCTCAGCAGTATACATCAGCCAGGACCCCGGGGCGCATCCCAGATCCAGGACCCTGCCCCCTTTCCTCATCAGATGAAATTTCTGTTGAATTTCCTTCAGCTTGTAAACGGATCTGGCGGGGTATTTTTCCTGCCGTGCCTTGCGGGAATAGTGATCTTCCCAGTCGTTACGTTTGGTCCGGTTCTGTTTCATATGTTTTTCGGCCATTTAAGTCAACCTTGCATCGACAGTTAAAATAAAAATTCCATGGCCTGGCCGACGGTCTTGACCCCCACGATTTCAATTCCCCTGACATCCACGGAGCGTTTCAGGTTGTTCTCCGGCATCAGGCAACGCTTAAACCCCATTTTCCGGCATTCGGCAACCCGTATTTCAACCTGGCCTACGGCCCTCACCTCTCCGGTAAGGCCGACTTCCCCGAAAACCACCGTGCCGTCAAAAACCGGCTTGTCCAGAAAACTGGAGGCTATGGCGGCTATAATCCCCATGTCCATGGCAGGCTCGCCCACTTTCACCCCGCCGGCCACATTCATGAAAATGTCATGGCCCATTAAATTCAGCCCGAGTTTTTTTTCCATCACCGCCACCAGGAGGGCCACCCGGTTCTGGTCCAGCCCCAGAATGGTCCTCCGGGGATTTCCGAAGCTCGTTCCGGCGGCCAGGGCCTGCAGTTCAAGCAGGATGGGACGGGCGCCTTCCATGCTGGCCGTCACCACGGAACCGGGGACATCGGCCGGTCTTTCGGATAAAAACAATTCCGAGGGATTCTCCACCCCTTCCAGTCCCCCTTCCTTCATCTCGAACACGCCGATTTCATTGGTGGACCCGAACCGGTTTTTAACGGCCCTTAAAATCCTGAACATGTGATTCCTGTCCCCTTCGAAATACAGTACGGTGTCCACCATGTGCTCCAGAAGCCGGGGGCCGGCGATGGCCCCGTCCTTGGTCACATGTCCCACCAGAAAAATGGGGATGTGGGTCTGCTTGGCGGCCATCATCAGCTGGACGGCGGATTCCCTCACCTGGCTGACGCTCCCGGGCGCGGATGCCAATTCCGGATTGAAAAGGGTCTGAATGGAATCCACTACCATGACCGCGGGTTTTTCAGCGGACATCATGTTCAGGATGGCTGCAACATCGATCTCCGAAGCCACCAGCAGATTTTCAGAAACCGTTTGAAGCCTCCGGCTCCGGATTCGCAGCTGGCGAAGGGATTCCTCCCCGGACACATACAGCACCTTGTGGCCGGCCTCGGCCAGCCCATAAAAGGCCTGAAGCATCAGGGTGGACTTGCCGATACCCGGGTCTCCGCCGATAAGCACCAGTGTTCCGGGAACAAGCCCTCCCCCGAGCACCCGGTCCAGCTCGTTAATTCCGGTGTGGATCCGGTACTCGTCATCCAGTTCAACCGTATCGATGGGAACCGGTTTCCGGTCCCCGCCGGATGACAATGTGCCCGCCGGCCCGGCCGGCCGCTGGACCCGGGTTTCCTCCACCAGGGTGTGCCACTGGTCGCAATCAGGGCATTTGCCCATCCATTTCGCGGTCTGATACCCACAGTTTTGGCAGCAGAAAATGGTTCTGGATTTTTTTTTCACGTCACGGGCCCGTTTCAATTTCGTTATGATTTGACAATCTGCTTCATACCATGCCATTTAAGGAGGATCAAGCAACGGATTTTAAGTCGAAAACATTGCATGAACATCCTCCTCCCGGTGGGGATTTTCAATTGCAGTTCAACAGGAGGTTCCCTACATGACGCGCAACCGGTTCAGGGTTTGTCAAATTTTTGTGACCGCAGGTCTTTTTCTGGCTGTTTTAACGGCTTTTCCGGTTTCTGTTTCCCTTGGCGACGATCAAAGGCCGTGGCTGTTCGCCTCCCTTCAGAATCGCCTCATTGCCGACGGATTCGGCGGGGATACCATTCACCGGATATATTCGTCTCCGGAAGTATCCTTCTACGGCAAGGTCATCAGCAGTTATTTCATGCACCGCGAGGGAAAACTCAATTACGGGCAATTCACCGCGGCCGAGAACATCCGGAATGCCAGGGCTTACATGGAAAGTCATCAGAAAGACCTTTCCCGGGCCGAAGGCCTGTTCGGCGTCGACAAGACGGTCATCACCGCCATCATGCTGGTGGAAACCCGCCTGGGGACCTACTTGGGAAACAATAACATTCTGAACATCCTCTCCACCATGGCCTCCCTCAAGGACCCTTCCAACCGGGACCTGCTGTGGCAGGAGCAGTTGACGGACCGGGACATATCCCGCGAAGAGTATGACGCCAAGGCCCTTCGAAAAGCCGATTGGGCTTACCGGGAACTCAAGGCCTTTCTCTCCTATTCGGACCGGCACGGCAAGGACCCCGTGACCCTGAAGGGGTCCTACGCCGGCGCCATGGGCATCGCCCAGTTCATGCCCAGCAATATCCTGCTGCTGGGCAAGGACGGGGACGGGGATCACGTCATAGACCTTTTCACCCATCCCGACGCTATTTTCAGCATCGCCAATTACCTGAAGCACTACGGCTGGCGTCCGGGCATGGACAGGGAAAACGCCTACAAGGTGATTTATCACTACAATCACAGTGAGCCCTATGTGAACACGGTTCTGGATATTTCCGAACTGCTGAAAGGTTGATCAGGTATATCAAGATGGATATCAAAACGGCGATCACCATCGTTTTCATCAGCATCCCCTTTTTCCTCGCATCCGTCTGGGCCATCGTGGATGTGGGGCAGAAGGATTTCGGCTCCACCGGCAAAAAAGCGCTGTGGGGCCTGACCGCCTCGATTCCCTTCATCGGCTTTCTCATTTACCTGATTTTCGGGTTCAGAAAAGGAAAAAACAGCCTTGAGTGTCGTTTCCCGGCAAGAAAATGATTTGACAAACAACCTCCTTTTTTATATCTCTCTCACCACTTAAAAACATGGTCCCATCGTCTAGTGGTCAGGACGTCGGCCTCTCACGCCGGTAACACGGGTTCGAATCCCGTTGGGATCACCAGGGTTTCATCAATCCGGGGTTTTTTTTTAAAAACCTCCTTTTTTTGGCATTTGCATTTCTCATGAATTTATTGATTTCCAAATCCGGATCTTACCACAAGGAGACAACGGACATGCCCATGGATCAAAAGAAAAAGTTCACGGTAATCGGCATCATCCTTCTTTCAATCTTTCTGGTGGCCGGCACGGGCGGCCTTTTCGCCTTTGCCGCGGAAAATCCCCTTGTCGGCACATGGGGGGGTGCATCCCTCGAATATGAAAACCAGCCCCTCATCTGGTATGCGGAGTCCTTCAAGGTCACCTTTAACGGAGACGGTTCCGGGACCCTTTCGGGGATCAAAAATGATGAAATGAATGACCCCGGTGACCGGATCAAGCCCTTCGGGTTCGACTTTACCTATACGCTTGCCGATAACGGCGACGGCAGCTACACGATTTCCATTGTCATGGAGGAGGACGGCGAGGAGGAAACCATGACCATGCGAGCGGTCATGTCCGACAACGGCAACATGGTCCTGATCGACGGCACCACGGACCCGGCATGGGTGAGCATCAGGGCCCTGGTGAAAATCGATACAACCAGAACTTACGGCAATGCGGACGTGAGCGGAGAGTATTACGGCCTGGGATACGAGCACACGTCCGGCACTGTTGTCGACCCGCCTGACGGCAACGGCGCTTACATGGCCATCTCCTCCATCCATAC
>DIKO01000004.1:6784-13561 GCA_002423615.1 Desulfobacteraceae bacterium UBA5616
GGCACGGTTTCCGTCCAGGGAGCGGCCTTCAGAGGCTACGTGACGGGAAAAGGTGCCATGGCCCTGGGATCGGGTTCTTTTGATACGGCCGAACCCGACAGCAGGGTTGGATATTTCTTCTTGAAAAAGCACGACCGGGATTATACCCAGGCGGACCTTGCGGGAACCTGGGTCGTTTCGGATTTCGGGGACGAAAAGGATGAGGACGGCCAATCCATTTCAGCCGGTTTCGGGGTCATGACCTGCGACGCGTCCGGCAATTGTTTGTACAATCACACCATCCAATGGAACGGCGCAACGTCAACGGACGTGATACTCTTCCATATCAGCGTGGGTTCGGACGGCGGTTTCGGCCTTGCCCCTGATTCGCAGATTAATGTACCGGTCGGCGCCATCGGCAATGACGGAAACACCGTTCTGTTCAACCCGGGGCTTGCCTTTGGGGACAACAGCATGAGAAGGATCGTCGTCGGCATCAAAGCCTCCAATGCTGCAAATGTCTCGAGCCAGAAGATCTTTGCCCAATCGGTGCATGATACCATCGGCGGATCGTCAGCCTATTACGGGAGTTTCCTTGTTCTCGATCCGGAGCACAGCCTCACGGAAGTGACCGTGACCGGACCCGGCGCAGAACTGGGGATGTCCCTGGTCTACCGGGAAGACATGGGCCAATGGTGGACGGTCAACCCGATCAACTACGGGGAAGCGCCTCCGGCCGATAAAACCTATGCCATAACGCTGAAGTCCGAAGGCGGCGAGATGACCCTGCAGAAAACCATCAGCGGCGGGGTGGAAGCCTTTGCCACACCGTTATCCCCCTCAGGCAACATCAATTCCGGGGATATCACCTTCTCGTTTAACGGCATAGACGGCGCGGATCACTATCGCATCACCGTGGCCAAAGGCAGCGACCCTGCGGCCGGCGGGGAGATCAAATGGATATCCGATCCCATATACTCGGTTCAGGAAACGATCAATATTCCCTATACCGGCGGTCGCCTATCCCCGGGCCCGTATAATTACGCCATCCATGCCATGAAGGGGGAGAATAAATCCATCGCAAGGGCGGGATTCAACCTGCCTCCCAAATTGCTGTGGCTGCCGCTGATTCTGGAATAATGCTCCATACCGAGGGGGAAACACGGATTTCCCCCTCGCATGCGCTGTTTTGATGCATCACACACCCCCCTGAAAATCATCCTTTTTCTCATTTTCCTGGGTAATAACGATCAGGATAAGGTCATTTTGCAGCAAATCGAATCCAAAGACTATCGGGATATTGCGGCCTTGATTGAAGCGGCCGTAAGTCTGCCCAGAGCGCTTGCGGCCGCTCGGAAGATGTATGGCAAACAGTTTCAACCCATTGAGTGTCTGAAGGCCATGACCTATTTCGAAGGCGGCGATTTGGATTCATTAACCCAAACGGAAAAGAAAATTCTCATCCAGGCAGCCGGAAATGTGCGGGATTTGCCTGAAGTTGAAATTATTTCGCGGCATTTGGCATTCACGACGCTATTGCCAGCCCCAGGAAAATCCGGAACGAAATCGAACGGATGATCATTCCGCCCCGGGTGCGGTGGAAAAGGGCTACGCTTCAGGAGAGCAGCCGGAAAGAAATTCCAGAACGGCTTCGGCCAGCTCTTGGGGCCTTTCCAGGGGAACCATGTGCCCGCAGCCCGCTATCTGAACGCGCCTCGAACCCGGGATCAGGGCAGCCAGACGGATCGAATTGGCCGGGGGTACCAGGGAATCGTCCATTCCGGTAATGACGAGCGTCGGCACCCTGATTTCGCCGAGACGGCCGGACCGGTCGCTGCCGGCGATGGCCATGGCCTGATGGGCCAGCGTGGCCGGGGGCGTCGGTTTTTCCAGGTCCAGTTTCAGGCAGGCTTCCACCCGCCCGGGGGGATCCAGAAATCCGGGAGCGCAGATCGTACGCCAGATGTTTTCCACCATCTTGGCAACAGGCAGGGTGCGGTCCGGTTGGATAAGGGCGTCCGCCGCAGCCCGGGAAGGGGGCACCACGTCAGGGCCGCCGGAATGGGTCGCTATCAGGGTCAGGGTGCACACGTACCCGGGGTAAGTCAGGGCCAGTTCCTGGGCGATCATGCCGCCCATGGAGATGCCGACCACATGGGCTTTTTCCACCTTCGCCGCCTTCATGACGGCCAGGGCGTCTTCGGCCATATCCATCATGGACCATTGCCCGGTGGGTTTGTCCGAATCTCCTGTTCCGCGGTTGTCGAACGAGATGATCCGGTACTGACCGGCCAACAGGTCGCGGAACGCCTCCCCCCAGTGTGCTGCTCTTGCCGCATACCCCATGATCAGTAGAACCGGATCGCCTTTTCCGTTTTCCTCAAAAGCCAGCCTGACCGTCTGATTCGTCGCAAATTGCATTGCTGTGCCTCGCAGAATGTTATCTAAGGTCCATTTCACCGGGCCTTTCAGCGTAGGATTGGTTGCGCGCAGCGCAACCAATCATCATCGGCAGCGCATGAAACCCGGAAACGATGGGTTACGCTGCGCGCAACCCATCCTACAACTGAGAGCGCCAAAGGGAGTTTTATGAACACTTTTCTGCCTTTTTGGGGTCAAATGTCAAGGCAGAATAATAACCCGTGCCTATTGTCGGGGAATTCTTGAATTTTTCGTTGATCTGGAGTATGGTCGACAAAACCGACGGACCACGGCACGCACATCTTTTTTCAGGGATACCGGATTATTACATGAAACAGCCCACCGCGGACATGAATTTTTCAATCGACCATTTAAGGGACATATCCGCCTGGGTTTCCCATGCCCATGATCTTACCCATCTTCTCGAGCTCATCCTGGAAACCGGAGCCCGGATCATGAGGGCCAAGGCCAGTTCACTGCTGCTGCTCAACCCGAAAACCGGGAAACTCCAGTTCCGGGTGGCGACCGGCAGAAACCGGGAGGAGATCAAGAAATTCGAGGTGAAAATGGGGGAAGGCATCGTGGGCAACGTTGTTCAGACCGGAAAACCCCTCCTGATTCCCGATGCGCCCAAGGACCCCCGCTGGAGCAGCCATATCAGCGATCAGCTCGGGTTCAAGACCCGCTCCATCGTCTGTGTCCCGCTGAAAATCAACGACCGCGTCATCGGCGCCATGGAATTCATCAACAAGGAGGACGACGGCGCCTTCAACAGCTCGGACATGGAGCTTCTGGCTGTTTTCGCCGATCTGGCAGCCGTCGCCATTACCAACGCCAGAAAATTCCGCCAGGTGGAGCAGGAAAACGCCGGGCTGAAACAGGAACTGGACCTGGACCACCCCATCATCGGCAAAAGCGGCGTCATCCGGAAGGTGATGTCCGAAGCCCTGAAAGTGGCCGATTCCCAGGCCGCGGTGCTCATCACCGGTGAAAGCGGCACCGGCAAGGAGCTCCTGGCCCGGATGATTCACCTGGCAAGCCCCCGCAGGGACAGGCTCATGATCGCGCTGAACTGCGCGGCCATACCGGAAACCCTCCTGGAAGGCGAACTGTTCGGCCATGAAAAAGGCGCATTCACCGGGGCCGACGCCAAAAAGACCGGCAAATTCGAACTGGCGGATGAAAGCACCATATTTCTGGATGAAATCGCCGAAATGATCCCTTCCATGCAGGCCAAACTGCTCCGGGTCCTCCAGGACGGGGTGTTTTACCGGGTGGGGGGGAATACGCCCCTGTACGTGGACATCCGCATCATTTCCGCCACCAACAAGGACCTGGTCAAGGAAGTGGAAACGGGAAAATTCAGGCAGGACCTGTATTACCGCCTGAACGTGGTCAAGGTTCACATCCCGCCGTTAAGGGAGAGAAAGGAAGACATCCCCCTTCTCGCAGAATACTTCGTGGACCAGTTCAAAAGAAAAAAAATCGCCCACGGCATCACCGTCTCCCAGGCCGCCATGGAACGGCTGATGGACTACCCCTGGCCGGGAAACGTCCGTGAGCTGCAGAACGCCATTGAACGGGCCGTGGTCATGGGAAACGGCGAAACCATCCTCCCCGAAGACCTGCCCATTCTCCAGCCGGGCCTCCGCACCCTCGATGCCTTTTCAGGCCTTACCTATGCCGAGGCCGTGGACGCCTTCAAGAAGGACTTCATTCTCATGAATCTCAAAAACGCCGGGGGAAAACGGATAAAAGCCGCATCGGCCATGGGGTTGCAGCGGTCCTACCTCTCACGACTGATCACCCATTTCGGGATCGAAAATAAAAGCTGGAAATAGTCCTTTTTCATAACGAATTGTACAAAAAGATACGCCCTGCCCTTTTAATCGCCTTTCCAATCTTCCTTCAACCACCCCTTGTATTGCCTTCATCTCTTTTCACCACCCCTTCCTGATTTAATCTTATCAAATTGTTTTTATTACATTTTTTTAATTTTTTACCCCTTCGGAAATCCCTGTCCGAGGCTGGTTTTTTCCCTGAAAGCCCCAGGCGCAAAATAAAAATCATTCCCGGCACGCATCTTGCTGAATGCGGGTTGGAGAGTTGAAAATGCGAAAAAAAGTTTTGCACCGAAACAGCATTTCCCGTCACCATGTCGAAAAACCCGGGAAAACCCAAATACCGCGGATTTCCGCCGCGACCGCCCTTTTTGTCCTGGTCCTGGCGGTGGTTACGGGGGTTTTGCCGTGTGCGGGAGAAGGGATCATGACCCTGGACAAAAACGACAACGGCCGGAAAATCCGGATTGCGGCCGGCGAAACCTTCCGGGTGGAACTGGAGCATGCCGGAGCCACCGGGTATTCCTGGGAGATCCGGGACCTGGACACACAATACCTGGAAGTCCTGGAAACCGAAACCCGCGAAAACCCGCTTGCGGAAGGCGTTACCGGCGCGCCGGTCACCCGGACATGGGTTTTGAAGGCAAAGAAGGCGAAAACCATTGAACTGAAGATTCTTCTGAACAGGCCATGGGAGAAAAACCAAGCCCCTGCGGACACGTACACAATTATACTGGAAATTTTTTGAATGAGGAGGAGAACATGATGAAACACGACGGCAAACGAAAATTCTATTGGTCCATCATTCCCATCACCATCGTATTGGCGATTTTCTTCACCCTGGGAACGGCTTCCGCCGGCCGGAAGGACCTGGACAACATCCGGTCCGCCATCAAGGCAAAAAACCACAAATGGGTGGCGGACACCACATCGGTTTCCGGACTCTCCCTGGAGCAAAAAAAGAACCGCGCCGGCATGAACATGGATGAGGAACTGGCGCCGAGCCCTGACGAATCCACACCCGCTCCGGACGACATGACCACGGCCGCCCCGGCCACCCTGGACTGGCGGAGTTTCGAGGGGATCAACTACGTGTCCCCGGTGAAAAACCAGGGCAACTGCGGCAGCTGCTGGGCCTTTGCCACCACCGCGGCGCTGGAATCCCAGGTGATGCTGTTCACGGGCGGGTCCCTCATCGATCTGTCCGAGCAGATCCTGGTCTCCTGCAGCGGGACCGGTACCTGTTCCGGCGGGTCTTCCCTCAGCGCTACGGGCTTCATCCAGGACGTGGGCCTGCCGGTCGAGACCTGCCTTCCGTACACGGCCACCGACAGCTCCTGCAACAACGCCTGTGCGGACTGGGTGAACAACACGTTCGGCATCGTGGGGTGGCACCGGGCAAGCTCCACCACCATCACCGTGGACGACATCAAGACCGGTCTCTACCTTTACGGGCCGGTGGTGGCCACCATGTACGTCTATAACGACTTCTACTACTACCGCACCGGCATCTACAAGTACACCACCGGCTCCTACATCGGTGCGCATGCCGTCCTGGTGGTGGGGTACGACGACTTCAACCAGTGCTTCATCGTGAAGAACAGCTGGGGAACCGGATGGGGTGAAGCCGGGTACTTCAAGATCGCCTACAGCGAAGTGGGAGGAACGAGCAAATTCGGTTATTCCGCCCTGGTGTACGAAGGCCACGAAGAGCCGATCATCATCGATCCGGTTGCCCCGGCCGCCGAGATCGCCTCCCCGACAGACGGGTCGAGCCTTGTGGGAATCGCCACCATCAGCGTAGCCACACCCAGCGGCAGCGCCGTCAGCAAGGTGGAGATGTACGTCGACGGGGCATTGTTCACCACGGACAGCGTTTCTCCGTTTAGCTATGCGTGGGACACGGCCAAGACCAACAACGGGAATCACTCGCTGAAGGCCGTGGCCTATGATGCTTCGGGGAACACCGGCGCCTCCAGCCCGGTGACCGTGAACGTGGCCAACCTGGCCGCCGACGAAACCGCGCCTATCCCCAGGATTTTATCACCGACAACCGGAACGACCGTGTCCAAGACGGTTAAGGTGAAGATCAGCGCCACGGACGACCAGGGCCTTGCGCAGCTCTCCCTCTACTGCAATGAAAAGCTGCTCCGCGCCGCAGCCGTCACCGGAACCAGCGTGGCCATGGATGTTTCCTGGAACACCAGCAAATTCGTGCCCAAAAGTACCGTTATCCTCAAAGCAGTGGCAACCGACACGGCCGGGAATGAGGGAACATATCCTGTAAATATTGTTATAAAATAGGTTGAAGGCTTGCCGTCTCGTTGCGGAGGTCGGTTTCATTCAGCGCCCAGGAAACCGCGTCACAGTGACATAAACCGACTTCTTCCGATCATGGAGGCAAAACAATCCCAGCTTGAGCACAGAGCTAAAAGACCGCCCGGGTTTTCCCGGGCGGTCTTTTAGCATTTTCGAGAATAAAAAATGCGGAGATTATTTTACTCTAAAGATTTGATGGCCCCGTAAAAAGTCAGCC
>DIKO01000034.1 GCA_002423615.1 Desulfobacteraceae bacterium UBA5616
GGACGGGGTTTATCGAATATTTACGATCGATGTGGGCCTGTTTCATTTTAATGCGGAAGTATCTTTCCAGAAAGGGGACATCGAAGCATTTGCCGTTGTAGGAAATAATCACATTGTAATCAGAGATGTCATCCACAAACGCATCGAGATTTCTCCCGTTGACATAGTGCCGGATGAGCTTTCCGTCATAGAGAGCGATGGTGGTGATGTCGTTGAAAAAATCCAGGCCCGTGGTTTCGATGTCCACGTAAGCGGCCTTTTCCCTGAATTCCGGAAACAGCCGCCAATGAAGGTGGGAAGGCATGCTTTCCTGGAAATAAACGGGATTGTTGTTTTTCAGATGATCCAGAGAGGATTCCAGGGTTCTATGGATGGTTTCCTTTCTGGGAATGGCCGCCCGGAGCCGGTATTCCTGAAAAAATCCTTCCCAGTCGAGAATCCCCGATGCCCATAATTGCCGTTCGGTCTTCAATCCTATGCCGGAGATATGGCAGAAGGTGTTTTTCAGCATAATTTCATTTCCGCCCTTCATCAAAGGCCTTGCTGAAGGATTCCTTTTCCGATTCGGATCAGGGATGATGATATCAAACTGAAGGCCGGGATGGAAAAAACTTAATATTCATACGCAAAAGGGCCGGGATCGAGACCGTGATTCAGTGCGGTAAACCGTCTCACCGGCTGTCAGGATTAAATGGTTACCAGCAATATCGCCCGGCTGTCAATAACGCGTTTGGATTTGATTTTGGACTTGTTAATTTCAAACTTGACGGTTAATGAACGAAGAAGACGCGAATCCTATTCAGGGTGAAGAAACCATCACTTATGATCAAAAGGGGGAACCGATGAGACCCAGATCACCGGTATTTGAGGAAAACTACCAGTACTACCTTCGCCGGATCCAGGAGGCGGACCTTAAAAATATAGCCGGAAAGCTCGGTGCATGGGTTGAAAAGGATGAACTGATCATCCCTTTTTTCCAAAACCTGTATCGCATCTCCGGCAGGGGCGTCACGGGTGCCCGGGGGGAAAGACCCGAATATTTCATCTCCGTGGTTCTGTTCAAGTATGTCCTGCTATGCCCGGAAAATGAACCGCATGCCGGGGAATGGCGTTCTTTCAGGGATTTCAGGGACGCCGCTCCTCTTATCACCTATTTTTCAGCCAACGTTAAAACAGCCCTTGAGCGACATTTTTCAGGGAGGTTGAAGCAGCTTGAATCCGCCTGTAAAACCATCGGCGGCCATCGCCCCGGGATAGAACTCCGTTACGACCTCGCCATGGAATTTGACGCCCTTCCAAAAATCCCCATTTTATTACTGTTCAATGACCGGGAGGATGAGTTCCCGGCCCAGTGCCAGGTTCTCTTTGCGCAGCAGACGGAAAACCATCTGGATATGGAGTGTACCGCCGGATTGGGTCATATGCTGGCCGACCTGTTGATCAGAAGCGATAAACAATTGCGGAATTAAGGAATTTCTCCGTGAATGAAATGAAAATCCATACCTCTGGCGGTCATCCATTTCTGCGATCGCCCCATGCCGCATTTTTGAAAATGTCCTTGCCCGTCCTGATCTCCCTCATCGCGGAGCCCGTAACCGGGCTCGTGGATACGGCGTTTGTCTCCCGGCTGGGGGTTTTTTCACTTTCCGCCCTGGGAGTTGGGACCATGGTGCTGTCCGGGTTTTTCTGGATATTCAATTTCCTGGGAATCGGGACCCAGACCGAGGTGGCCCAGGCCCTGGGAAAACAGGATTCCGGAAGAGCGGGGCAAATGGCCGGGCTTGCTCTTTTGCTGGCGGCTGCTTTGGGAATTCTCTCCATCCTGGTATTCCGGCCGTTTGTGCCTGCCCTGTCGCAGTTGATGGGAGCCTCGGGCGATGTCCATCGTCTGGCGGTGGACTACTTGAGCATAAGGCTTTTCGGCGCTCCTGCGGTTCTCATGATGGTTGCGTCCTTTGGGATTTTTCGTGGACTCCTGGATATGAAGACCCCTCTTTACATTGCTGTTTCCATTAATGTCCTGAATGTCTTCATGGATCCGGTATTGATTTTCGGGTGGGGCCGGCTTCCGTCCATGGGGGTTTCCGGGGCCGCCCTGGCCAGCGTGATCAGCCAGTGGATCGGGGCCTTCTGGGCCGTGGCCGCGGTTTACCGGAGGCTTTCCTTCGCCGGGCATTTTCCACTGAGGGATGCCAGAAAATTTTTGGTTGTCGGCCGGGATCTTTTTTTCCGCACCGGGTTGATCTTCCTCTTTCTGCTGCTCACCACCCGGGCGGCCACGCGAGCCGGGGCCGATGCCGGGGCCGCTCATCAGGCCGTCCGTCAGGTGTGGCTGTTCACCGCGCTATTTCTGGACGCATTTGCCGTGACAGGGCAGAGCCTGGTGGGGTATTTTATCGGGTCCGGGCAAATGGATACGGTCCGAAAGGCCTCAACCATCGTATGCGTCTGGAGTACCGCTACCGGGGCTGCAGTGGCCGCGGCCATGTGGTTTTCCATGGACCTGGCCATGGCCTTTCTGGTTCCGGCCCGGGCGGCCGATGTTTTTATTCCCGCCTGGAAGGTCGCAATTTTAACCCAGCCGTTAAACGCCTTAGCCTTTGCCACGGATGGAATCCATTGGGGAACCGGGGATTACCGGTATCTGAGAAATGTCATGGCCCTTGCTTCCATTACCGGATTCACAGCACTTCACCTTCTGGATACATCAGCCGGGAACACCCTGACCCATATCTGGATCGTTATCGCCTGCTGGCTGTCAATCCGGTCTGTCTTCGGTCTTCTGCGCATCTGGCCGGGCATCGGCAACAGCCCCATCAAGGGATGCATTTGACAAAACCCGGAAAATTACGTAACACTGCATCACGATTCCGGAGCGTTCCCATCAACTTCTAACCGAATTACGGAGAATCCCATGAATACCGTTCAATACCAATTGAAGGACAAAACCGCAGTCGTCACCGGCGGAACCCGGGGCATTGGTTTCCGCATTGCTCAAATGCTTCTGGAGGAAGCGGCAAACGTCGTTATCTGTGGAAGAAAACAGGAGGGCCTTGACGCCGCCGCCGCGGCCCTGGGGGGCGGGGAGCGGCTGTTGACCGTCAAGGCCCATATCGGCAGGGAAGAAGATGTGAATAACCTCTTCGACACCGCCAAAGCCGGATTCGGCCGGATCGATGTTCTGATCAATAACGTGGGCATGAATATGATCGCGACGGTTTCCGATGCCGACCCCGATTTATGGCGCAAAATCATCGACACCAACCTGACCGGCACATTTTTGTGCTCCAGAAAGGCCGCTCAGATCATGCGGGGGCAAAATCGTGGAAAAATCGTGAATATCTCCTCCATCGCCGCCCGGAAATCTTCCCCGGCCATGGGGATATACGGCATCGCCAAAGCCGGCATCGAAATGATGACCAAAGTATTGGCCCATGAACTGGCCCCCCACAACATCCAGGTCAATGCCGTGGCCCCGGGCATGGTAAGAACGGATTTCAGCAAACCCTTCTGGTCCAACGATCAGCTCTACGGCAACATCGTCAAGTCCATCCCCCTGGGAAGAATCGCCGAACCCGGGGATATCGCCGGGCCGGTCCTGTTTTTATGCTCTTCCGCGTCGGATTTCATCACCGGTCAGACCCTCATCGTGGATGGCGGGACCACCGTTATTTAGACGGAAGCAAGACCGGTGTCTCGCAGGCTTTACGGGGAAATCCGAAGAGCCCCTTTTTTAAAGGAGCCCGATGCGGTTTGGTAATAAGCCACTGCTTCGCGGAGCAGGTCCGGATCCACGGGTGCACTGGTTTGTTCATAAGTGATGGGATCCACCCGGTAACTCTCCACTCGTTTGTTGGGAAGCAAAACGGTCATGATGCCATTGCGCAGGTAACCCAGTTCCTGATAATTGCTGATGAAAGCCCTGTTAAGATCAGGCCCCTCTTCAAAAAATGCACGGCCGAAAAAGTGATCGTCCCCTTTTTTGCCGAGAACTTCAATCAAAGTGGGCATCAGGTCGATCTGGCTGACAATCGGTTCATAGAAGCCGGGTTTAACAATGTCCGGCCCATAAAAAATCAGCGGGATATGATATTTTTTTACCGGCAGCTTGGTTTTTCCGGCGACGGAAGCGCAATGGTCCGCCGTAATCACGAACAGCGTGTCCTTAAACCAGGTTTGTTCTTCCGCGTCCTGAATGAATTTTCCGAGGGCGTAATCCGTGTATTTAACCGCCCCGTCGCGACCGCCTGGAGAGGGGATGTCGATGCGGCCTCCGGGGTAAGTGTAGGGGCGATGGTTTGATGTGGTCATGACATGGGCGAAGAACGGTTTGTTTCGATCGGCCACCCGGGTTATCGCCTCAATCGCGTTTGAAAACAACACCTCATCAGCCACTCCCCAAATGTTTTCAAAAATCACGGACCCTTTTGAAAAACTCGTCCGGTCCACAATCTCATAATCATTGGCGCTGAAATAAGCGTTCATGTTATCGAAATAGCCATATCCCCCGTAAAGGAAAAGGGTCGAAAAACCTTGTTTTTTAAGCAGCCCCCCAATGGTGGAGAGGTGACCGTTTCCAGGGCGATGAAGGATCGACTGCCCCGGCACAGGAGGAATGCCGATGGACATCGCTTCCAATCCACGAACAGTTCGGGTTCCTGTAGCGAAAGCGCGCTGAAATACCAAGCCTTCCCGAGCCAGGCGATCAAGATTGGGCGTGAGGCTTTTGGGCGAGCCGTAAGCACCGACAAACGACGCGGACAAACTCTCCACGGAGATTAATACGATGTTCATCGGCCGTCTTTTAAAGGGCAGGGAGTCCCCGGCGTCGTCATTCATATCGGTTTTCAGAGGGGCGGACAAAGGCGTGCGTTCAACGTCCAGTCGCTTCAGCAGAGCATCGGCCTCATTCTGCGGCATGGATCGATAAAATGTGTTGTAATCGAGCTCATTGCGCCGCAACGCAGCGGCGAACGTGAAATACCCATTGCCCGAAAGTTCTTCGGCATAATTATTTCCGGAACCATCCATCTGATCTATATTCCCCAGGCCAAAACCCAGAACCGGCAAGGCAAGGGCTAAAAATGCCAGCAGAGCCCGGCCCTTCCCGGAAATGGGTTTTGCATCCACTGCAGCTATGAAAAACCGAAGAAGCCATACCATGCTCCCGGCTGCGACGCTGATCAAAATCAATATCCACCCCATGGGATAGGACTCGAGTATGTTTCCGATCACTTCATGGGTGTAGATCAGATAATCCACGGCGATGAAATTGAGGCGGGTGGAAAATTCAATCCAGAACGTCGCCTCGGCTGCAGCCCCAAAAAACAAAACCAGAACCATTCCCCACAGTCCCAGGAATCTAAGTTTCCGATGCCGACCCATGGACCGCCAGGATCCGGGAAGCATCGCCTCGTAAAGGCAGATGGGCGACACAAAAACCGCCGAAACGAGCAGATCAAACCAAAGCCCCTTGATCAGGATCACAGGCCAAAAGGCTACGGGAACCTCATCCGAACCCGTATACAACATGAGTCCAAGTCGCGTGATGGTGAAAACACCAAGCATGATGATGGCGGCTAAAAACGGCATGACCATTTGATTCAATATTCCTTATTCCTTTAATAAATGCACCAGAGGGATGGAAGGAAGCCGATATCCTTCAACTCTTCAAGGATTTCTATAATCCCGATGATCCAGATAAACCATACCGCATCGAATACATG
Source organism: Desulfobacteraceae bacterium UBA5616 (assembly GCA_002423615.1). GTDB lineage: Bacteria > Desulfobacterota > Desulfobacteria > Desulfobacterales > UBA5616 > UBA5616. The sequence continues at coordinate 5,727 of DIKO01000034.1, forward strand.
TTTTCTGAAAAGCACCGGTTTGACGCTGTAATTTTCAGGTTCCGAAAAAGCCTTGAATCTGGGGATAAAAGAAGGAACCTTTTTCTTGTATTCATAAAATGAATCTCCATGAACCTGTTGGAGGCGGTTTTCTTCGCTTCTGATAACAAATGGATAATATAGAGAAAAAATAATAATGAAGGCGATGGGGAATGAAAAGGTTTCCGTAGCGAATCCCACCCCCATCAACCCGATGGCACTGAAAAAATAAAGGGGGTTTCGGCATGCCGAGTAAGGTCCTTCCATAATCAGATGATGGGTCTTATAACCGGCGATGTAAAGCGAACACCAAAGTCTTCCCAAAGCGGCAACCCCCAGGAGAATAACCCCTATAAAAAATAGGATTGTAGTTATATTTTCGTAATTATTGATTTCCCAGGAGCTCCGGGTGGTGCAGATAAAAAACAGAACAACGGCCGCCGCTAAACGGGAAAGCCTTATTCGATATCTTTCAGATTTTGATTTCATATGAACTTCCTTCCCTGTGTTGATTTAAGGGTTTTTAAACCGCTCGATATTCCGGCTTATATTACAGGATGATGATTACCGGAAGATTGCCGGATCCTTATAAATCGATAATGTCTGTGGAAACTGCCGAGAAGCAGTCCTATCTTTAAGGGGAATTTTCATTAAACATGCATCGGACGGATCATTTTTTAGGATTCAATAAGCGCGGCGACGATACTGCGATCGCGCATGTTGGGATTCCATTTATATTCACCCAGAACGGTGAAAGTGATGTTTTCCCGGTAATCCGCAGCAAATTTTGCCGCAGTCTTTCTGTCATTGAAAAACAGTATAAATTTTCCGCCTTTGGGAAGGGACCTGTTATCATATGGCCAGGGAAGAACTTTTTGCCCGATGTCCCAGATGGCCTTGATGTTTAATGGTGAGGGGCTGTAGAATTCAATGCCGGAAACCTCATGGTCATGCCTTAATTCCCGGATGGAGCTGAAGTCTTTGTTTTTATGATCTTTCGTGGAAATGCCGGGCCACAGAATCGTAAGGGACAGACACATGAAGATCTGGGTTAAAAAGAAGAGAGAATAAATCCGTTTTCTTTTTCCGGCCTGGTATGTCATCCAGGCCATGATGGCGTAAGCGATGAGAATGCCTGACCATGCCACAACCGGCGTGGAGACGTCTTTATTGAGGAAAAAATAGGCAACCGGCATTGCCAGGGACATTATTGCGATCAGGCCGGCGTGAATGTTGATCAGTATGCGGTCTCCCCTGGTCTGCTGAAAAAGTTTATACCGCTGAGCCACCGAATGAATCAGAAAACCGATCATCAGGGACATGGGCACGCAGACGGGCATCAGATATCGCTCCTTTTTCGACGGGATGACGGAAAGCAACACCAGCGTGGACAGCAACCATATCAGGGGAAAAACATAATCAAAAATCGGCTGAACCCTTATTTTGGCAAAGGGCCTGATAAAATAAGCCGCAAACATAACGACCCATGCCCCGGCAAAAAAAGGAAAGTTTAAATAATAATAAACGGGCTGGACGCAGTCATATTTCCAGGCACTGATCTCTTCATTGGCAACGGCCACACTTATTTTCGGTGCGTTCAGATAGACATATAACGGCCAAGCGCCGCTGATCACAATAGCGATGATGAGACCTATCAGAAGGCCGGATCTTTTTTCCCAAATGGGCTTAACCCCGAAGACGGCGATATAGGTAACGGAAAAGGGCACCAATACGGAATAAAAATCCACCGGCCCCTTGCTCATAAAGGATAGTCCCGATGCAATGCCCGCGATGACAAAGGGAGAAAGGGAATGGTTTTTTTCTTCCCACCCGCGCCAAAGGGACCAGAGGACAATCATCATGAAACAGTGGGCATAGACATCCCAGGAATTACGTCTTCCCACCGCAATGACAAAGGCATTGAGCGCAAACAGGGTTGCAATGATGAAGGGAAGTAAAGATTCCTTCTGGGTCATTGCCCCGACAAACCCGAACACGATGAAAACCATCACCGTTGCGGTTAGTGCTGCGGGAATTCTCATGGCCAGCATGTTATCGGCATCGCCCCCCATCATAACCGCAACAGCGGTTATCCACGTGGGCAACGGCGGTTTTGCGATTCTCAGCTCATTGTTCATGGTGGGAAGAAGCCATGAACCATCCGTCACCATCTCCCTTGCCGTGATGAAGTTCCTGGCCTCCATGATATCCAGCTCATCGGATGAAATATGGACAAAAAATGAAAAAAAACACACCGCCAGCAACAATAAAAATTGCACCCGGGGTTTGAGAATGTCTGAACCCATAGCTGAGTATTCAGCGGTTTTCACGTTCTGCTCCACTTTTCCGATGGCTGAAACAAGCTTCAGACATTACGGCTCCTTCCCAGACGGGACCGGGTTATTTTTTCTCCGGGGACCTTTGTTTCGCCATCCATGGATGCCGACTCATACAGGGCGGTAAGCAGCTCAACGGTCTTTTTCCCTTCAGGGCCTTCCACCATCGCCTTTTTATTACACCTTATGGCGTCGACGATATTCTGAATGCAGAGAAAATGACCGTTTCCGTAGACATTGGGCACTTCTTCGGAAAACTCTTTGACAATGGTGTCGTCTTCAGAACGCCTGTCGAAAAACTTCCAGTATTCAATCTTGTTGACGGCGGTTCCACCGATGACCACGCTGCCGTTTTCCCCAAGAATACTGATGGACCCTTCGAGATCTTCCGGGCGGGTGGCCACAGTGGCTTCAAAAACGCCCAAAGCGCCCGATGTGAACTGCATTACCGCGGCGGCCGTATCCTCAACCTCGATGTTCATGAGTCGCGTTGCGGCACGGCATTGAAGGGACGCTATCGGGCCCATGAACCATTGCAGGAGATCAAGATGGTGAGTGGCCTGTTGGGCCATGACACCACCGTCAAGCTCGAAGGTTCCCCGCCAGGCCGCCTGGTCATAGTATCGCTGGTCTCTTTTCCATCTTACCCGAACGGTTCCCATGACCAGTTTCCCGAACCGTCCCTGGTCCATGGCCTTTCTCACCTTCATAACGGCCTGGTTAAACCGGTTTTGTTTGATGATAAACAGACGGCGATGTTGCCGTTCCTGTGCCCGGATCATCTCATCGGCATCTTCCAGCCGAAGGGCCATAGGCTTTTCGACAACGATATGCTTTCCGTATTTCGACAGATCCAGCACGTGCCGGGCGTGGTATCCTGTAGGGGTGAGCACATGGATCAGATCGATGTCAGGGTGTTCCGCCAGCATGTCCTCGTAGTTCGTATACCAGGGAACATTATATTTACCGCTTTTTTCGCGGGCCTTGGTTTCATCCAGGTCCGCAACTGCCAGAAGATCCGCGGCAATATGTTCGTCCGTTATCACCGAAAGATGCTTTTCGGATATTCGGCCGCATCCGATGATCCCTACCTTGAGTCTATTTTGTCGTAATTCTGTTTCAGGCACTGATTTCATCCTTCCTTATCTGTATGGATTCGTTCCCCGCTGCCGACATTTTAAATCTGGAAGAGCCGAGATATCGCCCGACCAACGACCAGACAATTATCAAAAAAATAACGGCCGCAGATATTGCAACGACGCTTTTTCCGGGAGACAAATTGATAAGCCCTGCTCCGATAAGGGTTGCGGGAATGGCTTCCGGAAGAATCCCGACAACGGTTCCAAGCAAAAATTTGGAGTTCCGGATATGGGTGAGCCCGAGCACAATGTTGATATAAAAACCCGCGATGGGAAGTTGCCTTATCAGCAGGACATAGGGTATTCCCCCGGCAGTAAAAAAATCGCTGTATTTGTTTAATCCGGGTAATTTATTCAGGATAAACTCCCGGCCGCTCCACCGGACAAAAAGAAACGTGGCGTAATAGCCGACCACCGTACCCGCCTGGCTCCAGACAAGTCCCCAGAAAAACCCGAAGACCATTCCCCCGATGGTGCAAAAAAGAAGTCTGGGAATCCCGGCCGCAACCAGTGCGCAAACGAGGACGACATACGCCGCCGGCGCCCACACGCCGAAAGCCTTTATTTTTTCACCCATTAAATGGATGTCTTTCAGCCAACCCCGGACAGGAGTCAGGTGGATCAAAACCACCGTAAAAAGGAGCACCAGGATCAGCAGCACCGCCCGACGGATGGGCCAACGTTTGGGCAGCGGTCGTTTTATTCTATAAAAGGGATCCATCAACCGCCTGGTTTGTCTCTAAACGGTTCCCGTTGACGGCCCTGGCTTTGTACCAGCGCATGGCAAAGCAGTCCAGAATGCCCCGCCACAATCGGTTCCCGATCCCGTACTTTGATTGGCCGGCATGACGGGCGCGGTGGTTGATGGGAATCTCCACCACCCGGTAACATTGCGCCCGAAGAATGGTTGATAAAAATCGGTGCATTCCGTTAAACACGATCATTTCCCGAAGGACGGGCCGGCGAATCGCGCGAAAGGTGCAGCCCGCGTCGCTAACGGCATCGCCGGTTATAAAATTCCTGAATTTATTGGCAATATAAGAAGAGACGCGTCTGACGGCGTCATCCTCACGAATTTTGCGAACGCCGCAAACGCAGGCAACCTCGCCCGTCAGGGCCTTCAGCAACCGGGGAATATCCCCAGGATCATTTTGCATATCGGCATCCATGGTGATGATGACATCCCCGGCGGCAGAACGGAATCCCGTCGCCTGACCCGCGCTTTCCCCGGAATTTATACCGTGGGTGAGGATTCTTAATTGCGGGAATTTGGCCGCGAGCCGGTTTAAAATGCCAAGGCTGTCGTCCGTACTGGCGTCATTGACGCAGATGATTTCGCTGGTTTTATCCAGCTGGTTCAATATGCCCGTCAGTTCTTCCAATAAAGGCTCCAGGTTTTCCGCTTCATTATAAACCGGTATGACGATGGAAAGATCCATGGTGTTATTCATTTGGAGACTCGCTGATGACAGGTGAAAAACCGGCGGATAGTGTCGCCGACATATTCGACGTCCTCCTGGGTGATACCCGGATGCATGGGCAGGGATACGGTATGGGCGCAGTGGTACTCGGCATATGGATAAGAACCGGCGCCCTTATTCAAGTAGGCATAGGCGGTCGTCAGGTTGAGGGAACTGGGGTAATGGATGCCGGTTTCGACACCCTGATTTTTCAGGTAGTTCTGAAACGGCTTTCGATCGGGCACCCTGATGGCATATACATGCCAAACCGGACTGATGCTGCTCAACATCTGGGGAAGTTCGATTTCGGTGATATTTTTCAGATAATGTTGGTACATATCGGCGATATCCCGACGTTTCCGGTTCCATTCTTCCAGGTTGGGAAGCGCGATGTTCAACATGGCGGCTTTCATGGTATCCAGCCGGCTGTTAAATCCCTGCATTTCATGGTTGTATTTATTTTGGCGCCCGTGGTTGCAAAACATGCGGATGCGCTTTAACAGATCGGCATGCCTTGAAACCACAGCGCCGCCGTCTCCGATGCCGCCTAAGGGTTTGGACGGGAAAAAGCTGTAAACACCCACATCCCCCATGGTGCCGACGTTTTTACTCCGGTATTTTGCGCCAAGGGCCTGGGCACAATCTTCAATGAGATATAAATGGTTCTCCTCTGAAATTTCGACCAAAGCATCCAAGTCCGCCGGCTGACCGTAAAGGTGAACGACGACCAGGGCTTTGGTTCTGGGCGTCACCAGTTTTTTCACCTGATCCGGGTCGATATTGCAGGTATCCATCCGGATATCGCAAAAAACAACTTCCGCGCCGGTCATGGTGATGGCCTCGGCAGTCGGAATGGCGGTATGGTTGGTTGTGATGACTTCATCTGCCTGACCTATTCCCAACATACGAAGGGAAGCATAAAGCCCATCGGTTGCGCAGGAAACCCCAACTGCATCCTCAACGCCAAGCCATTGTGCCAGAGCATTTTCGAAGATCCTTACATCCGGACCATTGATGAATGCGGTGGTATCAAAAATTCGTTCAAAGCTGTCCAGAATCGCTTTTCGAAGCGGTGCATATTGTGTGCAGAGATCAAGAAAAGGGACCGATTTCATTTTTAATTATCCTTTTTTGAAGCGTTTTCATATCCCGTGCGGAATAACGGTTTTTTTCGGTCAACATACATAGCCGTCATTATCATCCATGAGCTTATCAATAGATTATGAATAAATTACGATTTGATAATGTCGGTTTATAAGTACCCCGTGAAGGACGGAACCGGAACGCCATTCATTAATATAAATATTACTCACATGTTTAAACTTTTGATCATGCCGATGTGATGGAGAGATAAAAAAGGAAGGTCATTTGGGAAGGGTGATGGTGAAAATACTGCCCTTATCCAGGATGCTTTCAACCGTAATGTTGCCGCCGAAAGATGTGACAATGGCCCTGACAAGGGAGAGGCCCAGTCCCAGTCCCGACTGGGTGCGACTTTTGTCTCCCCGGTAAAACCGGTCAAAAATATTCGAAATATCCTGCGGAGGGATTCCCGATCCGGTGTCTTTAAATATCAAGCGGATTTGATGGGGATTGTCTGCCAGGGAAATGAAAACCTCTCCTCCGGGCGGCGTAAACTTGATGGCGTTTTCAAGAAGATTCATGACGATCCGCTGGAATTTCTGTTTATCGCCCACAATGCTGCATTGATCGGGAAGATCGGTATGTATCCGGACATCATTTTCCTGGGCCACAAGAGAAAAGAAATTGGTGATTTTCAATATCAACCGGGTCAATTCAATTTCTTCCGTATAGCTTTCCCCGATACCCGCTTCAATTTCCGTGATATCCAGCATGGTATTCACCATGTCGATGAGATTGTCGCATTCTTCAACGGTGCTTGCAGCCATTTCTTTAAAGTCTTCAACGGATTTGTCGCTCATCAGGTTCATCTCCGCGACGCCGCGTATCCTGGCCAGAGGGCTCCTTAAATCATGGGCGATATTGTCGGTCATCTCTTTCATGTTTTTCAGCAGGGCGCGGATTTTATCGAGCATGTTGTTGAATGCATTTCCAAGCTCCGCTATTTCCCTGATGCTGCTCTTTGCCGAAACCCTTTTGTCATATGCACCCCCCGCAATATCGTTAGCGGTTTCAACCACCTCCCGGATATCCTTCACGGTGTTTTTGGAGACCAGCCAGCCGATGAATCCGGATAAAAAGAGGATGGCGGTCATGATAAATAAAAACATGTTGCGGAATATCGTCAGGTATTTTTCATTTTCCTCAAGGGAAATGCCGGTCTGAAATACTTTATCCGGACTGATCAGTCCGTAAATCGTTCTGATCCCATGGTGATGGCGGGGGAGCCTGATCATTTCCAATACATAAGGATCTGAGGGAGTTAATTTGCCTAACGCCGTTTTCGACAGACCTACATCCCCCCAGTATCGCATGTCCGATGTGGCCAAAACCTTTCCTTGCAAAGACAGGACACGGTAAAATTCAGCAGTCAGGTCCTCTTCCTCATTTTCGATTCGCACCTCGGTCAGGACCTCTTCAAATCCTTTTTCCTTCATGATGGCGCGATATTCAAGATATTCGGACACCAATTCCTGATCGGTATACTGTGATCTGATGGAAGAAATTTTATAATAACAAGCCCAGAGGGTTAAAAATGATGAGGCGGTGAATACCGCGGCATAGGAAAGGGTGAGCCGGAACAGTAAGGTGTGCCTGGATTCATGAAATTTCTTTAAGCACATACCCGACTCCCCGGATGGTATGGATGAGTTTTTTGTCGAAATTTTTGTCTATCTTATCGCGCAGATAACAAATTCTGGATTCGACGACGTTGGTGCGGGGGTTAAAATTATAGTCCCAGACATGCTCCATGATCATGGTTTTTGAAACAACATAACCGGTGTTTCGCATCAGATATTCAAGCAAAGAAAATTCAAGGGGCTGCAGGATGATTTCCATACTTCCCCTTTCCACTTTTCGTTTGTTGATGTCGATGCTCAGATCACCGACGGTGATGAGGGAAGGGCTGGCCATATGGGTGGCCCTGCGGATCAGGGCCTGAACACGGGCAAGGAGTTCTGAGAAAGCGAAGGGCTTGGTCAGATAGTCGTCTCCTCCCGCCTTTAGGCCCTTGACACGATCGTCCACGGTCCTTTTGGCACTTAAAATCAATACCGGCGTGTTGATTTGATTTTTTCTCAATTCCTCAATGATCCGAAGGCCATTAAGTTCGGGCAGCATGATATCGATGACGGCAACATCATAGGGCTCGGTCAGGCCCATATGAAGCCCGTCTTCACCGTTGGCGGTGCGATCTACGGCAAAACCGGCTTCCTTAAGCCCTTTTGTAATGAAAAAAGCGATCTTGTCGTCATCCTCCACCAGCAATAATCTCATGAGATACCCCGCGGTCAGGATTGTTTGGATTGAAGACTGAGTTCCTTCTACTATCACCAAAAGCTTATGGCAAGATTATCCGCAGATTATGGTTTGATAAGCCAGGGACTGAAATCAAGGCGAGCCTGCACCAACCCGGAAGGATGGCTCACTTGAATGTTTCAGTCGGCCGGAGACCCGTAGGCGTCTCTTACCTTTTGCCGCAACAGTTTTCCCGCCGGGGAAAACGGTATATGATCGACGAAGACGATATTCCGGGGAATTTTATACCCGGCCAGCTTGCCCCGGCAGAATTCGATGATTTCCCGGGGGTCAGCGGTCTGGCCGGGTTTTAACTGGACGACGGCCTGGACCCTGCTGCCCCATTCCGCGTCGGGAACACCGATGACGCATACGGAATCGACTTTGGGGTGGGATGAAATAATTTCCTCCACTTCAAGGGGGAAAACCTTTTCCCCACCGGTGTTGATGCATTCCTTTTTCCGGTCGACCACGCGGATTTCGCCGGATTCGTCGATGTAGCCCGGGTCACCGCTTCGGAACCAGCCATCGCTAACCACTTCACGGGTCTTATCTTCGTCCTTGTAATATCCTTTCATCAACGTGCTCGACCGGTAAAGGATTTCCCCGGACTCACCCCGCCGGACCTCGTTGTCGTTCTCGTCCACGATTTTGATGTCCACGATGGACTCTCCCACGGACCGCTCCTTGACCCTGTCCGGGTCCACATCGAGTTTAAAGGACGTCACCGGCGTCATTTCAGTCTGACCAAAGGCGTCTATCACCATGGCTTCGGGAAAGGCCCGCAATATCTGCTGTTTCAGCTCCTTCGGGCAGGCGCCTCCGCCGGTGGCGGCCAATTTGACCGAACCGACGTCATATTGACTGAATCCGGGATAGGACAGCAGCATCTTCCATCCCGTGGGCACGTTGGCCAGATTGGAGACGCTTTCCTTTTCAACAAGCTCGAGGATGCGTTTGGGATCGAATTTGACATCATCCGGCAACACATAGCACAGGGTCCCGGTGAGGGCACCCATCATGAGGTTCGCATAGGAAGCGTCATGGAAAAAAGGCATGGAAGGATACATGGCTTTTTTAACGTTGCGATACCCTTTTTTCAGCTTTTCAGGGTTCATGATGCTGTCTTTGACCTTGTCCTGAAGGAATGCGAGGGTTTTGGGTTTTTCCATGAGGCGTTTGAACATCGCGGACCGGTAAAAGGGGCCCAAAACGGTTTTCAGAGGAACCGCGGAATCCGCGATGAGCTTTTCTTTCCGCTCAGGGGACATCTCCATGGTAAACATGCGAACAAGAATATGGGCCGATACCATGGCAAACATGTCCAGATGGCCCTGATAGGTCAGCATCACCCCCTTGGGAAAGCCCGTTGTCCCACCGGTATAAATCATCACCGCCACATCTTCCCACTGGTTCGCCACTTTTGGGTCCATGGCTTCTCCCGAATTGACAAAACCATCATAATCGATGAAGTTCTGCCCTTCGCATTCCCCCCTGCAGATGACATATTTGATTTTTTTAAGATTCTTTACAGCCGGAACAACGGCTTCAGACCAGATGCCGTCAAAAATCAATACCGTTGCATCGGAATGGTCGGCCTGAAATTCGACTTCACTGGGAACAAACCGGTAATTCATGGGACAGGGAACGGCGCCTGCGATTTGTATCCCGAAATTGATTTCAATAAATTCAGGGGTGTTATGAAACATAAACACCACTTTGTCATCTTTTTTCACACCGAGTTTCATCAGTGCCCGCGCAATTTTAAAAGCACGGGGGACCAGCTCCTTCCAGGTGATTCGCCGGTCTTTGTGGATGATGATTTCTCCGTCCGGGTTATAAACAGCGCAAGAGGTAATGCTGTCGGCGATAATATTAGGGGAAAACGAGGGCATGGCGATCTCCTTTACGGTTGAGGGGTGGCGGGAATCGAGAAGCGGAATACCGAATATCAAATTAACGAATTAATATCAAGCCTGTATGGGTCTCTATCGGGTGAATTGCCCCGGCTGATGGCCAAACGCCGGCACCCCGCGGCAAGGCCGGTAATGATTTGACACCGGACGACCCTGATGTTATACCTGAAAATAAAATTACGGAAGGTTTTTTTGTGGCAAATATAATCCCCATTGACGAAAGACTCAATCTTGTAAAGAACAAAAAGGACGCCCTGATCAGAAGACGAAAAATTCAGGCCGTCCAGAACGTGTTCAGGTGCGTCCGCTGTGCCTTTAAGTGCGAAAAATGCGGCGTCAGTGTCGAAAGCGGTCAGGAAGAGCCAAATGGGTCCGGCAATGGTGTGTTGTTCAATATCCCGTACCATTTTTGCAGAAATTGTCGTGAAGAATACCAGGATTACCTCGATTATCTCAGGGGGAAAAAAGATCCTGAAAACTACTGGTATTCCACTACATGGGCGGAACTGTGGAACAAATGGATCGCCTATCAGGGGGCGCTGGACAGTTATTTGAAATCCAAGGAATTTAAATCACTGCTGGGAGAACTCAGGGAAAGCAGGCCCGGTAATGAGGAGGTATAGATGTTTGGAATTGGAATGCCCGAACTGATTATCATACTGGTCATCATTCTGATTATTTTCGGCGCCGGAAAATTACCGGAAATCGGTGCAGGAATGGGAAAGGCCATCAAAAATTTTAAGAAGGCCACCTCAGAAACGGAAAATAAGGAACCCGAAAAAATAGAGCCGGAAAAAAAAGAGTAGGACACGGGTTAAAATAAGACATGGCCTTTAACGGCGACTGGTTTCCGTTAAAGGCCGAATTGTTTCCTCTTTTCCCGGCCGGTTAAAAAGGGATATCGTCATCCACGGGGCCAGTGTCTCCGGCGCCGGGGGGGAAGGATTGCTTATTCTGGGGGGCCTTTGAAGCACCTCCTTCTTGCCGGGGCCCTAAAAACTGAACCTCCGAGGCCAGAATTTCCGTCATATAATGGGTTGCCCCATCTTTTTCCCAGGATCTCGTCTGGAGTCGACCTTCCACATAGACCTGACTTCCCTTTGAAAGGTATTCCCCGCAGATTTCACCAAGTTTTCTAAAGGCGACGATACGGTGCCATTCCGTCTTTTCCTTTTTTTCCCCGGAGCCTTTGTCCGTCCAGGTAAGCGACGTGGCAATGGTGAAATTGGCCACCGCAGTGCCGTCAGGCATATATCTCATTTCAGGATCTCTTCCTAAATTACCAACCAGAATGACCTTGTTTACGCCCGCCATGGATTGCCTCCTCCCAATTCGTGTTGAATTATTGTAAATTACTTAAAATAAACCTTATTTTAATTTTATGATGATGATAGAAGAGAATATATACCTGTTGATGCCAGAATGATGTGGAGAAAATATACTCAAAACATAACCGCATGTCAACCGATTATCTTGCCGGTGAATTCAGGGCCCATGAAATACACTTCAATTTATTGCACATTTAAACGCGATGGGATATAGGGGGGATTAAAGCGCATGGCAGAAAAAACACCTCGAATTCAACCGGATCTGAAAGAAAAGGATTTCCCCATCATGTTCGGATGGACAGGCAGAATATTGATTCTGGATCTCACCGACCGCAAATATGATGCAGCGTGTCCGGCTCCGGAGATTTACCGTGATTTCATCGGCGGCCGCGGGCTCGGGGGGAATTACCTGAAAAACGACATCACACGGAGGTGGGACGACCCGGCGATGCCGCTTATTTTTATGACCGGCCCCCTGGTGGGAACCCTATCCCCGACCTCCGGGCGTATGGCGGTGATGTCCCGTTCCCCCCTGACCGGGACCACCGGGGATGCTTCCGTTGGAGGGCGTTTCGGAACCGAGCTGAAAAAGGCGGGGTGGGACGGGATCATCTTCAAGGGAAGGGCTGACGGGTTAACCGGAATCGAAATTGTTGATCAGGACGTGGTTTTTACGGATGCGGCACGTTTCCAGGGTCTATCGGTCTCAAAAATTCAGGATCAACTGGGGAAACAGGGGGCCTTTGCCGCAGTGGGCCCGGCGGCTGAAAACGGGGTGTGTTTCGCCAACATCATGTTTGACGGACATTACGCCGCCGGCAGAAATGGACTGGGGCTGGTGTTCGCATCGAAAAATCTGAAGTATGTCTCGGTTTCCGGAACCCGGAGGATCCGGGTCTTCGATCGCCTTTCGTTAAAAAAAGCCCGGGAGGATATCCTTCGCCTGGGGGCCGCGTCCCCGGTTCTGATGGGAGAGCTGGGCATCACCCGGTTCGGGACGGCGGCTTTATTTGATTTGACCCATAGCCGGAGAATGATGCCCACGGATAATTTCCGCAGGACCTTTTTTGAACCGGCGGGTAAAATCAACGCCCATGCCTATCACCAAAAGTTCGGATATCGAAAAACCGGTTGCAAAGGCTGTCATATTCTGTGCAAGAAAAAAGGCGCCTCCGGGGAAATTTTGCCGGAGTTCGAGGCCATGAATCATTTCAGCGCCCTGTTGAACAACACGGATATGAACGTGGTGGTGAACGCCAACCGGATCTGCAACGATATGGGCATGGACGCTATTTCCGCCGCCGGGACACTCGCCTGCTGCATGGAAATCCAGAACCGGCCCCTGGCCGCAAATGACATCATCAGACTCTTGCAGGATATCGCCATGGGCCGGGGCGAGGGAAAAGCCCTGGGCCGGGGGGCTTTTGAATACGCCAAAGCCCATGGAAACCCTGAGGCGGCCATGACGGTTAAAAAACAGGAACTCCCGGCCTACGATCCCAGGGGCGCCTGCGGAATGGCTCTGGGGTATGCCACCTCCACCCGGGGCGGGTGCCATTTAAGGTCGTACACCATCGGAAACGAAGTTTTGCGGAAACCCGTGCCCACCGACCGGTTTTCATTTGCCGGAAAAGCCCGGATCGTTAAAATCGCCGAAGATGCCAACGCGATTATCGACTCCCTGACGGCCTGCAAATTCATGTTTTTCGCAGCATCCCTGGAGGAATATGCCAAAGCCTTAACCGCCGTGACCGGATTTCCATCTTCGGGTCAGGAACTGTTGAAAACCGGTGAGAGAATCTGTTATAGGGAAAGAATGATGAACCATCAAAACGGCTTTACCGATGCGGACGACGACCTCCCCCAAAGGTTTTTTCAATCCCCGGGATCGGGAACAGCCTGGATGGGAATTCCCGCCCTTTCCCGCGAAGACTTCATGATGGCCAGGCACGCCTATTACCGAATTCGGGGGCTGGATGAAAAGGGCCGGCCCCAGGCCTGGAAAATCAGAGAACTGGGACTTTAATGGCGTCCTCAATCCATCGGTATGAACAGAAAATGATCCGGCAGAAACTTGCCGACCCCGGAGAGATCCTGATCGGCGAACGGGATGCCGAAATCCTCTGGAACCGGGACCACCCGGATTTGCCGGTGCTGGAAAACATATTCACCGGCCTGAACATCAACTCCCTGCTCCTTGCCCGCCCCGCCGAACCCTATGGAACCATCATCGACCATCTGGCGCGGACCCTTCCCGATGCCATCACATTGAAAGACAATGAAACCCGCACGTTTCTACACGACATTCCAGTGGTGGAAAATTTTACCGCCGATGCGGTCATTGAACGTCTGATGGGCAGAAAATGCGTCATTGTCCGGGACCGGGGCATCGTGACCTGGGGGGCCGTGAGCCCCGAACAGACCTTTGTGAATTTTTCATCGGTTCTTTTCAGTTGCTTTGTCAAATTTTTCGCCGATCATCTATCCCTTTCCGCCGGAGGACGGCTTACGGAGGAAGGAACGGCTGCGTTTGAAAAGGCCGTTTCCCATCTCGCCCCTTTCCCGGAAATCACCGCGGACCTAAAAAAAGGACCTTTCCGAAAGGAGGAAGACGTTTACGAAGCCGTCAGCCATGCCGGCAAACCCGTTGTCCGTTACGGCCTGGTGGACTCGGTGATGGGGAATGTGTCTTATCGTTTTCACGATACCCTGTATATCAGCCAGACCGGAAGTTTTCTGGACGAACTGGAAGGCGCCATCGACCCCTGCCCCCTGGACAACTCTTCCTGTGCGGGCATTACCGCCTCCTCGGAGCTGCCCACCCATTTGAAAATTGTCAGAAATACACCCTATAAAGCGGTTTTACACGGTCATCCCAAATTCGCCGTGATCATGTCCATGGTCTGTGAAAAAGAAGACAAGTGTGATTTTGCCGGTCGCTGCCACCTCAACTGTCCGGATGACAGAACCGTGGCGGATGTCCCCATTGTCGCCGGCGAGTCCGGTACCGGGCCCAGGGCCATCGTCAATACGGTCCCTGACGCCGTTTCCCGTCATGGGGCGGCCATTGTTTACGGACACGGCGTTTTCACCGCCGGCGAGGACGATTTCATCAAACCGTTTTCATTGCTCTGGAATATCGAGAAAAAGTGCCGGGAAGCCTATTTCAGGCGATTGGAAATGACTGATCATCACCAGAAGAGATAAAGAGTTCCCATGGAGAATAAAACGGTAAATATAGACAGCACCTGGAAATTGACCGATGTTCTGGACCTGGAATATTTCATTCATGCAGACCGGGACCAGAGTGAAGATGCCTTGGATAACAGGGATCGAAAATTCTTTATCGACCGGATCCAGCCGGAGCTGAAAAAACAAAACCTCCGGGCCGCCCCCGGCAATTCCCTTGTCATCCGGCTGTGGCTGGAACTCCGGCGGCGGGAGTTTAAGGGGGCCGGGGGAAAACCCCGTTACCTTCCCGGGGAGAGATTTCGCGAAGTTTACCGGCTGTTGCGGTGGTTCTTCATTTTTGCCGGTGCCGCAACCGGATTTCTAATGGCGGCTGCCGTACTTCATTACACCGGAGACCAGCCCATTAATGTCGCCATTTATCTGGGGGTTCTTGTGTTCATCCAGGCAGTTTTCATGATCATCCTCCTGCTTTTCCTGGTTTTCCGGAAGCTCCGCCCGAAAAGTTCGCATCTGCCGCCCTTTTATGGCGCAGCAATCAATCTATTCGCCGGGATGATGGAAAGAGTCCACCGGAACGTTATGAAAAAAGCCCGGGGAGAAATGGATCAGAAAGGCCTGAACGGTTATCCGTCGGCCCTGGAACTTTTGCAAACCAGGCGGAAAGTCAGGGAAACGGTATTCTACCTCCCCCTGTTTATCCTGTTCCAGATTTTCGGCATGTGCTTTAATATCGGCGTCCTTACGGCAACCCTGATCCGCGTGGCCGCCACGGACCTGGCATTCGGATGGCAGTCCACACTGAACGTCAGTGGTCCTGTTGTATTCCGCATGGTCCGTCTCACGGCCGGGCCCTGGAGGTGGTTGCTGCCGCCGGGAGCGGCCCACCCCACGGAGGCGCAAATAGAGGGAAGCCGAATGATATTAAAGGACGGCATTTACCACCTGGCAACCCAGGACCTTGCCGCCTGGTGGCCTTTTTTATGCCTTTGCGTCGTGTTTTACGGCCTGTTGCCCAGGATGGCGCTTTTTTTAGCCGGTGTGTTTATTCAGAAAAGGGACCTTTTGAAACTGGATTTCAATACGGCGGAGTGCGACCGGATCATGACCCGATTGACTTCCCCACTGGTGTTTTCTACAGGTGGGAAAAACGAAAACGCCGATGCCTTTTCCCGTCCGGGTGGTATTTTTGAGGAAGAGAACCGGACCCATGCCGATCTTCTGAAGTATGACACCCAGTGTATGGCGTTGATTCCGGAGGAGATTTTTGACCTGTGCCCGTCCGACGAACTACTGATGCGGTTTTCCAACCGGTTCTCCCTGAAGGGAATCGAACGGGTTAAAGTGACCCTGGATGTGGAGGAGGACCGACATGTGTTTGAGGCGCTTTCGCAAAAATATCGGAAAGGGCGCATGCCCAACCTGTTTTTGCTTATGGAAGCATGGCAACCTCCCATAAAAGAGACCTTGTCCTATTTACGGGAATTAAGACGCGTTCTGGACGTTCACCTGCTGATTTACATCGGACTGATCGGAAAACCCGGAAAAGACACCATTTTTACACCGGCGGCGGATTCGGACTTCATCCTCTGGAAACGGAACATCGCAGGTTTGAATGATCCCTATATCCGCCCGGAAAGGTTGAACCCCTGATGACCCAGCCACACCAGATCCCGGTATTCGCTATCGTGGGACATCCCAACGAAGGAAAGTCTTCCGTTGTTTCCACCCTGTCCGAGGACGACAGCGTCCCCATTGCGCCGACGCCGGGCACCACCGTTGTCTGCCGGACCTATCCGGTTACCATCGACGGTGAAGAAATTATCCGGTTTGTGGACACACCGGGTTTTCAATCCCCCAAAAGGGCACTGAACTGGTTTAAGCGCTACGCCGGGCCGGAACAGCACCAGGTCCAGGCGTTTATTGCGGAACACGAAAACATTCCCGAATTTAAGGATGAATGTGAATTGCTGACCCCCATCGCCCGGGGAGCGGGGATTATATACGTGGTGGACGGTTCCCGTCCCGTGAGAAACGATGACCGGGCGGAAATGGAAATCCTGAGGATGACCGGACGTCCCCGGATGGCCGTCATCAACGCCAAGACAGCAGAAGATACCTGGCTTGACCCGTGGAAAAACGAATTCCGGAAACATTTCAACATGGTCCGTGTTTTTAACGCCCACCATGCCACATACGGGGAAAGGATCGATCTGCTCACCAGCCTGAAATCCATCGACCAGGACTGGGAACCGGCCCTGGAAAGGGTGATCGCCGCCTTCAGGCAGGACTGGGACCGGAGAAATACCAGAACCGCACAATTGATTGCCGAGATGCTGGAATCATGTCTGGGTTATACCGCCGTGGAGACTTACTCCCGTGAATCCGAAGTGCTGTCCGCCAAAAAAAGACTGGTCGACAGGTATCGGAAAGACATCGGAGAACTGGAAAAAAAGGCGCATCAGCAGATTAAAAAACGCTTCAAGCACAATATCTTCGATTACGAACTGCCTCCCCGTTCCATCGTCAAGGAAGATCTTTTCGACAAACGCACCTGGCAGGTCCTGGGCCTCACATCCAAACAGCTCGCCCTGGCCTCGGCCATTGCCGGCGGTGTGGCAGGGGGCGTGATAGACGCGGCCCATGCGGGCTTAAGCTTCGGTGTTTTCACCGCTATCGGCGGACTGGTGGGAGCGGGCGCCGCCCTCCTGGGAGGCGCCCGAATGGCCAGGACAAGAGTCGTCGGCCTGAAACTGGGCGGATTTCAAATCCAGATCGGTCCCAACGAAAACATTCAATTCTTGTATGTTCTTCTGGACCGGGCCTTCATTTATTATTCCCACATCATCAACTGGGCACACGGCAGAAGAGGTCTTGCCGAAAATAATCCCGGCCCGTCAGGTTACGGCTCGGAAAAAATCGGATATACCACCCATTGGGATGAAAATTCGAAGAAAATATGCCGCCGTTTCTTTCAAAAAGTCCGAAATCAGGAAGATTACGGCGAAGAGAAGAAACAGATGACCGGACTCATCAAAAAGACCCTGGAAGAAATCTCGGAAAGCCGCATAAAGCAGACATAAAATCAGATGATCATCGTATAGACGATAAAAACAGCGATGGATATTCCCATGATGATAAATACCACCTTCAGAATTTTATCACTCTTGTCTTCTTGCATTCTTCCCCTCCTTGTAAAAAAATAAGTTGCGCATCATGAATCCATGGATCAAATGCCATGGTTCTCCTGCCGGATTTCAAAAACGGAGGTATCCTATCATGGGAAGATTACAAATATCTTTCCGTGAGATTACAATTTTGAAAGGTTTGTCGGATTGCGGTTTTCTTAAGGAAACACGGGAGAAGGCGGCTTTTCACTTAAAAAGGCCGTTTCAAGGCGAGGATGTTCATAAACGGGCAATTCCACTGTAAAAATAGACCCTGATCCCGGTGCGCTGGACACTTGAACCTGCCCCATGTGGGCGTGCACCACTGCGCTCACCACGCTTAGCCCTAATCCAAGACCTTTGTGGGCGTCACTTCCTCCCCGGTACAACCGGCCCCAGATTTTCAGGATTTCTTCGGGTGGGATCCCAATACCTGAATCAGACACCTCAATCTGAACGCGGCCGGGCAGATTTTTAATGCAAACGCCCACCTCCCCGCCGGGATCGGTGAATTTCACGGCATTGTCGAGGAGATTGGCTATCACCTGGCTGATTCGGTCGGCATCCGCTACGAGCAAGGCTTCACCGGGAAAATCCGTCCGGATCCGGATGTCTCTTTCTTCCGCAACATAACCATACATATCCACGATCTCCCGGGCCAATTGCACCAGGTTCAGCTCCTGGATCCGGAGCCGCAGGGTTCCTGCTTCCGCCTCTGAAATATCCATCAGCATATGGAGCATGCGAAGGATGCGATCGGATTCATCCAAACATTCCTGCAGGGCCTCCCGGTATGCTGCTGCCGTATGGTCCTTTTGCAATGCTGATTCAGCAAGGTTCCGAAACCGGGTCATGGGTGTTCGCAGATCATGGGCTACGCTGTCCAGAGACCCTTTCATCCCCTGAATCAGCTTATTGATTTTTCCGATCATGCGGTTGAAAAGCCTTCCCAGTTCATCAAGTTCATCACCGGTGAAGGTTTCGGTGACCCGGGCGTCCATCTTTCCGGACTCTATGGATTCCATCGTGAGAATCAGGTTGCGAAGGGGCAGCAGTGCACGCCGGGACAACAGTGCGCCTCCCCCTGCAGCCAGAAGAATCAACGGAATGGAAATCACCAGAAAGCTCTCTTTATAGCGCTGCAGATCCGACAACCGATCTTCGGTGCTGATCCCCACCTGGAAAAGGCTGCCGTCCGGGTGGGCCGCGGTGAAAATTTCAAGGGTATAGGTCTGGGTCCGGTTCGGCAGGCGTATCCATTTTCCCGGTGTCTGCCCATCCATTTTTTCCAGGGACGCCAGATCGAAGTCCTTCCAGTATTGGGGTAAAAAGATCAGACTGTCACTTCCGTCCCTCTTAAGCGACCGGGTAAAAAAAGGGTTGTTTTTACGGTAACTGTCAATTTCCGTTACCCTGCGGTAAAAGGCCTCCCAGCCTCCGGTTCGGTATTGTTCCTGCAGGCTTTCCACTTCACCGGCGATCATTCGCCGATCCTGCCTTGCCAGGGTGGTCTCCAGAAACAGATAGGCAAAGACGGTCAATCCGACGAAACTGAATGCAAAGAGGAGGGAATACCCGGCTGCGATTTTAAAGCCGATGGTTCTGACGGGTTTAAGAATCCGTTGTATTAATGGCATATCCGATACCGCGCATCGTTTGGATAAGCTTTTCCGGAAAGTTCTTATCGATCTTGTTTCTGAGCCTGCAGACCAGAACATCCACCACATTGGTTTGGGGATCAAAATGAAGGTCCCAGATCTGTTCCATGATCATGGTTTTGGATAAGGTGCGTCCACGGTTCCGAACAAGGTATTCGAGAAGGGCATATTCTTTGGGTTGCAGGTCGATCCGCATTCCGCCTCGGCTGACCTTACGTTCAAGCAGGTCCACAACGAGGTCGCCGCAGACAACCCGTTTGGCTTCCATGGGTTTTGAAGTGCGCCGCACCAGGGCCTGCACTCTGGCCAGCAGTTCTGCAAAAATGAAAGGCTTGACCATATAATCATCCGCGCCCCGCTGAAGCCCTTTGATCCTGTCATCAACCGTGTGCTTTGCGCTGAGGATTAGAATGGGCATATCGATACCGCGATGCCGCAAATGGTCAATAAGGTTCAGTCCGCTGAGTTTGGGCAGCATAATATCGATGATGGCCACATCATACGTTATCTCTTCGGCGAATTGAAGCGCCTGCTCGCCATCTGCCGTGTCATCGACAACAAACCCGGCCTCCTGGAGCCCTTTTTTGACAAAGGAAGAAATTTTATGATCATCCTCCACCAGCAGCACTTTCATGACCTGACATCCACCTGTAACCCTTGGGTTTTGAATGAAACTCCGGGGGCAGCAAAATCCTGCAAAAATAAACCCGATCCGGACTTAACCGGAGGCCGGTTTAAAACGAATCCAAACCTGATTTTAGATAACATGAAATCAATTGATTAGAAACCCCCTGCTTCCTTTAAAAGGCGAAATCGAACCGGGCCAGCATGGGGCTGGCCACGGCAAGGGCCTTTTCCCTGCCGTAGAGCAGCGCAACCAGGTTCAAGGCAAATTCGACTGCGGTTCCGGCCCCCCTGCTGGTGATGCAGTTGCCGTCAACCACCACCCGGGAATCCATCCGGGTTTTATTTTCGATCCGGGACGAAAAGGCCGGGTGACAGGTGGCGGCAAGGTCGCCCAGAAGGCCGTGATGCGCCAGGACCACGGCAGGCGCAGCGCAGATGGCCCCGTATAACCTGGTTTGCCGCTTTTGCTCCCGCAGCATGTCGATGAGCTGCGGGCAGTCCCTTAAATACTCGGACCCCGGCATTCCCCCGGGAAGGACGATGAGATCGAAGGCACGTTCCGCGCATTGGGAAATCAGGGCATCCGCGATGATTTTTGTTCCCCTGGATGCGACGATTTGGGGTCCCGCCACGGAACCCACGGTGACATGGGCTTCGGCACGTCTGAGCACATCGATAACGGCAACGGCTTCCAGTTCTTCCGTTCCATCGGCCACAGGGACAAGCACGGTTTTAGACATGGTTTTCTCTCCTTTGCGCAGATCTGTTTAAAGGGGTTTTTCCGTGATGCGGTCAAAAAGATCCGCCATGTTCCTCTCATACCAGGTGTTCAGCCTGAACCCTTCCAGAAATCCGTTATGGCCGCCGCGGCGATGAAGGACAAGGTTCGTCATGGAATTCAGCTTGAGCCGGTGAAAATCAGATGCGGGAATGATGGGGTCATCTTCGGCGGCGATAAGCGTTGTCGGAACCGGAATGTTCAACAGGTCCCCCGGTTTGATGGAATAGGCGTTGAAGTATTGGGATGCGGTTTTATAGGGGCTGTACCGCTTCAGCAGTTTCTCGGTGACGACCCGGATGGACGTATGTTTCAGAATTTCGCTGAAGTCATATGCAGCTGGGAAAAGAGACTGTTTTTTCAGAAGGGATTTTCGCCATTTTTTCATGAAATAGGCTTTTATGACCGGCCGGCGGTCAATGGCGTCGGTCGTTTTTTCCGGGTCGAGGGCAGGGCTGATGGAAACAATATGTCTGAGATTGGGAATACCGTCCAGTGCGCACCGGCTTGCGATGCGAAGGGCGAAATTGCCCCCCAGGGAAAACCCCGCCAGGAAAACCGGTTTTTCCTTTTCAAGAAACGCGGCCCTGCGGACCCCTTCAAAAACCTCGTCCAGCCGGGTGGCGTAAAACAGACCCGGATTTAAATGGTGACTATCCCCGTGGTCCCGGTAATTCAGCCTGAAAACGCTGTATCCCCCGCGGTAAAGGTATCTTGCCGTTGCGATGACATACGCGGAATCCGAACTCCCCAGCCATCCGTTCAGCAGGATCACAAGTCCCTTTCCCCTGAATCGGGGGGAAAAATGCCCCTTGAGCCGGACATCATTTTCCGTTTCGAGGATCATTTCCGATTCCGCGCCAAGCATGGGGTTTTTCCCCAGTTTCCGAAGGCTGCTGCTGGCCAGAAGCGTCTGAAGAAAGGGATGCCTTAAGACCGGTGGGGGAAGAAAAGGCTGGGGCATGGCCGTGTGGAAATTATCCATAAAAAAGTCTCCCCTCCCCTTATTTTCTGGTTATGTGACGGATGGTCAGGTCAAGGGGCATGAAAAGCAACCCAGGATTAATTCGTCACCGTGTCGCTGTTCTCTTTGGTCTTGTGAAATTGGATGCCGGGCCATTGCTCCATGCAGTACCCGAGTTGCCACATGCTGGTGGTCAGGTAAGCCCTGGCCCCTTCGGCGTCTCTGGCCATGTTGTTGATATTCTTTTTTTCAAATTCATTGATGAGTTTGGGGTCATCGCAGTCCACCCATCGGGCCACATGAAAATCAATGGGCTCGTAAACGGCATCCACGCCGTATTCGGATCTGAGGCGTTCCATGGTGATGTCGAACTGCAGGATGCCCACGGCCCCGAGAATATAGTCGTTTCCCGTCACCGGCCGGAAAACCTGAACCACCCCTTCCTCGGAGAGCTGGATCAGACCTTTCTGGAACTGCTTGGTCTTCATCGGGTTTTTAAGGAGCACCCGCTGGAAAAATTCCGGGGCAAAGCTGGGAACACCGGTGAATTTTAAGGGTTCCTTGTCGGTAAACGTATCCCCTATTTTGATGGTGCCGTGGTTGTGGAGGCCGATGATGTCCCCGGGAAAGGCTTCGTCGATGTTTTCCCGTTCATTGGCCATGAAAATCGTGGCATTGGCCAAAATCACCTCCTTGCCGATTCGGTGGTGGAGAACCTTCATGCCCCGGCTGAATTTTCCCGAGCAGATCCTTAAAAAGGCGATCCGGTCCCGGTGAGCCGGATTCATGTTGGCCTGGATCTTAAAAACAAACCCGGAGAAAGGCTCTTCATAAGGAGAAACGCTACGGGTCACAGCGGCCCTTACGCCCGGCGGTGGGGCCATCTCCACGAAGACGTCCAGCATTTCCCGGACACCGAAATTATTGACGGCGCTGCCGAAAAATACGGGGGTCTGGCTGCCGTTGAGGAAATGTTCCAGATTGAGAGGATCCGTGGCACCTTCCAGAAGATCGATATCCCCCCGCAGCTCATCTGCCTGGCTTTGGCTTCCCAGGGCCTCTTCCAGAAGGGGATCGGAAAGGTCATGGATAACGAGGCCTGCGTCACCTGCGGGACCCTGTCCGGGAACAAACAGATGCAGTTCCTTTTTAAACAGGTTGTAAACCCCCTTGAACCGTTTCCCCGCGCCGATGGGCCAGGAAAGCGGGGTGCACTCCACCTGGAGCTTGGTTTCGATGTCGTCCAGGAGGTCAAAAGGGGCCATGCCTTCCCGGTCCATTTTGTTGATAAAGGTGATGATGGGGGTGTTTCTCATGCGGCAGACTTCCATGAGCTTTTCCGTCTGGGGCTCTACTCCCTTGGCGCTGTCGATGACCATCAGGGCGCTGTCCACCGCTGTGAGCACGCGGTAGGTGTCTTCTGAAAAGTCCTGGTGTCCCGGGGTGTCCAGAAGATTGATTTCAAAATCACGGTAATTGAATTTCATCACCGACGTGGTAACGGAAATGCCCCTTTCCCTCTCGATGGCCATCCAGTCGCTGGTGGCGTAGCGCTGGGCCTTCCGGGCCTTCACCGCCCCGGCCTGCTGAATGGCCCCGCCGAAAAGCAGCAGTTTTTCCGTCAGCGTGGTCTTTCCCGCGTCCGGATGACTGATGATGCCGAAGGTCCTTCGTTTTTCGATCTCTTTTTGATGACTTGCCATAATAGGATTTTATTTCTTATCCTTTATAATCCGCAGCCCGGATCTGATGCCGCTGGTTTGCCGAAAGCACCCTTTTCCGGAGCCGGATGGATTTGGGGGTCACTTCCACCATTTCGTCGTCCCTTATGAAATTGATCGCCCGCTCCAGGGTCATGGGCTGGACCGGCGAGCACACGATATTTTCATCTTTTCCCGAGGCCCGCATGTTGGTGAGCTTTTTCTCCTTGCAGGGGTTGACGTTGATGTCGTTTTCCTTGTTGTTTTCCCCCACGATCATCCCTTCATAGACCGGTTCACCCGGCGTGACAAACATCCGGCCCCGGGGTTCGAGGTGATAAAGGGCATAGGCCACGGCATTCCCCTGGCGGTCCGACACCAGGGACCCGGTGTACCGGGTAGGGAAATCGCCGCGGTATTCTTCATACCCCTCGAAGAGGGTGTTCATGATCCCCGTTCCCTTGGTATCGGTGAGAAATTCGTCCCGGTACCCGATGAGGGATCTCGAAGGCATGGAAAACGTAGCCCTCACCCTTCCCCGGCCGTTGTTGACCAGGTTGGTGAGCCTTCCCTTCCGGATGGAGATCTTTTCCGTGACAATACCCATGAAATTCTCGTCGCAGTCCACGAAAAGCTCCTCGATGGGCTCCAGTTTTTTCCCTTTTCCGGTTTTAAAAATCACATTGGGTCTTCCCACCGTGATTTCAAACCCTTCCCGGCGCATCGTCTCGATGAGAATGGCCATCTGGAATTCCCCGCGGCCTTTCAAAATAAAGCTGTCCCGGTCCTGGGTTTCCTCAAAGCGGATGGCGACGTTCAACAGGCTTTCCTTGACCAGCCGTTTCCGGATATTGCCGGACTGCACGATCTTTCCCTCTTTCCCGGCAAAGGGGGAGGTGTTGATGGTAAATTCCATGGAGATGGTGGGTTCATCCACCGTGATTCTTTTCAAGGCCTTCGGAAAAGCCGAAGTGCAGATGGTATCCCCGATTTCAACATCCTCGATGCCGGCCAGCACCACGATATCTCCGGCATCGGCCTCCTCGGCGTCCTTGAGGGACAGCCCTTCATAGGTCTGAAGTTTTGAAATTTTAAGGGGCAGATATTCTCCGGCGGCATTGATGCAGATCAAGGCATCGTTGAACCGCCCGTGCCCGTTGGCCACCTTTCCGATGGCAAGCCTTCCCAGATAGTCCGAATATCCCAGGTCCGACACCAGCATCTGAAAGGGTTCATCCGGGTCATAAGAAGGCGGAGGCACCTCGTCGATGATCATGTTAAAAAGGGGCGAAAGATCCTCCCCCGGCTCTTCCAGATGCTTTTTCGCGACACCGTCCCGGCCCACGGCGTAAAGGTAGGGAAATTCCAGTTGGTCGTCGTCCGCCCCCAGATCGATGAACAGATCATACACCATGTCGAGAATTTCATCGGGACGGGCGTCTTTCCGGTCGATCTTGTTGATGGCCACGATAATTTTAAGGCCCCGGTCCAGGGCTTTTTTCAAAACGAACCGGGTCTGGGGCAGAGGGCCTTCAGATGCGTCGACCAAAAGAATGGCCCCGTCGGCCATGGAGAGGGCCCGCTCCACCTCCCCGCCGAAATCCGCATGGCCCGGGGTATCGATGATATTGATCTTGGTGCCCTGCCATTTCACAGAGCAGTTCTTGGCGGCGATGGTGATGCCCCTTTCCCGTTCAAGGTCCATGGTGTCCATGATACGCTCGGACACATCCAGCCCCGGGCGGAACACGCCGCTTTGCTTGAACATGGCGTCCACCAGAGTGGTCTTCCCGTGATCGACGTGGGCGATAATGGCGATGTTTCTGATTTTTTCGTTTTGTATCAATGTTCTCAAAGTTGTTTTTTCCAGTTCGCAAAAAGATTTGCGCCGAATATAATCATAAAGAATTATATTGCAAGCTTTTTATGAGGGATCAGGAGGAGGCCCGGCTCCACCGGGAACCTGCCGGCGGAATTGACGGATGGCGCTGTTTTATTGGACGGATCCGGTTATTTCTGTTAAATGGGACCGAAAATGAAAAATACAGCGTCCATGAAATCATCACGCACCGGCAGGCATGAACAGGGGGCCTCCACCCGGGGCATCTATCGTAAACTTCCCGAAGGCATCTGGATGCTTGGGTTTGTCTCGATGTTCATGGACACCTCGTCCGAGCTTGTTCACAGCCTCCTGCCGGTATTCATGGCCACGGTGCTCGGCGCTTCGATGGCCACCATCGGCATCGTCGAGGGCCTTGCAGAGGCTGCGGCCGCAGTCACAAAGGTGTTTTCAGGCGTGATCAGCGATTACTTCGGGAAGAGAAAATTTCTCGCTGTGGCGGGATACGCGCTGAGCGCCCTGACCAAGCCCGTTTTTCCACTGGCGGAAACGATGGGCTGGGTGTTCGGAGCGCGGTTTGTCGACCGCATCGGCAAAGGCATTCGCGGGGCACCGCGAGACGCCCTGGTCGTGGAGATCGCGCCGCTCGAGCTTCGGGGAGCGGCCTTCGGCCTTCGCCAGGCCCTGGATTCGGTGGGAGCCTTTATCGGGCCGATGTTGGCGGTGGTATTCATGATCTGGCTCGCAGATGACATCAAAGCCGTGTTGTGGATCGCCGTATTGCCCGCGTTTCTTGCGGTAGTGCTCCTGATCGCCGGCGTTCGGGAACCCCGATCCCCGGAACCCGCCGCAGGCCCGGAAGATCGCCTGACCATAATGGATATCAAACTCCTGCCGCTGCGGTACTGGCTGATCGTCGCCTTGGGAGCCGTCTTTACCCTCGCCCGTTTCAGTGAAGCGTTTCTGATTCTCCGGGCCCGGGACGTCGGGCTTTCCATGGGCTTGGTGCCCGCCGTCATGATGGTTATGAATGTCTTCTATTCCCTGTTCGCCTATCCGGCCGGGGCCGCGGCCGACCGGTTTTCAGCCCGAACGCTTTTATTGTTCGGGATCGGGGTGCTCATCCTGTCCGACATCGTTCTGGCGCTGGCGGCATCCCCATGGACCGCATTTCTGGGTGCGGCATTCTGGGGCCTGCACATGGCGTTCACCCAGGGGCTGCTGGCGAAACTGGTCGCCGACAATGCGCCCGCCCGGCTTTGCGCAACGGCTTTCGGGGTTTTTCATCTGGTCAGCGGGGGAGCGCTTCTGCTGGCAAGCGCGGTTGCAGGGTCATTGTGGAACGCATTCGGCGCCCCGGCCACGTTCATTGCCGGAGCCTTTTTCGCCGCTCTTGCGGCAACCGGGTTGCTCTTTTACCGGCCGAAAGTCCGGGAGTGAAGACAAAGGTTCAGCATGTGATCACGTTTGCCCAAACAGAAACAACTCATATAAAGAATTGTCGGCCCTCTTGCAAAATCGGCGGAAACATGGGTATATGAGCCCCATGTCAAAACCCATTGAATGAAGGATGGCCCCATGGCTGCGGAAAACGATATTGTCCTGATCTATTTTGAAAACGAGCCCACAACCTTCGCGCGGATCGAATCCATTCTGCCGGACCACAAACCCGACTGGTATCATGTCGGGTTGCTGCTGCTTCAAACACCCCTGCAAACGGTCACCTGGATTTTAAGAGACATTTACATCAACGGCGAGGAATTCACCATGGGGGGTAAAAAAATCCGCCTGGAAAAAATCGTTTCACCCGAACCGGCACCTTCCTCCGAAGAGGAAAGCCGGAGAAAAAAACCATCACCCAAAAAAGGCGATGCCAGGGTGATTTCCCTTAAGGCGTTAAAGAAAAAATAGCATCCAGGCCATGGCAGGAAAAATCCCCGTCGTCATCTCCGCTTCACGGCGCACCGATATCCCGGCTTTTTACATGGATGATTTTATGCGTCAGGTGAATCAGGGGTATTTCGAGGCGATAAATCCTTTCAACCAGAAGAAAAGGCGGGTGTCGTCAATGCCCGGGGATGTTCATACCCTGGTCTTCTGGTCTAAAAACTTCGGCTCCTTCCTGGAGAAAGGTTATGGGGATGATCTTGAAAACAGGGGATATCATCTGTTTTTCAATTTTACCCTGAACTCTGAATCTCCCCTGCTGGAGCCGATGATGCCGCCACTTTGTCAGAGACTGGACCAGATGGATGCCCTGTGCAGGCGTTTCGGTCCGGCTTCCGTGGTCTGGCGGTTTGATCCCATCTGCTTTTACACCAGGGATGACGGCGCAATTCAAAACAACCTGGCGGATTTCTCCGTTATCGCCGACAAGGCCGCAGCCTGCGGCATTAAGCGTTGCATCACCAGTTTTGTGGACCTTTACCCGAAAATCAGGCAAAGAACGGCCCATGTGAAGGAATTCGCCTTTGTGGAACCGGACATCGGCGAAAAAACCGGCGTGGTACTTGAATTGGAGGCTATCCTCCTCCGGAGGAACATACGCCTTTTTCTCTGTTGCGAAAAAGAGGTCCTTTCCCATCTTCCGGAAACATCAACGGTGAAAAACGCTTCCTGCATATCCGGTCATCTGCTGCTCGAGTTGTTCGGAGGGAGATTGTCCCTTAAAAAAGATTACGGCCAGCGGATCCAAAACGGATGCGGGTGCGGAACTTCCGTGGACATCGGGTCATACGCGCTCCAGCCCTGCGGCCATCAATGTCTGTATTGTTATGCCAACCCCGGACGGACCCGAAAAGATGGAAAATAGGACAGGCCGCGCCGGTTTTCGCATCGGCGACGTGGATATTGCAAACATCACGGTTTTCGCCCCCCTGGCCGGTTTTTCCAACCTGCCGCTAAGGCTTCTGGCCAAGGAAGCCGGATGCGCCCTGGTATGTTCCGAAATGATCAGCGCCAGAGGACTTACGCAGGATTCGGGGAAAACCCTCAGACTCATGGACAGCACACCCCTGGAAAAACCTCTGTCCGTGCAGATCTTCGGGGCCGAGCCCTCGGTGATGGCCTCCGCTGCCGCTATTGTCCAAGCCTGCGGGGCGGACATCGTCGATATCAATTTCGGCTGCCCGGTGAAGAAAATACTCAAGAGCGGGTCGGGCGCTGCCCTGATGAAGCAGCCGGTCCTGGCCGGCGAGATTCTGCGGGCCGTGAGAAAGGCCGTCACCATTCCGGTCACCGTCAAAATACGATCCGGCTGGGACAGCACCGGGGACCAGGCGGAAGAAATTGCCAGAATCGCTCAGGACAGCGGAGTGAACGCCCTGACCCTACACCCCAGGACCGTAGGCCAGGGATTTTCCGGAAAGGCCGACTGGACCCTGATCCGGCGGATCAAAAGCATTCTGGACATTCCCGTCATCGGCAACGGAGACATCGTCCAACCCGAAGACGCCCTGCGGATGGCCCGGGAAACCGGGTGCGACGGCATCATGATCGGCCGGTCCGCCATCGGAAGGCCCTGGATTTTCTCACAGGTCCTGGCCCTTTTCCGGAATGAAAAAATGCCGGTTATCGACTCCCTCCTGCGCTTAAACGCCATGATCCGGTATCTTGACGCATCTTTTGACCACCTGGGCGACAGGCAGGCGGCCTTGATGATGAGAAGCCGCCTGGGCTGGTTTGTCAAGGGGCTGCCCGGTGCCGGGAAATTCCGCCAGTCCATCAAACATATCGCTTCCCGGAAAGAAGCCATGGAACTGATCATGGACTTTCGGAATGGCAACATTCAATAACCTCCTTGCGCTGGGATACATCATCTTCTGCGAACCGTCCCGCCATTTCCCGTTTCCAGTCATGAGCCCTGTCCATGGATCATTCCTCCGTAACTGTAAGGTCGTTTATGCCTGGCCGCCATCCATTGGGGTCCGGCAAATCGTCATAGTCCCCGGCACCTGTGTCCCATAGCCCCTCTACGATTCGCCGGATAAAGCGCCCGTCCTCCAGCGAAACGGGGTGACACATGTCCGTGCCCATAGGCAGCTTAACGGTCCTGTCCACATTAGCCCAGGGCGTGGGCACCTTCTGATCCGCCAGGTACCTCGGGATGCCGACCGTCTTGTTTACCGCCTCGATCCGCTTGTAGGTCGTCATATCCGCTCCCCCGCTTCCCTTGTGGCCTTTTCGGCCGCTGCCTGTGCCGCGATTTCCGCCTTTTGAACCACAAAACAGTCCTTACATATTCCGTGGGATACCCGATCGTCGCCGTGCTCCCCCGGCTTCATCACAAAACCGCACCATGCGCATACCGTTTTCATAGAATCCCCACTTTTCGTTCTTCAGTTCACGTTCCAGCCGGTTCGTTTCCCACATGGCCGCTTCCATCTTTCGCAGCATCAGGTGCTGCTTTTCTTCCTTACTGATCACTTCGCCGCCCTCGGCATTCGTAAATACCCGGTTGGGCTCCAGGGACTCCGTAATTTGATGGATGGCGAACCGCATGGCCGCAGAAATGGGATATTCGGTGGGCTTTGACAGGTAATGCTTCATCACGTGGATGGACAGGCTTTTGCCGGAGCCTTCGCCCCACCCGAAATAGGCGTTGATCCCATCCACCAGGTGCGCCGCCACGCGCTCCTCAAACGTAAAATCAAAGGCCCGTTGATTTTTATCTATTTTTTTTGATGGCTTATACATTGACTCCCCTCTGGATATCGATTATAAATAACATTTATATGCGGGTGCTTCTGCCCACGGCTTTGGAGGTCCGCTGCAGCTTGGAACCTTTGTAATAATCGGAGAAAACCTCTTCCCCGGGCTTCTCGATCTTAATTACAAAGGCCGTCATGATGCGGTCCGAAATGCCGATCCCGTTGACGAAAAACTTTATCATCCTGAATACGCTCATCTCGAATACGCCGATATTCTCGGCAACGTCTTTCTGGGTGATCTTGCGCTGCTTAAGCGCTTTCTTAATCTACTCCGGGGTCAATTAATAACGCCTTTCATGGGTGGATTTTGATAAAAAGGATGTAATTTCATGGATCTGATAATTTGGGGTGTGCCGGTAATCATGATTTTTCCTTTGCCTATTTTTTAATCCCTTATAGACAAGGCTTATAATTCACGAAATGAGATAATGTCAAGCAAAAATATTGCAATATTAGATATTTTAGATAGGTTGAAATCGGTCTTATCGGCTTCAAAAGATATTGAATTATCTCAAGCTATTGGAATTAAACAGAATACACTATCTGGATGGAAAAGTAGAGGGAGTTTTGACTTTCCTCTAATTATCGAATTTTGTGATACTCATAACATAAATTTAGACTGGCTTATCACAGGTAATGGCACAAAGCTTCGCTCACAGGGCGATCTCGATATAATAAAGGAGGAGCCGACAACACCAGGCGGGACCATGGACGATGACCCTGAAGTGGCGAAGTTGCTGGAGATGACCCGGCAGATCGTAAAGTCAGATACCAACTATGGCTTTTCCCTGGTGGCGAATATTCGGTCTTTTCATCAGGCCATGATTTCGGAGCGACGATTCAATGACCTTGAAAAACGGATCGCACGAATCGAAGAGCGCACCGATCAATCCAAAAAGAAGGCCAGCATCCGAAAAACAGACCCTTCGGATCAAAAAGAAGATATTATAAAACGACGGGCAATGTGATATGCGTATGTATAAAAAGCTGCTAAGAAATTTCAAAAAAATTGCGAAAGATTTTCGGGGAATTTGTAAATTTTGATTTTTGAAGGTTTAAAAAGTCGGTTTTTTTTCACTCAAAGACCCATTTTACATATTTTTTTAGGGTTCCTGAAATCAAAAAAAAGGAGGGATAAGGCTTATGGGTTCATAATGAAAAAACGCCTAAAATCCGGCGTAATTGGTTCTAATCCTGAAAAACCGCCTAAATTTGCCTAAAAACCTTTTTACAGGTTTATTTAAACCCCGTTCTACCCCGCAATCGTTCCTTCAAAACTTTCAATATTTCTCTTCAAGATATACATTATCTGCAAATCAAGCGGCCTCAGCTCGTCCCTGGAATGAGCTACGAGTTTTTCCAATATGCCGGGGTAGCCAGAAAAATCGATCTTAACCACCTTATCTTCAAAATCCGGCGCTTTCTCCTCAACACGTGGCCTTACCCTTATGGATGTTTCCTTTTCTTGGCCACTGGCCTTCCTGGGGGCTTTTGGGGCGCTCTTTGACCGCTTGGCCATACACGACGAGCACAAACTATGCTTGGGTGTTATTGGTGGTTTTTCATTACATGCGGAACACTTTTTAATCTGAATATCTTGGCTTTGAATCTCAGGCATCTTTTCAGCTCCTTCTTTATGATTTGATTTTAAAAAGCTGTTTTTATTTTTTGGCACCTTTATAGGAAGATGATTGGAACAAATCATATCTTCAATATTTTCGACATAGGCAAGTCTAAGGTCACACTCCATACACTCAAGCCTATTTTTATCTTGGTCGGCGAATTCACAATCCAAACATGGACATTTCATGGCCTATCCTTAGAGCATCTTACAGATAAAAAAAAGCGCTGAGGGGCGATTGGCTGGGAGGCAGCAACCGGGGATCAGCGCCGATCCCTGCCGAACCATACCGTATGTTCCCAACCATCTATAAAAATAATAGTGGCTGGAGATCCCACCCTTTATGGTCCGACAATTCTCAAAGGCAAGACCCGCAAAATAATCCGAGGTTTTTTAGGGCGCTGTTAAACCAAGCTTTTCAGCTTCCCCCTCAATAATCCTCGAAAGCTCTGCAATTTCTTTTTCGATGTTTTTAAGCTTTGCATCCCTTGCTTTTTTGGTAATCCCAATTTCCGGGAGGCTGGAAATTGCTCTTTCTATGTCATCTCCCGATAGGAGCAGATAGATGAGCATGTGAGCGTCGTCGCCCAGGTTGAGCCGGAAATTTAAATCGCTTAAAGGGGTCTGCCTTCGGATCTGGCATTCGGCGAAGTGTTCCCGAAGAAAGGTCTCTTTAAACTCTTTCTGTTTTTTCGGAAGCTCGACTTTTGCGATTTCCAGGAGATCTTCCTTTGTCAGAGGGGATTCGAGAATTCGATACTTTTCATCTTGAAGATCCCTCATTTGAGAAAGGAGCTGATTATATTCGACTGCCATATCATCGACTTTCCGGTTATATATCAACCGGGCTTTTTTTGAAGCCTCCTTGAGCCGGTCAGAATCCCCCCCAACAAGATTATCATAACTGATGATTGCTTCCTTTTTCGGGAACAACAGCTCAGCCGGGACACTCTTTCCAAGGCTTTCCAAATAAGCTGTTTCCGCATCCAGGTTCTTATCTCTTTCCATTTCGATGTTCCTTTCAGTCATATCCATGACGCTTCCATTAAATTTAAGCTTTATTGATTTTACCGGCTATGCTTTTCCCCAGGGCAAAGTCATGCTCAGCACCCATAGGAGCGACTCTCTGCTTTGTTGCAATTTCTTCGAAAATGGGAAATGGTTTCAGGGAGTCGAGGAACTCCATGAACCAGGTAAGAGAGGCTTTTTTAGATAATATGAAACGGGCTGG
>DIKO01000097.1 GCA_002423615.1 Desulfobacteraceae bacterium UBA5616
TTTTTCAAAGAACTAAACTGTTACAAAGTTTGTTGTTTCAATGGAGAATTTTTTCATCCTGGAGTTTTTGTATTTCTTCTTTAGAGAGTCCCAATATTTCCCCATATACGTAATCGTTGTGTTCACCCACCATTGGAGCGCGACCTGTCTTGTATTGGGTATCGCTGAACCGCCACGGTTGCGTATATATGGGAATGCCGTTTAATTTCGGGTGATCTACTTCGACAAATATCTTTCTGTGTATGCAGTGAGGGTCGCTGAGTATTTCCTGCTCCTCCAACAGGGCGGAGGCTGCAACACCTGCTTTTTGCAAAATATCCACCACCTCATAAGGCGTATAGTTTCGGGTCCACCGGCCCACAAATTCATCCAGCTTTTCCTGGTTTCGTATTCGATTTTGTTTATCAGAGAAACGATTTTCCTTTGTCCAGGGAGGATTCCCAATTGCGTCGCAGAAGGATCGCCACTCATTTTCGGTTTTCACTGCAATCGACGCCCATCGATCCTCTCCTTTGCAGGGGTACAGATTATGGGGAGCCATGTACGGATTCCGGTTTCCTTTCATGCCGCGCTCTCTTCCGGTCATGAAGTACTCCATAATCGCGTCTCCCATTAAACAGGTGGTGCTCTCCGCCTGCGCCAGATCGATATATTGGCCCTCCCCGGTTTTTTTACGGTGGCGCAATGCCGCAAGAACGTAAAAAATACCGTTCACAGAACCAACAGGGTCCGTATAGCAATACTCGAAGGCGGCTTCTCCATCCGGGTAGCCCAGCATGCTGTCAAGTCCGGTGAGCGCACCCAGCGAAGGTCCGTAGGTTTTGAGATCCCGGTTCGGTCCATTTTGTCCCACTGCGGAAAGCGATATATAGATTATGTCGGGTTTGATTTGACAGAGGCTTTTGTAATCCAATCCATATTTGGCCATTTTTCCCGGAGGATAGTTTTCGATGACGATATCACTCCCGGCGATCAGTTTTTTCACCAGCAGAAGTGCCTCCGGTTTGGTTAAATCTGCAGCAGCACTGAGCAGGCACTGGTTCCAGCTCTGAAAATTCATGGCTAAATCAGGGTCGGGGTTATCTCCATGGATAGGACGAAACCTCCTGACAGGGCACAAACTCGCCATGGATTCCACCCTGATGACTTCAGCACCGAAATTTGCCAGCAGATGGGATAATACAGGCGCAACCCACACTCTCCCCAACAACACGCCACGATATCCTTCAAGCGGTAATCCACTCATTTTAATACCTCCTGAGGCATATAGACGTTCATTCGGCCGGGGAAGTCTCTTTTTAAATAACGCCGGCCTTTTTCATTTCAACCAATTCTTCCCGAGAATAGCCAAGACGGTTGCAGTAGATGGTTTTGTTGTGTTCCCCCAGGAGCGGCGCATGCCGGTCTATTCTCCAGGGCGTTTTCGAAAGTTTAGCCGGCGCTCCCGGGTATGGATATGTGCCGACTTCCGGATGGTCGATTTCCACAAAAAAGTTGCGTGCCTTCAGTTGCTCACTCTCCGATAAATCCTTCATGTTATTCACCGGTTGAAAGGGAAGTTCATTTTCAAAACAAATCTCTGCGATTTCCTTTTTGGTGTGGTCGATCATCCAGTCGATCAGGTGGGCCTCCAGTTCATCCGCATCCTCAGCCATGGCGTATATGCTCGTATACTTCGGTTTGGTCGCCCATCCCGGATTTCCCATGGCTTTGGCAAATTTTTTCCAGTGATCAAATTCAAGCGTTATGATGGCGAAATTTCCATCCTTGCACGGGAAAATGCCATAGGGCCACATGATGTCCTGACCGCGATGACCACTTCTCGAAACCCTTAAACCTGTAAATTCGAAGGTCGCCATGGCCGCTCCCCCATGAAGAGACGCTATACACTGCGATTCCGAAATGTCGACATGTTGGCCGAGACCCGTAATATCTCTTGAAAAAAGAGCGACCATGGTCACAGCGGCCCCATTGATGGCCCCCTGATAGTTTCCCTGTAACGGTTGAAAAGTCAGCGGTTCGCGGTATGGGCTTCCCAGCGCCCGGTTCACCTGGGCATTGAGGTCGTACCCTTTGTAATCCTTATAGGGGCCTGTCTGCCCAAAAGCAGTGATGGAAGTCATGATAAGGCGCGGGTTAATTTCTTTCAATACGGCGTAATCGACAGCCAGATCCTTCATCAATCGAGGCGGATTGTTCTCCACGACAATATCCGTTTCCTTCAGAAGCTCCAGAAGAATTTGACGGCCGGTCCTTGTCCGGATATTCAGGGTTATGCCCAGCTTATTGCTGTTGAGATACAAAAAGAGCCCGCTTTTTTCCATATGGGGGATATCATTCGGAAATGGGCCATACCGTCTTGATTCATCACCTGAATCAGGCGCTTCAACCTTGATCACTTCCGCGCCCAGATCCGCCATCATCTTGGTACAATAGGCTGCTGAGACAAATTCTCCCAATTCAATCACCTTCAAGCCGGAGAGTGCTTGTTCGCCCATAATGAATCTCCTTTTTTTCAGGATATCCATCCGTAAGAAAATTAAAGCGAGTTTTTTACTTACATGCTATGGCGCAAAAAAATAACCGGCATCAGGCAAAAGAGCAAACAGGCATCAAAATGGACTTACAACATCAGCTTCCGTGGAATTCGGAATATGAATCACAAAAGGAGCCAGATACTTTTTTCCCTAACCGCATCATAGTCCGAAAGGAGCATCATGTCCGACACTTCAGGGGCATTTTCATAACCCACCCCCTGCGATGGTGATCAGAAAAATGAGAGGAAATATATAAAAATTTAAGCATAAATCTCGATTTTAGTCAATAAAAATAAGGAGAACGCGAATTCAGGATATAAAACCCGATCGGGGTTGAATGCCCGATCCGTCTTTCCGAAACCCGATGGCTTGCATTTCTTAAAAATATGCTTAGTATTTTTGCATTATGAAAACCCAAAACCAAAACATTCCAAACCTTAAAGAACTTGAAAAAGAAATCGGCGATTTCCTCGCCAAAAAATTTGGCGACAATGTCAAGGTGGCCACTGCTTTTCCCAATCCGAATGAAGATTATGCCGAAGGATCGGACCGGATATCGCCGTCCAAACCCAAAATCAATTTTGACCTGAAACCTGAGGAGCTTATCGCCTATCTGGACCAGTTCGTGGTGAAACAGGATTCGGCCAAGGCGATTTTATCCACCAAAATCTGCACTCATTTTAACCGGATCAAGCATGCACGGGCCATTAACAGCGAACTGGTGGGCAATATTAAAAATAATGTCCTGATGATCGGGCCCACGGGCGTGGGCAAGACTTACATCATCAAGCTCATCGCCAAAAAATTAGGGGTTCCCTTTGTCAAGGGGGATGCCACAAAATTCAGTGAAACCGGTTACGTAGGCGGGGATGTGGAAGACCTGGTCCGGGATCTGGTCCGGGAAGCAAACGGCGACATCCAACTGGCTCAGCACGGCATTATCTATATCGACGAGATTGACAAGATCGCATCCAGCAGCAACCTGATCGGCGCAGACGTCTCCAGAACCGGTGTTCAGCGGGCCTTGTTGAAGCCGCTTGAAGAAACCGAAGTGGATTTGAAGGTCGCCCATGACCCGATTTCCATGATGCAGGAACTGGATCGTTTCAGGCGAACGGGAGATTCCAAGAAGCAGACCGTCAACACCAGGAACATTCTTTTTATTGTCAGCGGGGCTTTTGGAGATCTTACCAAAATCATCCAGAAGAGGATGGCCGACCAGGGCATCGGATTCGGCGCCACCATCGTCCGTGTGCAGAAACAGGACGACATTTTGAAGTATGTCAGATCCGAGGATCTCGTTAAGTTTGGTTTTGAATCCGAGTTTGTCGGTCGGCTCCCGGTAAAGGCGGTATTCGAGAGGCTCGAGGAGAAGGATTTGTACGATATCCTGAAAAATCCCAACAATCCCATTATCCTCGGCAAGAAACTTGATTTCGCCGCTTACGGCATTGATGTGAAATTTGACGACGACGCGCTATGTCTTCTTGCCAGGCAGGCCTATGAAGAAAACACGGGGGCCAGGGGACTGGTGAGCGCTGTCGAAAAAGCCCTTATTCTCTTTGAAACCCGGCTTCCCTCGACCGCTGTAAAGGAATTCCCCGTAACGGCCGATGTCATCCTGCATCCTGAAAAAATGTTCAAAATGCTCTTTTTATCTCCGGAACCGGACCTTCGCGAATCTCTTTTTAAGGCCTTGTGTCTTAAAGAGCTGAAAAACGTGATTGACTACCTGGCAGCCAACAGTAAGAAACTGGCCGAAAAGCATAATTTCACACTCACACCCGCACGGATGGAAATCATAGCTAAATATTACGCCAAAAATGTGACGACCACGGGAGATGCCATACAACAGATCAAAAATGTTTATGAAAAAGTCAAAAGAATAGAACTGCAATTTTATGAGAATCATGATATTAATATCGTTCTGGAAGAGGATGCCGTCGATCTGATCATCGAGCAGCTGACCACTCATTCTCATCCAACCGATGAAATCTATGGGCGGATCTCCCAGGATTTTGAATTCGGCCTGAAACTGGTTCGTGAAAAAACGGGAAAAACCAGATTTTTCATCACCAGAAGCGCTCTTTTGGACCCGGAGGCCTATATCGGCAAACTGATCAAAGAATACATCAAACCCGATGCCTCGGCATCGAGTGAAAGCGAGTTGACCGAAAAATGATAGGAATTTCAAAATTATACTGTGGAACTGTGGAACCGTCCGACGCCTTGCGGTATGAACGGCATTCCTCTAAGCTTCCGTCCCACCTGCTCCAGTTCTCCAAGGACAAACACCCGGTGGTGGTATGGAACGTTACCCGGCGATGCAATTTAAAATGCGTTCACTGTTACGCCCATGCCAGGGACGAGTCTTTCAGTAACGAACTGACTACGGAACAGGGGAAACAGCTTATCGATGATCTTGCAGATTTCGGCGTTCCGGTCATTCTCTTTTCCGGGGGAGAGCCCCTTATCCGGAAAGACCTTCCCGAACTCGCCCATTATGCCGTAGAAAAAGGATTAAGAGCCGTCATCTCCACCAATGGGACCCTTATTCCGCCCGAAACCGCCAAAATACTGAAAGACATCGGGCTGTCCTATGTGGGCATCAGTCTCGACGGCATGGAAGCAATCAACGACCGGTTCCGGGGCGTTAAAGGGGCTTTCAAGGCCGCACTCGAAGGCATCGAAAATTGCCGGAATGCCGGGATCAAGGTGGGACTTCGCTTCACCGTGAACAGATTCAACGTGGACCAGATCCCAAACATCTTTAATCTCTTAAGGGAGATGGACATTCCACGGGCCTGTTTTTACCACCTGGTGTATGCGGGGCGCGGATCATCCCTGGTTCAGGAGGATCTGTCCCACGAAGAGGCCAGAGCCTCCGTGGATTTGATCATGGACCTCACCCGGCGGCTTCATGACGAGGGCAGACCCAAGGAAATCCTGACCGTGGACAACCATGCGGATGGACCTTATCTTTATTTGCGTCTGTTAAAGGAAAACCCCCAGCGGGCCAAGGAGGTTCTGGAACTTCTGGAAATGAACGAGGGGAACAGTTCGGGCATCGGGATCGGCTGTGTTTCCTGGGACGGCGAAGTTTATGCCGATCAGTTCTGGCGTCATCACAGCTTCGGCAACATAAAAAATCGTCCTTTTTCCGAAATCTGGACCGATACCACCGAACCACTGATGAAAAAACTTAAAGAAAAAAAACGTCATGTCACAGGCCGGTGCGCACGATGCCGATGGCTTGAGATCTGTGGAGGAAATTTCAGGGTGAGGGCGGAAGCCGTCACCGGTGATGTTTGGGCCCCTGATCCGGCATGTTATCTCACGGATAAAGAAATCGCCTAAAGGAGGACGCCTATGCTGTTTCCGGATTACCGACCCCGAAGAATGCGCCAGAATGAAGGCTTTCGCCGCATGGTCAGGGAAACCACCCTTTCCGTCGATAACCTGATTCTGCCTCTTTTTGCCGTTGAGGGCAAAAACGTGAAAACCCCCATCCCGTCTCTGCCGGGACATTACCATCTCTCAGCGGACAATATGGCCAAAGCGGCCAAGGACGCCTTTGACATGGGGATACCGGCGGTTCTCCTATTCGGATTGCCCCTAAAAAAGGACCCCCTGGGAACCTCCGCGTATGACAGGAACGGCGTGGTTCAGAAGGCCGTAAAAGCCGTTAAATCAAAGGTGCCGGACCTCGTGGTGATTACCGATGTCTGTCTGTGTCAGTATACGGACCACGGTCATTGCGGTTTCATCGACGGGAACGTTGTGGACAACGACGCTTCCCTGGATCTTCTGGCCCGGGTGGCCCTCTCCCACGCCAAATCCGGAGCGGATATGGTGGCCCCCTCGGACATGATGGACGGCCGGGTGGCGGAAATCCGAAACATCCTCGACGAAAACGAACTCAGCCATGTGCCCATCATGTCTTATGCGGCCAAGTATTGCTCCTCCTATTACGGGCCTTTCCGGGAAGCGGCGGATTCGGCGCCCCAGTTCGGGGACCGCAAAACTTATCAGATGGACCCGGCCAATTCTCTGGAAGCCGTCCGGGAAGCCACCATGGACGTGGAGGAAGGGGCGGATATCATCATGGTCAAACCCGCCCTGCCCTACCTGGATATCATATTCCGCATCCGGAACGAAATCGATCTTCCCATCGCCGCCTACAACGTCAGCGGTGAATTCGCCATGATCAAAGCGGCAGCGGAAAGGGGGTGGATTGACGGTGAGAAGGTCATGATGGAGACCCTTCTCTCCATCAAGCGGGCCGGGGCCGATATGATTATCACCTATTTCGCTCTTGAAGCGGCAAAGTTTTTACGGTCTTAATGCGATGAATCACCAGCACCTGGGTCAGCAGCCCCGCAGCGACAAGGATAGTGATTATCCCGAAATCCGTCTGGTGGCATGGGAAACCACCCGCAACTGCAACCTCTCCTGTGTTCACTGCCGGGCTTCGGCTGAAAAGGGCCCCTACAGCGGTGAGCTGGATACCCAGAATGCCTTTCGCCTGCTGGACCAGATTCGTGAGGTCGGCTCTCCGATCATAATCCTGACAGGCGGCGAACCCCTTCTCAGACCCGATATTTTCGACATTGCAAAATACGGAACGGAAAAAGGACTTCGCATGGTCATGGCCCCCAACGGCACCCTGATCACCGATGAAAACGCGGCGAAGATGGTGGAAGCGGGCATCAAGCGAATTTCCATCAGCATCGACGGCGCCGCAAAGGAATTCCACGATGCCTTCAGGGGCGTAAAAGGGGCTTATGAAGGCGCCATGTCCGGCATTGAAAAGGCCAAGCGGGCGGGGATCGAATTCCAGATCAACACCACCATCACCCAAAAAAATCTGGACCAGATTCCGAAAATCCTCAGGCTCGCCGAGAAACTCGGAGCAGTGGCCCATCATATTTTTCTTCTGGTTCCCACCGGTCGGGGGAAATATATCGTCGACCAGGCAATCTCGGCCGGTCAATATGAGGAAACCCTCAACTGGTTCTACGACCAGAGGGAGAAAACACCCCTTCAACTCAAGGCCACCTGCGCGCCCCATTATTACCGCATTCTGCGGCAGCGTGCCAGGGAGGAAGGCAAAAGCGTAACCTTTAAAACCCATGGTCTGGATGCGGTTACCCGGGGATGTCTGGGGGGAACGGGATTTTGCTTTATTTCCCACCGGGGGATTGTCCAGCCCTGCGGGTTTCTGGATCTTGACTGCGGGGACGTTACCGTCGATTCTTTCGCCGACATCTGGAAAGCCTCGCCCCATTTCCTCAAGCTCCGGAATTTTGAAGAACTCAAAGGCAAATGCGGGGCCTGCGAATATAAAAAGGTCTGCGGAGGATGCCGTGCCAGGGCTTTTGAAGCCACGGGAGATTACATGGCCGAAGAGCCCCTCTGCACCTATCGGCCGGCATCCATGGGTTCTTAAAGAATATCCGGGGAATCCAATGCGTTCAGCATCAGGGTGATGGGCATTTCCTCCTCGTTTTTTCCCGTATCGCCGACGGGCCCGGGATTTCTATAGTGGTCGGGCCCCGGCGTTGCGGCAAGCCATTTCTCCCGTAATGCCTGAACCACCTTAAACGACGTCGAATTCAGGTCCACCAGGCTTCTTTCCAGAACGAGCTGCAATTTGCCGTTTCGCTCCTCCAGATGCATCAGCGGCGCAATGGGGATACCTATGGGTTCCCATTCTGAAAAACCCTTCTCAAGATTCCTGATGGCAGCCATCTGTCCGGTGGCACCTCCCACAATCAGGGCAAACACCGTCAGCCCGAGGTTATAGGTATACGTGGCGTCAAATTTTGTGGGATCGCTCCCCCTTCCGCCATACCCGAAAAAATGAACCTGGGTCTTGAAGCTGGGAATGGATTTCTTGAATATTTTCTGAACCGGTTCCGGAACATCCTCTGTTTCCTTTATCAATCCTTCCTTCACCAGCTCGGTTTTCAGGGTTTTCAGGGAAATAATGGATTCCCGGATCAGCAGAAATTCACTTTCGCCATAATTTTTGAACAGAACCGGGCCCATTTCATCTGCTGGAAGGGTCAGGGATGCAAGCGCTTTTTCATAATAAGACATGTGAATTCCAATTCTGTAAAGACCTTTACCCAGTAAGGTATTCAGATAATCCTTTACAAGCCCGATGAGGACTTTCTCGGTTTCAACCTGAGAAAAGGGGAAGTTGCCGTGACTGTCCCTTTCCATTAAAAGACCTTCCTGGAAAAAATCGGGGATATCGTTGAAAAGGTCATCGTCCCGGGTATTCCAGATTCCGTAGTCCCCTCCCCTTTCTTCCCTGGCGCGTCTGGCCAGACGCCTCAGGTAGTCCAGCTTATCTTCCAGTGAGGGGAAGTCCAGGTGAAAATCCGAATCATGGATTTTGTTGTATTCTGCGATAATCGTATTCAGTTTAATTATAAATACTTGAATTTCATTAATGAATTCTAATATGCCCTCGGGGATGACGATGGTCCCGTAATTTTTTCCCACGGCGGCCCGCCGGACGATCCCGTCGCAGATCACCCGGGAAAGATGGCGAAGGGTCATGCCGTAAGCGTTATAATCGTTGAATCCTTCAGCCCTGGCTTTTTCCAGCCTTTCCCGGTCCACGTAATCCGCCAGGTCCTCTCCGATAAAAGTCATATTGGCATGCGTCTGAAGGGCCACCTCCAGGGCCAGATGACTGGCCACACGCCCCATCACCTTGCAGAAATGCCAGTATTTCACATCCGAACTGCAATCGGCACAGAGGTTGCTGATCTGGTTGGCAAAAGCCCTGGCTGCCGAATGGAAGCCAAAGGAGATGGCGCAAAGCACCTTTCCGGACTCATCTCTGACCTGGAGATCCCCATCGATGGTTTTGGGAACCCCGATCACCTGGATATGGTCCGCGGCCATCTCCTGAGCCAGAAACGCCGCGTTGGTATTGGAATCGTCGCCACCGATGACAATCAGCGCATCGAGTTTCAGAGAGCGGCAGGTATCTCTGGAACAGGAGATTTTCCGCGACGTATCGATTTTTGTCCTTCCCGTTTTGATCATGCCGAATCCGCCCGTATTCAGGTGGGCATCCACCATCTCCCGGGTGATGACAACCGCTTCATTTTCAATAATGCCGTCCGGCCCCATCAGGAATCCGTAAATGCGGTTTTCCGGGTTATATCTCATGGCCGCATCATAAAGGCCGGCAATGACATTATGACCACCGGGAGCCGGCCCCCCTGAAAATACTACCCCGATGTTCCGTTTTTTCTCAAACGCCGAACGAAGTGAGGGATCAGGCGCTTCAAGGCCGACAATGAACTGAACCTTATTTTCGATAATATCCGGAAACCGTAATTTACATTCCGATTCGATTTTGAATGAACAACTCAGATCATCGGTCAACCGCGTATAGGGTTTGGTGAAAACCGCGCATTTTTCCGGTATCATCTTTTTTCTGTTCATCATTCCATCGTTTTCATTTCCGATGACCCGCTTCACAGCCGGGTGATTCAAAAGCCTGTCCGTGTGTTGAGCTTCTATCGACGCCATAATGCGCTCCCTCCTTGATGATGCGGGGAAATATCGTTTATAATTCTAGATAGCGTATAGGCCATAAAGCCCTTTTTTTCAAGATGCGCGAAGAGACCCATGAGCTTTTTTAAGAAAGGTGACAAACCATCCGTCCATCATCAGGTGTACGATATGGTGCATCACGCAAACCACCAGAACCAACCCGCTCTGGGGGAAAAGGGAGACCTGCAGAATTACGGAAAGCGGCAATGTTTTCTGCCCTCCCATGAGAATGACGCTCTCCCTGCGGCCGGGCTTTACACCGAAAATTTCCGTAGCTGAAAAAGAAGCGGCCATAAGGGAGCCGTGAAACAGAAACACCACCGCAAAAATGACCACGGACATATGACCGCTATTGATAATCACCTGTCTTGACTGGGCCAGGGCCATCCAAACGATTCCCAGGACAAAGATCTGGTTTAACACCGGAAGGCGCTTCAGAAAGGGGGCCATCATCGAGGGGAGGTGCTGCTTAATCCACAGGCCGAGAAACAGCGGACCCAGAACGGACCAGCAGATCTTGATCATAATGGCGGCTTTATCGATTTCCACAGCTCCGCCATTACCGATATGGGCAAGCAGTATGGACAAAGAAAGCGGAATGGTAAATATCGACAAGCTGTTCGCCAGAACGGTGATCATGAGGGCATGGGCCATATTGCCCCCCGAAACCCCGGTCATGATGACCCCGCTGGATAATGTCGTGGGCATTACCGCAACCAGGAACAAACCGATTTTGATCTCTCTGTTGATGGGTCCGAGACCGAACAGACAGGCCAGCACCGGTGAAATGAAAAAAATAAGC
This sequence comes from Desulfobacteraceae bacterium UBA5616, assembly GCA_002423615.1. Classification (GTDB taxonomy): domain Bacteria; phylum Desulfobacterota; class Desulfobacteria; order Desulfobacterales; family UBA5616; genus UBA5616. Next base: position 10,921 of record DIKO01000097.1, read on the forward strand.
ACCAACGCCAGGACCAGGCCGGAAATATCCGTGATCCCGGACTTGATCTGTTCCACATCAAGGGACAGGCCGGAAAAAAGAAATATCAGAATGATAACGATATCCGGTCCGTGATTAAATTTAAGCCATTTCCCCACCTCGGAAACCATCCCCGAGGCATCACCCAGGGTTATCAGAAATAAGCCGATCAACCCGGCAATGAACCAATGTCTGTATATCCGTTTAAACAAATTTCCAGTCCCATTTCACACCATAAAATCCGGTTTCGGTTACTCTTATTATTAGAAATCTCAGACGATTAAAAGCGATAAATCGATCAGTGCCGAAATTCAGGGGTCTTCGCCGCATTTTATCCTATATATTGTATGCATCTTCCATAATTATACCTTCCATAGTGTTTTTTTCTTTACAAACTTCGGTTTTCCTGTTAATAAAAACCAATTTTAATTAAATCTTAAAAAAATCCCTCATACCCGATTAAGAGGGAATTCATGTCACAATCCCTGCAATCGAGGGCGGGAGACTTTCCGGAATGAAACTCAAGAAGTTGGATATCAATGGGTTTAAGTCGTTTGTCGATAAAACCTCGATCCATTTTCCCATCGGCATATCCGCCATTGTGGGCCCAAATGGTTGCGGCAAAAGCAACGTCATGGACGCTCTGAAATGGGTGATGGGAGAACAGAGCGTTAAACAACTCAGGGGCAAGTCCATGGAGGACGTTATTTTTTCGGGAACAAACGGGCGGCCGCCGTTGAATATGGCGGAAGTTTCCCTGACCCTGTTGAATGATAACGGTTCCGCCCCCGAAGAACTTAAAGACTTTTCCGAAATCATGTTGACGCGGAGGATCTACCGCTCCGGTGAAAGTGCTTACTTTATCAATAAGCAGCCCTGCCGTCTGAAGGATATCCATAATATTTTTATGGGAAGCGGCATGGGGGCACGGTCCTATTCCGTTATCCAGCAGGGAAACGTCGGGGCCATTACCGACGCGGACCCCGAAGAACGGCGGTTTTTCATTGAAGAAGCCGCAGGCACGACCCGGTATAAAAACCGTAAGATGGAAGCCCTTCGAAAGGTTGGGTCCACCCGGCAGAATCTTTTAAGGGTCATGGACATCATCTCTGAAATCCATCGGCAGATGAGCAGCCTCAAACGTCAGGCCCGGAAGGCTGTGATCTATCAAAATTTTCAGGAAAGAATCCGATTTCTCGATCTTACCCTGGGGGTGAATCAATGCAGGGAACTGACTGGAAAAATTAATGAAACCACCGGAATGCTCCAGGGGCTCAAAGACAGGGAAGAACTGCAGTCCACTGAGCTTAAAAAAATTGACGCGGCCATCGAATCCATTAAACTGAAGCGTCAGGAAAAAATCCAGGAAATATCCGATCAAAAATCCGGTTTGTTTTCAACCCAGCGGAACATCGACAAAATCGAAAACGAACTCGCCCACCTTCGTAAAGAAGTCGGCGAACTTACCGAAGAGATCAGAGGGTTCGAGTCGGTCCGCGTGGATCTTGCCAGGAAGAACCACGACATTGCTATTGAAATGCAACAGGTGGAATCTGAAAATTCAGAAATCCAAAAGGACCTCGAAGAAATCAAATCCAGCATAGATCAGGAACGAGACGCTTCCCAGCAGATCCGGGACAAGCTTTCCGCCTTAAACCGGTCTCTGGAAGCCGGAAAAACGGAACTGATGAGGCTGGTGGCCGATGAGGCCAGATATAAAAATATTTTTCAAAATGCCACGCAAAACAAGGAAAGCCTGAAACGGCGACTCAAGCGCATAGATGAAGAAGCCTACACCGCCGCGGAAGAGGTCGCCGGGCTTGAAAAGGAACAGGTCAATTCTCAGGACGAACTGGAATCCATCAAGGCTGAATGTCAGGGTCTGAAAGAAAAAATCGCCGCTGAAAGAAATCAGCTTGAAGAAATCAGCCGAAACACGGGTGAAAAAATAAAAATCATCCAATCTCTCGAGATCGAAAAAAACAAAGCCGATTCCAAATTTTCCACCCTGAAGAAAATGCAGGACAACTATCAGTGGTATAAGGACGGGGTAAAGGCCATTATGCAGCGGCCTTTTCAGGACGCCTCCCGCAATCCGGAAGTTTCAGTGAATCAGCCGGAAAAAAATCCCGTCATCGGACTTATGGCCGACATCCTGGAACCGGACCATCTCTATGAAACGGCAGTTGAAGCGGTTCTGGGGGAATCTTTGCAATATATCCTCGTCCAGGACCAAAAAACCGGCGTTGATTCCATTGAGTTCCTGGCGGAAACGGGGGCCGGGAGAAGCGGTTTTTTACCGGTTTCCGACATCAGTTCCCTGAAATGCGACAACCTGGAAAAACCCGATCCCGGCATGGCCCTGTTGAATCATGTTTCCGTAAAATCAGGATTTGAAGAAATCGCCCAGGCCCTTCTCGGTCATGTCGCGGTTACGGAAGATATTCATCAGGCCCTGAAATTGCACCATCGAAACGACGCCGGTCAGACCATCGTTTCCAAAGATGGCCATGTTATCACCTCCCAGGGCATCATGATCGGCGGCAGCAAAGATAATTTATCCGGAATCCTGGCGAAAAAGCACGAAATTAAAGAACTGGAGCAGTTGATCTCTTCTTTAACCCGCAAAATTACCACGGCCCGGGAAGACTTCCAGAGGATTGAAAACGATCTCAAGGTTCATGAAAACGGGCTCCAAAAGCTCCTGGAACAACAGCATGATTTTTCCAGGGATGAAATCGAGGCGGAGAAAGCCGTTTATAAGGTATCGGAAGATCTGAAGCATGCCAATCGGCATATGGAGATCGTTCGTCTCGAGCAGGAGAAGCTTTTGGGCGAGGAAATGGACGCCGATGAGGAAATGGCCCGTTACAACCAAGCCCTTGCCGAAATCGAAAAAAATGTTAAAGATGCACGGGACGCCGTTACACAAAATACCGGCGCCATTGAAACCGTTGCTTCCGAGCTGGAAAGTTTCAATCAAAACCTCATTGACTTAAAAATGCAGCTGACCGCAAGAACCGGCGCCCTGCAGAACAGCAAAAACACCTTAAAGCGTCTTCAGGAATTCCATGAGGACGGCCGGGAACGAATCGCTCAGCTTGAATTGGACCTTGAACAAAAGGTGAGAAGACGGTCCGATTCGGAGGGGAAAATAAGGGAATTCGAGCCTCGCATCAAAGCCATGTACGATGACCTGATAAAAATGGAAGATGAACTGGAAGTAAACCAGAAGGATTATCATTTCATTGACCAGGAACTGAAAAACAACGACGGCATCATCAGTGAAATCAAAAGCCGTCGCGAGGGGATCCAGCAAAAAATCCGCATGCTTGAGGTAGAGCACGCCCAGCTTGAGATGAGAAGAGATAACCTCATCCAGCGGATGACCGAAGGGTATCACCTGTCTCTTTCTGAAATCGAATCCCGGCTGGAAACCGATTCCGAGGTCGCGGCGAATTATGCACAAATGCCGATTGATGAAATGGAACCGGAACTGGTCCGATGCCGGAAACAGATTGAACGGATAACGGATGTAAACCTTCACGCCATCAAAGAATATGATGAATTAAAAGTCCGTTATGATTTTCTGGAGGAGCAGAAGAATGATCTGGAGCGCGCCATCGAAAACCTGCATAAAGTCATCCGGAAAATAAACCGCATCACCCAGGAGCGATTCTTAAAAACCTTCACCGAGATCAATGAAAAGCTCGAAGTCGTTTTCCCCCGATTATTCGAAGGGGGTCAGGCCAGACTGGTGATGACCGATCCGGACAAACCCCTGGAAACCGGTGTTGAATTCATGATCCATCCCCCCGGTAAAAAACTCACACGGCTGAGTCTGCTTTCCGGAGGTGAAAAAGCCCTTTCGGCCATTGCCTTCATTTTCGCCATCTTCCTGATCAAGCCCACTTCTTTTTGTCTGATGGATGAAATTGACGCTCCCCTGGATGATGCAAACGTTTATCGCTTCAATGATCTTTTAAAATTGATCGGCGAAAAATCCCAGATCATTATGATTACCCACAATAAAAAATCCATGGAATTCGCCGATTCACTTTTCGGGATCACCATGGAAAAAAAAGGCATCTCCAAGGTGGTGTCCGTCAATTTCAACGAAGAACCCGCGTATATTCAATAAACTGCGATATGAATGAGGATGACTGTGGCCTTTAACTGGTTTAAAAAGAAGAATAAGGAAATTCAGATTCCCGAGTCCGTGATGCCCGAGGCATTGGAGGAAGAACCGGCTCCTGAGAAGCCATCCGACGAAGAACCTGTCAAGCCGATAGAGGCCATGGATGTGCCTGAAACTTTGAAACCCGTCCAAAAATCCTCCGGATTTTTTCAGAGACTTAAAAACGGTCTTGCCAGGACACGAAAGATTCTCACCACCAATATCGACGAATTGTTTAGCGGCTCCCGGAAATTTGATGAGAACATGATGGAAGAGTTGGAAGAACTCCTCATCACAGCCGATATCGGTGTTGACATCACCCTGCGCATCATCAGGAATATTGCCGGAGACGCTTCAAAGATCATCACGGCTTCGGACTTGAAAACCCGGCTGAAAAAAGAGCTGCTGGAATTACTCCCGCGGGAGTCGGAGCAGGAAAAGGACGACGGCGCAAAGCCTCATGTGGTCATGGTCATCGGGGTGAACGGTGTCGGTAAAACCACCACCATCGGGAAAATCGCCGCCAAATCCGCATCCGAAGGGAAGAAAGTTTTAATTGCCGCCGCGGATACTTTTCGGGCCGCGGCAGTTGAACAGCTCGGCATCTGGGCACAACGGGCCGGCGCCGAAATGATCCGGCACAAGGACAATGCCGATCCCGGGGCCGTGGCCTTTGACGCAGTGGCCGCGGCCATGGCAAGAGATATGGATGTGGTTTATGTGGACACTGCCGGTAGGCTTCACACCAAGACGAACCTCATGGAAGAACTGAAAAAAATAAAACGCTCCATTTCCAAAAAACTCCCCGACGCTCCCCACGAAATACTTCTGGTCCTTGACGCCACAACCGGTCAGAACGCCCTGGCTCAGGCAGCCATGTTCGGGGAAGAGCTTGGAATTACCGGAATCGTTTTGACAAAACTTGACGGCACGGCCAAAGGCGGAATTGCGGTGAGCATCTGCAGCACGCTGAGAATCCCCTTAAAATATGTCGGGGTCGGAGAATCCATTGATGATCTTCAGGACTTCGATCCCGTTGAGTTTGTGGATGCAATGTTATAAACTGTATCTTTTCCATTTTCATTTAATTTGATCCTTGCCAAGGCCTATGAATAGGCAGCTTGGGGTTAAGTCCTTCACGTAAACCCAAAAATAATGCCTGCCGAACCTGTTTTCGCATAAAAAATGCTGTTTTTTCTTGACATTAGCGATATCCTTATATATGGAGGGAAGTATTCAACAGGCGTTTGATCAATTCAACAACCAAAATCAGGGGGGGTAAGGTTCATGACAAAAGCAGAATTGGTTGACAAAATGGCAAAAGATGCCGGCATCTCTAAAGTGGCGGCTCAGACTGCACTGAACTCTTTCATGGATTCCGTTTCCAAGACCTTGAAGAAAAAAGATGGAAAAGTAACCCTCGTCGGATTCGGCACATTTTCAAAATCCCGCCGAAAAGCCCGGAAAGGCAGAAATCCCCAAACCGGTGAGCCCATCAAAATCAAGGCCAGCACCGTTGTTAAATTCAAGGCAGGCAAGAAACTTAAGGATTCGCTCTAAACCTTATTTCAATCAAGGCGGTTTGGCTTCCGAATCAAACCGCCTTCATCTTAATACCGTATTTCAAATGAAGTAAATTCCCCGATCCAGTCTTCTTCGGTCACATCAATTCCGGACACCCGGGAAAGGGGAGGTCCTTTTTTACACCATTCGATCATTTCCGCCACACGACTTTCATCACCTTCAAAAACCGCCTCCACCTTGCCGTCCCGGGTATTCCTCACCCAACCCCTCACAGCGATATGATCGGCGAACCGCCGGGTTTCCATACGGAAGAATACCCCCTGGACCTTGCCTGCGATCAATACCCGGACACGTTTATTTTTTCCCACGGCCCTCCTCCGGAAAAATTTCAGGAATTCTCGATGGCTCCGGCCAATACATCCAGAAAACCCTTTTCGTCAATGATTCTGATCCCCATGTTCCTGGCGTCTTCCAGCTTCGAACCCGGGGATGTTCCGCACACCAGATAATCCGTACTCCGGGTAACGGAGCTTCCCACTTTCCCGCCTTTTTCCATAATCCGCTTTTTGGCTTCACTCCGGGTCATCTGGTCAAGGACCCCGGTTAAGACAAATATTTTACCGGCCAGACTGCCTTCACCAGGGGTTTTATTCCGCTGGATCACCACCCCTGCAGCAATCATCCGGTCGATGAGAGCAAGGTTTTCATCATTTGTAAAAAAATCCGTCAGGCTTTCCGCCACGGCCGGGCCGATCATATCGACGGACTCAAGTTGTTCACGGGAAAGCGAGTAGAACGCCTCCAGCGTCGGGAATTTTTCAGCCAGAATCTCGGCCATGTGTTCTCCCACATGTCGGATGCCCAGGGAATAGAGAAAACGGCCCAGGCTGATGGTTTTTGCCTGATCAATGCTTTTGACGAGGTTTTCCGCTGATTTGGGCCCCATGCGGTCCAGGCTCCTGAGCCCATCCACGGTGAGATGAAAAATGTCCGCAAATGAGGCCAGCATTCCCTTGTCTACAAGCTGCTCGACAAGTTTACTCCCCAGGCCGTCAATATCAAAAGCCCCTTTTGATGCAAAATGCTTGATTCTTTCCTTGAGCTGGGCCGGGCACCCGACATTGATGCATCTTGCGGCGGCTTCATTTAACTCACGAACCACCGCGGAACCGCAAACCGGACAGGTGACGGGCATCTCAAACTTTTTTTCCCCGCCGGTTCTGGCCTCGGAAATGACTTTCACGATTTCAGGGATCACATCTCCGGCCCTCTGGACCAGAACGACATCATTGATACGAATGTCTTTCCGGTCTATTTCATCGGCATTGTGAAGTGTGGCGCGGCTCACCGTAACCCCGCCGATATTCACCGGGGCAAGGTGGGCAACCGGCGTCAGGGTTCCGGTCCTGCCGACCTGCACTTCAATTGCCAGCACCCTCGTGGTTTCCCGGGTGGATTTGAATTTATACGCCACAGCCCATCTCGGGCTGCGGGATGTGGTTCCCAGACGGCGCTGGAGGGACAGATCATCGACTTTGATAACCATTCCATCAATTTCGTAAGGGATCTGACGTCGATTTTCATCCAGGTACCGGTGATAGACAATTGCCTCGGAGATAGTAATAGACGAACGCACCATGGGGTTAACGGGGAACCCCATACGCTTTAAGGCTTCAAGACTTTCGCAGTGTGAGGAGAAGGTAAGATCCGTTGCCATTCCCAGACCATAGCAGAAAATTTCAAGGGGCCGTTTCGCCGTAATTCCCGGATCAAGCTGACGCAGAGATCCCGCCGCCGCATTCCTGGGATTGGCAAAAGTGGGAAGCCCTTGTTCAAGCCGCTCCCGGTTGAGTTTTTTGAAGCCTTCGCGGCTGATAAAGACTTCCCCCCGTACCTCCAGAATCCCGGGAACATTTTTTGGATTTTCCACATCAAGCACCAGGGGGACATAAGGAATGGTTCTGACATTATGGGTGATGACCTCTCCGGTTACGCCGTCGCCCCGGGTGGATGCCGTCAGAAGGACGCCGTTTTCATAAACCAGCTCCACGGCGACCCCATCCATTTTGGGCTCCACCGTATAGTAAACAGGGCCTTCGGTTTTAAGAAGGCGTTTAACCCGCGCGTCAAAATCCAGGACATGGTCGTCGTGGAAAGCATTTTCCAGGCTGAGCATGGGAATGGTATGCCTTACGGTTTCAAACCGGGAAAGCGGCTTTGCACCGACACGCTGTGTGGGAGAATCCGCCGTTATCAATTCCGGCCATTGTTCTTCCAGATGAATAAGTTCCTGCATCAACCGGTCGTACTCGGCGTCGGATATATCGGGATCATCCAGCACATAATACCGGTAATTGCTTCGATGCAGCATTCTCCGGAGCTCTTCGGATCGCCGGCGAATCTCCCCCGGTATGATGCGGTCCTCCATAGGTTATCCCCTATCGGCGCTTATGCGTATGGCGTTACAGATCATATGACGACGGGCGTTTACATTCCCCCTGTTCCCGGCCCGTGAGAAAATGCCTATTCAGGCCTGGCGAGGCCGGAAAGTTCTTCCTTAATTTCATCGATCACATCATAAAGCCACAAAATATCTTCAATGGTCAACCGGCCGGCTTTTCGCTGGACTTCGGCCCCATCCTTTTTCGTGAAAGCCCTGGGTCCGATCTGGACCTTGGGCTCCCCCTGGTTATAGCGGTTGATGGACACCAGAAGACCGGTATCCTCACATCTCCATTGTTTGACGATTTCATCCTTTTCGGGATCAAAAGGCATGTTTTCTCCTTCAATTTATTTTGATCGGGTTGACAGTTTTGAAAAATCGGCCAGGTTCTCAAAAAGAGCGGCGATCAGCCCCAGGAGCGCCAATCGGTTGTTTTTCAATTTTTCATTTTCGGCCATGACCAGAACGCCGTCAAAAAAAGCGTCCACCGGCTTGCGCAGGGAAGCGATGGTCAACAGGGCCTGATCGAACCGTCCGTCATCGAGGTTTGAGGAAACCGTACGGTTCACCTTCCGGATGGCGTCAAACAGCTCAGCCTCGCAGGAGTGTTCAAACAGATCCGGATTAACCGAAATCGGAAGGCTTTTCCGGACATTCACGCCCGATTTTTTGATAATATTGACGACCCGTTTAAACGCAACCGCCAACGGCTCAAAATCCGGCGCCTGCTTCAATTGATCCAGAGCCTCTACTTTTTTCCATACATCCGTCACGCAATCCACGGTCACATCCGTAACCGCCGCAATCATGTCTCTTGTGAACCCCTGTTCCGCAAGGATATTGGCCATGCGGTCCTTTAAAAAAGAATACACCTGGGACGCGACATCGTTTATTTTTTCAATCTCTCCGGGCATGTACAAATCAAGACTCCTTCGAATCAGTGCGGTCAAGGAGAACGAAAAACCTTTCTCTATCATGATCAGCACGATGCCGATCCCCTGCCTTCTCAAAGCATAGGGGTCCGATGCACCGGAAGGAATCAGACCTGCTGAAAAACATCCGCAGATGGAATCCATTTTATCGGCAATGGCAACGACTGCTCCCGCAAGGGATTTCGGCAGTTCCGCGCCGGAATAGGTGGGCCGGTAGTGCTCTTCAATTGCTTCCGAAACGTTTTCCGGCTCATTGTTCCTTCGGGCGTAGACTCTTCCCATGATCCCCTGGAGCTTTGGGAATTCCACGACCACATGGCTGACCAAGTCGGCCTTGCAGAGATAAGCAGCACGGGAAGCACAGTTTTTTAAAACAGGGGCTTCCTCGCCGACGAATGCGTGATCTGCAATATATTCGGAAAGCTTCCGGACGCGAAGGGTCTTGTCATACATGGAGCCCAGCTTCGCCTGGAAGAGAACGCCTTTGAGTTTCTCGACGTTATTCTCCAGAGGAGCCGACAGGTCATTATCGAAAAAAAACATGGCATCCGTAAGCCTGGCCCTTAAAACCCTTTCGTGGCCTTTGGCCACCAGGGCCATATTCTTTGCCGGTGTGTTGTTCACCACGATGAAATGCGGGATAAGCTTCCCCCTGCCGTCCGTGACGGCGAAATATTTCTGATGTTCCCTCATGGAGGTAATGAGAATTTCATCCGGCAGTCTGAGAAATTTTTCGTCAAATCGCCCCACGGTCACTGCCGGGAACTCCACCAGATGGGTAACGATGTCGAGAAGTTCTTCATCGGGGAGAAGCGACCCGTTGATATTCCCGGCCGCCTTTTGGATCTCCCTTTGTATTACGGCTTTGCGATCCTCCACATCGCAAAGCACATCACCCTGTTTCAATTGGGCGACATACGCTTCCGGGGTCGAAGTTTTAATTTTTCGCGGATGCGTGAACCGATGACCAAAGGTATGCCGGTCGCTTTTCAGATTTCCCAGGTTGAAGGAGACGACGTCTTTCCCCAACAATGCCAGAAGGGACTGGATGGGTCGGGCGAATTCAATGGAAAGACATCCCCATCGCATGGATTTGGGAAAGGGAATGGACAGGATGACTTCCGGGAGAAGGGTTTTCAGCACCGCCCGGGACGTCAGCCCCTTCTCCGTGATGACGGCCGACAGATACCGGCCCTTATCCGTTGTTTTCACCGAAACCCGGTTCATGCCGATGCCGTGTTTTTCGGCGAATTTAACTGCGGGAATCAGGGGATTTCCCTTTTCATCAAAAGCAACTTTTTCCGGAGGGCCCAAAACCTCGGTGGTAACGGATTTTTGCCTGGACGCAACCTCTGTAACCATCACGGCCAGTCTTCGGGGTGTACCGTAGGTCCTGGCCTGCCCATGGGCAATGCGGTTTTCATCCAGCCGTTTTAATAGCCGAAAAGCCAGTTCTTTTAATGCGGGTGTTATATATCCTGCGGGAATCTCTTCCGTTCCGATCTCAAGCAATAAGGTATTCATGTCTTCCCCACTGTCGTTTACCGCTTAACCGCGTCAATCCCGTTTCAAGGGAAATCCCATGGCCTCGCGTTGTGTCAAATAAGCTTCGGCGCAAGCCCTGGCCAGGTTTCTGATACGCCCGATGTATCCGGTTCTCTGGGTAACGCTGATGGCGCCCCTTGCGTCCAGAAGGTTAAACACATGGGAGCATTTCAGGCAATACTCATAGGCCGGCAGAACCAGGGATTCCCCGATGACGCTCAGGGATTCAGCCTCGTACCGGGCAAACAGATCAAAAAGCATTGCAACATCCGCCTTTTCAAAATTATAGGTGGACTGTTCGACTTCCTGCTGGTGGTAGAGGTCCCCGTAAACCACATTTTCATTCCATTTCAGATCGTAAACATTGTCCACTTCCTGGAGATACATGGCGATCCGCTCCAGGCCATAGGTGATTTCAACGGAAACCGGAGAAAGCTCAATGCTCCCGGCCATCTGAAAATACGTAAACTGGGTAATCTCCATGCCGTCCAGCCAGACTTCCCATCCCAATCCCGAAGCACCCAGGGTGGGAGATTCCCAATCGTCCTCAACAAAACGGATATCGTGTTCCAGGGCATTGATGCCCAGGACCGCGAGGCTGTCCAGATACAACTGCTGCACGTCCATGGGGGAAGGCTTTAACAGGACCTGGAACTGATAATAATGCTGCAGGCGGTTGGGATTTTCGCCGTACCGGCCGTCGGTAGGCCTTCTGGAGGGCTGTACATAGGCCACTTTCCAGGGCTCCGGCCCCAATGCCTTTAACAGGGTTGTGGGGTGGAACGTCCCGGCCCCCACCTCGAGGTCATAAGGCTGAACCAGCACACATCCCCTGCCGGCCCAGTATTTCTGCAAAGACAGGATTACATTTTGAAAATACATTTTATTACCCTGATTATCCTTGTGGTTTGATTCTATTCCCTTTACCCGTCACCGAATTTATCGATCAGACAGCGACCTGTTTCGCATACCGCCGGATAAAGTTCAAGTTTTTAATGAAAAACAAGCCCCCTGCCGTCAATACGGGTGGCCAGCAGGCAGGCATTTTCGCTTCTGGATAAAATCTTCTCCCAGTCAGCCCTCAGATGGCTGATATTGTCCTTGGGCCCAAGGGCCCACAGGCATCCGCCTCCCCCTGCTCCGGTGAACCTTGCCCCACAGCCGGCCTCAAGAGCGCTGTCCACCAGGAGCTCGCCCACCGGCTCCAGCACATCCGGCGTCATTTCGCGCCTGATCGCCGTTTCCCTGTTCATCCATTCACAAGCTGTTTGAATATCCTGCCGCAAAAGGGCGTTAACGAATTCATGGGTGTATTGAACGATGTTTTCCCAGGCACGCCTGAAGTGACCCGACAAAAACTGCCCGACCCATTTGCCGTTGATGTTCACGGACTCATGGGGCATGCCGCAGTAGGCGACCAGGAGGGCATCCTCCAGGAAGCGGTAATGGTTTTTCCTGACGATCACCTTCCGAACAAACGGGTACCTGCCGATCCCGGGACGCCAGTACCAGGCATTTACACCGCCGTAAGCGGCGGCAAGCTGGTCCTGCATGCCGCACGGCGCCTGAGCTGTAAGGGCTTCGATTTCTCGGGCCAGCAGGGCTATGTTTTTCAGAGAAAGGGTTTTTCCGTATTCTTCGGCGTTCATTTTCATCAAGGCGCCGATGAGGGCCACTCCGGCCGAAGAAGACCCGCCGAGGGCGCTTCTCGGCGGCGATGCCGACTCGATGACGATATGGATACCCCGGGCCTCGAAATATGCAGCGATGGCGAACATCAGTCCAAGGGGCTGATCAAAGGGGGCTTCCCCCACAGGATATTCAACACTGTCAAATCCTTTGGACGAGACCCTCACCATTTTATCCGGGTAGGGAAGCAGTCTGACCCGGGTTCGCATGTCCAGGGCGATATTAAAGGTCAGAGGAGAAAGGTGCATGAGGGGGTAGTAAAATGTGCTGATATCCAGAGTTCCCCCCAGATCGATACGGCAGGGGACGGATGTTTCAATGGGCCGGGCGGATAAATCATGTTTCTTGGAAAAAGACATGGGGTTACCTTCTGATTTGTTGTATGAACTTCAGGCTCCGGGGCTCTTTTCCCAGATGAAACGGAACAAAGGCCTCTAAAAACGCCAGCCCTTCTTTCAAGGCCAGAGGGGAAAATCGGATTCTTGCCGCCTTGCTCAAGTCCCCCTGGGAAAGCCACAGAAGCTCCTTAATGGTTCCCCTGGACAATGCAATTCTTCCGGAAGCCATGTCTGAACACTTGTCACATACCAGACCGCCTTTTTTCAGGTCGAAAAGCATCCGGTTTTGTTGAACCGTTCCGGTGCCGGCGTTGCAGAAGCTGCAATGGTCCAGATTGGGTTTAAAGCCGGATAAGTCCATAAACCGCATTTGAAACAGAATACTGACCGCCTCCATGGGCATTGCACCGGTGTCCAGGGCGTCGAGTACGAATTGGAACAGCCGGTATAACCGGGGATGGGCGGTTCCCTCTTCCATCCATTCATTGATCAGTTCAGCCATGTAACCCGCATAGGCGGTTTTATGGATATCCATGCGGATGTTTGAAAACGCCTCCAGAAGGGTTGCCTCCTGAAGTACGGGAAGTCCTTTGCCGCGCTCCGACAGGCAAACGATCTGCAAGGCCGAGAAGGGTTCCAGAACACCGGCAAACCGTTTGATGCTTTTCTTGGCGGATTTGGCGATCAGGGAGAGTTTTCCTTTGTGCAGTGAGAAAAACGTGCAGATGAGATCAAAATCCCCATATTCAACACGGCGAAGCAAGATGGCGGGTGTGGTGAGCTGTCTGCTGCTGTCTTCCGTCATCTATCACCCCGCGGCAGTATGCCCCTTTTCAACCCACGGTGAATTATCGGATGATTTTGATGTGGGACTTTTCTTTTAATCCATCCACCCAGGTCTTGAATTTCTCGTCCACGACTTTTTTATAAAGGATTTCTTCAATTTCACCGGACACGTCCTCGATGGGTTTTCCAGGCGTTTCGACGATATTTTCCAAAAAAAAGATCTGGTATCCCTGGTCTGTGTCAATGACGGGGCTGGCTTCCTTTTCTTTTAAATTCTCTACCGCCGACCGGATTTCCGGTGATAGTTCATCAAGGGTAAACAGGCCTATATCGCCGCCGTATTCCGCCAGGTAGTCTGAATATTGACCGGCAAGGGTCTCAAAGGATTCGCCGCCATCCAGCCGGGCCCTGATGGATGCCAGTTCATCCAAAAGGGCCTTTTTTCCGTTCTCATCCGCGAAATCGGGTTTCTTTTTCACAATGCTTCGAAGATGATATTGTTTTTTCCCCGCATATTTCTGGGGATTTTTATCATAATAATCCTTTATGTCCTCTTTTGTGATGACGATTTTGGACTTGACTTTCAGATTTACCAGCCGGGACCTCTGCATTTGCTCCCGGATGCTTTTCCGGTAGCTCTCGATGCTCATCCCTTCCTTGGCCAGTTCCACCGCCAGTTGCTCCTCGGTCAGATGATTCATTTCCTTTACACGCTCCATGGCGTTATCGATATCCTTCTCGTCGATGGAAAGTTTCTCTTCCTCGATCTCCTGATCGGTGAGTTTGTTGTTGATCAGGTCATTGAGAACATCCTCTCTTGCCTTGTACAGCAACTGCTGCTCCTGCTCCGGGGGATATCCCATGGATTTTATTTTCTCTAGGTAGGGTTTCAGGGCCACATTGAGGTCCCGAAGGGTGACAATGTCATTATTCACCTGGGCGACGATACGGTCAACGATTTCATTCCCATGAGCAGGGGGAATCCCCGTCAACCCGCATACAAGCAGCCACATTAAACAAAACAAGCATAAAGCAGAGGTGTTCGGCATGCGCATGAACTGTTTTTTTTTCATTTGGCCTTCCATCATGGTTTATTGCCGTTTTCCGGATCTACGGCAAAACCTTTATCTCTTCCCGGATTTTCCCGCCCATCCTTTCCGAGGCCCGCAGGGAAAGTGATTTACCTAAAATTATTATGCCTTAGGAATTGTTGGGGTTAACATGCCGTGTGATTTCTTTCAAGATGTTTTTGGATTCTCCCAGCAATCCGGCGGCATTGGTCTGGTTTAACCGGACTTTTAAAGATTGATCCGGACAAATCTGGAACCGCGATTTTTCCCGGGAAGCCATCTGCACAATTCCCAGTGGATTTATCTGATGGGATTCCGAAAAGAACATCTGCATTTCCCGTCCGTACAAATCCAGACGCCTGACCCCGGCCTTCCGGGACAATACCTTAAGCATGATTTTCAGCAACAGATTGGCCGCCTCAACAGGCAAAGGGCCGAATCGGTCGGTCATTTCGGATTTGAAGTCCGCAATCTCGTTTAAGTCCTGCATCCGAGCCAGCCGGCGATAAGCGGAAAGCCGCTGGTCGATGTCTTCAACATACGTCTCCGGAATAAACGCGGACATGGCCACATTGATTTCCGGATCCAGCAGGGTTTCCACGGGCTCGCCCTTCATCTCGGAAACAGATTCCTCCATGAGCCTTAAAAACATGTCGTAACCCACGGATGCAATGTGGCCGGACTGAGATGCCCCCAGAATCGTCCCACCGCCCCTGATTTTGAGATCACTCATGGCGATCTGAAATCCGGCACCCAGATCGCTGTGTTCCATCAATACCTTCAAGCGTTTCTGAGCGTCTTTTCCCAAGGCGCTTTCTCTGGGGATGAATAAATAGGCATAAGCCTGTTCATCGGACCTCCCCACCCTGCCCCGCAGCTGGTAAATCTGCGCCAGTCCGAATTTATCCGCCCGATTGACGATGATGGTATTGGCCGATGGGATATCCAGGCCGGATTCAATGATGGTGGTGCACAGAAGGAGATCGATTTCCTTTTCAACAAATTTAAACATCACCTCTTCCAGTTCATCTTCCTTCATCCGGCCGTGGGCGATTTCCAGTCGAACCTCGGGTACCAGGGTCTTTATTTTTTCCCCGACCCGGTGGATATTGTTGATGTTGTTGTGCACGAAATAAACCTGTCCCTTTCGGCTCAACTCCTTGCGAATGGCCTCCGCGACGATGATATCGTCAAATTCGGAAACATAGGTGATGATGGCCCGGCGATATTCGGGGGGCGTTGAAATGACGCTGATATCCCTTATCCCCAGCAGAGACAGGTGAAGTGTCCGGGGAATGGGCGTTGCCGTTAATGCCAGGACATCGACCGTGCTTCGGATTTTTTTGAGTTTTTCCTTATGCTTGACCCCGAACCGGTGTTCCTCGTCAATCACGAACAGGCCCAGGTCCTTGAAATTAATATCCTTCTGGAGCAGCCGATGGGTTCCCACGACAATGTCGATCTTCCCGGTTTTAAGGCCTTCAATAATCTCCTGCTGTTCCTTCCGGGGCCTGAACCGGCTGAGGCAGGCGATGTTCACCGGGTAGGGTTCGAACCGGCTTTTAAAGGTTGAAAAGTGCTGCTCCGCCAGAACGGTGGTGGGCACCAGAACCGCCACCTGCCGGTTATTATTGATCGCCACGAAGGAAGCCCGCAGAGCCACCTCGGTTTTTCCGTATCCCACATCCCCGCACACCAGCCGGTCCATGGGGTTTACTTCCATCATGTCATTCAAGACATGTTCAATGGCCTTCCGCTGGTCTTCCGTTTCCTCATAGGGGAACCCCGATTCGAAATCCCGATATAAATCATCGATATTTTCAAATGCAAAGCCCTGTCTGACTTTTCTTTCTGCATACAGTCGCAGCAACTCCCCGGCTATTTTCTCAGTGGACCTCTTGACGCTCGCTTTCACCCGGTCCCAGGTTTTTCCTCCCAGTTTATCCAGGACCGGCTTGATGCCGTCCACCCCCAGGTACTTCTGAATCAGACTCATGCGGTCCACAGGCAGATAAAGCTTATCTTCATCTTTATATACAATAAGCAGAAAATCATTGGTGGTGCCGTTCAATTCAAGCTTGATCAATCCTTCATAACGTCCGATGCCGTGATCCATATGAACCACCAGATCATCTTTTTTCAAATCTTCCACCGTCAAAAGATCCGTCCGGACTTCCGGTTTGGGGCTTCTTGATTTTCGATATTTTTTACCGAAAATCTCATCCTCGGTGATAACGGCCAATCCTTCGCCGGACCAGACAAATCCCGAATGTATCTGTCCCCTCACGATATAAACGGTTCCTCGGCTTCCATCGCCGGACGGAAATCCGGAAATGACGTCCGGTTGAATCCGGTAGAGCCGTAAAAGGGATTGAAGCCGTTCCGCCTGAGATTTTCCGTTACAGAGAAGCAGGGTCCTCAGTGATGAATCTTTGTTGGAATTGATCCACTCGACCAGGGGCATGAGAGAATTTTCCTTGCCCCGGGCGTATTTAAGCTCGGCCGTCACGTTGGAATTGTCGGCAATAACGAAATCCCATGAACCGTTCCCACGGTCTTCTTCACCCGGAGACGCCGAGGCGTTAAAGGCCTTCAATGAAACGGTCCTCTCCGGTTTCAGCGTTTCCCGGACTTTATGCCAGGGCACATAAAGGGTATGGGGCTCGACACAGATCCGTTTTTCATCACATGCGGCAGCATAATTCCTTCCCGCGAGCAGTTCGTATTCTTCAGCCGCCTTTTCAAGATTCGAGGGCTCAACCAATATGCAAAAGGCTTTTCCGGGAAGATAGTCCGTCAGCATGTCAAGCTCCGGATAAATGATGGGGATGAGGCTTTCAATCCCGGGAAATAAGCCCTCTTTTGAAATGCGGTCGACGATCTCCCGGACCTTGGTGACGGGAATCTCCAGACTTGCCGCCTGTGCCCGCACCCTCGCGATGACCTCCGTAAGGGATGACCGGTTTAATATCACTTCCTTTGCGGGTAAAATCACGGCTTCTGTTATGGATTTCAGTTTGCGCTGGCTTGCGGCGGAGAAAAACTTTAAAGAATCCACGGTATCCCCGAATAATTCCATGCGCAGGGGATCTTCATACAGGGGTGAAAAAATATCGAGAACACCCCCACGGACGCAAAAATCACCCGCCTCCTCTACAATCCCGGTGCGGACATATCCCCCCGCCACCAATTTTTCAACAAGGCGGTCACGGTCGATGTCTTCGCCTTCCATCAAAAGTTCCGCATATTCATTGATCT
This sequence comes from Desulfobacteraceae bacterium UBA5616, assembly GCA_002423615.1. GTDB lineage: Bacteria > Desulfobacterota > Desulfobacteria > Desulfobacterales > UBA5616 > UBA5616. Next base: position 28,701 of record DIKO01000097.1, read on the forward strand.
CTTTTTTAGGGATCAATTTCTGCATCATGCCGCCTACCGTTGTAACGATAAGGGAAGGGGACGGGTTCAGCAGGAGTTTAAACAGCGTGCGGATTCTTTCGGTGGCCGTCTCGTTGTGATAGGAAAGGGACTTGAAGGGCAGCAGGTTGTATGGGGGAAAATAGAGAATCTGCGTTTCTTCGCCGGGAATAAAAAAATTCAGGTCCTTTATGAATTTCTCTCCTTCCCGGGGGGTGTCCACCACAACGACGAGTGTCCTTTTCAGACGGGAATGGATCCGGGAAACCAGGTATGCCTGTTCCGAGCCTGTAAATCCGCCGCAGATATGAGATGTTTCCTCTTTCTGAAGCTCGTCTATTAAATCCGAAACCGTTTTATGTTCAGTGCCGTGTCTCATATGAAGGATGTTGCTCCGCCAAGGCTCTGCTTTACCCGTTTTTCCCCGATATACAAAATGGTATCCAGCAGGGGGTGGGGATAGATGTTATCGTGTATCGACTGTTCGATCGGCCGGAATGACTGCAGATGCATTTCAAGGGACACGCTGGAAAAAAAATGTACGGGAAGAATTCCGGGATCCCCGGATGCCAGCCCGTCAAATTCCTGCGGCGTAATTTCAACAGCCTGCACCTTTCCTTCTGCAGCAAAGACTTTCCAGTAGCAGTCCTCGTCCCCTTTGGCAAAGCTTGTGGTCATCACCAGTACTCCTCTGGATTTCAACACCCTGTGGACTTCCCGGATGATGGGTTCGACCGCCCGGGTATTCACATGCTGAAGGATCTGATTGCAGATCACCACGTCAAAATAATCATCCGGCAGGCCGGCATCCTGGAAAAGGGAGTGAACAAAACTCACATTTTCAATACCGTTGTCGGCTATTTTTTTCCGGGCCTCAGCCAGCCTTTCCCCGTCCGGCTCCAAAGCGGTGACCCATTGAAAGTATTTTGATAGTTCAATTGTCAGCCTTCCGTTCCCACAGCCCAGATCCAGGAGGGTTGTATACCGGTTTTGACGGAACATGGAAATCGCCCGGGCCAGAAGAATGTCTTCGGCTTTCCTGAGCAGTTCATCATTTCCGTTTTTCATAAGGACAAGGGACAGTGTAATCAGATCCGCCTTGTCGGGATATTGATAACTCATCTTGTCTCCGTGGGTGTGCCCTTCCGCCACTCAGATCCCGGGCTTTGCCCTAAAAAAATCGAGAGCCGGGGAATAGAAGACTCAATTCTCCGGCTCCCGGGCATCAAAGCCCTTGATGTAAAACCCTCATCACAGATATTCGGCGATGGTTGTCGTCCGGTCCCCCATCATGTTCACGTAGCTCCCCATTTCATTATCGTACCAGCCGTAAATGACCGCCTGGGTCAGGGGCATCCGGATAATGCCGGATTTTACGGGGACGCCCACCACGGATTCAATGCCCGGCACCTGACCTAAGTCAATTTTCAGTTCCGCCGTACGGGTATGGGTCTCATGGCCTTCGATGATGGTTGCGGCACGGGGCATTCCCACGATATCGCCCGAGACATTCTGCTTTTCCGTAAAGATGAGATATCCGTTGGCATCGTTTTCAGCGGCCTTTCGATAAACGTCATTGATCATGTCCCTGCGGATGGAGCCGCCGGTGACGTCATCCTGGAAGTCCAGCACCAGAATGATCAGAGACCCCGATGCGATGGGAATTCTGACGGATTCGGCGATAAACCCGATCTGCTCCATTTCCGGAATGACCAGCCTCAGGGTATTGGCCGCACCGGTTGTGGTCAGGATGATATTGTTCATGACGCTTCTGTTCTTTCTCAGATCCGTGGCCCCCGCCTTGGGCAAACGGTCCAGGACCTCCTGGGAACCTGTAACCGCATGCACCGTGGACATGGAAGCGGAAAGGATTTTCTCCGGCCCGAAGTGATCGAGCAGGGGTTTCATCATGTGGGCCAGGCACGTGGTGGTACAGGATGCGTTGGAAATCAGCCGGTGGCGCCGGGGGTCATAGTGATTTCCGTTAATTCCCATCACTGTGGTCACGGCATCATCGGGCATGGGTATTCTTTTGTCTTTTATTTTAAAGGGCGCGGAGGCTACCACCTTTTCGGCGCCGCTTTCCAGATGCCCCCGGAGGGATCCCCCCGGATGCTCCGAAGGCAGGGTGGGGTCCAGGAATTTACCCGTCGTATCGACCACCATCCTGACATCATGATCCCCCCATCCAATTTCCCGCGGATTTCTTGAAGTCATCAAAAAGGAAACCTTGACACCGTTGATCAACATGGTCCCCTTTTCCTCATTTACATCGCTGATGACGGGTCCGGCATTCTGCCCCAGTAGAAACCCATGCAACGAACCGTAGGTTGAATCCCTTTCCACATAGTGGGCGATGTCCGAAAGACAGGTCCCGACCTGACGCCCGATGTTCACCACGATCTCACCGAAATATTTTCGACCGACGTGGTGCCAGAGCGTGAGCTTGCCGATTCTTCCGAACCCGTTAATCCCCAGGTTCAAGCGATTTTCATTGGCATGTTGTTTTCCCATTTTCTCTGTCTCCTGATTTCCTTCCGGAGGTTTTCCTTATTCCTCCTTAACTTTCAATAATCCTTGATAAACGGATCCTTCCTGCCCGTCAATACTAAGGTAATCCCCCGGTTTCAGTCGAGCACGGGTGAATTTGCATATTTTCTCCTTTTCCTCGCAGATCATATCCCCGCACCCCACAACACAGGTTTTCCCCAGCCGGTGGGCCACTACCGCAGCATGAGACGTCAATCCCCCCCTTGCCGTAAGCAGACCGTCGGCGGCAAAAATCTCCTTGATATCATCGGGCACCGTGTCACCCCGGACCAGGATCAATGGAATTCCGGGCTCCTGATGACGCCATTGATCAATTTCCTCCAGGGTGAAAACAACTCTTCCCGACATCGCCCCTCCGCTGACACCGATCCCGTGGCCGATGACCTTGCCCTCGGTGATGTGTTCAGGGTCAAAGGTCATGGCTTTCTTTCTCTCACGGATGGCCATGTCCCGGGTCTGAAGCAGGTAAAGATTATCCCTGTGGGGTCCCTCAAAGGTAAACTCGATTTCCTGGGGGCTCCACCCTCTTTTATACACCAGTTCGTTGGCCCATTCTTTGAGTGCGTTGTAAATCTCCGGAAAATGGGTTTCCAGGGTGATATCCGTTTCCCGCATCTCGATATTCTGCTGGTTGATGGAAATGGGCAGGGTGTTCACCAGACCGGAGACCACGTCTTCCCCCTGATTGCCCAAGGTAAAATCCCCCCAGAGCCTTAAATTATCCTCGGACCATCTGGGGTTATGGGTAAAGAAAACCCCGCTTCCGGAATTCTGGGATATATTTCCGTACACCATTTCCTGGATGGTCACCGCCGTGCCCCAGTCATCCGATATCCCCATGATTTTCCGATAGGTTCTGGCTTTTGAGGATTCCCAGGATTCCAGGACTTTTTTGATGATCATGTAAAGTTGCTCAAAGGGATCTTCCTGGATAACGATGCCGTTTTCGAAAATATATTGCTTGTAGCGGAGTGCCGTCTCCTTCATCTGCTCTCCGGAAAACCCCTTCTTGAAAGGAATCCCCCATTCTTTCTTGCATCCGTTGATGATCGCGTCGAAATCGTCTCGCTCCAGATTGAAGGACATTCCATAACATTGCAAGAACCTTCTGTAACTGTCCCAGGCAAACCAGTCGTTTCCCGTGTGGACGGCAAGCCTCTGGGCGATTTCCTCATTCATTCCGACGTCCAGGAATGTGTCCATCATTCCGGGCTGTGAAATGGAAGACCCGCTTCGAACCGAGAACAAAAGCGGCTTTTTCCCATTGCCGAATTTCTTCAGGGTGTTGTTTTCCAGGTCGGCGATACCCCGCAGAACCTGCTCTTTAAAATTCTGTTCCGCCGGCGGATAACTCTCGATGATCTCCCGGCAGCGGAAAACTTCCGTGGTGATGATAAATCCCGGCGGAACCGGCATCCCGAAGCTTCTCAATCTCACCAGGTTCAATCCCTTGTTGCCCAGTTGAATGATTCCGGTCAGACGGCTCCCTGGATCGTTGATGGGGGTCATGGCATTTTCCGGGTCATAATTCAACAGAAGGTGCAATTTTTCCTTGGGCAGCTTTTCGGCCTGGTGATACAGGGTGTTCAATATTCTGCTGAGGAACAAATCAAGCTGCTGGAGCCCCAGTGAAAGGGCGATCCGGTCCCTGAAAAAAATCTCCGAAATCCGGTGTTTAAGCTTTTCGGGGTCGGCCAATGGAGAACTGGGCAGATGTTTGGGCAGAATATCGTCCGGTGAAATCCGGTTTAAAATATGGGATAAATTCTGTTCGTGGATATTGTTGAAATAATCGTTGACGATATTTTTAACCGCCTGGGCGAACCCTTTGAAAATATCGAGATACTGGGTGAAGGAAAAGCCTTTCACCTCCAGGGAATGGGCAAGAAAGTCCAGTTGGCGTTCGATCTCGACGGAAGAAATCCCGTCCAGCTTCAAGGCTCTGTCAAACATGCTGATCCGGCTGTAAATCTGGTAAAAAGTGGCCTTGGTAATCAGAGACAGATCGATGTTGTTGATCAACTCCTCGAAGAGTACGTTAAGAAAGGATTCGATCCGTAACGTCAATCCCATGGCATCGAATTTAAGTTCATGGTAGCTGCCGTACATGGATGGAATATCCACGGTGAAATGGCGTTTGTTGTAAATATCCTCCTTGATCTCATATTTTTCCGGGGACAGAATTAACTGTTTCAGCTGCTCCAGGTAATCCAGGAGCATGATGATTTTTTTCTTTATATCATTCTCATTGAGCGCGGATTTCAGCCTGCTCAGGTCAGGAAAGGCTTCACACTGAAGCTGGTCCAGGTAATGGTTGATCTCGAGGAAATCCAGATTGTATTTCTGATGCAGAAGCCTGTACAGGGCGACAACAAGTTCAACACGCTTCAAATCCCGCGGAAGGACGCCATGCGCTTCTTTCAGAATTTGCCGGAGGTCTTCATCGGGAATCGTTAAAAGCGCCTGGGGAAGGATAAAGCCTTTTTCCTCAAGCATGGAAAAGGCTTTAAACATGCCGTCAATAAACAACCCCGTGGTGTCGATCTGGTTGTAAATTCCCGGCGGCACGAAAGGCGTCAATCCCCGCTTATCCCGGGTCCTGTAAAATTCCAGGACGGCCTCCATGAACATGATGATCCGGTTACTGCTCTCCACATGGCTTTGTTTGCGTAAAAAATGGATGAGAACATCCTTCCGGTGGCTGATCTCATCAATCTGTGTGGAAATTTCGCGCAGCTTGCCTTCGGCACCGATATCGTTGAAATAAACAGGGAAAATCCGGGCCAGTTGTTTGGTCAGGTTGTAAACGGGATCGATGTGACTATTGAGCAACTGAGTGATATCCCTTGGAAAAAGATCGGTATCCTTTATAAACACCCCGCAGAGGGACAAGTGAATGATCAGGTAGCTGATCAGCCGGGTTGACCATTTGGGGTTTAACTTGATGAGTTCCAGCCAGGTGCGGATATTCTGGATGTGAGCGGTGTTGACCTGGATCTGCCAGTTGTTCCCCACCCCCTGAATTCCCGGGTATTGGAATCCAAGATCAATAATGGCGTCAATAAAAAATTTGACCAGGTCGATGTCGTCGGTATGGTATACCCCCTTGCCCATATTCAAGACGCAGTTTAACGCCGTGGTGGGGTAACTATAGGTTTGCTCCTTGAGCATAAAAAACGTTTTTTCAATCAGACTCTGTACATTATGGAAAGATTCATTGCCGATGAGCCAGGTCAGGGTCCGGTTCACCTCCCTTAAGGTTTCCTCATGGATCATGGAAAGGCCGTTGATATTCATGATGTGGAAAAGGAACATCACCTTCCACTGGTTTCCTTTTCCCGTTTTCATCCCGATGTCCAGGAGCTTCCGGGGAATCCGCCGGTAGCCTTCCACCATGTAATGGTATCCGGGGAAATCGGCCAGTGCCTTGAGCAGATCCCGGCCGGAGATGTCATGGGCCCTGACCATATCGTTAAGGTCTTTTTCAAAAGATATCAGTTGTTCATGGGACACGGGATGAAAAATTTCCTTGAATTCTTCATCCCGATCTTCAATTTCCGCTTCCCCGCAAAACCAGTCCATGGGATCTTTTTCATTCAGCCAGTAATGGTAATTGTCCTTGAAATATCGGATCAGGAGGGAATTCAAAGGGGAAAAATCCGGAAAGCTTTCCTGGTCAGGCCCGGAAAGAAGTTCCGCGATTTTGGTAATCTGGTAATAACTTCGTATAATAAGTGAAAAATGGTCGTCCGGGTAGTTCAGCATCCGGTAAAATGCCTGGTGGATGACGGTGTCAAACCGGTTTTTTTCATCCCTGGTCTCCCGGATCACTTTTTGAAGGAACAGCAACAGCGCATCCACGGCGTCGGTCTTGATCATTGGATCCGATTCCCTGGTGATGGCCTGTTCAAAGATGTCGATGAAAAGCCCCACCGCATCCGGGCCTTTTTCATGTTTTTTCAACAGGTGGAAATAGTCCAGTGCATATCCCCTGGCCTCCTGGACGATGAACCGCCAGTTTCGGTAGGGATGAGACAGTTCCTTTAAAAACGTGTTAAATCCCTCCATCAATCCATAATACCGGCCCAGGATATCCTGTAGAACCGAGTATCGGGAATCAATGGTCACATCCACGTGATAACTGGCGATATTGACTTCAAGCGCCGTTGATTTGATTTGCACTGGCGACTCTCCTCGGGACCCTTTTGCGGGGATGTTCGATATGGTTAAAGTTTAATATAATTCGGTATTAAAAACAATATGCGGGGAACATTATTTTGAAGTTTTAGTTAGGGGATTTTCATGGATTGCCGGAATGACATACCCTACCGGATATAAGACCATAAAAAAAACCGGATTTTGATGTGATCCGGTTTTTACGTTCTATAAAATGACAAAGGATTGGGGTTTTATCCTCTCCAACCGGTCTGGTCCACCGTGGTTTTGAAATCAGGCTTGACCAGGTCGGGAAGGTCTTCACTTTTCACGGCTTCCATATCTTCCGGGGACGGTTTCCCGATGAACACGAGCCCCTTCCTCGGGCATTTTTCAACAGCCTTGACCAGCCCTTCCATACCATCGGATGAATACAGGTCATAATCCAGAACGGCAAGATTGTCCTGAATGGTGATGAGAGATGAGGCTTTGGTGCAGGCCTTGCAACCGATGCAACCCACGGTGCAGACATCTTTGACGTCCTTTCCCGAATCCTTGTTGGAGCAGGTGACCGCCAGTATCCGCTCGGCCTTGAAGGGAACCATGGAAATTATATTTCTCGGGCAGGCTTTGGTGCAGGCGGCACAGCCCACGCATTTTTCATAGTTCACCACGGCCAGCCCCTCAACGACATGAATTGCGTCATAGTCACAGGCATTTTCACAGTCGCCGAATCCCAGACATCCATAGGTGCATCCCTGAATATCCGAAACCAGGTTGGCTGCGCGGCATCTTTTTTCGCCTTTGTAGTCGCTTTTTTTCAATCGGTCTTCATACGTGGCAGAACAGTGCACAACGGGGCGATAGGGAAACCGGGCCTCCACCTCGACCCCCATGATTTCGGCCAGGGCCTTGGCGCAATTTTCTCCGCCTACGACGCATTTGCTGACAGATTCAGCGTTCAGGCCAACGGCCTCGGCATACTCGTAGCATCCCACGTAACCGCAGCCGCCGCAATTCGCACCGGGCAGCGCGTCCATAACGGCTTCCACCGTGGGATCCGTTTCCACATAAAATGTCTTGTTCGCCCATCCCAGCACATAAGAAAATATTACCGCCATCGTTAACAGGGTTCCTGCGGAAAGTCCTATGGTCACCCAATTCATTGAAACCTCATTTACGCCGTTCTGACCTTGAAAGTTATCACTGAAACAGGAGGCCGATATTACCGCCCCCCTGCCGTCCTTTTTCCTTTTATTGCGCCGTGTTCTGGGGCGCTTTCATCTCAATTGAAGGTGCGGGCGTCATCGCTTTTTTCAAACCCGAATCCACACCGGTGAATCCCATGAAGGCCATTGCCAGAATCCCCCCGGTGATCAGGGTGATGGCCGCTCCCTTAAAAGGTTTGGGGATATCGCACAGCTCCAACTCTTCACGAATTCCCGCCATAATGCTGATGGCGATGGTAAACCCAACTCCTCCAAAGACGGCGAGGGTCAGGGATCTGCCCAAATCCCAGGCGTCCGCGGGATCATCCACGCCCACGATATTGCTCATGATTTTCAGGCACGCGAACAATATGGCACAGTTGGTGGTAATCAGGGGAAGAAAAACCCCGAAAGATTTGTAAAGCAGGGGAAAGAATTTTCTCACATACATTTCCACAAACTGAACTGAGGATGCAATCGCGAAGATATAAACGATATAGCTCAATATGGTTAAATCGATTTTGGCCGCAGATTCGGAGGAAACAAAAAATCCGGCGACCCAGGCGGACAGGGGTGCCCCCGGCATCAGAACGAAGGTGGTAATTGTCCAACTCATTATGGCCGCGATGGAGATGACAAAAGTCACGGCGCAGCCCATGCCGAATGCCATCTCCACCTTCCGGGATACGCCGATAAAAGGGCATATTCCCACAAAATAATACAGAACAAAATTATTGATCAGGGCAGCACTCAGGGCTATCAGTACGATGTCAATCAAATAACTCATCATAAGCTCCCCTTAACCTGTTTTTTGGCAGCATACCGTGAAGTCATCCAGTTAACCCAGCCCAACAGCAGCCCAAAGGTCAGAAATGCTCCGGGAGGAAGGACCATGATCACCCAGTCCGGCCATGCCGTGGGTAACACCCGGATTTCGAAAAACATACCGGTTCCCAGAATTTCCCTGACAGCGGCAACGCTGGACAGGGCCAGTCCATATCCGATGGATTGCCCCAAGGCGTCCGAGGCTGCTGTGATCACCGGCTGCTTGGAAGCGCAGACCTCGCACCGGCAAATAATGATGCAGTTGACGATGATCAGCGGAATATAGGGCCCAAGCGTCTTGCTCATCTCGTACATGTAAGCGGCCAGGAACCGATCCGCAATGGTCACAAAGGTGGCGATAGTGAGGGTGAAGATGACGATCCTCAGATGGGGTTTCAACAAATTCCGGATCAGACTGATCATCACATTGGCGCACAGCAGCACAAAGCCTACGGCGCAAGCCATGGTGATGGCGGCCTTCATCCCGTTGGTGACGGCCAGGGTGGGGCAAAGGCCCAGCAACTGCCGATATACGGGGTTCTCGGGCAGAATGCCCTGAATAAATCTTTCCATGCTTGTCGGTTGATCTGCCATTTTGATGATCCTTTATTCAAGAGGCCTGGTCTGACCGGATAATGGTTTTTTAAGGTCTTTCACCGCTGAATTGATGATTTCCGTAACACTTCGGGATGAAATCGTGGCGCCCGTGATGGCGTTGATTTCATAGGGCGTTTCGGCACCGGTTTTAACCACCTCCAGAGGACTTTGAATAGACTTTTCGATAAACTGTCCCCGCCATTCCGGAGTCACGATCTTGTTGCCCAGGCCCGGGGTCTCTTTCTGCTCCAGAATGAAAAGACCCGTGATCTTGTTTAAACCGGGGTCCAGGCCCAACAGGAGTTCGATTTTATCCGCATATCCCTGGCCGACGGCTTTGGCCACCCAGCCCGCGGGTTTTCCGTTTACGGAGGCTTCATACACGCTGTAGAAAACTTTTTTCCCCTGCCGGTCCACATTCACCGACCGGGATACGATATCCAAGGATTCCCCGTTTGCGGACGATGGGCCCAGCAACTCGGGTACTTTCTGCCGGGTTTCATTGATTTTGTTGGCCTCAATGGCGGGCCCCAGGGTCATTTGCACTCCCGATAAAGCGCCCCCGAATAAAACCGCGAGCAGGAGAACCAGCCATGCCTGAACAATCTTATTGTCTTTCAGACCTTCCATATAGCTTATACACCTCCGAAGGGTACGGGAATTGTCCTTTGGTTGATCAACGGCGTCACCGCATTCATTATCAGCACCGCGAACATGAGCCCCTCCGGATACCCTGAAAACAGGCGCAGCACCATTACCAGTGCCCCCACGCCGATGCCGAAAATCCACTTGCCCTTGACCGTCACGGGGCTGGTAACAGGATCGGTGGCAATAAAAAATGCCCCGAACAGCAGGGCTCCTCCGAATAGATGATGGAATACCGTCCATCCGGTTTCCGGCGAAACCAGATTATCAATACCACCGATCACCAACACGGCCAGAACGACCCCGGCAGGAATTTCCCAGGAAGCCGTTCGCCTGATGCACAGGTACAATCCGCCGAGGATACAGCTAAAGGCGCTGACCTCCCCCAGAGAGCCGTTGGTAAGTCCCCAGAGCAGGCTGGGAAGGCTTGCAACCACGCTGCTTTGTTTAAATGCATCCATGGGGGTTGCCTGGGTGATGATGTCCACCAGGGAACCGGCCCTTTCGTATCCCGAAGCGGCCATGGTGCCGGCAAATGCGATCATGACAAACGCCCGGCCCACCATCGCGGGGTTGAAAATGTTCATGCCAAGCCCTCCGAAAACGATCTTGCCGATGCCGATGGCGACAAAGGAGGCGATCACCCCGACATACCAGGGCGCCGTTCCCGGGAGGGACATGGCCAGAATGACCGCCGTGACCAATGCCGAAAAATCCATGAGGCTCATCGGCTTGTTCCGGATTTTCACAAACAGGGCCTCCGCAGCCAGACAACTGATCAGGCATATGCCGATCTGTTTGGCGGCATATCCTCTGAATACATAAAGGGACATCAGAACAACGGGCAGAAGGCTGATCAGGACATCCAGCATCATTCTCCTCGTCGTCACTGCGCTGTTGGATAAATGAGGCGAAGGGGCCACATTGAGAAGTGCTGCCCCGCTCCCGGCTGTTTCAACTGAATTGTATTTTAAGTCCGACATGATGATTCAACGCTTTATTTGTTTGAGGTGACCATTGCTTTTCCCATGCGGATTAATTGCACCAGGGGAATATTGGCGGGGCATATATATGCGCAACTCCCGCATTCGAAACAGGCCATGATATGGTAACGCCTTGCAAGACTCACATCGTTATATTTGGCTGCCAGGGCGCATTTGGTAGGTACCAGATTCATGGGGCAGACGTCCGCGCACCTTCCACACCGGATGCAGGAGGTTTCGGATTCCCTTTTGAGGTCCGACTCGGTAAGAACGGTAAGACCACTGGTTCCCTTGGTTACCGGGGTTCCCGGGTTGGTAAAGGAAAAGCCCATCATGGGACCCCCTGAAATCAGTCTCGCCGCATCATCGGTCAAGCCGCCGCAGAAGCTGATCAGCTCTCCGTAACTGGTGCCGATGGGAGCGAGAACGTTTTTAGGGGTTCTAATCCCCGCCCCGGTAACGCATATTACCCTGTGGGTCAGGGGCATTTTCCGGAACACGGCCCGTGCAACCGCCGCCGCCGTCCCGACATTCATCACCACTACGCCCACATTCAGGGGCAATGATCCCACCGGCACTTCGCGATTGAGAATCGCCTTGATAAGTTGTTTTTCACTTCCCTGGGGATACTTTGTCTTCACGACCGCTATACTGATATCCGTCCCCCGGACCGCCTCCCGTAAGGATTGAACAGCCAGGGGTTTATTGTCCTCAACACCGATAAAAATTTTTTGGGCTCCCGTGGCCCGTGCCGCCAAAAGTGCTCCGGAGATGACGGGTTCAGGGTGTTCCACCATCAACCGGTAATCGCAAGTTAGATAGGGCTCACATTCACAACCATTGATCAGCACCGTATCAACGACGTTTTTTTCATTGGGCGCCAGCTTTACATGAGTTGGAAAAGCAGCCCCCCCGAGACCGACGATTCCGGCATTCAAAACGGCGTCCAGGATTTCCTGAGGTCTCTGTGTATCCACTTTTTCTTTAGACCAGTCGCCCCCCAGTATTTCCTGGAGCATGGCTTCCCCTTCTTTTTGCGCTCCTGCGGCCTGAATGACAATGGCGGGAAGATGACGACCATTGGGAAGGGTTGTTACGGCGTTTTTCTGAACGACGCCGGCGATGGGCGAGTAAATCGAAGCGCTGATAAACCCTTTTCCTTTGGCGACCTCCTCACCGAAGGCAACCTCCTGCTTAGGTTTTACAACGGCTTCACAAGGTGCGCCGATATGCTGGATTAACGGCAGTACGACCTTTTCAGGCGTCGGCATCGTTTCGATGACTGCTTCCGAAGCAAAATGCTTTCTTTCCGGTGGATGCACACCGCGCTCAAATGTATTCCTTCCGGAGGCCTTCTTAAGTGCAAGCCCCATGTTTTCTCCTTGCAACACCCTTAAAATAAGTTCTTTTTAAACCGAAATATTTATTGAAATCTTTTTTGGAAAATTTTGCGATTATAATAAAATCAATTTCAGTGTCAATAAAAATTCTATCGTTTAATTTCTTTATGAAACCTATCAAAGACGGCTCTAAGATCATTTTCAAAGAGATTTTTTCCCGAATTGATCCTCTTGAATTGCCGAAAATTTTCTGTTAGCCTGAAAGCGGCTTTATGCTGAGAGAGAGTAAGCAACACTCATAAGGAAAGGATTTTACGCCTTGGCAGATGAACAAAAACAAAAGATTTTAATTGCGGTGGATGGGTCCGAACAGTCGCTGAACGCCGTGCGATATGTGGCCTGCATCATGGACCCCATCAGTACCATTGCGGTTCTTTTCAATGTTGAAAACGAAATGCCCCAGTGGGTCAAGGAAATGGGGGATGATTCCTATAACCGTATGAAAACCGCTTCCATCAAGCAGTGGTCGCTGAGCCGGAAAAAAGTCATCAAAGGGTTCTTTGATGAAGCACATGCCATCCTTGTGAATGCGGGTTTCCCCGAAGACAATATCAGACCGGTCATCCGGGCAAAGCAGGTCAGCATTGCCGCGGATATCCTGGATGAATCCAAGGAAGGGTATTCGGCGGTCGTTATGGGAAGAAGGGGCATCAGCAAGCTGAAAGATCTGCTCTTTGACAGTTTTGCCCAGAATCTGATCGGCAAAATAAAAGACATTCCCCTGATTATCGTGGGCGGAAAGGAGTTTTCAAGAAGCATCATGATCGCCTACGACCCGGCCGTATGGTCCAAGAGGAACGTGAACTGCGTGGGGTCGCTGCTAAAATCGAGTTCCTGCAATTTTCATATCTGTCATGCCGTCGCTTCAAAGGAAATCGAGCGGGAAAGAATTGAGCGGTCCATGGAAGAAGCCCGGAATCTGCTTCATCGATTCGGGAAACCGGATACCTGCATCTCCAGCAAGGTTATCCCGATCGAAAGGGGCGCCGCCATCGATATCGTTGAAGCGGCCTTGGATCATAATTGTGATACCATTGTTGTGGGCAGGCGGGGTCTTTTATCCTTTTACGAGGAACAGATTGTGGGACGTTTCACTGAAAAAATCCTGAAAAAAGCAACCCAGATGGCAGTGTGGATTTTAGCCTGACCCCGTCAAGCCGGGAGCGAGGCATTTGCTTAACGGCATTTTTCAAATGCCTGAGATGTTCAATGGGGTTCCGAAGTCATAGCATCGTTTTTCATATTTTATGATAATGGAGACTTCTGTCCGGACGACCCCGTCGATTGCGCTGATTTTATTAAATATCAGATCATTCAGGTCATCACGGTTTTTAACGATGAACTCGGCGTTGATGTTGGTCTCGCCCGTGGTCATGACGATGTACCACAGTTCCTTTAATTTTTTCAGTTCTTCAACCACTTCGCCGATTTTTTTCATCTCTGCATGGATGTATAAATCTCCGGTGACCTCAAATCCCAGTTTGAACGGATTGCCCACGGCAACCACCTGTATGTAGCCTTCTTCGATCAGGCGCTTTATCCGGTTCCTGACCGTGGTCTCGGACACCCCCAGGGTCCTCCCGATTTCGATATTCGGCAGCCGCCCGTCTTTCTGAAGCAGTGCAATGATGTGGGCGTCCAACCGGTCAATTTGTCTTTTTTTGGAGATACTTTCCATCAATTCATTCTGTTGCATAAAAATTCCTTTTCAGCCTGTCGTTCATCACCCATGGAAAAGCAGTTCATTCAGACCAAAATATTCCTGGCTATAAATTAACATTTTTCGATCTTTTTTTTTAATTATATTTGTATTTCGTTTTATTTTCAATATTTTTTTTGTTTTTCGTTTTTGCATGTTGACTTTTCTTTTTTTTCCGCTATAATCAGACCGATTTGAAATTCAAACCGCAATCCATCGTCTGAAGGAGGAATTACCATGAACAAACCCGTAACCATACCTGAACTCTATCGAATGAAACAAACCGGAGAGAAAATTTCCGCCCTTACGGCATATGATTATCCTTTCGCCAAAATCGTAGATGAAGCGGGGATCGACATCATTCTGGTGGGAGACTCCGTGGGGAACGTAGTTCAGGGCGAAGCAAGCACCCTGCCCGTGACCATGGATGAAATGATCTATCACACGCGAATCGTTTCAAAGGGTGTTAAGCGGGCTTTGGTTGTCGGCGACATGCCTTTTTTATCTTATCAGGCGGGGAAGGATAAGGCGATTTCCAACGCCGGCCGATTTCTGAAAGAAACCGGTGCCGCTGCCGTTAAACTCGAGGGGGGCGCGAGCGTAAGCCATATCATCAAAGCCATATCAGAAGCATCCATACCTGTTCAGGCCCATATCGGACTGACCCCTCAATCCGTGCATCAAATGGGCGGTTACAAAGTTCAGCGGGATGAAGACCGCCTTCTGGCGGACGCCCTGGAAGTGGAAAAGGCAGGCGCTTTTTCCGTGGTTCTGGAAGGAATTCCGTCCGATATTGCGAAAAAAATAACGCAGGCCCTAAGCATTCCCACCATCGGCATCGGCGCCGGTCCGGACTGCGACGGCCAGATTCTGGTTCTCCACGATCTTCTCGGACTGCACGACCGGCATCTGGCAAAATTCGTAAAGCAATTTGCGAACCTCAGAGAAACCGCCAGGAAGGGCATTGAGTCCTACATTTCCGAAATCCGGTCCGGTGATTTTCCGGGGAAAGAGCATTCCTACTGACTTATTTCATGAAATACCGATAACAAAATCAAGAATTTCCCCTGAATCCTTGGTATATATATCCCTATGGCCGCAAACAACGGTTG